>JBELBV010000032.1:0-26869 GCA_042095135.1 Flavobacteriales bacterium | reverse complement strand
GAACCGCTGTAGCAGCTTTTGCAGAGCTGAGCCTAGCCACTCGGCCATCGGACCATTAAAACCGACTAAAGTCGGGGTGGCAAATATACGAAAACGAACGGGCTGAGGTTACATCCAACCCGCGGGAAATGTACATTCGCACCATGAGCGCGAAGAAATACCTGGCCAACGCATTGACCATGGGCAACTTGTTGAGCGGAGTGTTGGTGATTGTGGGCGTGTTCATTTGGCCCTACGGCGCATCGGTCAGTGGCCACATGGATGCGGAGCCTTTTTACGAATTCGGGGCGTTGTCACAAGACTGGCGCGGTTGGGGCATGCTGGCATTGGCGGGCATTTGGTTGTTGGGTCAGTTGTTCGATTTGCTCGATGGCATCGCAGCGCGCTGGGCCGGTTCGGATGGGGCCATGGGCACGCAGTTGGACAGCATTGCGGATGCGGTGAGCAGTGGTGTCACGCCGGCCGTCGTCGGAGTGATGATGTTGCATGCATGGGCGCCGGCCATCCTGGCACCCTTGAAGTTTTTACCGTTGACGATGGCCATGGCTGCGGCCTACCGCCTGGCGCGATTCAATGTGGAGGCCGCCGCAGGCCAACAGGCATCGGGGTTCAGTGGCATGCCGGCACCGGCGGGCGCGCTGTGGTGGATCGGTATTTTACTCGTGGGCGCACAGTACGAGATGCAAGGCTCATGGGGATTGTATGGCTTGGGCGGGGTGTTGACGATGTTGGTCGCGGTGTTCATCGGGAGCACGTTGATTCCGTGGTGGATGGTGAGCCGCAGGTCCATGTTGGACTTAAAAGGGTGGGGGAAGAATCCGGCATTTGACCGCCGTCGAGCCGTCTTTTTGGGGGGAATCACCACCGTGGGTTTGGTGTCAGCATTTTTTGGCCGAGCGCTCGGGTTGGGAATGCTCGTGGGGTTACTTTTGTACGCGTTAGGCGGAGCCTATATTCAAAAAACCAACCGATAGCTGACCATGAAATTCCGAGCTTCCATTGACATCATGCCATTGCCTGCTTTGCTTGACCCCCAAGGAAAAGCGGTTTCGAGCAACATGAAGAACATCGGATTGTCGACCATCGACAACGTGCGCATTGGCAAGCACATCACCCTCGAAGTCGAAGCGGGAAGCCAAGCTGAGGCTGAGGAGCAAGTGAAGACGGCGTGCGAGAAGCTGTTGGCCAACCAAATCATGGAGCAGTTCGAGTTCCGTGTGGAGGCTATCGAGGCAGTCGCCTAAACCCTACAACAACCCTTGCGCGAGGAGCAGCGCGTAAAGCTCTTCTGGAGAAGGCATGCCGCGGAACACGCAAATGCGGTCGAATGCACTGATGCTGTCCTCTTTGTACAATCCGAATGCGCCTTCATCAAACGGATGCGGCCGCACCGTGTAAACTAAATCGAGCGGAAATGTGCTGTCCCCGATGAACACCTGCAATTCGTCGCCTCGGACCTCGGCGGTGTAGAGGATGGCGTCGCTGAAGTGGGAGTCGCCCTGGATGAGCTGGCCTTCTCGGACCGAATACGCCAAGTCGAAGGCACTTGTTGAATAGCCTGCAAAAATTCGTTCCGGCTGTGTGGTCCAAATGACTTGACCGCGCCAATCGCGCCCTTCACGCACGACGCCGTTCTCCGCGTGCATTATCATCTCACTCCAGAGCATGCGATCGTCGGGGTAGACTTCCACCCGGGTTTGGGCAGAGGCGGTGAACGTGCCGAGCAACAGGCCAATGAGGAGCAGCAAGCGCATATCCGAAGCTACGTCTTTCGCCTTAAATGAGCGCCAAGGCCTGATCCAAATCCGTAATCAAGTCCTCTGGACGTTCGATGCCTACGCTGATGCGGATGAGCCCTTCGGAAATGCCGTATTGATCTTTTACTTCGGACGGAACGCCGGCATGGGTCATGCTCGCGGGATGCTCGGCGAGGGATTCAGTGGACCCTAAACTCACCGCTAATTGGAAATGCTTGAAGGCGTTCAGCACTCGGAATGCCGCCGCGCGCCCGCCGGCGACTTCGAACGCAGCCATGGCGCCGCCGCCAAGCATTTGCTCTTCAGCGGTGGCCTTGTCGCCGTCAGGCAGATCCACAGGCCAAGCACTGATGAACCGCTGCACTTTCGGGTGGTTGCGGAGATGGGCGAAGACGTGTTCAGCTACGTTTTGTTGGTGCTGGACCCGGATGGCGAGTGTCTCCATGCTGCGCATAAGCATCCAGCACGTATTCGGGTCCGCCATGCCACCGAGGAAGTGGCGGTACTCGCGGATGCGTGTAACGGCATCGGTCTTCCCACTGGCGGCGCCGGCAATGAGGTCGCTGTGCCCGCCGATGTACTTCGTCGCCGAGTACAAGAGCACGTCGGCACCTTGTTCAAGTGGCCGCTGGAGGATGGGCCCCAGGTAGGTGTTGTCGACGCCCACGATGATGCGGTGGTCTTCCGTTTCGTGGTGCCGCACCCAATCCGCAGCGGTGCGGATGCGGTGGATTTGCATGGTGGGGTTGGCTGGGGTTTCGAGGTAAATCATCCCTGGCTTGCGGCCTCCTTCGCGTTTGAGGATGGCATCCAAGTGATCTAGGTGGTCTACTTCGACGACGTGTACGCCCATGCCGGGGAGGATTTCGCGGATGAAGTGCTCCGATCCGCCGTACAAAGGCGGACAGAACCACAGCGGTCGATCGGCGCTGGTCCAGGCCAAAAACGTCGTGGTAATGGCGGCCATGCCGCTGGCAAAAAATGCTGCGCCCTCCGATTCGTCCCATGCCGCCAAGCGCTTTTCGGCAGCTTCTAATGTTGGATTGCTTAAGCGGCTATAAATAGCGTTGGGACCACTGGGAGTCGCTGCACGGGGAACGCCATATGCGGTTTCCATGTGGGCTGCGCCTTCTTCAGCTGAGGTGAATTTGAAGGTGCTGGTGGGGTAGATGGGGGTCTTGATGGAGCCTTCGTGGTCGGCGGGGTTGTGGCCGACAAAGGGGGCGGTGGTTTCGCGGTGTGCCATGCCCCAACTTCGTCAAAAAGCCGAAATTTGGTACTCATACTATTCAATTGTTTTGTAAAACAATGAAATAAAGTACGTTTGTATTGAAACGAATCGATTTTCCCGATGGAAACGAAACAAATGAAAACACCGCTTGATGCATTGGATCGTCAACTTGTGAATCTGTTGCGGACCGATGGCCGCGCGTCGATGCAAGATCTTAGCAACCAGACAGGCCTTAGCCGTTCGGCGGTGTTCACTCGGGTCAGGCGGTTGGAAAAAGACGGAGTCATTACGGGGTATGCCGCCCAAACGAACCGCCGCGCGCTCGGCGTTCAAATCCGGGCTTTTTGCAATGTCCAACTGAAGCAACACGATGCCCGTTTCCTCAACGAATTCGAAGCAAATATCGGCGACTTCAAGGAGGTACAAAGTTGCTACCACATTGCTGGATCGTTCGACTACCTCATCGCCGTGGATGTGCCGGACATGGATGCCTACCACGAATTCATCGCGCACAAGCTGGCAGCGATGGACAACATCGGAACGGTGCAGAGTTCCTTCGTGATGAGCGAGGTGCTGGAGCGCTGAGTCGGTCAGTCGCGGATGGCGGCGATGCCGGGCAGCACCTTCCCTTCAAGGCATTCCAACATGGCGCCTCCGCCGGTGCTCACGTAGCTGACTTGATCCGCGAGGCCTGCCTGGTTGATGGCCGCCACCGAGTCACCGCCACCGATTAATGTGAAGGCCCCGCTTTCGGCAGTGGCCTTCGCCAAGGCGGCAGCCACGGCGTTGGTTCCGTGCGCAAAGGCGGGCATCTCAAACACGCCCATGGGGCCGTTCCAAAGCACCGTCTTGCTGGTCAGCACCGCATCCACAAAGCGTGCGGTCGTCTCAGGGCCGATGTCGAGGCCCATCCAATCTGCCGGAATGGCGTTGGTGGGGACGACTTGGGTATTGGCATCCGCAGCGAACGCATCGGCGCACAACGTATCGGTTGGCAAGAGCAATTCCGTTCCGCTGGATTTGGCTTTCTCGAGGATGGCCTGGGCCTGGGCGTGCATCTCCGGCTCCGCCAAACTGGTGCCGATGGAACCGCCTTGCGCTTGCACGAATGTGTAGGCCATGCCTCCGCCCACGATCAAGCGGTCCACGCGACCAATCAAGTGTTCGATGATGCCGAGTTTGGAGCTCACCTTAGCGCCGCCGATGATGGCGGTCAAGGGTTTTTCGGGGTGGGCCAACACCTTTTCGAGTGCGTCAATTTCGCCGGCTAAGAGCTTACCGAAAGCTCTGTCTTCTGGGAAGAATTTGGCAATCACGGCAGTAGAGGCGTGGGCGCGGTGGGCCGTGCCGAAGGCGTCGTTGATGTAGACGTCGCCGTTCTCGGCGAGTTGGCCGGCGAAGAATTCGTCGCCCCCCTTTTCTTCTGGGTGAAAGCGAAGGTTTTCCAACAACGCGACTTCACCGGGCTTCAAGGATTGGGTTACATCCAGTGCGGAGTCTTCCACGCAGTCAGGGGCGAACTTAACGGACTCGCCGAGTAACGCCTCGAGCCGGGGCAAAACGTGCTTCAAGCTGAATTCCTCGTCGTGGCCTTTTGGGCGGCCGAGGTGGGACATGAGCACGGCTGAACCTCCTTGTTCCAAGACGTACTGAATGGTCGGAAGTGCGGCGCGAATGCGCGTGTCGTCGGTTACTTCACGCGCCTCATTCAACGGCACGTTAAAATCCACACGAATCAAGGCGCGCTGGCCTTGGAGGTCGAGGTCAGTAAGGTTCATGCGTCGGCAAACAATTGTACAAGGCCCACTTTTTCTTCTACGCGAGCGGCTAAATCGGCAATGGCCACGCGTTCTTGGGCCATGGTGTCTCGGTCGCGAATGGTTACTGCGTTGTCGGTGAGGGTGTCGTGATCGACGGTGATGCAAAGCGGCGTGCCAATGGCATCTTGCCTGCGGTAGCGGCGGCCGATGGCGTCTTTCTCGTCGTACTGCACGTTGTGGTGCAGCTTCAACAGGTTGAGCACTTCGCGTGCTTTTTCGGGCAGACCATCCTTCTTCAACAACGGCAACACGGCCGCCTTCACCGGAGCCAATGGCGCCGGGATATTCAGCACGGTGCGTTGAGAACCGTCTTCCAACGTCTCCTCGTTGTACGCAGCGCTCAATGTGGCCAGGAACATGCGGTCGAGTCCGATGGACGTTTCGACCACGTAAGGCACATAGCTCTCCTGCGTCTCCGGGTCGAAGTAGCGGAGCTTGCGGCCGCTGTGTTCTTCGTGTTGAGTCAAATCAAAATCAGTGCGCGAGTGGACGCCTTCGAGTTCCTTGAATCCCATGGGGAAGTTGAATTCGATGTCGGCTGCGGCGTCGGCGTAGTGCGCTAGCTTGATGTGGTCGTGGAATCGGTGCATGCCTTCGCCGAAGCCGAGGGCTTCGTGCCACTTCAGGCGGGCTTCTTTCCAATACTCGTACCACTCGCCTTGCGTGCCGGGCTTGACGAAGAATTGCATCTCCATCTGTTCGAATTCCCGCATGCGGAAAATGAACTGACGCGCGATGATTTCGTTTCGGAAGGCTTTCCCGATTTGGGCAATCCCGAACGGCAGCTTCATACGACCACTCTTCTGCACGTTGAGGTAGTTGACGAAAATGCCCTGGGCGGTTTCAGGGCGGAGGTAAATGATGCCGCTGTCGCCGCTCACGGCCCCCAGTTCAGTCTTGAACATGAGGTTGAACTGGCGCACATCCGTCCAATTGCGGCTCCCCGTATCCGGGTCGGCGATTTGCAAATCTTCGATGAGCGCTTTGACACCCACTAAGTCCTCCGCATCCATGGCGGCCTTGAACCGGCTGTTGATGTCGTCAATTTGCTTTTGACGATCCAGGATGCGACCGTTGGTCTCACGGAATTGCTGTTCATCGAACGCGTCGCCAAACCGCTTGGCTGCTTTGGCGACGTCCTTTTTGATTTTCGCTTCGATTTTGGCAATGTGGTCCTCGATCAGGACGTCAGCACGGTAGCGCTTTTTGCTGTCCTTGTTGTCGATGAGCGGGTCATTGAACGCGTCCACGTGCCCTGATGCCTTCCACGTCGTAGGGTGCATGAAAATGCTGGCATCGATGCCCACGATGTTCTCGTGCATGCGCACCATCGCGGTCCACCAATACTGCTTGATGTTGTTCTTCAACTCTGCGCCAAGTTGGCCGTAGTCGTAAGCCGCGGAGAGCCCATCGTAGATGTCGCTCGAAGGGAACACAAAGCCGTATTCTTTGGCGTGGCTGATGACTTTTTTCAGGAGGTCGTCGCTCATGGGATTGGGTTCTGACAAATGCGGGCACAAAGGTAGCGCGCAATCCTGAGTCCATTACCTTTGGCGCATGGATTCCAACCCCCGTTTTGGCCTCATTGGAAGCGGCTCGTGGGCAACGGCCATCGCCAAGATGCTCTTGACGAATACCGATGAATTGAATTGGTGGGTGCGACGGGAGGAGACCAAGGAATATTTGCTGCAGTACGGGCGCAACCCCAATTACATTCAAAGCATTGAGTTTGACACCAACCGCATCCACGTCAGCACGGACATGCAGGCGGTCATTGACGCGAGCGAGGTGTTGATTTTTGCCATTCCTTCGGGCTACCTAGACGCCGCCATCCAAGAACACAAGCCGCAAAGGGTCGGCGACAAAATTCTGATCAACGCGATCAAGGGCATGGTGGTCGAGTACCACAGCATACCTGCGCGGTATTTGCACAAAGAGTTTGGGGTGCCGTACGAGCGAATCGGACTGCTTGCGGGACCATGCCATGCGGAGGAAGTCGCCCGTGAAAAACTCAGTTATTTGACGGTGGCCTGTCCAGACCAAACCATCGCCCAAACAGTCGCCGATGCGTTGTCGACCCGCTACATCAAGATCCAAACCAGTAAGGACGTTTTCGGGGCCGAACTCGCGGCCGTGCTCAAGAACATCTACGCCATCGGTGCGGGAATTGCTATGGGCCTAGGGTACGGTGACAACTTCCTAAGTGTGCTCATTTCCAATGCTTCTCAAGAAATGAAGCGGTTTTTGGCGGCCATTCACGAACACGATCGGGACGTGAAGGAAAGCGCTTACCTCGGCGACCTGCTTGTGACGGCTTACAGCCCCCACAGCCGCAACCGTACGTTGGGCATGATGATTGGCAAGGGCTACACCGTCAAGGGCGCCATCATGGAGATGAACATGGTGGCCGAAGGGTTCAACGGCTCCGATGGGATTTTCCAATTGAATAAAAAGTTCGAGGTCGAAATGCCCATCGCCGATGCGGTGTACCGCATTTTGCACGAGCGGATGTCCCCGGTCATTGAGATGCGCTTGCTCACGGAGCAGTTGGCATAAGTCCCATTGGACAGGCAACCTGAGCCGGCTTTTTGCCGTTATTTGTTAGGAATGCACCTTGCCCAAAAAATAGCGATGTGGTGTGCCCTTGTTGCGGCGCTCGGAGGTTCGAGCCAATCTGCTCATGCGGCTCGTGAAGCGCAAAATCCGCGAACGGTTCAGCATGCCCAGGCGCCAGTCGGTGTGTGGTTCGTTCCAAACGGCGGACAATGGGTGGACGAGGCCCAGTATTCTGCCCGGGTGAGTGGAGGCGATTGGTGGCTGACCAATTCAGGTTGGAAAGTGGAGATGCTGGGTGCCGGATACGATGCATTGGGTCGCCACGAATCGCCCGCGGGGCCGCTGGTCTCTTACGTGCTGGATGTGCGTTGGGAGGGCTGTCAACCGGGCGTCACCGTCGAAGAATCAGGAGCAGACGCCGCGCACCACGTTTCGTACTATCGCGGGGACGACCCCACACGTTGGGCGACCAAGCTCAAGCCCAACAGCAAACTGGATGCGCTCGAAGTGTGGCCCGGCATCAAGGCTGTAATCGATGGCCAACGGGGCGATGCGGCGCATATCAAATGCGATTGGCACGTTGCCGCCGGAGCGGACCCCAGTCAGATTTCGTTGCGCTACACCGGATTGGAATCAACGGTGCAATCCGACGGCTCACTCAAGCACTTCATCGGTCCCCGCGTGGGCGAAGGCGATGAAGCCACTGGGGCATGGGGCCACCTCATTGAGGCCAAACCGTTCGCGTACCAACTGAACGGCACCCGCCTAGAAGAGGTCCCCTGCGAATACGCGTTGGAACCCGCTGAGGACGGAACCCATCGCCTCCAATTCGTCTTGGGCGAATACGACGCAACGCGCGATTTGATCATCGACCCGGAAATTGAGTTTGCCTCGTTTGTGGGTTCCACAGCGGACAGCTGGGGGTTCACGGCGGCTTACGACGACGAAGGCCGGTTGATCGGCGGATCAGGGGTACGCGACAACGGGTACCCGACTACTGCAGGTGCGGTGAGCAGCACCTTCAGCGGGGGAGACTTTGACTTCGGCATCAGTGTTTTTTCATCCGACGGCTCCACGCTGGAATACAGCACCTACCTCGGCGGATCCGCTCGTGAATACCCGCACAGTTTGGTAACGGATGAAACCGGTGACATCTACGTCATGGGCACCACGGGTTCTCAGAATTTTCCGACCACTGCGGACGCTTATGAACCCGATTTCATCGGGGGGCCTTTCCTCGATTTGGGCGCTTACAGCTTCTACGGTGCGTACGACAACGGTTGCGACATCGTTGTGTCAAAAATCGACGGTGTCGATGGTTCGCTCGAGGCGTCC
This sequence comes from Flavobacteriales bacterium, assembly GCA_042095135.1. Classification (GTDB taxonomy): domain Bacteria; phylum Bacteroidota; class Bacteroidia; order Flavobacteriales_D; family Sanyastnellaceae; genus UA16. The sequence continues at coordinate 18,170 of JBELBV010000032.1, read as the reverse complement.
ACGTTTGTCGGAGGTTCTGAAAACGACGGAGTCAATCTCGGCCAGAAATTGAACTACAATTACGGCGACGTGTGCCGGGGTGAAGTGGTGGTCGATCCGGCCGGAGCCGTGTGGGTGGCCTCAAGTTCGCGCAGCGATGATTTCCCCATGGTGGATGCCTTCGATCCCGGCCTCAGCGGTTCAAGCGATGCGGTGATCTTTCGCCTGTCCAACGACCTCTCGAACCTCGAATTCTCCACGTATTTCGGCGGCGAATCGGACGACGCGGCGTTTGCCATTCAATTTTCCTCCGCAGAAGCGTTGGCGTATGTCACGGGCGGCACCAAAAGCAACGACCTGCCCACAACCCCGGGAGCCTATCAACCGGATCTAGCCGGGGATGTGGATGGGTACGTTTTCTCCATTGATTACGAAGGCCCGCCGTTCTTGTCGACGGCCACGTATTTCGGCACGGATGACTACGACCAATCGTATTTCGTCCAACTTGATACCGACAACCGCCCGCACTTGTGCGGTCAGACGGTAGGCAGCGACATGGCCCTCGTGGGTGATGTGTACGATGCCAACCCCAATGGCAGCACGTTTGTTGTGCGGTTCAGCGACAACCTGGAAACCGCGGAAATTGTCACCCGAATTGGATTGCCGATGACGGGCGTTGACATCAGCCCGACGGCATTTTTGGTTTCCGATTGCGACGAGATGTACATCAGCGGGTGGGGTGGTCAAACCAACTCGGCCAATAGCGCGTATGCTTCCCAATCCACTACCAGCGGCATGCCGACCACTGAAGAAGCCTTTCAGCTCAGCACGGACGGGAGCGATTTCTGGCTGGGCGTGTTGGCGCCTGATGCCTCGGACTTGACGTATGGCACCTACTTCGGCGGCCAATTCTCGAACGAACACGTGGACGGGGGTACTTCGCGGTTTGACAAAAACGGCACGGTGTACCAAGCAGTGTGCGCCGGCTGTGGAGGCTGGGACGATTTCCCGACGACGGCCGGTGCTTGGTCGAACACCAACGATGCGGGCAACTGCAACCTCGGGGTGTTCAAATTCAACCTTGGTTCCTTGGTGGCGGACATTGAGATCGATGCCCCCGATTTGATCTGTGCCGGGGACCCCATTCAGTTCATTAACAACAGCATCGGCGGCACGGATTATGAATGGGCTTTCGGGGACTTGAGTTCCAGTGACGAGGAAAACCCGGAATACATTTATGCGACACCGGGTGAGTGGGAAATCATGCTCATTGTTGCTGACGTCACCGGATCTTCAGGATGCCTCGAACCCGACACCGCGTTTGCCACCCTGTTCATTGAAGAAATTCCGCAGCCGTTGATCGATGAAATTCCACCCATTTGCGAGGGTGAGTCCGTCAATTTGGCGGCCTACGGAACGGACGCACTTCAGTGGCAGCCGGACCCTACCTTGGATGATCCGACGGTGTCCAACCCGTTGGTCACGCCCGTTGAAACGACGACGTATACGGTCGAAGATAGCAATGCGTGCGGTGTGGGAACCGCTTCAGTTACCGTGGTGGTGGAAGTGTTGCAGACGGAGATATCACCGGACATGACCATTTGCAATGGCGACGTAGTGGAGTTGGAGGCCACCGGTGGCAGCGAGGTGATATGGAGCCCGACGGCCGGATTGGGATCGCCCACCTCAGGAATCACCACGGCCAGTCCGACGGAGACGACGACGTACACGGCCACGATTTCCACCCCCGCTGGGTGCCTCGGTGAAGAGGAAGTGACCATCAACGTGATTCAATCAGCTCCAGGCGGTCAGACGTATCCGACGATCTACCTGTGTGCCGGTCAAGGGGTGTTTTTGGATGCTTCGGAGGGGGACAGTTACGTGTGGACCCCTGAAGACCTAGTGACCAATCCTTATAGCCAAAATCCCTACACCTCCCCGTCACAAAACACGACGTACTACGTATCTATTTCCAATGCTTGTGGCGTGGGAACGGACAGCGTGTCGGTTGAACTGGTGGCACCTACAGCTTCGGCCACCGGTGGGGGTTGGATGTGCCGGGGCGAGACCATGGAACTGAGTTCATCGGATGCAGTTTCGTACATGTGGTCGCCAGCGGCCTTGGTGGCCGACCCCAATGCCCAAACCACACAGGTGTTCCCCATCGAAACCACCATCTTCACCATCTACGCGACGGACCAATACGGGTGCACAGGCAGTTCGGAAATCACGGTATACGTCTGGCAGCCGCCCTACGTAGACGCAGGTCCGGACCGCGAGGTGGATTGGCTGGATGAGGTTCGACTGTTCGGGACGGTCGATGCGGACACGCTGTGGTGGTCGCCTGCGGACAACTTGAGTTGTAGTGATTGTTTGACACCGGAAGTGTACGTCACGGGTCCGCAGTGGTTTGTGTTGGAGTCGGTGTCGCCGGAAGGCTGCATTGGCCGAGATAGTACGTTCATCGATGTGTTTTATCCCTTGTACGTGCCCAATGCGTTTACCCCGAACAACGACGGTGTGAACGATGCGTTCTTCGTGGAGGGGGTAGAGGCCCGAGGGTACCGGCTGGAGATCTACAACCGGTGGGGCGATTTACTGTTCTACAGTGAAGACCCTTTGGAACCGTGGATCGGCAATCACCAGATTCAAGATTCGGATCATTTTGTTCCGGATGGGATATATCTGTGGCGCCTGCGGTTCGAATTACGGGACGGGCCGCGGCTTGTCGAGGGCACCGTGGCCATCGTTCGGTAACGGAAATGCTTGCAGGAAAGGCGGGATTCGCCTACTTTCGGTGCACGATTGCACACCATGCGCATCCTTGACCAACACCTTCACCCACTCTTTTTAGACCACGACTGCATCGTGGTGCCCGGGCTCGGGGGGTTCGTATGCAACCGCCAACCGGCGCAGTACGATGAAGGGCGCCAGGAACTCACACCACCCTACCGGTCGGTGCTGTTCAACGAGCGGTTGGTGCACCATGACGGCGTGTTGGCCCAAGCGGTCTCGCGGGCGAAAGGCATCACGCTCGATGAAGCTGTCAAAGCGATTGAGCTAGAAGTGGAGCAATTGAAAGCCGAGGTCGCTGCCGGCAAAACCGTTGCGGTTGATCGCGTCGGCCGCTTGTACAAAGGCAGCAATGAACGGGTACAGTTTCTTGCAGATGAAGAAATGGAGCGCATGTTGCGTTCGTTTGGCCTGCGCAACATCCCGTTGCGTCCAATTGCTCTAGCGACGCCTGAATCGCATAGCCCTCAACCGTCAAAAGGCAAGGTCATCCCCATGCCAACACCGTCTGTTCCAGTTCCGCTCGCGCGCATTGCCGCTGCATTGGCAGTTCCAGTCCTCGGGGGCTTGGGTATGTTCGTAGCAGACAGCTGGGAGGTGCAAGACGCGCGGATGAGCGCCATCAACGTTCCCGTTGTTGTGGCTGCATTTGAACCGCGTTTTGAAGGAGAAGCAGTGCCTTCATGGGACGACGTGGAAGCCTTGGAAGAGACGGGTGCATTGGCGCCCGAAGTGGAGGCCGCTGTGGACCGGCCAACGACAGAAGAAATCGGCATACCGGCCGCCCTCAATGAAAACCCCGGACTGTACATGCTCGTGGCCGGAGCGTTTTCGGTGGAGGCCAACGCACAGGTGCTTGCCAATGACCTGGTGGCCAACGGATTCGATGCGGAAGTGTTCGAACAAGACGGAGGGCTGCACATCGTGACCTATGCGACCCATCTGGAGGAGCAAAGCGCCCGAATGCACCTCGAGGAATTGCGAAAGCAGGAGATTTCTCAGAATGCTTGGCTGAAGCCTTGGAAAGTCATCCGATAACATGAGGGCACTCCCTGATGCGGTGATCCTCGATTTTGGCGGGGTGCTTTACGACATTGATTACGACGCCCCCGTACGAGCATTCAAGGCCTTGGGCGTGCATGATTTTGCAGGGCTATACAAACAGGCGGGCCAATCCCTTGAATTCGATGACTTGGAAAGCGGACGCATCGCCCCCGAAGCTTTTTACCGGTTCATGGAAGGTCATTGTTCGCCCGGGACGACACGCCAAGCCGTAGTGGATGCGTGGAACAGCATTTTGATCGGCATGCATCCCTCTCGCGTGGAGTTGGTGCAGGCGTTGGGGCAACAAACGCGGCTGTACATCTTTTCCAACACGAATGTCATCCATGCGCAAGTGTTCGAGGCGTGGATGGAACAGGCGTTTGGGCTGAGCGCATTTCGCTCCGCATTCGAAGGGATTCACTACAGCCACGAACTCGGCCTGCGCAAGCCCGACCCCGCTGCCTTCCTGACCATCTGCAAAGGGCACGGCATCACCCCCGAACGAACGCTTTTCATTGACGATTCAAAGCAACATGTCGAAGGCGCAGCGCAAGCCGGCTTGGAAGCGCATTGGCACCATCCTGTCGACCAAGACGTGGCAGTTTGGCTGGCGAAGCGCGGCTTCGAAATTCCGGAAGCAGCGTACCGTAATCAGACCTGATCCGTGGCCGCGGTCATCTGGTTATGGACTTCCTTGAACCTGTCTTCGGAGCAGGGTTGTGCGCCCTGTTCCAGCAGCAAGAAAATCTCGCGGCCTCGGGCTTCTTCGGCGTAGTTCTTCCCACCTTGTGACCACTGGACTTCACCGTCTTGCTTCGAGCACTGGATAACGTGTGCAGCGGATTCTCCGAAGTGGAATACCCACAGGCTGTCCGAATCGGGCCGGTGCTCGAGGCACGCGATGGCCGCCGTGGCGCCTTCCCAGAATTTCTCGCTGAATTCATCGAGGCACGCTTCGACATCGGACGATCCGTCGCGGAGCTTCCGTTCCCAATCATCCGCGGCGATGCCCTCAGACGCGAGGAACTTAACAAATTCCGGGCGCACAGCTTCCAGCTCCTCAATCGTGAGCCTTCGGTAGCGTTGCATGAGCGGCTTTATTCGTTGATGCCTTCGAGCATCATGAAGAATGCGTACTCCATGGCCGTTTCGCGCAAGCGCTTGAAGCGACCGGAAGCCCCTCCGTGTCCGGTTTCCATGTTGCAGTCCATGATGAGGAGGTTGTCGTCGGTCTTGACGTCGCGCAACTTGGCCATCCACTTCGCAGGCTCCCAGTACTGCACCTGGCTATCCCAGTACCCCGTGGTGACGAGCATGTGGGGGTAATCCTGCGCTGAGACGTTGTCGTAGGGGCTGTAGGACATCATGTAGTCGAAGCTGTCCTTGTTTTTGGGGTTGCCCCATTCGTCAAACTCTCCCGTGGTTAACGGAATGGTCTCATCCAACATCGTATTGATGACATCGACAAACGGAACAGCGGAAATGATGCCGTTGAACAGTTCAGGCGCCATGTTGATGACGGCACCCATCAGCAAACCACCGGCCGATCCGCCCATGGCGTAGAGGTGATCGGGGGAGGTAAAGCCGAGTTCGCACATGGCGCGTCCGCAGTCGACAAAATCCGTGAAGGTGTTCTTTTTGTTGAACATCTTCCCGTCTTCGTACCACGCGCGGCCCATTTCCTGTCCGCCGCGGATGTGGGCCATGGCGTAGACGAACCCCCGGTCGAGGAGGCTCAATCGCGTGCTCGAGAATCCAGCGTCCATGCTGTAACCGTAGCTGCCATATGCGTAAAGCAAAAAGGGGTTGTTGCCGTTTTTCTCCATGCCCTTGCGGTAGACAATCGAGACCGGAACCATCGTACCGTCCCGTGCTTCCACCATGACCCGCTCGCTTTGGTAGTTGGCGGGGTCGAACTCGCCACCCAAAACCTCCGCCTGTTTCAGCGTTTCAGTGTCTTTGGTCGCCATGTCCGTTTCGAAAACGGTGCTTGGTGTGGTCATGCTGGTGTACCCGTAACGCAAGCGTTGGGTATCGAAGTCGGGGTTGGCGCCGACATACGCGGAGTACGCCGGGTCGGGGAATTCGATGTAGTAATCCTCGGCGTCATCCCAGCGCTTGACTCGGATTTGGTTCAACCCGTTGGAGCGTTCGGAGACCACGAGGTAGTCTTGGAAAAGGTCTACGCCCTCGAGCAACACGTCATCGCGGTGCGGCAATACGTCTTCCCAGTTGTCATAGGTCGTTGCGGTGACCGGAGTCCGAACCAACTTGAAGTTCTTGGCATCCCGGTTGGTCGTGATGTAGAAGTGATCGCCGTAGTGGCTGCAACCGTATTCCAAATCGCGTTCACGCGGTTGAATGATTTGCCACGCACCCTCGGGAGTATTGGCATCGAGGAATCGCCACTCGCTGCTCACGGTGGAGTAGCTTCCAATCATGAGGTAGGCCTCGCTTTTGGTTTTGCCGATACCGCAGGAGAAGGTCTCATCGGTCTCTTCGTAGACCACCTCGTCCGCGGTTGCATCGGTGCCCAAAACGTGCTTGTAGATGCGGTAAGAACGCAAGGTGATGGGGTCTTTCTTGGTGTAGAAAACTGTGCGGTTGTCGTTGGCCCACGTGGCGCCCCCGCTGATGTTGGGGATGCGGTCTTCAAGGATTTCTCCGGTGGTCAAATCTTTGAATTGCAGGGTGTATTCCCGCCGGCTGACGGTGTCCACACTGAACGCGAGCAAGTTGTTGTTGATGCTCACGGAGCGTCCACCGACGGCGAAGTAGCTGTAGCCTTCCGCCATTTCATTGACGTTGAGCATGACTTCTTCTTCGGCATCGAGGCTGCCCTTTTTGCGGCAGTGGATGGGGTATTCCTTGCCTTCCTCGTACCGGGTGTAGTAGTAGTAGCCGTTGTCCAACAACGGGACGCTTTGGTCATCTTGCTTGATGCGGCCAACAATCTCTTCAAAGAGGGACTCTTGGAACGCCTCGGTTGGCTTCATGACTTCCGTTTTGTAGTCGTTTTCCGCGTTGAGGTAATCGACGACAGCGGCTGTCTGATCATCCGGTGTCTCCGCTTCTTTTTGTGCATCGCTCAGGCGCATCCAGAAGTAATCATCCTTGAGCTCGAGGCCGTGGATTTCGGTGATATGCTCTTGTTTCTCGGCTACCGGTGCAGCAGAAAACTGGGATTCATTGAATTCGGGTTGGGTCGAATCGTTCATGTTGGAATCAGTAGTTGAGCAGGAGAACAGGCCAAATGCGGCAAAACCGGCAATGGCGAAGGATCGAAAATGGATGTGCATAAATCTGCGGTTTGGGCCGCAAAGTTAATCGACTTCTCCCCTCGCGATGCGCTCCTCCATGGCTTTCAGGTCGTCCGGGGTATCAACCGCGTGGGTGGGGTGTGTAGTGCGACCGACGCTGATACGCCATCCGTGTTCCAACCATCGGAGCTGCTCAAGGTGTTCAGCTTTTTCAAGGGCCGTCGGGTGGAGGTTGGTGAGGGCTTCGAGCGTGCCGCGGGCGAATGCGTACAACCCGACGTGTTCCAACCAAGGGCCTTCACCAGAGGGCAGGGGCAAGCGGCTGAAATACAGGGCGTGTCCGTTGAGGTCACAGACCACTTTGACCCGGTTGGTGTTGGCCCGCTCGGGGTCGTCCGTGGATTTCGGGCGCGCGAGGGTGGCGATGGACGTACCGGCCTTGCGGATGAGCTGGGCGAGTTTTCGCAATTGCTCGGGGTGCAAAAAGGGCTCATCGCCCTGTACGTTGACCACCCATGTAGCCTCGTATCCGACCTCTGCTTCCCATTGGCACAGCGCCGCATGGCAGCGCAGTGTTCCGTTGGCCAAGTCGGGGTCCGTCATGCGCGCGTCGGCCCCCGCCTCTCGCGCTGCGTTCGCAATGCGTTCGTCGTCGGTCGCCACAAGGATGTGGTCAAACACCCCGGATTCGCGGACGCGCTGGACGACGCGTGCAATCATGGGCACACCCGCGATTTGCGCCAAGGGCTTCTCGGGAAAACGCGTGGAACCAATGCGTGCTGGGATGACAGCAACGAGGACGGCTGAACGTTCGGGCATCAGTCGAGTTGATAGGTGTACATCAACGAGGTCAGGCGCGGGGCTTCCATGGATAGGGGCCGAATGGAATATTCAGCGTTGGTCAGGTTGCTAATGACCAATGAGAGTTTGTGGCCGTTGGTCCACTCCCGTCCGATGCGCGCATCGAAAACCCACGGTAATTCGGGATTTTCTTCAAGCCAGCCCCTTACTCCCCAATTGATTCCAGATAGGTTGGAGTCCTCTTCGAATTCGATAAAGGCAGCGTCGAAATTTTTCAAAGCGGTTTGGTACCGTGCACTTAGTCCGCCGAAAAATTTCTGCCCTGAAACTTGAACATCAAATCGGAATACGTGAGGTGAACGGTACTTCAGCAACATGCCGTCAGTATTGTAGCTGGTGCTGAGGTAGGTGGTAGGCGTACCATCCGGATCGGGGTTGTAATTGTATTCTGGTGTGGTGCTGATTGGATTCGTATAGGTGTAGCCGGTGATGAAATCGGCTTGAAAGCTTCGAGTTGTCAGGCGTCCGGTGATTGACGTTTCAACGCCCGTGACACGGCTGCCTCCCGTATTCGCACTCATGAATCCCAATCCATACGCATTGTCCAAGTTCGGCACTTCACCTTCATCTGGCCCCCATTGGCCGAATGTGAATTCGATGAAGTCCTCGTAATCCTGTCTGAACAAGGCCAGGTCGAAAAAGCCGACGATGTCGCCAATGCGGGTGTTTTTGAAGGCGAATCCCTGCTTGACGGCCACTTCTGCCGACCAGGAAAATTCAGGCCGGAGCTCCTCATTCGGGTAAATCTGCAGGGCGCCGAGGCCTGTGCGGATATAACGTTCGGCGATGGTGGGGAATCGGAATCCTTGGCCGAAACTGCTGCGGAGGAACGTGGCCTCAGCGACTTGGTAATTCGCGCCCAAACGGAACACCGGCTTTCCTGCTCCTGTGCCGTTGACGGAGAAATGCTCGTACCGTGCTCCACCGGCTAACTTAATGCGTTCGCCAAGCGACTGATCCACCTGAATGTAGGCGGCGCGATTGGCCGCAGAGTTGATGCCGTCTGAAGAGCCGCCGGAGTACAATTCTGCACGGCTCAGTGCCATCATGTTGACCACGCCGGTCGTCAAGTTGAGTCCCTCTATGCCCCAGCGCTCACCGGTGGTGTGAACCTGGTACTCTGAAAAAATCACATGGGATCCGTTGGATTGCTCGTTGTCGTTGTCGTTGTTGAGGTATTGCCAACGGTTGCGGAAGTTGTGCCGGATCCCGCCGGGCGTGAGGTATTGAACATACGGGTCGACGGTTCCAATTAATTGGTTCGTGCGTGTCGCAGCTCCACCAAAAGCTCCGTAGATCGAATCGGGGGCGACCTGCCAAATCAGCGTGTTCAGGGACTCTCCGGTTTGCCAATTGGTGTTGAGGCCGTAAACCAGGCCGTCCACTTTGGTTTCACGCCTTCGCAGGTTGGCATTCACCCGCGCACGGTGTTCGCCTCCGTACCGATCGACGGTGCGATCTAGCAGGTCGACACCAATCAAGGAAGGCGAGAAGTGGTAATCCCGTGCATTGAATTGGGCGCCTTCTTCCGGGGCGAGAAACCCATCGTCTCGGAGGATGTTACCGCCAATGACAATGTCCCACGTGCCGAGTTGTTGGCTGTGCAAGAAACGCAGGTTGGACTGCTGAGGCCGTACGTTCCACGTTTTGGCTTGCTCTGTCCTGGGGTCAGAATAAAAACCCACCTGCCGGGTGATACGTGTAAGGGGCCGAGCATCAGGGAAGCGGGTGCGGACGTTGATCACTCCACTTAAAGCGGCACTGCCGTACAATACACTCGATGCGCCCTTGATAATTTCAATTTGCTCCAGGTTTTCCAGCGGCAGAAAGCCCCAGGTAGGTCTGCCGGCGTCGCCGCTGAGTACGGGCAGATCATCGACCATAATCATGACACGCGACCCGGCGCCGTAACTGAATCCGCTTCCGCTTCGGATTTGCGGCTCACCGTTGACAAAAGTTACACCGGGGTTCATTTCGAGGGCCGTTTCCAATGTGGTCGTCCCCCGGCTTTCCACAATACGCGGAGGAAGGACATCAATTGATACGGTCACTTCAGCCGCGGACTGCTCGAAACGTCCCGCGGACACCACGACGAGGTCCAGCACTTCCGATGTTTCGGCCAATTGCCAATCCCATACGTAAGTTTCGCCCGCTTCTAGGTTGGCGACCATGCGTTCCGAGGCCTCCATCCCGATGTAGCTGCAGCTGAGCGTGGCGCTCTGCCCCTTCCACGCGCTCAGGTCAAGGGTATAGGTGCCGTCGGGCAGGCTGACGTTTCCAAGCAGGTCACCGGCCGGGTTTTTGGCGGTGATGAAGGCGCCGGGCAGGCCGATACCGGACGCATCGGTCACCTTCCCTGAAAACGTCTGTGCTGTGCCGCTGAAGGCCAATACCAAGGCAAAAAGCAGCCACAAATGTCGTTGCATCATTCCTGCAAGATGCAACATTTGGGCGAATGTGAGTTGATGCCCTGCAGCTGGCAATCGTTGGGACAATGCGTGTAATTCCGGAAGAACTTGCCGTGTGGACCGATTGGAAGCGTGGTGGACATTGGCTGGTGTGCCGGGATGGGGAGTTCAGCGAGCGAAGCAAATAGTGCGCCAAGCGGGGTCGTTGGAGCGGGCTGTGGAAGGGGCTCTACGGAGCACTCCAAACGCGGAATGCTGGCTGCCCGAACGGATGCGGTTGTTGCATCAAGAAATCGAGCGCGGCAATTGGGCCATGGCATGGGACGCCGCCGATTATCCGCCGAAGTGGCGGGAATTGCCGGATCCACCGCTTGTTGTATTTGGCCGCGGTACGCCTTTCCAATCCGAGGAATCGGTGTGCCATGTAGCCATTGTGGGAACGCGGAAATGCACCACCGAGGCCCGACGTGTCAGCTTTGAATTGGGCCAAGCCATCGCACAACGAGGGGCCACGGTTGTGAGTGGATTGGCGCGCGGAGTGGATGCGGCGGCGCACCGTGGCGCTTGCTATGTGGGGTGCAGAACGGTAGGCGTCCTCGGAGGTGGAGTGGCCAATGTTCAACCCCGATCGAGCCGTCCTATTGCCGAACGCATGGTGGAGCTCGGGGGCGCCATCCTTTCGGAACGCCCTGCGGGAGAGCCCGTTCAGCGCTGGCATTTCGCGGCGCGCAATCGGCTCGTCGTCGGGCTGTGCGATGCAGTGGTCATGGTTCAAAGTCCGGCGAAAGGCGGGGCGTTGATCTCGGCGCAGCTCGCATTGGACTTGGGCGTGACGTGTTGGGTGTACCAACCGGAATACGGGTTGAAAACGTCGCCGTGGGCAGGGAATCACCAGCTATTGAAGGAATTTCCGACGATGGGTTGGCAGGCGGTAGAGGAATTGGCGGATGCCATCATTGGGGATAAACGCTTCGAACGGCAGTGTTTGGCGGAACGGGATTTGCCAGCGGCCTTCCGCCCCACGTGGGGTCACCTCATGGAAACCCGAGGCGCGCAATTGGATGCGTTAGCGCTGCGCACCGGAATGGATGCTGCCGGGATGCGCAGGCAACTGCATGCCATGGAAATGGGGGGGTGGGTACGCCGAATGCCCGGGGGATGGTTTGTGCCGCTGAAAATCTAGGCGTCTTCTGAAGGTGCGCTTTCTGCCTTCTCTGGCTCGTCTGAAGTGCTTTCTGCTTCGTCCTCGCCTTGAATCATGTCAGGCACCAAGGTGACACCGCGCAAGGTGATGCCGTTTTGGACCAGCGCAATCGTCATGATGATGCTCGTCACCAAGATGATCACAAGCAGGATGCCTTGGTCGAATTGGGGCTGCGCAAACTGGGAGTAGGCCCCTTGGATTTGGAAGAACAGGAGGATGGTGATGAGGCCCCGAGGCGCGATGTACAGCAACGGAAAAATGCGTTTACGTTGGAACAGCAGCAGGCTGATGAAGCGCACTCCAAATAGGACGCAGCAGACAATGAGCCCTTCCGTGATGATGTGCAAGTCCGTCAAGGATGCCAGCGAAACCGTCATTCCGAAGAGAACGAAGAAAAACGTCCGGATGACGAAGGCGGTCTCCAGTGTGAGCAGGTGATAATCGCGGTGCAATTCATGCATGCGGCGGTCATCGAGCAACTTGGCAGGGGACGGCAGCCACTGCAGACGCTTCATTTTTGAAGTCCAGTTCGGAAAGAAAATCCGATGGTTGTTCAGCATCAACCCGAAAATCAGGATGAGCACGAGCGGGCTCAGGTGGAGCAATTTTTGGATGGAGTAGATCAGGAGGAGCACTGCGATGCTCAAGAACAGCTTCACGGAGCTGGTGATTTTTTGGAGGACGTAAACCAGTAGGTAGCTCACGATCACGGCCAGCACAAGGGTCACAACCAGGTTGGTGCCGATGCTCGCAATAACGGAATTCGTACTTTCGGCATCCGAATTTCCGAGGAGAATGTAGAACGCCATGATGCCAAAAATGTCCGAGAATGTGCTCTCGTACACCATGAATTCCCGGTCGTTGGCGTCCAAGCCCGCGACACTCGGAATGATGATGGCGCTGCTCATGATGGACAGAGGGATCGCATAGACCCACCCCTCGAAGGTGGGGATGTCCATGGAAACGTTAAGGAATGCAGCGATGGCCGCAGAACTCCCAAGCAACGCCAACAACGCCATGGTGGCGCTTTTGACAATCAGCGGCATTTTGTCCCGCGTCAAATCCAGCTCCAACGCCGCCTCCAACACAATAAAAATCAAGCCGATGGTGCCGAGCAATTCCAACACCAAGGATTCAAATGGAATGGAGGTCAGGCCCATGGCATTCAGGCCTTCACGCAAGGCGATGCCCATGCCAATCAAGACCAATACGCTCGGGATGTTGGTGCGCTTCGCCAGCAGGTTGGCGAAGTAGCTTAGGATGATCACCAGCGAGCCTCCGATAACGAGGCCATATGCGTTGATGTCAGCAACGGTCATGCAGGAAAGGTACGTAGGATCAGCCGAACTGGCCGGTGATGACTCGCCAAATGTCGTTGCCCAAGGCGAGGGCCATCAGGCCCAATAGCAGCACGATACCCACCGTTTGGGCCCATTCTAAGAATTTGTCCGGTGCCGGTCGACCCACAACCATTTCATACAGCAAGAAGACCACGTGCCCGCCGTCCAGCGCCGGGATGGGCAACAGGTTCATGAAGGCTAAAATCAAAGAGAAGAAGGCCGTATTGCGCCAAAAGATTTCCCAATTCCAGCCCGCGTCGAAGATGCTACCAAAGGTCACCAAGCTGCCCACCTGGCTGGCGCCAGATCGGCTGAACAAGAAGCGCATCGAAAGGACGTATTCTTCCAAGGTGGTCCATGCCAAGGCAAACCCGCTAACAAGGGCTTCTCCCGGGCCGTAGGTGCGTTCTTCCAATTGGAATTCCGACATGGTCATGAAGTCCTTTTGTAAGAAGCCCAGTTCACCGCTGCTGTCGGTTCGGCAGGTCAATTGCACGCGTTCGTACGCCCCGCGAATCACTCCCACCTCGATGTCGGTTGCCGGATGTGCTCGGAGGTATTCGAGCACGTCGCCGTGAAAACCAAGCGCCGCACCGTCGAGCGTCACAATGCGGTCTCCGGGCAACAGGCCGCCCGCCTCCGCCCCAGAACCGGGGCGCACCGTCTCAACCAGCGCCGGTACGCGCAAGCCGAACGGCCTCCGGATGGAACTGTCCACCAAAAACTGCCCGAGGTCCTCTTCGAAAACGAGCTGTACGCGCTCGCCATTTCGCGTAAGCTCGACCTCGCTCACGGGGTCGAAAAATAGGGAACGCCGGATCTCGGTAAACGAAGCCGGGGTTTCGCCGTTGATGCTGACGACTTGATCGCCGTCTTCAAACCCCAGTGGCTTCAGGCGCTCATCCACTTCCAATCCGTAGGGGATACGTTCTGCGGGCAGAACAGTTTCGCCCCACACGAGCAGCACCATGCTGTAAATGGCAAAGCCGAGGATGAGGTTGACGATGATGCCACCGAGCATGATGATGAGGCGTTGCCATGCGGGCTTGGAGCGAAATTCCCAAGGCTGCGCGGGCTGTTGCATCTGTTCGGTATCCATCGACTCATCGATCATTCCGGAGATTTTGACGTAGCCTCCGAGTGGCAGCCACCCAATGCCCCACTCGGTCTCCCCAATCTGCTTTTTGAAGAGCGAAAAACCGGGGTTCATGAAGAGGTAAAATTTCTCTACCCGGGTCTTGAACGCACGCGCCGCCCAGTAGTGACCAAATTCATGAAGCACCACCAAAATGGATAGGCTGAGCAGAAGTTGAGCGGCTTTGATGAGTGCGACCATGGGAAACAATTAGAGGGGCAAATTTAGGGTGCATTTCCACGGCCGCCCCGGAGGCAAGTTGAGAATAAAGATGAATCTGAAAATTTCCGCGCTTTCACTCGCGTTTCGTGTCTTATTCTTGTAGAACGAATGGCCAAGAAAAGTGCGAAATCCTCCAAGAAGAAAGCCCAGCCATCGTTCACGCGGCAAAAGGTGTGGACCTGGCTTATCGGCCTGGGCCCGTTGCTGGGCCTCGCCGGATTGACGGCCTTGGCTTCGTTCGGCGAATTGCCGGATACCGACACCTTAGCCAATCCCAAAACCGACCTTGCGACACGGGTGTTTACGACCGACGGAAAGCTCATCGGTCGGTACTATTCCGAGAACCGTGCTGACGCCCGATACGGTGAACTGCCGTCCAACTTGGTCGACGCCCTCATTAGCACCGAGGATGCACGATTCGCAGGCCACAGCGGCATCGACTTCATCGGATTGGCGCGGGCCATCGCCTACATGGGCAAACGCGGCGGCGGCTCAACACTCACCCAGCAACTGGCCAAACAGCTGTTCACCGATCAGTACGACCGCACGAGTACGTTCGAGCGAGCGTTCCTTCAAAAACCGAAAGAGTGGATCATCGCCGCGCGCCTCGAACGGTTTTACACCAAAGACGAAATTGTCGCCTTGTACCTCAACCGTTATGACTTCTTGAACCAGGCGGTCGGGGTAAAGTCCGCCGCCAACATCTACTTCGACAAGGACGTGAGTGAATTGGAGTTGCATGAATCCGCTATGTTGGTGGGCATGCTTAAGAACAGCTCGTTGTTCAACCCGTTGCGGCGTCCCGAGCTAGTGCTCAACCGGCGCAACGTGGTGTTTGGTCAAATGCAACGTTACGGCCGCATCAACGCGGCCGAGGCCGACTCGTTGCGGGCCCTTCCCTTGGGACTGAGTTACCAGAAGGTCAGCCATGATGAAGGCTTGGCGCCGTATTTCCGCGAAGCGCTGCGGGCGGAATTGAAGACATTGTTCGGCGCGAAAGATGCCCAAGGCGATTGGGTGCTTGCCAAAGCAGACGGCGCCCCGTACGACTTGTACCGCGACGGCATCCAAGTGCATACCACCATCGACAGCCGGTTACAGGCCGCTGCCGAGACAGCTGTTCAGCGCCACCTGGGGGAGGAATTGCAAGCCACCCTCAACCGTGACTTGCGTTCGCGCAGCAAATCGGAATGGCCGTTCTACGAAGGCATCGAACGCAGCGACCGCGACTTGATCATCAACCAAGCCAAAAAGCAGAGCGAGCGTTACCGCATTTACGCCGGCAAGTTTTGCCCAGAATGTGAACGCCCCGGATTTTACATCGAGAAGGACGACAACGCAGAAGGCGGCCCCATTTGGCACTGCGACGAGGAGAAAGGCGGTTGCAGCCACACGTGGCACCGGCCATCCACGAAAGAAATCGAGGCCAAATTCAAGGAGCCTGCAGAGATGCGGGTCTTCACGCACAAGGGGCCGCGCGATACCGTATTGAGCCCGCTCGATTCCATCTTGTACAACAAGAGCCTGCTGCATGCCGGATTGATGTCCATTGAGCCTCAAACTGGCCATGTGAAAGCATGGGTTGGCGGGATGGATTACCGCTACTTCAAGTACGACAACGTCTCACAATCCAAGCGCCAAGTAGGCTCCATTTTCAAGCCATTCGTATACGCTACGGCGCTGCGCTACGGCATGGAGCGGTGCACGGAATTGCCCAACCAACGCATCTGCGTTGAGATGCCAGGTGACCAGCCCGATTGGTGCCCGGACAACAGTGATTTTGAATACGGCGAGGTCGTGACGCTGGAGTACGCCTTGGCCAATTCGATGAACACCATTTCGGCCAAATTGATTAAGGAGTTTGGGCCGGAGCGGGTGATCCAACTGGCGCGTGCACTGGGTATTGAATCGGAAATTCCAGCGGTTCCATCCATCGCGCTGGGGGCCTCGCAATTGACCTTAAAAGAAATCACTTCGGCCAACGCGGCCATCGTCAACGGTGGCGTGTACGTTAAGCCGACGATCATTACGCGCATTGAAGACAAATACGGTAACGTAATATGGACGCCAGAGCCGGTGCTCCGTCAAGGCTTGGATGAGCGGACCGCCTATACGGTGGTGGATATGATGAAGGGCGTGGTCGATGGCGCCTACAACCCCAATACGGGTGAGCGCAAAGGCACGGGCATTCGCTTGCGTCTAGACATCGAACGCCGGAAATACGACAACATCAAAGTCCCCATGGCCGGGAAGACGGGTACGACGCAGGGCCATTCGGATGGATGGTTCATGGGCCTGACTCCGGACTTGGTCACGGGCGTGTGGGTCGGCGCACAGGATCCGGCGGTCCGATTCAGCACCATTGCCAATGGCCAGGGCGCGAACACGGCATTGCCCATTTACGGATTTTACATGAACGCGGCCTATGCCGACGAGAGCCTCGGGTTGAGCCAAGCCGATTTTGTGCGGCCGGAGGGCATGGGCTTGGATTCGCTGGATTGCCGCCAGTTGATGGAACTCAACCAGGCGACGTTTGGTGGTAGCGGTGCGGGCTTTGACGACGACGATTTGTTTCAATGATCAACAAAACGACATGGCTATTTCAAAAGTGGTAACGGACAGTGCTGCCGCATGCTCTGGGGTCCAATCGGGCATGACGCTCATGCTGGGCGGCTTCGGACTGTGCGGCATTCCCGAGTGCAGCATTGCCGAATTGGTGCGGCTGGAGGTGAATGATCTGACGTGCATTTCAAACAACGCCGGGGTGGATGATTTTGGCTTGGGCATGCTGCTGCAGAAACGCCAAATCCGCAAAATGATTAGCTCTTACGTCGGTGAGAACGACGAGTTTGAACGTCAGATGCTCAGTGGAGAACTGGAAGTAGATCTGATTCCCCAGGGCTCCTTGGCCGAGCGCTGCCGCGCCGGTGGAGCGGGTATTCCCGCATTTTACACCCCTGCCGGCTTCGGAACGGAAGTGGCGGAGGGCAAGGAAGTGAGGGAGTTCAATGGCAAACCCCACATTTTGGAAAGCGCCCTGACCGCAGACTTCGCATTCGTCAAAGCATGGAAGGGCGATACAGCGGGCAACCTCGTCTACAAGGCCACGGCCCGCAATTTCAACCCCATGATGGCCATGGCCGGCAACATCACAGTTGCAGAGGTCGAGGAATTGGTGCCGGAGGGGACCCTCAACCCCAATGAAATCCATACGCCGGGGATTTTCGTGCAGCGCATTTTCCAAGGGGAGGGCTACGAAAAACGCATTGAACAGCGCACGGTTCGCACGCGTCAAACCGAATCAAACGCCTGAGCCATGCTGGATAAAAACGGAATCGCAAAGCGCATCGCGCAAGAAGTCCGAGACGGTTGGTACGTCAACCTCGGCATCGGCATCCCCACCCTCGTGGCCAACTACATCCCCGATGGGATGGAAGTGGAATTTCAATCCGAAAATGGCATCTTGGGCATGGGGCCATTCCCGTTGGAAGGAGACGAAGACGCCGACCTCATCAACGCTGGTAAGCAAACCATCACCGCCATGCCGGGCGCGGTCTACTTTGACAGCGCGACGTCGTTTGCCATGATCCGCGGCCAGCACGTCCAGCTTACGGTGCTCGGCGCCATGGAGGTAGCTCAAAACGGGGACATCGCCAACTGGAAAATACCGGGCAAGATGGTCAAGGGCATGGGCGGTGCGATGGACCTCGTCGCCAGCGCCGAGAACATCATCGTGGCCATGATGCACACGAACCGCGCAGGACAGTCGAAGCTATTGAAGGCCTGCTCGTTGCCACTGACAGGAGTCGGATGCGTCAAGCGGGTGGTCACCAACCTCGCGGTGCTCGACATTCGAGAAGGCGCCTTCCACCTCGTCGAGCGCGCTCCCGGGGTGACGGTTGATGAGATCATCGCCGCGACCGC
>JBELBV010000031.1:0-28732 GCA_042095135.1 Flavobacteriales bacterium | reverse complement strand
CAGCCGCTCGGCCGACGATGTGCATGAGGTGGTCATCAGTGTTCTCCTGTGAATCGAAAGCCGATTGGCGCATGGCTTGGTCCACGGCTGGCTCAAGCGGGAGCGCATCCAACGTCTCCCACTCCTCTTTGCTTGCAGCAGCTTCGGGCATAATCGCCCAGCCATCTCGGAAGGAAAAGCCTTTGTTGCTCACATCCGCATCCCAGGCAACCGTGTAGCCGTTTTCGAGGGCGTGGTGGACCGCCTCTTCCAAATCGTCCAGCTCAACATTGTAAAACGTCCCGTGAGCATGGTTGTCTGGAACTTCCAACACAAACGACACTCCAAATGGATGGTGCGTGAAGCTGGTCAGGGTCGCGTACGCCGCGGGATCGATGCCCACCGCATCCCGGAACGACGTCGGGGTGTACTTGGTGCCGTTGTACTCAAACGCATCCGGCAAAGCGCCCAGGTAAGCGTCCAGCGTCGCCTCCAACGCTTCCATGCCCGCGGAGGCCACCCCACCTGACTGTTTCACCAAGGTCTTGGCCATGGTCTCCATCATGCCGTCCAACGCTCCGTGATCGTAGGCGCCAGCGGCTTGGCCACCGCCGTATACCGATTGCGGCACGATGCCGTATTTCGCTGCGGCGTGCGTCACGTCGTGCGAGAGGCCGCCCGGTCCCATCTGGTGCTTGCCGTGGTAGCGCACATATCGCTCTACTTTTTCAGGGTAAATCACCCGCACGCTGGCCATCTCGCTGAAGTCATGCAGTTCACCGGTGATGCGAAACGCTTCCGACTCGAGAAAACTCGTGGTGCTGAAGCTCCAGCATGTGCCCGTGCGACCTTGGCTGATCACCTCAGTAGCCGTCAAATCAATTTCCACTTCCGGGCCTTGGGCGCCGGCAATCACAACACAGGCCAACGCCAGAGTGCACAATAGGGTCTTAAAATTCATCCTACCTTGGTTCTTGGTTTCGAATCCCAAGGTAACACATCTCCTGCCGTCAGAAGCTAGCGCGAACGAAGTCGCCCAGCTGAGGTGGAATCACCCAGGTGAGGTAGAGTGCGCCCTGAACGAGGTTTTCCTCGTAGGTGCCCATCACCACTCGGTCGCGGCTCACGCGTGCCGTAAGCATGAGGTTCCCGCCCTCCTCAAAAAACAGTTCAATGCCCAGGGCACCATATAACCCGAAGCCAGTAGAGGTCAAACTCGAAGTGGGGTTGGTGAACTGACCGTTGCCGGCGGGCGCTGCGAGCAGTTGGTAGTTCTGGTTCTGGATGCGCACGTAATTCTGCTTGAGCTGGGTCGCCAACAGATTCCCTCCCACTTCAAACGTCCAGCTTGCCTCGTCAACGATGTACGCCGCAGTCCGGTAGCCAAGCGAAAGCTGAAAACGGTCTTCTTCTGAGAAGATGCCATACGTGCGGCGATTTTCCGATCCCGCGCCCTGCACGATTTCATTGGTCACCATGTTCCACGCCCCTTCAGACTTGAGGCCGTTGATGGCATCGATATGGAGGACGATAGCGCTTTCAGGATTGAAAAAAAGCAACGTCTGCAAGCCCATTATCGTCCCTGGGGTGTACCGCATGCCATACAGGCGCAACGCCTCGCTATACATGGGGTATTCGATGTATTCAAATTCCCCGGCCTCCAGTCCAATACTATTCATGACCTGGCTCCAAATCAGGCTGTTGACGTTGTTCACTCCCAAGCGCTCCTCGATGGTCATCAAATTGGCCGTCGGATCGGACAATTCGTAAATCTCACCCGAGATGCCGCTGTAAAACTCATTGGCCGCCTTGTGGTGCCCTTGATAAACACCAAAGTTCAAGGCGAACTCAATGCCTTTGCGCGCGGGCACGTATGATTCATAGTCGTCCCAATCGTCCCAATCTTGGCCCCACGCCAACGGAGCACACGCTCCCGTGGCCAGCAAAACACCGAGAATCCACGCGCTTTTCATTCCTTCTAATTTACGGCCGAAACCCGCATTTCCAGTCGTTGCAGCGGCCAATCGCTGTCATCAGTCGGCACCTGTGACAACCGGTCCAGCACCTCCCAACCGTCCACCAGCCGACCAAACACCGTGTGCTCATTGTCCAAATGCGGCGTGCCCCCTTCCTCATAGTAACGCTGTTTTTGGGCTTCGGTGTACGTGAAACCCTTCTCCCGTTCAACCTGCTGCAATTCCACGGCGCTCACCTTCCGACCCACGACGATGTAAAAATCATACGACGCCGAGCGCTTATCGGGATTGCCTTTGTACGTGCGCCCCATGGCCACGGCGCCACGAACGTGCCGGTAGCGGTCATTGAACTCACTGGGCAGCGTGTGCTTTCCGATGAGCCAACGCATTTCCTGCGCCCGCGTATCCTCGGAATTCCCGCCCTGCACCACAAACTCCGGCACGACACGCACAAATTCACTTGGCCGATAATACCCGCGCTCCACCTTGTAGCGGAAGTTAGCCACATGCAACGGTACATCGTCGAACAATTCGAGCGTCATCGAACCGTACTTAGTCTTCACTTCCATTCGCCCACCTTGGTGCTCCGCGTGCCACTCGGTGAGGAAAGCTTCGCAATTCGCATCGGTCAAGGGCGGGTAAGCCAAAATTTTGGCCTTAGCGGCCACCGCGGCTTCGTCTACTTCAGCAGCCACCGGCTCTGCGGGCGCCTCCTCCACGGGCGCTAGGGTAGATTCACCACACCCTAAAGCCAAAACAACCAACCATCCCATAAACAGTGCGCTACGCATGCCGCAAAGGTAGCTCCCGAGAACAAAGGCACAGACTACGTACATAGGCTGCGGGGTGCTCCCCTTGATTCGTGCCACGAACCCCGAACTTTGCACCATGACGCGTTACGCCATCGTCGACATCGAAACCACCGGCTCCCATGCCAAGGGCCACGGCATCACCGAGATTGCCGCGATCATCACCGACGGCACCGCGGAACTCGAACGCTGGGAAACGCTTGTCGACCCCGGCTTGCCCGTTCCCTTGCACATCACGCAGCTCACCGGGATCACCAACGACATGGTCGAGGCAGCACCGACGTTCGAATCCATTGCGGATGAACTAGAAGAATTCTTGAGCGGCTGCGTCTTTGTGGCGCACAACGTCGGGTTCGATTATGCGTTCATTCGCGGCCATTACGAGACCATGGGGCGCGTTTGGCGCAGCCCCAAGCTCTGCACGGTGCGCATGGCCCGCAAGCTCCTCCCCGGTCACGCCAGCTACAGCCTCGGCCGCATCTGCGAGGACCTCGGCATCGGCAACGACGCCCGGCACCGCGCCATGGGCGACTGCGCGGCCACGCTGGAGCTCTTCCACTGCATGATGGCTAAGGAGCGCGCCGCTGATGTGGTGAAGGGTATGCTCAAGCGCGGGGAACGTGAATCCTGGCTGCCGCAGCACGTTCCGGCCAGCGATTTTGAGGCGCTCCCCACTGCGCCGGGGGTCTACCGATTTTTGAACCAAAAAGGCACGCCCATCTACATAGGCATGTCCCACAACGTGAGGCACCGAGTACGAACGCACTTCAACGGCTCCATGAAATCCGAAAGGCGTCAGGCGTTTTTGCGTGACATCCACCGTATCGAGGCCGAATCCACCGGATCGGTGCTCATGGCCCGCCTTATTGAAGATGAGTTGATTCGCACGCACTGGCCCATCCACAACCGGTCGCAGAAGTCCATTCCCATCCGCACCGCCATCGTGAGCTATACGGACCAACGCGGGTTCATGCGGCTTCACCTCCAAAGGCAGCGCCACGTCAAACACGCCATTCGCTGGTTTCGACGGGAAGACGACGCACGCGCTTGGCTCCACGCCCAAGCCGTTATCCACGCACTGCACCCCGAATTACTCGGCCTCGGCAGCGACGGGCGCGGCCAATCGATCGAGGACGACCAACGCGAAGTACACAACGAAGCCATGTACGCACTCATCGACGCCGCTCAGAACCGCGAAACGTGGGCCATCATAGACCGCGGGCGCTCCGACGAAGAGCGGGCCATTGTGTTGATGGAAAACGAACACGTCAAAGGCTGGTGCTTCACCGACGCCACCGTGAGTCGGTTTGACGAAGTCCCCGAGCTGGTCGAACTGAAAAACGGATCAGCCACGGCGGACGCTATCGTCCAACACGCTCTGCACGAGCGCGAGCTGGGTAAGATCCGGTTTGAGATCATCGAACCCGCGTCTTAACTGGGCACAAAAAAAGACCGCACAAGGCGGTCTTTTCTTCGTTTGTACGTCAGTGGCTCAGTTCATGAGTCCGGTGAAGGTGCCGAAGCGCTTCGTTGACTGCGCGCTCAACCCAGCAGAATACTGGAGAATGTTGCGCACGCTCTTGGCGCGGGGCATTTTCAAGTTGGACTCGACAGAAGCTTCAAACCAATCCGACGTCAAATCGTCAAGGGTACAATGGGCCATGGGCACTTGTTTTTGAGGTTTCGTACCCCATAAACGCGTCGCTTTGGCTTCTATTGTACGCGCTCGAAAATTAATTCAGCGTCAACTGCACGCCGCGCTCGTCCATAGCCTTACGCAGGTTGATCAGTGCGTAGCGCATGCGGCCGAGGGCCGTATTGATCGAGACCCCGGTCTCGTCGGCGATTTCTTGAAAACTCATTTCACGCTCGATCCGCATCTTGACCACCAAGCGCTGCTCCTCGGGCAGGGTTTCGAGGAGGTCACGCACGTCCTGGTGGATTTGTTCCTGGATCATGCGGTCTTCCATGTGCGGCTCGTCAGAACACATCGTATCGAACACATCGAATTCTTCAGTAGCGCGCAGCATGCGCATTTTCTTGCCCCGGCGGAAGTGGTCGATGCTCAAGTTGTGCGCGATGCGCATCACCCAAGGCAAGAACTTTCCTTCCTCGTTATACTTCCCGCTCTTGAGCGTGTTTACCACCTTGATGAAGGTGTCCTGAAACAGGTCGTTCGCCAGGTCACCGTCGCGGACGATAAAGAAGATTTTGGAATAAACTTGTTGTTGATGGCGGTTCAAAAGGGTTTCGAACGCAGCCTCGTCCCCAGAGAGGTACAAGGAAATCAACTGTTGATCTGAAAGTGATGCTCGCATCATTTTACGCAGTTAAGGGTGATACACAACCCGAGTCATGGGAAATCGTCGGGGCCTTACTTTGAAGCGTAAAATGTTTCTATCGCGTGCTATTTTTGTATAACTCCCTCTAATATACGTAATAATTTCGTTGCCTCGAAACCCACGGGCGATTTGAGGTGTTAACAAAAGCGAATGGAGATCCGAATCAAAGGTGCACGGGAGCACAACCTCAAGAACATCGATGTCACCATCCCCAAGCGGAAATGGACGGTTATCACCGGGCTTTCCGGGTCAGGCAAGAGCTCACTTGCTTTCGATACGCTCTATGCAGAAGGACAGCGCCGATACGTCGAGAGCCTGAGCAGTTACGCTCGCCAATTCCTCGGCCGCCTCGACAAGCCTGACGTGGATTCCATCGAGGGCATTTCCCCTGCCATCGCCATCGAGCAGCGTACGTCCTCGGGTGGTCCGCGCTCTACGGTGGCCACCCGTACCGAAATCCATGACCATTTGCGTTTGCTCTATGCACGCATTGGCTCCACCATCTCGCCGGTCAGTGGAGAGCCGGTCAAGAAGGACCGCCCGGAAGACGTGTTGGACCAATTGAGAGCGCTCGAGTCAGGTATCCGGTTCCTCGTCGTCGCCCCCATTCACAAAAAAGCCGACCGCACCTGGGCCCAGCAACTCGAAATTTTGCAGCAACAAGGATTCAGCCGGGTCATGGACGGCTCGGGCCATGCTCACGCCATTGCCGATGCCATCACTTCGGACACCGACGCTTGGTGGCTGGTAGTGGACCGACTGGTTACCCCCTCAGCCGACGACGAAGGAGACTTCAACTCCCGCGTGTTCGATTCCGTAGAGACGGCCTTTTTTGAAGGCGACGGCGCATGCGAAATCCGGTTTGCAGACGGCGAGCGTGAAGCGTGGGCCTTCTCCGACCGCTTCGAACGAGACGGCATCACGTTCCCCGAACCCAGTCCAGAACTGTTCACCTTCAACAGCCCCATCGGCGCGTGCAGTCGGTGCGAAGGCTTTGGACACGTCATCGGCATCGACCCGGAGCGCGTCGTACCCGATCCCAAACTCAGCATCTACGACGATGCCATCGCCTGTTGGCGCGGAGAGCGCATGGGCAAATGGAAGCAACGCCTTTGCTTGGCTGCTCGGGACAACGACATCCCCATCCACAGCGCCTGGCGCGAGCTTTCTGCAGAGCAACAAGCCTTAGTCTGGGAAGGTGGCAAAGGCTTTAAGGGCCTCAACGCGTTCTTTGCTTACCTCGAGGAGAAGAGTTACAAAATTCAATTTCGCGTCATGCTCAGCCGGTACCGTGGCCGCACCAAGTGCCCTACGTGCCACGGCACGCGCCTAGGCGAGGGCGCACAAAACGTATTCGTCGGGGACCATACCCTGCCGCAAGTGCTGCGCATGTCCGCCAGCGACGCCCTCAAGTGGACCCGCAGCTTGCAACTCAACCCAACCGAAACCGAAATCGGTGAGCGGCTGCTCCAAGAAGCGGAAACCCGGTTGCGCTACCTCTGTGAAGTCGGGGTGGATTACCTGACCTTGGACCGGTCGAGCAAAACGCTCAGCGGCGGCGAATCACAGCGCATTTCATTGAGCACCTGCCTCGGAAGCAGCCTGGTCGGGAGCACATACGTCCTCGACGAACCGAGCATCGGTCTCCATCCGGAAGACACCGAGCGCCTCATTGGTATCCTCAAGCAACTCCGCGATCTCGGCAACACGGTTGTAGTCGTTGAACACGACGAAGACATCATGCGGGCCGCTGACCACCTCGTGGACCTCGGACCGCGTGCGGGTAGTTTAGGCGGCGAAGTGGTTTTTGCCGGTGACGCACCCACCTGGGAAAGCCTTGACGGGGATCACCCTTCATTGACCGCCGCCTACCTCAATGGCCACCTCGACAACGGCGATAAACTCCCGCGTCAACTCGGCCCCGACTGGCTCGAACTAAAAGGCGCCTACAAAAACAACCTCAAAGGAGTTGACATTCGCATCCCATTGCACGCTTTAACAGCCATCACTGGCGTAAGCGGATCGGGCAAGAGCACCCTAGTCAATCAGGTCTTCCTCCCCTTGCTCCGTGCCGAATTGGACGGACTCGGAGGCGGAAAGTCTGCTTTGGGGGCGCTTTCGGGCAGTGTGCACAAGATTGGCGCATTGGAATTTGTCGACCAAAATCCCATTGGCAAGTCTTCCCGCAGCAATCCGGTCACGTATGTCAAAGCGTACGATGAGATTCGTCAGCTGTTCAGCGGAACGGGCATCGCAAAGGCGCGCGGCTACAAGCCTTCCCACTTCAGTTTCAACGTCGCCGGCGGCCGCTGCGAGACCTGCGAAGGCGAAGGCCAAGTGACCATCGGAATGCAATTCATGGCCGATTTGAAACTGCGGTGCGATGTCTGCAAAGGCCGCCGCTTCCAAGACGAAATCCTCGATGTAAAATGGAATGGTCGGCACATTGCCGATATCCTCCACATGACCGTGGCCGATGCCGTCGAATTCTTCGCCCCTGCGGCCGAAGACAAGAAGCCCAGTGCCACGCAAAAGCGCCTCTTAGCCAAACTACAGCCCCTTCTCGACGTCGGGCTGGGCTATGTGACCCTTGGACAGAGTAGCAACACCCTGAGCGGCGGAGAAGCCCAACGCATCAAGCTGGCCACCTTCCTTGGACGCGGCGACCGCCAGGAACACACCCTGTTTGTTTTCGACGAACCTACAACAGGCTTGCACGCATATGATGTCCAGAAACTCATGGTATCGCTCAATGCCCTACTTGAAATGGGTCACACGGTGCTTGTCATCGAACACCAACTGGATGTCATCGCTCAAGCCGACTACATCATTGATATGGGACCCGGCGGCGGGGACGCAGGCGGAGCCGTGGTGTGTCAGGGCACACCGGAATCCATCGTAGCCTGCACGGACTCGCTTACCGGCAAACACCTTCAACCCAAATTGAAATGACCATTCGCCTCTGGTTGCCCTCAGCAGTACTCATCCTCACAACCGGCTGCAGCACTGCCCAAGAGCCTGAAATCAAACCAGCCATTGATTGGAGCGAAAAGCTCACCGACGAGCAATTTCGGATACTGCGGCAATGCGGAACGGAACCTCCATTTACGGGGGCTTTTTGGGACCACCATGAAGATGGGGTGTATGGTTGTGTCGGGTGTGGGCAAGCGCTATTCGACAGCCGCGACAAGTACGACAGTGGCAGCGGGTGGCCGAGCTTCTTTGAAGTCCTGGCCGAAAAAGCCATCACAACACGCACCGATTACAAGTTGGGGTACCCACGTACCGAACTCCTGTGCAGCGCGTGCGATGGGCATCTAGGGCACGTATTTGGCGACGGGCCTGAGCCAACCGGGCTGCGCTACTGCATCAACAGCGCGGCGCTAGTATTTATCCCGCGCGATTCCACACGGGTCATTGAAAGTTCGATTGAAACCGATAATTAACGTCCGCAGGTGAAGGAGATGCCCTCCGCCTGAATCAACTGTGCTCCGCTTTCCACATTCCCCTCGGCGTCCAAGATGGCTTTGGTGCGGCCGTGAATATTGATGAGGCCGTTGACGGTGCCCGTGGTGGTGAACTGGGCAATCAGGATGCGCTTGTCTGCTGGGGCAAGCGCTTGGCGCTTGTCCGGCAAAACAAACCACGCACCGTTGTCCGTAGTCAACGTCCCTCCCTTCTCAAAAGCGTCAAAAAATGCTGTCTCTGGCGGAAACGCCGTTAGAGAGTTCATATAATTGTCCTCCAAGCCGATGGTCACCCATGAATCGTAAGCGAGGGTCGCATCGTTCTCAACATCATAACGCTGCACCTCCGCAGCCATACCGCCTCCTTTGGGATGCTGGAAAAACCCGCTAGAACAGGAGATCTCGAGCGGCTTTCCTGCCTCACCAAAGATGGCATCGATCACATCGCCTTCGTTCTCCATGACCGCATAGACACGGTACGTGCGGCCGGCAACAACGCCTCCATTCTCTACTTCATCCACTTCGATGTGGGAAAACTGACCCCACACCAATGAGGGGGCCAACAGCATCGCCAAAGCGCTCAACTTCATGTTTTTCATACGTCAGTCGTTGGAATTGCTCCTTATTTCACAATTCGGTTACGTTCTAATATACGACGAGAATTCATGGAACTCGAACGGAAACCGGTAGAACGCGGTACAAAATAGGTTAAGCAGATTTCGTGTGAGTGCGGGCTCAAGTAGCGCGCAGCGGTGCTTGTGATGTCGTACACGTACGACAGTCCGAACGGTCCGTACTGCCCTCCTACGCCCATAACAACCGCATCATTGGTGCGGAAGCCCAAGCTCACCCACGCCATGTCGGCGTACCACCCTCGGAGGTAAACGTCGAGCTGCGCAGGGGTGCGCTCCGTGACTCGGACCAAAGCTGAAGGCTCGATGATGAAGTCGTTGGAGACCTGGTACTTGTAGTGACCCATAAAGCGGAAGTGACGAACTTGTTGGTTGTCCAAGCCACCTTGCATGGGCGAATTTTCCAAGCCTGTCGACGATTGGATCAAGTGCGGAATCGCGAATCCAAAGGCGTATGCTTCACTGAATACCATCAGGCCGAAGTGCGCGTCGATGGAAACGGATTGCTCCATGCCATAGTTCAATGCAGGGTCCTCAACATCCCACACGTCCAAATCGTTGTCGAAAGACCACTGGTTGGCCATGAGGCTCAATCCAAACGACACCGCGTCGTAGTTATTCAAGTCAATGGTGTACGAACCGCCCAACTCGATACCGGTGCGCTTGATGGCACCGCCCGTGTCGTCCGAATAGACAATGCCGCCCACTCCGACCCGGTTGGGCAACGCGGTGTGGCCGCTAAGGGTCATGGTCTCCGGTGCGCCTTCGAACCCGGTCCATTGGTTGCGGTATTGCATGGTGATGGGCGTTTCCGGCAACGTCCCGGCGATGGCCGGATTGCTCAAAAATGGATTGGTCATGAACTGCGACCGGCGGAACAATTGCTGCGCTTGTGCCTCAGGAGCTACCAAAGCAAGGCCCAAGGCCACAAAAAAGAGGGGGAGAATGAATTGCTTCATGGGTGCTTCAGTATTTCAAGGTTACAGTTCCCGTGATCGGATCCTTGTCACCGGCAAATTCAATAACGTAGTAGTAATCGGCCATGGGCAGTGGCGCGTTGTTGTAGCGGCCGTCCCATCGTTCCTGGTATCCCAACGAGTAGAACACTTGTTGGCCCCACCGGTTGAATACCCGCACGTCGGCTGTGGGGAAGAATTCCAATCCACCGACGATCCACTCGTCGTTGTAGCCATCACCGTTTGGCGTAATCGCCTCAGCGATGAAGAAGCAGCCAATCGTGGGCTCCACACTGACCACCCGGGTCAAGGTGCATCCCAAGCTGTCCGTCACCACCACCGAATACGTGTCTTCGTACAAGCCTGTGGCGGTCGCCGTCGTCTGAGCGTCTTCATCGCTCCAGAGGTATTCGATGGGTTGAAAGCCGCCCACTATCGAAGCCGTGGCAGTTCCGTCTTGCTCATTCCAGCACGTAACTGGAGAACTGAGCATGTTGATGATCATGTCGGTGTCTACGTCCGCTGCGACCGTAAAGGCCGTGTCTTCAATGCAACCGGTTGAATCGATTGCCGTGATGTTATAGACCCCTTCGTAGAGGTTCAATAAATCAATGCCCTCCTCCAGCACGTCCCAGCTGATATCTCCGGTACCTCCAATTGGGAAGATGTTGACCTCCCCATCGTTCATTCCGGTGCAGGTCACGTTGGTCACGTCAATGAGCACCTCAATCGGATCGGGCTCCATGATTTCAAATTGGGTCGAATCCATGCAGCCGTTCGCATCCACGACAGTCGCCGTGTACTCGCCCGCGCAGAGCGCTGCAAAGTTGTACTCCTCGTTGCCGTTCAATGTCAGAAGCACCGTCCCGGTACCGCCGCTGAAATCCACGATGGCTGTGCCGTCGCAATCGCCTCCGCACACCACATCTTCCAAGAACAACCACTCCACTTGCAGGGAATCCGGTTCAACAATCTCCGCCACCTCCGTGATGAGACAGCCATTCTCATCTTGCACTGTGACTCCGATGGGGCCTTCGTCAAGATTCTCCAGCGTGTAGGGCAAGGCGCCGTCTTCCGGTTCCACCAAATTCAAGGCGCCCGTTCCTCCGATGCCCTCCACCGCCAGCATGCCGTCGGCATACGATGTGCAGGTGATTTCCGTCGGCGTTAAAATGAGCTGGATGGCATCCGGCTCGATGAGCAATTGCGGATCAGAACTGACTTCGCATCCCACCTCATCCATGACCGTCACCACGTAGGTGCCCGCGGCCACATCGAAGCAAGGATCGAACTGGAAAGCTCCAGCCGGCGGGTCCACTTGAAAACTCAGTGCGCCGGTACCGCCGGTGGCGTTTTCGACGCAAATGGAACCGTTGGCCTCACCGTTGCATGTAACATCCTCAACAACCACATCGAAGAAGATGGAATCGGGAGCCATGACCTGGAAAGCCTCTTGCACCACGCACCCGTTTTCGTCAATTGCATTGGCGATGTAGTCCCCTACACACAGGTCCTCGTCGTCGTATTCGTTTTCGTCGGCATCTGTCACGGCGTAATCAAATACTCCGGAACCACCGAACGCTGCGATGTTCACCTCCCCGTCGCATGTCTCCGCGCACAGCAGGTCGCTCACCGCGATTTCAATCGTTACCGGGGCAGGTTCAACAATGCTAACGCTGGTTTCTACCTGGCAGTCGTTCGCATCCGTCACAATCAGCTGGTAGTCAGCAGCTTCAAGGTCCGTCACGGTAAAATCCACCGTGCCCTCGCCTGAAATATTGGTCCCGAGGTTTGGAGATCCAGCCAGGGTCAGTGTGCCTGTGCCGCCGCTCATGAAGCCTTCGATGATTCCATCGCCATACGAGAAACACGTGATGTTTTCTGCTGTCGCCTCGAGAACCAGCGGATCAATACACGCAATGGTAATCGACGTATCTAGCATACATCCGTTAGCATCGGTGATTTCGAATTCCCATTCGCCGTTGCCGTCAACGCAATCCAAACCAACCCACTGGTTGTTGGGATCTGGCAACACACCCGATCCCGTACCGGTGGCTGAAAACGCCACGATGTCATAGTTTGGGGTTCCTCCTTGGAAATCGATTTCAATCACGCTCGAGAGGTCACCCGGGCACGTGTTGTCTTCCAACAATTCCCACGTTGCGACCAATTCATCCGGCTCGACGAACGTG
Source organism: Flavobacteriales bacterium (assembly GCA_042095135.1). GTDB lineage: Bacteria > Bacteroidota > Bacteroidia > Flavobacteriales_D > Sanyastnellaceae > UA16. The sequence goes on along the minus strand of JBELBV010000031.1, from coordinate 16,379 downwards.
AAGACATCCGAAGAGTCCCTGCACGTGTTGCCGTCGACGATGGCCACAAAGTAGTCACCTTCCAGTAAGTCATTGAACTCGTTGTCGTCCACTTGCGTGGCAATCAAAGTCGAATCGGAAGCATCGAAAAGTTCATACGTGATCGGCGAGGCGCCGTTGACATTGACATCGACGCTGGCGACGTCACCAAAACAATCTATGTCGCTGTTGACGGCAATGTTCGCGTTGTTCTGGGCGTATGTCTCGCATGGATTTTGTACCAGTTCAGGCCCGTTGCCATCTCCATCCATGCACCATTCTTGGTACGGGGATTGCACGCCTTCGACGAACACCTGGAAACACGCATGGAATTCAAACGAGCCACATGTGGTCACTTGGGCAAATTGAATGCGCAAGTCGTCCCCTGCCGCCTCCGGGATTACAGTGAAGATCAACCCTCCGTCCTCTTGCTCGGCGCACATTGTGGTCGAAGCGTATGCGGGATTGCTGCCCGTGTACTGCTCTCCTACTGCAAATCCCAAGGTCCAGTAGGTATCGTATTGAACTTCTGGGAAAAATTCGAGCAAGGCAGGGTTCTGAGCGCCCCCGAGCAAAACATCTCCCAAATCTGGGTTAAAGCAACCACATGGAGCATCAATGTAAAAAGGTTCAGTGCCGAGTACCACGGCATCCGAGTAGATGGCACTGAGTGCATCCGTCGGATTCGTGAACTCCGCAAAGAGTTTGTACGTCACGTAGCCCTCGAGGTCCGCAAACAGGGGTTCGCCCGCAGCATCGAATGTAGTGGGTTCGTAAAACGCGGTATCCACTTCCCACGTGATTCCGGTCATTTGAGCGGAAGCGTTAACTGTGACAAATGCAAAGGCCACCACGATGAGCAGCGCACGAGAGCATGAAGCCACGAAGCCGCGGAAGGATAAGGGGTGAGAATTCACGAGTTCTTTCATGAATGGTGTTTCAGGGTCTGCACTTAAAACAAGCCGCATTTGCAAAACGTTGCTTGCTTAATTGAAAGCGCAAAATAGCGGAATTCCGCTACATGAGCATCATTTGCCCTTCCCCCAAAGCCGATTCACCTCGGCCCCTGTGAGGTGACGCCACTTTCCGGGCGGAACGTCAAGCTCCAATTGCATGATGCGGATGCGTTTCAAGCGCACCACGCGGTGGCCCAATGCCTCGCACATGCGGCGGATTTGGCGGTTCAATCCCTGCACCAAAATGATCTTGAAAACAGTCGGCGAAAGGCGCTCCACTTGGCAAGGGCGCGTCGTAGTATCCAAAATGTGGACTCCGCGGGACATCGAACGCAGGAAGGCGTCGTCGTAAGGGCGGTTGACGGTAACGATGTATTCCTTTTCGTGGCCGTGGCGCTCCCGCAGGATGTGGTTGACGATTTCACCGTCGTCTGTCATCAGGATGAGACCCTCGCTCATTTTGTCCAAGCGCCCAACGGGGAACACCCGCGTCGGGTAATTGACAAAATCGACGATGTTGTCTTTCTCGCGGCGTTGGTCCGTGGTGCAAACAATGCCTATGGGCTTATGGACGGCGAGGTACACATGCTCCTTCTCCACATCCGGTGACACGACTTCTCCCCGCACCGTCACGACGTCGCCTGGCATAACCTTGGTTCCCTTCTCCGGCACCTGGCCATTGATCTTGACCGCGCCGGCATCAATCAATTTGTCCGCGGCACGGCGTGAGCAATACCCTACTTGGGTGAAGTACTTGTTGATTCGGATGCCCTCATCGTTTTCCATGTCGCGAAAATAGCGCATGCATGCAACGGTCCTCAACCTGCTACCTTTGCGGTACCGCAGGTTGACTTCAATGAACAAAGAAACCGTCTACACCCCCCAGCACAACGTTCGAATCGTCACGGCCGCCAGCCTGTTTGATGGGCACGATGCCGCCATCAACATCATGCGCCGCATCATGCAACGTTCCGGTTGTGAGGTCATCCACCTCGGCCACGACCGCAGTGTAGACGAAGTGGTCAACTGCGCCATTCAGGAAGACGCTCAAGCCATTGCCATGACCTCCTACCAAGGGGGGCACATGGAGTATTTCAAGTACATGAAAGACCTCCTGGACGAGCGGGGTGCCAGTCACATCCGCATTTTTGGCGGTGGCGGCGGTACCATCTTGCCTGAAGAAATTGAGGAACTGCACGCCTACGGCATCGAACGCGTCTACCATCCGGACGACGGGCGCGCCATGGGACTGCAAGGCATGATCAACGACCTCATCCAGCGGTGCGACTTCACCACCATCGAGGGGGCAGACACGTTGAGCGAGGAATTCAGCGCCCTATCCAGTTCTTCGCCACGAGCCATTGCACGGTGCATCACAGCCGCTGAACTCGATCCGGACGGGTTTCAAAAAGCCTTCCGGTCGGCCCACAGCGACATTCCCAAGGTGCCCGTCTTGGGCATCACCGGCACGGGTGGCGCCGGCAAATCCTCCATGGTCGACGAATTGGTTCGCCGGTTTTTGGCGGCTTTTCCAGAGAAGCGCATCGGCCTGATCAGCGTCGACCCCTCCAAGCGCAAAACCGGAGGTGCCCTCCTCGGCGACCGCATCCGCATGAACGCCATCAACAACGAACGGGTTTACATGCGCTCGCTCGCCACACGCCAATCCAACCTCGCCCTGTCGAAGCACGTGGCCGAAGGGCTGGACGTTTTGCGCGTTTCGGGGTTTGACCTTATTGTACTCGAAACCAGTGGCATCGGCCAGAGCGATACCGAAATCATGGACCACAGCGACGTGGCTCTGTACATCATGACTCCGGAATTCGGAGCCGCCACCCAGTTGGAGAAAATCGACATGCTCGACTTTGCCGACATCGTCGCCATCAACAAATTTGACAAGCGCGGCGGCCTGGATGCCATCCGCGATGTCCGAAAGCAATTCAAGCGCAACCACGACCTCTGGGACGCCCAAGATGAAGACCTGCCCATCGTCGGCACCATCGCTTCCCAATTCAACGACCCCGGTACGAATCAGCTCTTCAGCATGATCATGAACTCGCTGACGGAAAGAACGGAGGTGGAATTGAGCGTGAGCCCGACCGACGGTGAGGCTTCAAGTGAAAAGCAATTCGTCATTCCGCCCAAACGCACACGCTACCTCAGCGAGATTGCCGAGCAAATCCGCCACTACAACGACTGGACCGAAAAACAGGCCGCTACGGCAGGTCAATTGCAGGCCCTGCAAACGGCGCAGGCATTGGTGGACGATGCGGCGGGATCCATCGAAGCCAAGGCACACGCCTTGCAATTGGAGATGGACCCCAAGGTCTTGGAGTGGTTGGAGCAGTGGCCCGAATTACGCGCCCGGTATGAATCAGAAGTATTCACCTACCAAGTGCGCAGCAAAGACATCAACGTTCAGACCACAAGCAAAAGCCTTTCCCACCTCGACATCCCGAAAATCGCCGTGCCCCGGCTCAGCGGTTGGAGCGATTTGACGCGTTGGTCCTTGCAAGAAAACCTACCGGGTAGCTTCCCCTACACGGCGGGCATTTACCCGTTCAAACGCCAGGGCGAGGATCCGGCGCGGATGTTTGCTGGGGAAGGCGGACCGGAACGAACCAACAAGCGATTCCACTATGTATCGCAAGGGATGCCGGCCAAACGACTTTCCACCGCCTTTGACAGCGTTACGCTCTACGGCCGCGATCCCGATCGACGTCCGGATATTTACGGTAAGGTGGGCAACAGCGGCGTAAGCGTATGCTGCCTCGACGACGCCAAGAAACTTTACAGCGGATTCGATCTCTGCGACCCGACCACCAGTGTGTCGATGACCATCAACGGTCCGGCCCCCATCTTGCTGGCCTTTTTCTTGAACGCTGCAGTGGATCAGCATTGTGAAAAGCACATTCGCGCCGAAGGCCTTGAAGGCGAGGTTGAACGCGTGCTGAAAGCCAAGTGGGAGGACATGGGATTGAAACGCCCAACTTACCTCGGCGACCTGCCTGAAGGGCACAACGGCTTGGGCCTGCTGCTTTTGGGATGCACAGGCGATGAGGTATTGCCTTCGGACGTTTACAACCGGCTGCAAGGAGAAGCCATGAGCCAAGTGCGCGGCACAGTGCAAGCGGATATATTGAAAGAGGATCAAGCCCAGAACACGTGCATTTTCTCCACCGAGTTTGCCTTGCGGCTTATGGGCGATGTGCAGGCCTCGTTCATTGACCGCTCCATCCGCAATTTCTACAGCGTTTCGATCAGCGGGTACCACATCGCCGAAGCCGGGGCCAATCCAATTTCGCAATTAGCCTTTACCCTAGCAAACGGATTCACCTACGTAGAGTATTACTTGAGCCGAGGCATGGATTTGAATGATTTTGGGCCCAACCTCAGCTTTTTCTTCTCCAACGGCATCGACCCTGAGTATGCGGTCATCGGAAGAGTTGCTCGCCGAATTTGGGCCAAAGCAATGCGCGAGAAGTACGGGGCATCGCCGCGCGCCCAAATGCTCAAGTACCACATCCAGACGTCGGGCCGTTCACTGCATGCTCAGGAAATCGATTTCAACGACATCCGCACCACGTTACAAGCTTTGTACGCCATCTACGACAACTGCAATTCGCTGCACACCAATGCGTACGACGAAGCCATCACAACACCGACGGAACATAGCGTTCGCCGTGCCATGGCCATCCAGCTCATCATCAACAAAGAGCTCGGCCTGACGAAAAACGAGAACCCGCTCCAAGGATCTTACATCATCGAAGCCTTGACCGACCTCGTCGAAGAAGCCGTGATGCTTGAATTTGATCGCATCACGGAACGCGGCGGCGTCATCGGAGCCATGGAAACCATGTACCAGCGCTCTCGAATCCAAGAGGAAAGCCTGCATTACGAGACCCTGAAGCACACCGGCGAATTCCCCATCATCGGGGTCAACACCTTTCTCGCCAAAAACGGTTCACCCACCCTTACCCCCGGTGAGGTCATCCGAGCCGAGACCGCTGAAAAGGAGGCGCAGCTTGAACAAGTCACGCGTATCCACGACGGCCACGCGGAGCCATCCACGAAAGCCATCGAAGCGGTGAAGGACGCTGCCATCGGAGGGGAAAACGTCTTTGAAGCTTTGCTGGTCAGTGCCAAGCACTGCACCTTGGGTCAGCTGAGTGATGCCCTATTTGAAGTGGGCGGTGCGTACCGCCGCAACATGTAATGGCAGCAACAGGGCGAGCCACATCGGGCATAGCATGGATGGTCCTCGCGACCGTTCTGTACACAGCCGCCAATCTGTGCGTCAAGGCGTTGGCGCATCTACCTACCCAGGAACTGGTCTTTTTGCGGTCAATCATTTCCTTGGTGCTCACAGGCGGCTGGCTCTGGTGGAACGGGTATTCCCTGTTTGGCGTCAACCGCAAATGGCTTCTCATTCGAGGCATTTTTGGCACCATCGGCCTCGCCACCTTCTTTCATACGCTGCGGTTCATTCCCATTGCGAGTGCCACGGTCATCCAGTACCTGTCCCCCATCTTCACCGTGTTGCTCGCCCGTTACTTCGACGGCCAACGTTCGATGCGGCCGGTGCAGTGGTTGTTTTTCGCCACCGCCTTTGCCGGGGTACTCATGGTCAAGGGATTCGATCCGCGCATCAACTGGTTGTATTTCGGGCTGGGCGTGAGCAGCGCCATGGCTGCCGCGGTTGCCTACCTGGCTACGATGAAATGCCGGGAGACGGACCATCCGGTCGGGGTGGTCATCTGGTTTCACCTCGTCGCTGTGCCGGTGACCGGAGGATGGACGGCGTTCACCTGGGTTCCCCCGGTTGGCAATGAGTGGCTGCTCGCATTGGCCGTGGGCTTGCTGAGCGTGGTAGCTCAGGTGGCCATGACATTCGCCCTGCACCAGGGAGAAGCCAACGTCATCATGCCCTTCAAATACTTCGGAGCCGTCCTCGCGTTCATTTTCGGGTTGCTGTTGTTCGACGAGCACCTCAATCAATGGGCCTTGGCCGGCATCGGATTGGTCATCCTATCCGTAACCGTCAACACCGTACTCAAACGGCGTTGGGAGCAGAAACCCTCGACTTAACGAAGAGGCACCGCCTGTTCCCAGCTTTGGGTGCGGTAGATGTCCTGCAGTCGCTCGGTGACCGGGCCCATGCCCGTTGACGCGCCGATGCGCCGCCCATCGATTTCCACCACGTGCGCCAAGCCACCCATCGTTCCGGTGGTGAAGACCTCGTCCGCAGTGTAAAATTCCGTCAGGCTCACGCGGCGTTCTTCTACAGGTATGTTCGCCCCGCGCGCCAAATCGAGCACCAATTGCCGCGTCAATCCAGGCAAGCAGGCCACCGCAGTCGGCGTGACCAGGGTGCCCTTACGCACAGCGAATACATTGGTCGCGTTGGTCTCAGCAATGAAGCCTTCGCCATCAAGCATCAAAGCATCGTCAACGCCCGCAACGTTAGCCTCAATCTTCGCGAGGATATTGTTGAGCAGGTTGTTGTGGTGGATCTTAGAATCCAGGAATGCTGGGCTGTTGCGGCGAATGGCCGAGGTCACCAGTCGTATGCCTTCGTCACCGTAAACCATGCCTTTGTATTCGGGCAGCACAATCAACGTGGTCCCAAACACATTCAGCCGAGGGTCCATACCACTCGTGCTCTTCATGCCACGCGTCAGGGTGATCCGGCAGTGCACTCCATCCGACATGCCGTTGGCTTTGAGTGTGGCAAAAATGGCATCTTCTACCTCCGATCGGGTCGGAATGGCCGCAAAGGCGAGTGCATGGGCAGAGTCTAGCAAGCGGCTGATGTGCTCATTGAGTTGCAACGCCCGACCGTTGAGGATGCGCAGGCCCTCCCATACGGCATCGCCTCCCTGCACTACACTGTCGAGCACACTTACCTTGGCCTCTGCACGGGGCACAAGTCCATTAACCCACACAAGGGTATCCGCGTTTCTCGGGTCGGGTTGGTTGAATTTTGCCATGGGATCAATTCAAAGCTCGAGCGCGCAAGAATAGATACAGCGGCTCTGTTTCTGCAACTAAAGGTAGGAATCGCTCCTCGACAGGCGGCAAGGAATCCATGTCGATCGCCGGGACCTTTTCCCACCCGATTGAGGCGTGCACGCGGTGGTACCAGTACTTAGCCCAAGGGCCATCTTCCTTGCGAGGACCGGCAGGCCACGCCAGCATGCACGGATCAAATGCGAGGCCCAGCCATTCCATCAGGGAGCGCAAGGACTGTTCTGGCGCCGCCACGAGGCGATCGGAATCCATGACGGCCACTGGCCACCCTTCCGCCTCACAGCGATCCAGCCAAGCCTTTTGATGGCGATAGCAGAGATCCAGTGCAGTGGGCGCGTCAATGTGTGCCTGGAAGGACTTCAACACCTTCCTAGGATGGCGGGTGAGGAGCACGTGTTTGTGCGACGCGAAATCTTCCGGTTCGGGCCAGCCCTCCAGATGGTTGGCCATGTGCTTCAGGAACACGTTCGGTTCAGAACGTTCAAGCGTGGGCAATATGTGAACCCGCTCAACAGGCATTGTCGCAAGGACATCCGCGCGCGATGGACGCTCCACGCCGGTCTGCTTCAAGAAATGTGCAAATATGGGCTCATCGACCACCCCAAAGTCGGGTCGCTGCGCAAAGCTGTACATCAAGGCGGTACTGCAATTGCGGGGCCCGGACCAGAGGGAAACGGTCATGGTGTTTTACCGAACGACCGAAACGCTTCCTGAGTAAGTGCGCGGTACCATCTCATGGACCGACTGCACCGTCAAGCGGTACATGTACTGGCCATCCCGCACGAAGTGATCGCCGCCTTGGTGCTGACCAATCCAGGGCTCTTTGGGGTCGAACGATTCAAACACCTTTTCGCCCCATCGGTTGATGACAATCAAGTGATACGTCTCCGCGACAAACGATGTACCCACCGGCAAGAACGCGTCGTTCAAGCCATCGTTATTGGGGCTGAAGGCTGTCGGGACATAGACCGCAAAGTCAATCGGCACGAAGTACGCCACGAGCTCTTCTTGGTCTTGCTTAGGCAAGGTGATGTTGGCCGCGTTGGCGCTTGGGTTGGGGGCGGAGTTGGCAATTTCCCACCGGTCAAACGCCCAGTTCTCCACGGGAGCAGCTTCGGCGTTGAGCAAGCCGGCGATTTCGAGGCCGCCCTCCCACTCGTCCGTCACGATTACCGCACCGCCTTCGATGCGGACGACGCCTTTATTCGGCGGCTCTACTCGGACCTTGAGGTCGCTGTGCTCGATGACGTTGAAGTGAGCCGTGTAAGTAGCGGGCTCAGTTACGGAGATGCTTCCGGCCGGGTTGGCCATAGAGGGCACTACCTGCGGACCGGTCGACGACCAACCCGTGAAGACGTGCCATTCATCCAAGCCGACCGCCTGAACGTTGTGCGCTCCGTATTCAAGCAATTCGGTAGCTGGATAGTCTACCAAGGCCGTACCGTCCACATAAATCTCCCCGGCGCCGGCCGGATCGACGATGAAGGTTACTTCTTGCGGATCCGCATTGGAAGCGAAGTACGCCACCAACGTCGCATCGCCACTCAGCGTAAAGCCCAGGTAGGGATTTGTGGGATCATTCAATGTGATGTCTCCCTCCACCACTTGCCAGAACAGGAAGACTTCACCCATGGTTTCTTGGGCGGTCAGCTCCATCGGAACGCCGGCAAAATACGTGGCATCCATCGGCACATCGAATGGTCCGATATCCACCGAATTCACTTGCACTTCGCCCATGCCATCGATGATGAGGGTCAACGTGACCGACTCCACTTCGTAGCAATCCTCGAGGCCTTCGATGAGCATCTCGGCGCAGCGTTCTTCGATGAAGTCATGGATTTCCTCAACATTGGCCATCCACCCATCGTAATCACCGCCCCATCGATCAATGTGCCGGTCCATTTCCGGTTCAATCACATTGATCATGCTGTCCAGCACCGCGTGCATGTTATCGCAGCTGAAGTGCGTGTTGCTCAGATCGGCCCATCGATTGATATAGGTGGCCCAGAATTCCTCGTTTTCCATCAGGGAATTGAAAATCGGGATGTGTCCCTGGCCACCCACGTTGCCAAGCGATTCCGGATTGCACGGATCTGCATCGGGCGATTGAGAGGGAACTCCGGTGTAATTCGCACCGTGGCCAAACGTGTTATCCATATCCCACAATGCATAGCGCCACTTCTTGCCGCTGCCATCGGGATGGCGTCCGCGCCACCAGGCAGTGTTCCAGTTCAACCAGTCGGCACAAACGGTGAACGAGTTGAGCAAGTAGTAATCAATCAAGCTCATCACATTGTAAACGCTCGTGACGTATTCGTAGTTGTCCGGATCAGTCATATCCTGACCGGTCACGAAGTTTACCAGCGGCGCCCAATCGGCGTTGTCTCCATACTCCACCCACGTGCCACCCCAGGTTTTAATGAAGTCAACAAAGTGACGCGGTTGGTCGTAGTAAGCCGTGGTAAAATCAAGGTCGTCCACCTTCTCACGGTATTCATAAACGCCCCAGTACTCCCCATTGAGGTAGACGATGCAGCTTTCGTTTGTGCGCTCGTCTATGTGCAAATCCGCCAAATGGCTGAGCGTCTGCACGTAGGCGTCACGGATGTGTCCGCCACCTGAACTTGGGTAGTTGTCGTTCGCCGCGGCCTTGAAAATCAAACGCTGGTACACATCGCGATCTTTCACGTGGAAGAGCTCCTCCAGCAAGCCATAGCTGTGGCCCATCTGATCGCGGGTGATGTAGTCAAAACCCTTCTGAGGATAGGCATTCGAGTCGTTGCCGTGCTCGTTGGAGTCGCCTGAACCCTCACACCAGTAAGTACCGTCAGGATAGAAAAATTCGATGTGACAGGGCTCGTCTGCTCCACCGCCCCATCCGCCGGGCCATTGCCCGTCCTCCTGGCCATCGCCGGAAACTGAAACCACGATGATGCTGTGGTTGTCATCGCCTGTGAAATAGGTATTCGTGTTGATGTGGGAATCCGCGTACGCGCCGGTTGGGTCGAAACACCGCGCGCGGATTACCGTCGTTTCGTTAACCGCGATGGGTCCTGTGTACAGCGGACTTCCTGGATTCGGTGCGTACCCATCCGTCGTGTATCGGATGTCGTAGCCAGCAGGGGCCGTAATCGCTACGTTGGTGCCACCAGCATAGTAACCGGACTCTTCTTGGAATTGCGGCGTCGGCGCATATTCGGTGAAGAAGTCACCGCCGTTGGGGTTGCCCGGTGTGGGATCTATGCATACCCGCCATTGGCCCGCCACGCCATCGGTGTCCCTCGACCAGCTGTGGTCGGCTTGTGTCGGTGTCCAGTCTTCGTAGAAAGTGTAGGATTCGAGGATGTTACCGGCAGGATCTGAGAATACCACCGACTCCCCCATCGTTTGCGTTACCTTGAAATTCGTATTCAGGTTGCCTCCGATGTAGAGATTCTCGGGGACCTCGCCCTCGTTGGAACAAATGATCAACAAGTAACCGCCAGCCGCAATGTTCGTCCCTGCTGGGATTTCAAACATCTGGGGATTGTCCGGGTTGTCGGACAACCAGTGCCCGTCGAGGTCAACCGCCGTCGGTCCTTGGTTGTAGAATTCGATGTAATCCTCGTTGTCGCCGTTTACGCCCAACGTGTAGTTGCTGGCCGAAAACTCATTGATGATCACCTGCGCAGAGGCTGCAGACGCAACCAAGCACGCAAAAGAGACGAGAAAAGGGATGTTCAAGAAGTGCTTACGCATCATTGAATGTTCAATTGGCCGGTAAATACTGGCGTTGCAGGTCCAGAGAGGGTGTAAAGGTAGGTTCCACTGCGCAGGGCGCCGCGGTCAATGGTATACGAGGTACCTGTGGGGTTGGCCGTGTGCACCAAGCGACCGGTTGGATCGGTGATGGTCAACAGCATAGGCTGACGGGTTGGGTTGGCAAACCGCAGCGTCGCGTAATCCGTCATCGGATTGGGGTACAGCATCGGGGCTGAGGCATCAATGGTCTCGGTCACACCGCTCGAAGTAACACAGCCTTCCTCAATGACATTCAAGGTGTTGTGGTAATCCTCATTGACAACATCGGTTACAAAATCAATGCACACTTCGTCTTCAATGGAGGCCCAGTACAAACGCACCAACGGCGCGAACTCGTAGTGTTTTGGGAAACTCATGTCCTCGTAAGACAGACCAATGACTTCCACGCCACCCGGGGTGAACGAGGGAGTAATAGAATACTCAATGGGGTCCGCGAGACTCACTGCGGAGGAAATCGCTATGCCGCTCATGGAGAATTGGTACCCGACGATGCGGTTGTTGGGGTTGTGGACATAAATGTCCATGTACTGCTGCCCCCAGTTGACCGCGCCGATGGTGAAATGCACCGTGTCAAATGGATTGACAATGTGGTTCACCGGGAATTCACATTTGTCGTGGAACCCTGTGCTATCAGGGTGCTGGTGAAGCTCGTTGTAGAGCTGACACAGCGCCAAGTGGGCCGCATCCGTCACTGTGATTTCATCGTCTTGGTCAACGTCGGTGCAAGGCAGCGCTTCGATGTCGTCGCCAAGGATGTGTTCAACGTAGGCAACGGCATCGGCATATTCCTGTGCGCCGTTGTTGTCGAGGTCACCCATCAAGGCGGTCCCGTTGCAATCTCCGTTGCAGTCGGTCACTGCGGTACCGAACTCGTTGCCCTCACAGTCGCTGAACGGGTCGCAATCCCCCACCACATCGACCTGCAATTCGCCGGTTGAACGGTCGAGGTTGATGCAGACGGCAGCGTGGTTGTTCTCATAGGAGTTTTCGGCGTGTCCGAGCGCGTCCGGAATGAAATCATAGTTCGCCCGAACGATTAGATAATAGGTGCCGTCCTCAACATCCGTCACGTCGATCCATTGGCAGCTCAATCCCGAGCCGTAGATGTCTCCGCAGCCCGCCGAAATGCCCATGTTACCGCATCCGTATTGGCCGGTCCCGCCGCCGCTGCATTCGAGATCCATCACGCAGAATCCATTTTTAAACCCGATGGGAATGTACTGACCTTCCAATGTGAAGAGGTCGTACTTCGCGTAGCCTTTGTGGTGCCAATGGCTGTGGCAATCGCCCCATTCAAACTGATTATTATCAGCCTGGCTGGGCACACCGATGTAGTAATCCAATGCACCGATGTTGAGGATATGGGTCGTGAAACGCACCAATTCTCGGTCGCCGTAGCCGTTCAAGCATCCTTCGTCAATGTAACAATCGGTCTCGCTCACCTGCATAACCTGCGAGGACAGGCTGTTGATGATGGCTTGGGCACTGACAATCAAATCCGGACCGGTGCAATCAGGATCGCCGGGGTAAATGCAGTCGCCGCTGTCCACCTCAGCGAGCGGATTGAAGTTGCAGGCTTCTTCGTCGGTGCAGCCCGTTGGAGGACCTGTGAAATTGAATTCCCAATCGAAACCATCTGCACATGCCCCATTCGGGTCGGCCAACAGCAATTCGGCATCAAAACTGATATCAGAGCTCGTGGCATTGATCTGGTGCACCTCGACGGAGAGTACATTCATGCCGTTGTTCATGTTGAGGGCAACTGGGTATTCGTACAGCTCCGATTCGTTGCCTCCCACAATTTCGCCCAAGGCGGTAGTCTCAGAGTTGACAAATCCATCGGGCATGTTGCTGCGCATGATCTCTACCCCGTTGAGGTAGACCACCGCTCCGTCGTCGCGGCGCAACCGGAGCAATCCTTCCATTCCCGTTCCGGACTCCCCCGTGTAGTCGAAGGTATGGCGGAAGTATGTCGTGATATGCTTGTCGGAAGCATCATCACCGTACGAGACCGTGGTGGCCTCATCGCCGTCGCCGTATCCCAATTCCGCATTGCCAGCAGCCCAGTCCGCATCGTCGTAGTCAGTTGCTGTCCAATCGGATCCGAGGTCCACACCTTGGTCGTGGTAACTCCACTCGGATTCCAGTGCTACCATGGTCGCGTAATCGGGCGATCCCAATCCCATGCGAATCCAGACAGGGGTTCCGCCTGCCAAAAGCACCGTCAGGTTGGCTTCCTCGCCGCATCCTCCTTCTTCGTCGTCAAAGTAAATGGTGCCCTCATTGGTGTTGTCGAAGCTGCCCATGTTGCAGTATTCGTAAATCCACAACTTCGTGTCGCAGCCTGATTCGCATGTGTTGAACTCGTACATGCCATTCGCCGGTGGTGTGAAGACGTACCACGCGTTGCCCTGTGTTTGTGTGACGGTGCCGTAATCGGCCTCCGTCAATTCGAACGCATCGTTGCACGTCGCTCCCGGTGCGCAGTCGAAGCTGACTGTCTCACCGTAGCCGTAATTGCCTCCCGTTGCGATTTGAACCCCGTCTTGGTAAACGTAGTATCCCCCGGGGGCGAATATGCCATCGCCGTAGGAATCGAAAATGCTGAATTGCAGACAAGGCTGTTCAATGATCGCGTCGAAGCACACGACTCCGCCTTCTGCATCCGTTCCCGAGCCGATGATTTCACCTTGGTAGGTCAGTTCCCATGAAATTTCCCACGGATAGCCGTCCGGCTCAATGACCACTTCTATGGCGGTCTCATTGTCTGCACACTGGCTCCAAGCAGGTGCACAAGCCCAAACGAAGAGCAACAGCAACGCCCAAGAGCGGACGTTCAAACAGGAAGAAAATAGCAGCATTGGTCTCAATTTGGCGGTCAAAATCCGAAGATAATCAATCCTTTACAGTCGAACACCGCCCGCACCCGAAGGGTTGCATGACTCCGAAACATAAAATGCGGAAGAATCTGCTATTTTTGCGGCATGGCACACGACCCTTCACACGACCACGGACACAACGATGAACCGGAACAAAGCGAAATCGGCGGACCCGTCGTATTCGCTTTGATTATGTTCGGTCTGGTGGTTACCGTCATCGCCTTCTTGGCGTAACCCGCAACCCGTTTACTTTTCAGTGAACCACGTCCATCTCTTGGACGAGGTGGCCCGCTCCTGCGTACACATCGGTGATCCACAGGACGTACCGAATGTCCACCATGATGTTGCGGCAGCGTGAGCCGTCGAACAAAATGTCGCTCATCGTTGATTCCCAAGAGCGGTCGAAATTGATGCCCACCAGGTGACCATCGCCGTCGATGGCGGGTGAACCTGAATTGCCTCCAGTGGTGTGATTGGAACCGGTGAAGCACACCGGCAACTCCCCCGCCTCATTGGCATACGCGCCCCATTTCCCTTCTTCTAGCGCTGCCACCAAATCCGACGGCAAGTCAAAATCGGCATCGCCGGGCACGTATTTCTGCAAAATACCATTCGCCGTGGTGAATGGCAGGTAGGTCATGCCGTCGTAGGGTGATGACCCTTCCACCTTGCCGTAGGTCAGGCGCAACGTGCTGTTCGCATCCGGAAAAAACGCACGCTCCGGGAACAACGCACGCAGTCCGTTGGTGTAAGCTCCAGTCAGCGAATCGAGTTCAGCTGAAGCTGCTCCGTACCCGGATGCAACGCGGTCGAAATAAGCGTTGCGCATGGACTTGATGAGGGCGTACAAGGGGTCCTTTGAGAGCTTGGAAAACGCCTTGGCGCTGCCTTTGGCCAACAACGCCTCAACCGCGACGCGGTCGTCGAAAATGGACTTTTCAAAGGCACGTGCTGCCCAATCGCTTGGATCTGAAGCAGCAGCCTCCAGCTCATCGGGGACGAACGCCGGGTCGATGTGCGCGAAATAGGGAGCGACCAAGGCGGCCATGATGTCCCGGTCTACGTTCGCGTCGTATTGCCGGAAATGGTCCGCCGTGCGGCCTTGGAGCTCGGCGATGACGGCATCGATTTCACCCGCCGCCTCGGTGGCTTCCCAACGTTCCACAAGCGGAGCGAATGACCAGGCGAAGTTCAAGGCATCAGGCCCGTAGTATACCCATTCGATGAAGAGGCTTCGAGCCAGCATGTAGGGGTTGCGATCTGTGTTTGCCGCCTGCATTTTGCTGATCAACTGCATCCACGGCACGTTGTCTGCCTCTGCGGCCCTAGCCATGAAGTCGGCCTCGAGTACAAGCTTTTTCCCCACGGCATCCAATTCGTTCAAGCCTTTGTTTTGCCCAATCCACTTCTTCCAAGCGTTGGCAATGGAACTTTGCTTGTCCGCATAGGCAATCCGCAACGCAGGCGAACTCGCGCGTGCGGCGTTGACCACAGCCAGCGAGGCGTCACGCATTTCAATTCGGGCGGGATTCAAGTGCTTTACCACGTAGGTCACCGCATCGCTGGTCAAGTACTGCTCCGTGCGACCGGGAAACCCGAAAACCATGGTGAAGTCCCCTTCCTTTACGCCGCCCAGGTCCACCGGGAAGTGGTGTTTGGGCTGAAAAGGAACATTCGATTCGCTGTAATCCGCCGGCTCATTGTTGGCGTCCGCATAAATGCGGAACATGCTGAAATCCCCTGTGTGGCGCGGCCACACCCAGTTGTCCGTGTCCCCACCGAATTTCCCCACCGCCGAAGGAGGCGCCCCGACCAGGCGTACATCGCGGTAGGTTTTTGTGGTGATCAAGTAAAAACTGTTGCCAAAATCAAACGCAACCACCTCAGCGTCGAGGCCGGTGCCATCCGTCGCCTGGGCCACCAAGTCCGCTTTCGCCGCTTGGGCATCTTCCGCATTGCGCACCAACTCGGTGACATCCTCGATGCGGTCGATAAAGGTTGCCACCAAATTGGGATTGGCCAATTCCTCAGCTCGCGTCATGGCCCAAAAGCCATTCGTCAAGTAGTCGTTTTCCACCGTGCTGTGGTACGCAATCTCGCCATAACCGCAGTGGTGGTTGGTCAACAACAACCCCTCTCCGCTAATCATCTCCGCCGTGCAGCCGCCGTTGAAATGCACAATGGCATCCTTCAAACTGCCTTCGTTGATGCTGTAAATGTCCTCGGCAGTCATGTGCAGACCCATCGCCTGCATGTCCCCTTCAACCGCTTGGAGCAGCGTTGGGATCCACATGCCCTCTTTGGCCTGAATGGTTGCGTGGGATAAGGCAAATGTGCTGAGCAATAAGATGGGAATGAATCGGTAGATCATGGATTTCGATTTCGTGTTGCGGGGTTGAAGATAAGAAGGCCGGGATTAGCTTTGTGACCATGGAGTTGAACGCTGATTTTAGGTCGGACACCCTGACCCGCCCCACCCCAGCCATGTTGGATGCGATGCACGCCGCCCGGACCGGGGACGATGTCTTTGCCGAAGACCCGACAACCGAGGCCTTCCAGCAACGGTGCGCGGATATGTTTGGCCACGAGGCTGCCTTGTTCTGCCCTTCCGGCACCATGACCAACCAGATTGCGATCAACGTCCATGTTCGACCTGGAGACGAGGTCATTTGCGACCGGATGGCGCACATCTACA
>JBELBV010000030.1:0-30299 GCA_042095135.1 Flavobacteriales bacterium | reverse complement strand
CGCTTGGGTTCCATGAACGATCCGGGAACGTGGGCTGTGGATGGCAAGCAAGGCCGCATTCACATCATGGATTTGGCCAACTTGGCGAGTTGCTCATTCTTGGAGACCAGCGATATCGGTCGCAAACACGCCGACGGTACGTTTGAGGTTCTGGGACGGTTTGACCACGCAGAAGTGCGCGGGTGCAATCTGCTCACAGTGGAGGGCTGATCAGCCACAGCTGACGAGGAAGTAGTTCTTCTTGCCGCGCTGCACCAATATGTGCTTGCCGCTGATGAGGTCTTCGCCGGTGATGGTGGTGTTTTCGTTCACCTTGACCTTGTTGATGGAGATGGAGTTTTCCTTTAAGGCCCGGCGAGCCTCGCCTTTGGAAGCAAGGAAGCCGGTGTGTTCCGAAAGAAAATCAATGATGGGCAGGCCGGATTGGACCTGATCCACGCCCAAGGTGGCCTGTGGGACGCCTTCAAACACGCTCAAAAACTCCGCTTCAGGCAGGGCCTCAATGGCTTCCTTGCTCGCTTTTCCAAAAAGCAGGGCAGAGGCTGCAATGGCGGTTTCAAGGTCTGCTTCGCTGTGGATGCGTTTGGTGATGTCTTCCGCCAGCGCCTTCTGCAAAATGCGGCGACCCGGGTCTTGGGCATGCTCCGCTTCGAGGGACTCGATTTCTTCTCGGCTCTTCAGGGTGAATATGCGGATGTACTTGGACACATCCTCATCCGCTGCGTTGATCCAGTATTGGTAAAACTTGTACGCCGACGTCTTCGATTTATCAATCCACACGTTGCCGCCCTCGGATTTACCAAACTTGCTTCCGTCCGCTTTGGTGATGAGCGGAGCAGTCACAGCAAAGGCCTGGCCGCTTCCCATGCGGCGAATCAATTCCGTGCCAGTGGTGATGTTACCCCATTGGTCGGAGCCGCCAAACTGAACCATGCAGTTTTCGTTCTTCCAGAGGTGGTAGAAGTCATACCCTTGCACCAACTGGTAACTAAACTCCGTGAACGACATGCCCTTCTCCAAGCGCTTTTTAACGCTGTCTTTCGAGGTCATGTAGTTGACGGTGATGTGTTTTCCGACGTCACGGATAAAATCAAGGAAGCGGAAATCCTTGAACCAATCGGCGTTGTTGACCACGCGCGCGGCATGCGTTCCGTCGAAGTCAAGGAATTGCTCGAGCTGGGCCTTTTGGCAGGCGAGGTTGTGTTGGATACGCTCTAAGTCGAGCAGTTCCCGCTCGGCGGTCTTGCCGCTCGGATCACCCACCATGCCCGTCGCTCCTCCAACCAGTGCAATCGGGTTGTGGCCGCATCGTTGCCAATGCACCAACATCATCACAGGGACGAGGTTACCGATGTGCAAGGAATCAGCCGTGGGGTCAAAACCAACGTACCCTGTCGCATTGCCTTTGGCAAGGAGCTCTTCCAACCCGGGCGTCATGTCGTGCAACATGCCGCGCCACTTCAATTCACTGATAAAATCCATCGGGGGCAAAGATAACTTGTGGAGGTGTTACAGCACTTCGACCAACGCCTCGAGTGCGATAGAGCGCGATCCTTTCAATAGGATGCGGTGGTCGGCAAGCGCAGTTGCTTTACAATGGGCAGCGGCTTCCTTCGTATTCGAAAAGGCAAGGACGTCTGTATAGGCCTTCGCTGCTTGGTAGAAACCGGGCCCCACCGCCCAGGTTTGTAAGCCTAACTCGACGGCGAATGCCAAGATCTCCTCATGTGCGGCTGCTGTGTGCTCACCTAACTCGGCCATGTCCCCTAGGATGCAAAGCGGCTTACCCGCTCCGGGAGTCTCATTGACCACGCGCTTAAACGAGGTGAGTGCAGCGCGCATGCTGGAGGGATTGGCGTTGTACGCATCCAGCAAAATTCGGTTGCGCGGGGTCGATGTCCACTGCGAACGGTTGTTGTTGGGTTCGTACGATTCGACGGCGTGGGAACAGGCGGTTTCGGTGACACCATAGTGCAGTCCAATGGCGATGGCCGTCATGATGTTCTCGCGGTTGTGTTCGCCTTGAACGTGCACCTTCAGCGGTCCGTGCGACGCCCCCGAAGGTCCTACCCATGCAAAGGCGTCTTCAGCCTGGACTGCACTGACGAATGGAGCCGATGATGAAACCCCGTATTCGTGGCGATTCAAACCTTTGGAGAGTTTCAAGAGTTTGGGGTGGTTGCCGTTGACGAAAACCGGACACTCGGACTTCTCATTGTGGATGTAGTCGAACAGCTCCCCCTTGCCCTTCATAACCCCTTCTTCTCCTCCAAATCCTTCCAAATGCGCTCGGCCAATATTGGTGATTACGGCCGCATTGGGCTCTGCAATTTGGGCGAGTAGGGCAATTTCTTTTTGGGCATTGGCCCCCATTTCAATGATGGCGATGTCGGGTTCAATTCGCGCAGCAAGAAGGGTCAGCGGCACGCCAATGTGGTTGTTGAAGTTTCCGACGGTGGCATGAACGCGGGAGTGAGCGCCCTCCAACACGCACTTCATGAGTTCTTTGGTCGTTGTCTTACCGTTGCTCCCCGTTAAGCCGATGACGGGGCAGGACCACTTGCGTCGGTGCCAACGGGCCAAGGACTGCAACGCTTCCAATGCATTGGGTACGAGAATAAAACGTGGATCACCGACCGGGATGTGCTCGCTTTCGTCCACGACAGCAGCGATGCAGCCGGCGTCGATGGCCTGTTGGGCGTATGCATTGCCGTTGAAATTCTCCCCTTTCAAGGCGAAAAACAGTTGGCCAACTCCCGCAGCACGCGTATCCGTCGTGACGCCGGTTGAAGCCTCAAACTGAAATTGGATGGCCTTGAATTGCGGATCTGAATCGGAAAAGAACATGGGGCGAAGGCTTGGCGGGTAAGTTCAGAAAACAAAAAAGCCCTGCGGCGTGCAGGGCTCTTTGTAATTCAAAATGGGATGTTCATGAACCGTTAACGCGGGCTGTTCAGCGATTGTGAGCCAAAGCGGTCCATGGCGCATCGGAATCCGATCGCTGCGGAAGCTTTGTCTTCATCCATGAAACGACGTGTTCCAGGGCTGAGCCAGTAACTACGGTCGTTCCAACCACCGCCTTTGTAGACGCGTGAACGGTTGTTGATCAGGCTGGTGTTGGCATAGCCATACATCATCTCATCTTTCTTGTCTGGAGAATTGAACTCCTCATCGCTGTACTTGATGCTTGACTGGAAGTCTCCGTCGAGGTAGTCGATGTTGTCTGCTTGGCGGTAGTTGTCGCGGCCCAAGCTCTCTTCAACCGTAACGTCGCGGTAGCGTAACTCACCGGGTGCAGCGTCGACGTTGCGAATAAACAAATCCAATACATCTGGAGCAATCAATTCTTCGCTCTCCATAACCAGTTCTTTCGCTTCTGCGATTTGCTCCTGGCCTTCTTCCATGCGCTTGGCCTTGATCTCTTCTTTGGCAGCATCGATGGCGTTGAAGACATTTGCTACAAGGTTTTGCTCCTCGTCCGTGAAATTCTTCATTGCTGCCTTTTCGTAGGCCTTGAGGTCAGCCTCGAGGGCTCCTACGTTGTAGACTACAAAGTCGTACTTGTCCGCGATAACGCCTTCAGCATTGCGCTGCTTGGTCTGGTAGACATTACCACGGAATGGTCTGAACTCTTCCATATCCACGGCGTTGTAGGGTCGATAAACGTCCATGACCCACTCGTTAACGTTTCCTGCCATGTTGTATAAGCCATAATCGTTGGGAACGTAATCATGGACGGAGGCTGTGGCAGCGGCGCCGTCGTTCAAGGAACCGGCTACCCCCATGTAGTCACCGCGACCTCGAGCGAAATTGGCATTCATGCCACCATACTCTCGGGAACGCGAATTATCATTTCTGGTATAGTGTCCGTCCCAAGGGTAGGTTCGGCGATCTGAGATCAATTCAGCATAACTGTTTCCAATCAAACCCAAAGCGGCGTATTCCCATTCTGCTTCCGTTGGCAGGCGGTATGGGGGTTGGAACAAACCGTCTGACAAGCCAACGTTTCGTGCGCCTGATGAGCCGGGGCGGAAATCGGTCAGTCCTTCGGTCACCGTTTCAGGCGTGTATTGCCCAGCGAGGTAGGCCTCGGTGGTAAAGAACTCTTCGTCCAATTGGGCTTCAGGGTTGTGGGCAATCAAGCCTTCGCGCACTAGCAGCTGCTCGTTGACGCGGTCAGTGCGCCACTTGCAGAAATCATTCGCTTGGTTCCAGGACACACCCACTACAGGGTAGTTCTGGTAAGCCGGGTGGCGTAAGTAGTAATTGACATGCGGTTCGTTGTAGGCTAACTTCTCCCGC
Source organism: Flavobacteriales bacterium (assembly GCA_042095135.1). Classification (GTDB taxonomy): domain Bacteria; phylum Bacteroidota; class Bacteroidia; order Flavobacteriales_D; family Sanyastnellaceae; genus UA16. Next base: position 25,997 of record JBELBV010000030.1, on the reverse strand, counting down.
CACACCAAGGTGTCAGGCAAAGCACGCTGTACCACTTCACGGTACGAATCACCATACACGCGGTTCAACCAGTAGAGGTATTCCAACCAGAATGAATTCGTTACTTCGGTCTCGTCCATGTAAAAAGAGGGGACCGTTACGCGGCGCGGGATGTTGTCCCAATTCATGGTCATATCGTCCTCGACTTGTCCCATCGTAAAGGTTCCACCTTCAATGAAGACGAGTCCTGGAGCGGTTTCTTGGCCCGCATACATGCGTTTTTCAAAGCCGCCATTCGAGGTGTCGTTGTACGCCCATCCTGTGGCACCAGAGCGCTCGGGGGTACAGCTAGACAGGACCATTGCAGAGGCAGCAAGTCCGAGAGCGAAGTACGTCCAATTCATGGTATTGTAGGTTCGTGTGGGTTTCATGCAGATTGTAGGGGTGCGATCGGTTAACTCGCTTTAATTCAACTAGAAGGACGGGCAGTTTATTGTTCGGAACTTCGAACGTTTGCCGCGGCAATCGAATTGAATGGTCATGCTAATTTCGTGGGCCCCGCCCGTAGCAGGGGTCAATTCTGAAACAGTCAAATCGTAGCTGTAGCCGAATTGGACCACGTCTGATTTGATGCCTAAAGTGACAATGAAGGCGTCCCGGTAATCCGTGAACATGATGCCGCGGTACCAGATGCCACCGACGAGTGGGCCTTTGTTTACATACAAGCCCACGTTCAACTGCTGGAATTCGCCTTGTCGACGGTAGAAAACGTTTGGAGAGATCGTGGACTCAATGCCGGTGACCGAACGCTGCAATGGGAGCACCGCACCTGCGTGGAACGTGTACTTCATGGGGAGGCGGCTTGTGCCGACTACCAATGATTCGTTGGGTTCATTGAGGTGGTGAACGGCTGCCCCGAAGTAATACTTGTCGGTGAAGCCGAGGATGCCTGTGCTGAAATCAACCGCTTGGACCATGCCACCGCGTGGGATGTCCTGAGTCTCATAAATGAAGCCGCGGCGTGGATCAATCATGTCACCAAACGTCAATCGTCCCCAATCCAAGGCCTTCTGCATGTAGGTCACTTGCATCGCTGCCTTGAGCGAAAGCTTCCGCGTCACCGCTTGTTGGTAGCTGTAAATGCCACTTGCTGTGGTGGTGGAAAGCGTCCCTCGGCCCGCTTGGTCGTTCATCACGATGAAGCCCAAACCACCAGATAGCGTCTCAACGTGCTGGTCGTAGGCCGCTGACGTGGTCACGAACGAACCGCTCATGGCAGGCCACTGGTTGCGGTACGACATGGTCAAACGCGGACAACGCGCAGACCCTGCGAATGCGGGGTTCAAATAGAGTGGGTTGGCGAAATACTGCGTAAACTCAGGATCTTGAGCCTTGGCTGTGGTTCCGGTCCAACTCACAAATGCAGCTGCCAAAAAGAGGGCTGCAGCGGGGATTGCTAGGAGGTGCTTCATAAAGATGATTCCCAATGAATTTACAAGAATAAGAAAAAATCGAATGCCACTCTCAAATTCCCTGGTGCGGGAACTTTTCGTATGCCATACTAATTGTAGTTAACGAGCGTTTTGCCCTTTGCGTTGCATTCTGTTTTTTCACCACCTTCGTACTCTGAGTATACCGTTCATGATTCACCACTTGTTTTTCGTCGTTTTGGCCGCGTGTTCGTGGATTTCCATGCCGCTTCAGGCTCAGGAAAGTCAGGGGGTAGAAGTGGTTGAATCGGTACATCACGTGCGGTGGGAGGAGGGTAGCGCACCGGTGGGATACTGGGGCGTAGAAGATGGATACTGGTTGGATGAAATTCCGTGGGGTGTTTTCGAAACGCCTTGGCCCGAGGAGTGGGAATCCGGTCAAAGCCTAACTGAATCGGAGTCTTGGGTCGAAATTCCAGAAGCGTCCCTCACTTCCCGGCAACGGCAACTCCTCACGGCTGGACTGCCTCCCGGGGAATGGCGCACAACCGCCATAGCAGACGCGGCCCAATGGACAGGCCCGCTCCTGCGTTGGAATTCCAGTAAGGAGGTGTTTGAGCGCTTGATGGAGGTTTCAGGAGCCTTCGGGCGTGGCTGGATCAGTGCTTCAAACGCTGCGGGTAACCGCACCCGAGAATGGCCCGCCGATCATCCAATGTCCGAAGGCACCTCCGTGCGGTTATCCATCCCAAAGTCAGGTCTGTACCGCATCGATCGCGCTTGGATGGTCGATGCCGGTTTTGATCCCGACACGATTGATCCGCGAAAGGTGCACCTGTTTGGCAATGGGGGCGCACTTTTGCCCATGGACAATGCGGAGGACCGTGCCTTGGGCTTGCGCACAATCGCCGTTGATTTTCCTGGCAGTGGCGACGGGTCGTGGGACGATGGTGATGAATTGGTTTTTTGGGGCGAAGGGCCCGATTGGATCGGTTGGAACTCCAGCATCTCAGCGTGGGAACACCTCCGGCACCCGTACGAGGACAAAGCCTGGTATTTCTTGACCATCGACCAAGAACAAGACGAAGGACGTATTTCCCCAGCGATAGTGGTATCTGGTGCACCGGATACCACTTACACACGCTATCGAAACGTTCAGTTCCACGAACAAGAGTTAGAGAGTCCCAACCGCTCGGGTCGCGAGTGGTTCGGCGAATCATTCGGGTCCATCAACCAACGGACATTCACATTCACTACGCCGTATCCTACAGACGAGACAGCCAAGGTTTCCGGGCGATTCGCAGCCCAATCTATGGGGGTCCAAAGCTCGTTCTCGGTGACGAGCGGGGATGTCGCGTTCAATGCCGCACCTTCCTATACCAGCTCAACGTCCACCAGCAATGTGGCCAACCTCGCAAGTGCCTCAGGAGAAGGCGCGGCAGCGTCGCAGACCGGATTGGATGCGGATGATGCCCTATTGTCTGTTCAAGTTGCATTCGATAAAGGCGTCAGTACTGCCGTGGGTTGGTTGGACTATTTGCTCGTTGAGCAGCCTTGTCATTTGAAGTTTGACGGAGCCCCACTCGCATTTGCTTTCCCGGCTTCCATAGGTGGGTTGGCCGAATCGCAACTGCTTAGTGCGATTGAAGGGGTGCGCGTTTGGGACATTACAGATGGTCCGCAGCCCCGTGAAATTAACCTCGAACCCATGGAAGGTGGGTTCAAGTGGATGCTCGAGTTGGATACGACGCGCGCCTATGTGGCTTTCGCAGCAACATCTCTGCCGAAACCGGCATTTGCGGGCCTTGTCGCACCTTCCAACCTGCATGCAATTGAACGTGCCGATCTCGTGATTGTGACCCGTCCCATTTTCGTGGAGGCTGCCCAACGGCTTGCTGCACTGCATGCTGATGACGGATTGGAAGTTTTGGTGACGACGCAGCGAACGGTGTTTGATGAATTCTCGAGCGGCAGCATTGATCCAACGGCCATTAAGATGTTGATGATGATGCTCCGCGACCGTGCATTGGATGGCGGTTGGGAGCCCCCAAAGTACCTTCAGCTTTTCGGAGACGGCACCTATGCCAACCGCGTCAACTTGGAGGCTTCCCCGTATGTCATCACCTACCAAAGCGAAAATTCCGTCAGTCCCACCGGGAGCTACGTGAGCGATGATTATTTCGGCTTCTTAGAGGACCAATACGGGGAGGGCATCGGTGATAAGTTGGCCATCGGTGTGGGGCGCATTGCGTGCGAGACCGAAACCGAGGCCAATGCCATGGTCGATAAAATTGTCGCGTACACGCGCCACCCCAGTGCGGAAGTCATGGAAGGAGGCTGCGTGGGCACAGTCGGTGCTGATGACGGCCGATGGCGCAACCGCATTTGTTTTGTCAGTGACGACATGGATGGCAACGGCGGACCGACCGAAATCGAGCATATGGTCAACTCGGATGAGCACGCCACCAAGCTTGCGCAAGAACATCCTGAATACGATGTGACCAAGATTTATCTGGACGCCTACCCACAGGAATCCACGCCGGGCGGGGAGCGGTACCCAGATGCACAGTTGGCCATCGACCGACAGGTTCAAGACGGGGCACTCATCGTGAACTACATCGGGCACGGCGGAGAGCGCGGCTGGTCGCATGAACGAATTTTGAATACGACCACCATCCAGAATTGGGAAAACCTCGCACGCATGCCCCTGTTCATGACGGCAACGTGCGAGTTGGCGCGTTTCGATGATCCCGAAGTGGACTCGGCGGGCGAAATGATGGTGCGCAATCCCGATGGCGGGGCCATTGCGATGCTCACGACCACCCGCGTGGTGTTCAGTGGGTCGAATCAACAGCTCAACCGAGCCTTTTATGCCATCGCCCTGGAGGACACGGGGTCAGCACCTCTGCGCCTTGGAGATATCGTCAAGGTGACCAAAAACGATCCGCAAGTCTCTAACAGCAGCAACAAGCGCAACTTCTCGTTGCTTGGCGATCCGGCACTGCAATTGAATTACCCGGAGCATCAGGTTAAAATCACCTCATTGCCTGACACCCTACGCGCGCTCGATTTGGCGTCAGTCGCCGGCTACGTTTCCAATGCTGCCGGTGATACCCTGCAGGGGTTTGACGGCATTGTCCACGTGCAGCTTTTCGATAAGCGATCGCAGATCACCACTCTGAACAATGATGGCGCGCCGAACCCCCACACGTTTCAGGTGTTTCGAAATGTGCTGTTCAGAGGCGTGGCGAGCGTGACCAACGGAACCTTTGCTTTTGATTTCGTTGTTCCGCGCGACATCGACTACAGCTACGGTCCAGGACGCATCAGTGCCTACGCCGTTTCAGATTCCACTGATGCGCATGGGGCGAATGAAAGTTTCATCGTAGGCGGAGTGAGTGATACGTATGCGGTTGACGAGACACCTCCGGCGGTTCGGCTGTTTATGAATGATACGTTGTTTGCATCCGGCGGCATGACCGATGAGAACCCGTGGCTGCTAGCCCGAGTGTTCGATGAAGGTGGAATCAACGCCTCGGGCGTGGGCATCGGCCACGACATCAAAGCGACCTTGGATGGTCAGTCCGATGAGAGTATTGTGCTGAACAATCAATACACCACCGACCTGAACACCTACCAAAGCGGCACGGTTCGCTACCCCTTCGAGGGCCTTGAGGAGGGGCTCCATACCCTTGAGTTGGTGGTTTGGGATGTGCAAAACAACAAGGGCAGCGCAGAAGTGGACTTCATTGTTGCCCCGAGCTTGGAGGCCGCAATTGGCTTCGTCATGGCCTATCCCAATCCGTCGGCTACAGGATTCAACTTCAATATTGAACACAACATCGCATGCTCCGACGCGCAGTATGTTTTGGAAGTGTTTTCGGCCTCGGGTGCGCTGGTACACCGTCGAGAAGCGGCGTGGCATGCGGATGGTTTCCTCGACAATTCCGTCCGTTGGGACCAACGCAATGACGCTACTGGAGCGGCGGTATCTGCCGGCGTGTACATTTTCCGATTGACCTTGGTGCCCGAATCGGGTGCCGCGGCACAATATTCGGACCAGTTGGTCGTTATCCGTCCGTAACCAAATGATGTGTTTTTGCGTTTACTTTGCGCTACCCCGACAACGATGAAAGAGATGAAAGCTTTTGTGTGTAAAATGTCTGCCGCCACAGTCTTGATGCTGGCGGTTGGTTCTGCGAGCGCTCAGTTGACGCCAGAAGAGGTTTCTCAGCAGGTGCAGCTGAACACCATTACTACGGCCGTGCCCTTCTTGATGATTGCTCCGGACTCCCGTTCGGGAGCCCTTGGCGATGCCGGGGTTGCGCTCTCACCCGACGGAAATAGCCTGCACTGGAATCCGGCCAAGATGGCCTTCATTACCGACGAGGTTGAATTCAGCCTTGCGTACGCTCCCTGGTTGCGTGCACTCGTTGACGACATGAACCTCGCCTATCTCTCTGCAGTACGACGCATCGACAAGCGTTCAGCTTGGGGCGGAGCGCTTCGGTACTTCAGCCTTGGAAACATCACCTTCACGGACGAAACCGGCACAACCATCCGCGATTTCCAGCCCGCTGAGTTCAGCCTGGACGTGGGGTACAGCCAGAAATTAAGCGATCGATTCAGCGGCGGTATCGCCGGCCGATTCATCAACTCGAACCTCACGGGCGGAACGAATGTTTTGGGTGCCAACTCGAAGCCTGGCCGCTCTGTTGCGGTGGATGTCAGCGCTTTCTACACCAATCCCCGCGCGAAGTTCCGCGGCAAAGACGCCGAGTTCAATTGGGGCATGTGCATTTCGAACATCGGCGCGAAGATGAGCTACAGCGAATCAGCAGAGCGCGATTTCATTCCCACGAACTTGAAAACAGGCGCGGCGTTGAAAGTCCTCTTGGACGATTACAACAGCCTGACTTTCACAGCCGACGTCAACAAGCTGTTGGTGCCGACGACGCCCATCTACGACCAAGAAAGCGGCGCATCAATTGTCAGCGGTTACGATCCAAATGTGGGTGTGGCCACGGGCATGATCCAGAGCTTTTATGACGCGCCCGGTGTCGTCAACTTCAACGAGGATGGAACTTACGCTATTGAAGACGGCAGCATCTTCCGCGAAGAATTGCGTGAATTCAACATCGGTGGTGGGGTCGAGTACTTATTCAACGATGCCTTTGCATTCCGCACCGGCTTTTTCAATGAGCACTATTCGAAAGGCGCGCGGCAGTTCATTACGTTGGGGGCAGGCATCAAGTACACCGTCTTCACGGTGGATTTGAGCTACTTGATCTCTACGCGTCAGCAGAATCCGCTGGCGAACACCCTCCGCTTCACCTTGCGGTTGCAGTTCTCCGATTTGGCACAGGCCACGGAAATCGACGACTGAGTTCATGGCCTTTCGAATCGGTTACGGGTACGATGTGCACCAACTGGCGGAGGGGGAATCCTTCTGGTTGGGAGGCATTGAAGTTCCTCACACGCACGGGGCTGTTGGGCACAGCGATGCCGATGTGTTGCTCCACGTGATTTGTGATGCATTCCTTGGTGCTTTGGCCTTGCGAGACATCGGTTATCATTTTCCTGATACCGATGCTCAGTACAAAGGCATCGATTCTAAAAAGCTCCTCCAGCACACTTACGACCTCGTGACGGAAGCTGGTTGGACACTGGGCAATGTGGACTGCACCATCTGCTTACAACGTCCGAAAGTCGGGCCTCACGTGGATGCGATGCGCCAGTGCATAGCCGGCCTCATGGGTGTAGAAATTCACCAAGTCAGTATCAAGGCGACAACCACGGAAAAGCTCGGATTTGTCGGGCGCGAGGAAGGCGTGAGTGCACACGCTGTTGTGCTGCTGGAAAAAGCTTAACGGCTGCCTTGGCTTTCGAAATGCCCCGGTTGGGCATCGCCGTCGAAGTGCACCTTGATGACAGCGGTGTCACGCAACAAGTCCACTTTGCCAATCTCAATTCGAATAATGGAGACACCGGTTCGCTGTTCCAGGTCCCGAATCAACTCTTCCCGACGTCCTTCCGCCAACAAATCGACGCGATCGTAGATCACTACTTTGGTGGCCAAGTGGCGAATCGCCCACAACCGGTCCAAGATGAACGTGATGGCCCATACGGCGACGTTGGCCGCACCAACAGCAACCCATCCCGTGTCAGCAGGAGCAAGGGCATTGAGGACGGACAACGCGATCACGATGAAGAGGTAGGTCATCTCCCGAATCGGAATGGCATCGGTGCGGTAACGGATAATGCCGAAGATGGCGAAGAGCCCCAGCGCAAACGCTAGGTCAATCTCAACGGCCATGAGCAGGTTGCACAAAAGGTAGACTGCGGATGAGACCAAAATGAACGAGAAAACGTAGTCCCTGCGCTTCGAAATGACGTGATAGATGCCGAGGACAAGTATCAAGCACGACACTAGGTTCCCGGCAAATGGGATGAGCAGATTCAACACGTTATCCATCGCTTCAATGTAAGTTTTCCCTCATGCGCCGGACGCGTTTCATGACCGAACGGTATGTTCGAGGGGGCAGGTTAGGGTTCAAAAGTAACATACCAACCACATACTTGGACATGCTCGTCCGTCTTCCAAGCGGCGTATACTCGAATTTGAATCGCTCCAACGCCTGAAGTAATGGCGAATTTCTATTGATGCGTTCTTGTTTGACTTCCATGATGCAGAGGTCGCCAAGGGCTTCTGTCTTGCTGCCCGAGCGGAATACGATGTCGCTGTCGATTGTGATGCGTTCCGCCTGGTCGTTGGAAACCAAGGTGAATCTGTTGAAGTGGCAGGTGATGCCAGAAAGTTCAGGGTCTGCGTATTTGTAGTGGCTGCGGAGAAATTTTAATTCCTCTGGTGTCAAGTCGTGCTCGATTCCGGAATCGGCATTGCGCTCAATGCGGGCTTTGACAGTCCGGCCGTGCACTGTTTTTTCTTTAATCTCGAGGAAACTGCGCAGGTTGCTGCCATACTGGCGAATCCGCGCTTTAAAGCGAATATTTCGGCCTCGCGTGTGCTCGTGGAGGGAGCTTTGGCTTGTGGTCTCAATGAAACGGTTCCGGTATTCGGTCTGTCTTGCGCCGTCCACTTCCAAGATTCGGTAGGCGTCTTCGACCGCAGTAACCAATTGCGGCACCCAGTCCCGGTGAATCAGGTACTTCTGATCCAGACGGTTCATGAGCTCAGCCCCTTCAATTTCCGAGAGTGAAATGGAGGCGAGCGAAGTAAGGGTGGTTTCCAGGTTCAAGGCTGCAAAGGTACGAAAAACCCCATGATTGGCTTGATTTTAGCGCGCACAGGCCGGTTTGGTTGATTCCGAGTTGACCTGAATTTTTTCGTGTATTGAATACACCATATGGCACCTGCAGAATGGCCATCGAAATCCGGGTGTCAAATCATCGAAAAGTCGAACCTATATTTGCACTCCTAGACCTATTAAACCATGTCTACCAGCACACCCACAACACCGGCCAAAGCCAAGGCAAAAGCGCCGAAGAAGGCCGCCAAGAAAGCCGCGCCTGTACCGCACTCCAAGGAGGTTTACCAGCGGTGGTTCCGCGACATGTACCTCATGCGCAAGTTTGAGGAGCGTTGTGGCCAGCTTTACATCCAACAAAAATTTGGGGGATTTTGCCACTTGTATATTGGACAAGAGGCAGTCCTAGCAGGCATTTCGGAGGCCATTCGCCCAACCGACCGGATGATTACGGCATACCGCGACCACGCTCACCCTTTGGTACTCGGCACAGACCCAAAGTTTGTGATGGCTGAATTGTATGGCCGCCGCACCGGCACGAGCAAAGGCAAGGGCGGTTCCATGCACATGTTTGACAAGGAACGCAACCTGTTCGGAGGGCACGGAATTGTCGGCGGACAAATCGGTTTGGGTGCGGGCATAGCTTTCGCTGACAAGTACCGCAACGAGGACCACGTAACGCTTTGTTTCTTTGGTGATGGTGCAGCACGTCAAGGCATCTTGCACGAGACCTTCAACATGGCGATGACCTGGAAGTTGCCGGTCATTTTCATTGTGGAGAACAACAAATACGCCATGGGTACCTCCGTTGAGCGTACGTCGAATGTAACCGACTTGGAGCGATTGGGAGCGAGCTATCGCATGCCTTCAGCTACGGTGGACGGCATGAGCCCCGAGGCAGTGCACGACGCCATCAAAGAAGCAGCCGAACGTGGCCGAAAGGGTGAAGGCCCCACGCTGCTGGACATTCAGACCTACCGGTACAAAGGACACTCCATGTCCGATCCTCAGAAGTACCGAACCAAAGAGGAGCTGAGTGAATACCAAGAGCAGGACCCCATCGAGCACGTCCGCAAGGTTCTCATCGACCAAGGGTGGAACACAGCGGAAGAATTGAAGGCCGTGGAGAAGGAGGTGAAAGCACAGGTGGAAGAATCCATTGTCTTCGCGGAAGAAAGCCCATACCCAGAGGCCAGCGAATTGTACGAGGACGTCTACGCTACGGCCGATTACCCCTTCGTTCGCGATTGATAAAATGACGAGTAGAACACGACATACTTAGACAATGGCAGAAATTGTTCGAATGCCCAAATTGAGCGATACCATGACAGAAGGCGTGGTAGCATCCTGGCTCAAGCAAGTGGGGGACGAGGTGGAAAGCGGTGAAATTCTCGCTGAAATCGAAACCGACAAAGCCACCATGGAGTTCGAGTCGTTCTTCGACGGCGTGCTGTTGCACATCGGCGTGGAACAAGGCTCGATGGCACCTGTGGATAGCTTGTTGTGCATCTTGGGTGAGAAAGGAGAAGACATTTCGGCGGTTTTGGAAGAAGAGGCGAAAACTCCTGCGGTTGAGGCGCCTGCAGAGCCTGCGGCCCCAGCTCCTGCTCCAGCGCCGGTCGCAGCACCAGCACCCGCGCCAGCCCCTGCGGCCGCTCCCGTGGCAGCAACTCCGGCTCCAGCTCCGGTTACCCCTTCAGCAATCAGCCGATTGAAGGCCTCTCCACTGGCGCGAAAACTTGCAGAGGAGCGCGGCTTGAACGTATCCATGATTCCGGGTTCCGGTGATGGTGGACGCGTGGTTAAGCGTGATGTAGAAGCCTACCAAGCGCACGGAGCAGGTGCGCCGGTCCAAGGCGTTGAACGCTTCACGGAAGTCGGCATCAGCCAGATGCGTAAAACCATTGCCCGCCGCTTGTCGGAGAGCAAGTTTTCCGCACCTCACTTCTACCTGACGGTAAGTGTGGACATGGGTGCAGCGATGACGACGCGCAAAGCCATCAATGATGGAGGTGAGGTGAAAATCAGTTTTAATGACATGGTCGTTAAAGCTGCTGCTTTAGCGCTGAAAAAGCACCCGGTCGTTAACAGCAGCTGGCTGGATGATCGCATTCGTTTTAACGAGCATGTACACATTGGAGTGGCGGTTTCTGTCGATGAAGGGCTGTTGGTCCCCGTGGTTCGACACGCCGACTTGAAGCGCATGTCCCAGATTGGTGCGGAGGTAAAAGATTACGCCGGGAAAGCGCGTGATAAGAAATTGCAGCCCAGCGATTGGGAAGGGAACACCTTCACCATCTCCAACCTCGGCATGTTCGGCATCGACGAGTTCACGGCCATCATCAATGCACCTGATTCATGCATTTTGGCCGTGGGTGGCATCAATGCTATACCTGTCGTGAAGGACGGTGCCGTGGTGCCGGGGCACGTCATGAAGGTCACCTTGAGCTGCGACCATCGTTCGGTGGACGGTGCGTCCGGCGCAGCCTTTTTGCAAGACTTCAAGAATTACCTAGAGAACCCGGTTCAGATGCTGGCAAACGGCTACTGATCCAAGCGTTTTTCCATTCGAAAAAGAGCCGGCCTTTGGGTTGGCTCTTTTCGTTGGTGGGTGTTGCATTTAAAGGTGTTCACGCCGACCTTCGAAGAGCGCTCACGGCAAACTCCCATGGCACCTGATTTCATTGATACCCCCATCGAATACGTCAAAGGCATTGGCCCGAAGCGCGCGGAGTGGTTGCGGTCGGAGTTGGGTGTTTCTTCAACGGGTGACTTGCTGGAACACTTGCCTTTTCGTTACGAAGACCGCACGGCTTTTGCCCGTGTGGATGCCCTCTCGTCGGACGCTGTGGCTGTGCAGCTTCGCGGGGTAATCACCGGTATCAACCAAGTGCCTGGCAAACGTGGGTCCCGCTTGGTCGCCAAATTCGAGGATGAATCGGGCACCCTTGACCTGGTTTGGTTCAAAGGCGCGCGCTGGATGGCATCACAAATCCCAGTTCAGCAAAAGGTGGTGGTTTATGGCAAGCCCACCAAATACCAGAGTCGTTGGAATATGCCGCATCCGGAAGTCGAGCTGGAGGCGCAATTCGAGCAGCGCAAAGGCGCCGGTCTGCAGCCGGTATACCGGACCACCGAAAAGCTTACGCAACGCGGCTTGTCCTCGGCCGGACTTGCCAAGTCCATACGGACACTGCTTGCACATCCCCAGTTCAGTGTGGCCGAACGGCTGCCCGAAGCCATCCGCACGGAGCTGAATTTTCCTTCCCGCGCCGAGGCGTTCCGGCGGGTGCATGCGCCACAAAATGCCGAGGAAGCCGAACTCGGCCGGCGCAGCCTAAAGTTTGAAGAACTTCTCCTCCTCCAGATCAAGCTGCTCAAGCAGAAGCAAGCTCAGACCCAAGACGTCCCAGGCGTTCGATTTGGTGAAGTGGGGGAGCTATTCAATGCCTATTACAGCCAGCACATCCCTTTCGAGCTCACGGGAGCACAGAAACGCGTGATGCGCGAGATCCGCGCTGACTTGAACACCGGGTGGCACATGAACCGGTTGCTCCAAGGCGATGTCGGCAGCGGCAAAACCATGGTTGCGTTGTTGACGGCGTTGTTGGCGTTGGACAACGGGTATCAAGCGTGTGTCATGGCTCCAACGGAGATCTTGGCCAACCAGCATTACGTTTCATTCCAAGAGGCTCTGGCGGGTTTGCCCGTGCGGGTGGAACTGTTGACAGGAAGCGTCAAGACCGCGCAACGCAAGCCCATCCTGGCCGGATTGGAGGCTGGTGAGGTGCACATCTTGATTGGGACGCATGCGCTCATTGAACCCGCGGTGCAATTCAAGCTATTGGGGCTCGCCATCATCGATGAACAGCACCGATTTGGTGTAGCGCAGCGCAGCAAACTCTGGGCCAAAGCCAACCCGGCACCGCACGTCTTGGTCATGACCGCCACGCCCATTCCGCGCACCCTGGCCATGACCGCTTACGGTGATTTGGATGTCAGCGTCATCGATGAGATGCCGCCGGGTCGCAAGCCGATTAAAACCGTACACCGTACAGACGAGGCCCGGCTGTCCGTGTTCCAATTCATGGAAGACGAGATCAAGCGCGGGCGCCAGGTATACGTCGTCTATCCGTTGATTGAAGAAAGCGCTACGCTCGACCACAAAGACTTGATGGACGGTTACGAAAGCCTATCGAGGCGATTCCCGCTTCCGGATTTCCGCATCGGCATCCTCCACGGCCGAATGAAGCCCGAGGCCAAGGACATGGAGATGGAGCGTTTTGTGAATGGAACGAGTCACATCATGGTAGCGACAACCGTCATCGAAGTCGGCGTAAACGTCCCTAACGCATCGGTGATGGTCATCGAAAGTGCCGAGCGCTTTGGGCTCGCTCAGCTGCATCAGCTGCGGGGCCGCGTTGGCCGAGGGGCTGAGCAGAGTTACTGCATTTTGATGACCGGGATTGAATTGTCCAAAGACGGCCGGCGACGGCTCGAAACCATGTGCCGCACGAACGATGGGTTTGAGTTGGCAGAGGTGGACATGGAATTGCGCGGACCCGGAGACCTGATGGGCACGCAGCAATCGGGGGTGCCGGATTTGAAAATGGCTGACCTATTGCGCGACCGGGAATTGCTCACCACCGCACGGTACATCGGAAGCCGCATCCTCGAAGAAGACCCGCACCTCGAATCGCCGCTCTACGCTATCCTCAAGGCCGCGTTGATACGTGCACAACAAGGCCGGACAAACTGGAGCCGGATCTCCTGAACTTGGTCGCATGAACTGGCAGCGTTGGCTAACGGTTGGTGGAGTGGTCGTGGCCGCGTTGGGAAGCGCGGCTTGGGTTTTATTGCAACGAGCTGAAGCGCCACCTTTTGTTGATCCTACGGATGTGGTTGGCGATGCCTTCGATCTTTGGGAACAACCTGCGGCATGGCCGAACGGCCTTGAAGTCCAGGATTCTGTGTCGTGTACGCTGACCGCTTTCAAGCGAAGTGCAGACTCCGTATGCATCTACCATGCAACTTCGCTTCCCACGGCGTTGCCTGCCGGCTGGGTTAGCAAGCCCTGGCAGGGCGGTTGGATTCTTGGCGTTGCATTAGAGTCGTGGAAGGTTGAGCCTGGTGCCATGGCCGCACACTGGCAACCCCGCTCGGGAGGACGCACCTTTCAAGTATTACTCGGCGACGGCACGGTAGAATCCTCCTTCGCGCGACTCGGAACTGCGGTGAAAAATGAGAAGTTGGTCACCCAGGTAGGTGGCTCAGCACGGCCGGGGGAGTCCGTGCTTCCCCAGTCATGGGCGAAGTGGTACGAGCGGATGGCTGGAGATGCAGTCGTACAGACAGCAGCGGTAGGAGCTTATCCCACAACGGCGGCTCAGGTACCGGATTCGCTGGATTGGTTGGTGGCGTCAGCATGGTTGACATGTACGGTGGATGGGGCTCGCCTCCGTGCTTATGCGGGGGTCGATTCGATGGCAGCGCTTCAACGTGAAGGATCTTGGGAAAACGGCGTCTGGTACATTCCAACCAAGGAGGGGGATTCCTTGTGGTCCCTGGTCCCTCCATACCGAGCTGATGATGACGAGGCACCAGCAGCCTATGAATTTGCGCGATGGAGCCGCACGGAATCTAGAACGGGCCGTGCACTGCCCGACGGTCGGTTGGTGTGGACGGTTCAAGAGCGATCAAGCGACGCACCTGCCGTTGTTGCCGAGTCAGTTGTTGCACCGCTCGAAACCTCCGTGTCGCCGATGCCGAAGCTTTCGGACATTTTGGGCTACGCGCGGAACCACCGATCCGGCGGTCGGATGGAGCTTCGAAGCGAAGGAAGCCGCGTTGTGGCTCAGGAAAATGCGCGGGAAGTGTGGTCGGTCGAAATCGAAACGGGCGTTTCGCCAGAGGTGTGGGAGATTGACCTCTACCGCAACGGAAAATACCAGGTGGCCATCGGTGCGGGCAAGCGGTTTCATGTCATCGATGTCTTGGGCCGCGAGGTGAAAGGGTTTCCGAAGCGTTGGTCCACAGGCTTCTCTGCGTTTGCGGTTTTTGACTACGACAAAAACCGCCAATTCCGCTTTCTGTTGGCTGCGCCGAACGGGGAAGTATTCAATTTCAGAAAGGAAGGAGAACGCACGCCAGGCTGGAAATTCAAGGCCGAACCCGGCCGGCACATCGTGAACTTATCGCACCTCCGCATCGGACCGCGCGATTACATTTTTGCCGGCCAAGACGACGGCTCTGTGCGCATCCTGAGCCGCACTGGGGAAGACCGGTTCCGCTCTCCGGTGCGCGTCCCGGTGGGGCAAAAGTTGGCTTTCCGATTGGGCAAAGACCTTACTTCTTCCACGGTGTTGTACGTGGACAACGAAGGGTGGGTGCAAGAGCGAACGATTGGATCGGATGAACCGGTCGGGTTGAGTCGGATGACACGGGGTTTGAGCGTCCTCGTAGAGGACCGAACGGGAGATGGAATTCCAGAAGTGGTCGTGACCACTGCTTCCGGTGAAGAACTGTGGGACGCAGGCAATCAGCGCCTCCCGAACTAGTCCTTCAGGATGGAGCGGCTGATGACGATCTTCTGGACCTCACTGGTGCCTTCGTAGATCTGGGTGATCTTGGCGTCGCGCATCATGCGTTCGACGTGGTACTCTTTCACAAAACCATATCCGCCGTGCACCTGAACCGCTTCAACGGTTTGTGTCATGGCCACCTCAGAAGCATAGAGCTTTGCCATGCTAGAAGCGAGGTCGTAGTCTTCACCGGCGTCCTTTAGGGCGGCGGCTTTCATCACCAACAAGCGGGCGGCCTCAATTTGCGTTGCCATATCGGCCAGTTTGAATGCGATGGCCTGGTGCTGGTTGATGGTTTTGCCAAACGCCTTCCGCTCTTTGGAGTAGGCCAACGCGAGTTCGTAGGCCCCGGATGCGATGCCCAAGGCTTGGGCCGCGATACCAATGCGCCCTCCGGCCAAGGTTTTCATGGCAAATTTGAATCCAAACCCATCTTCACCGATGCGGTTCGCCTTCGGGACCTTGACATCCTGGAACATCAACGTGTGGGTATCGGATCCCCGGATCCCCATTTTGTCTTCCTTGGCTCCTACGATGAAACCGGTCATATCCCGCTCAACAATCAAGGCATTGATGCCGCGGTGGCCTTTGTCAGCATCAGTTTGTGCGATGACGAGGTAGGTGCTAGCGCATCCGCCGTTCGTGATCCAATTTTTGGTACCATTCAGCAAGTAGTGATCGCCACAATCAATGGCGGTTGTGGCTTGCGAAGTGGCATCAGAACCCGCTTCGGGTTCGCTGAGGCAAAATGCCCCAATCTTTTGGCCAGACGCCAAGGGGCGGAGGTATTTTTCCTTTTGCTCCTCTGTTCCGAAGGCCTGCAGGCCGTAGCATACAAGGGAGTTGTTGACGCTCATGCAAACGCTCACTGAAGCGTCGACTTTGCTGATTTCTTCCATGGCCAAGGCATAGCTTACGGTGTCCATGCCGCTTCCTCCGTACTTCTCATCCACCATCATCCCCATGAATCCCAGCGCTCCGAGTTCGTTGATTTCATCGGTCGCAAACCGCTGCTCGTTGTCGCGGTCAATGACCGTGGGTTTGAGTACGTTTTGGGCGAAGTCTCGGGCGGCGTCCCGGACGGCGATGTGCTCTTCAGTAAGTTCGAGGTTCATTTCCTTGATGCTTTTGGAGAAATTGCTCCATATTGGCAAAGATAAGGAGTCTCCGACCGTTCGATATGAAACTGAAAACCATTGAATTGGGTGAATGTGGGCCAAATGGGCCCTTTCGTGTTTTGGGCACCATGAGCGGAACTTCCATGGATGCACTGGACTTGGTGGAGGCCGAATTCACCTGTACAGATGGCCAGTGGAAAGGGAGCATCGAGGCCCTGCATGAAGTCCCATTGGACTCCGTGTGGCCCGAGCGATTCAACGCCTTAGCTCGTGCCGGAGCTGCGGAGTGGTTCGAATGCGAGCGGGATTGGTCGCGCTGGTGTGCAGCCCAAATTGCCCGTTGCACTGACCCCCAGAAGTTTGACGTGATCGCCTTCTCCGGGCAAACCATTTTCCACCAGCCTTCGAACGGATACACTGCTCAATTGGGAAGCGGTGCGGAATTGTACGCGGCATTTGGCGCGCGCGTACCGGTCGTCAGTGATCTACGCAGTTTGGATGTGGCGCTCGGCGGGCAAGGCGCGCCCCTTGTGCCCGTGGCGGATGCCTTGCTGTTCGGTGATTTTGAATCATGCCTAAACCTCGGGGGCTTCAGCAACATCAGCCTGAACCGAGCAGGGCGCAGGGTAGCATGGGATGTGGGACCTTGCAACTTGGTGTTGAATGCCCTTGCCGGACGCCAGGGTCTGCCTTTCGATGCTTCAGGGCAGTTGGCGGCGTCAGGCCATGTGCTGCCTGAACTGTTCGCGGCTTGGACGAGTCTGCCGTACCACAATCAATCGGCTCCCAAGAGTCTCGGGGTGGAGTGGTTGCTCCAGTCGTTTTGGCCGATGCTGGAGCAGCACGAGCATAACGGTGCATTGGTGACGGAGGATTTGCTGGCGACGGCGGTGGCCTACATCGCCGCACAGGTTCGCCTGGCTGCAAATGGGCGCAAGACGCTGGTGACGGGAGGAGGTGCCTTTAATCATGAATTGGTTCGGTGCTTTGGTGAAGTGTCTCCGATTGGCGAAGGGGATATGCCCTTCGAAGCAATCGTGCCTGATGCGACCCTCGTTCAAGGAAAGGAAGCCTTTGCTTTTGGCTTTTTGGGGCTCTTGAGGTGGCTGGAATGGGACAATGTCTGGCCTGAAGTCACAGGTAGCAGCATGGCTCACATGGGTGGAGCGTTGTGGGGCAAGAACGGCTTATCTTCGCCCTCGCCAAATGCAATGCAATGACCATGAAAGAACTGCTTAAGGCCTATGAGTCGAAGCGACCTGAAGTCGTGTTTGAGTGGCAGGATGCCGAAACCGATGCTTGTGGTTGGGTGGTAATTAATTCGTTGCGCGGCGGTGCAGCTGGCGGCGGCACGCGCATGCACCCTAGGTTGGACCGCAGAGAAGTAGAAAGCCTCGCCAAGACCATGGAGGTCAAATTCTCGGTCAGTGGCCCGCAGATCGGCGGGGCCAAATCGGGCATTGCATTCGACCCCTTAGACTCCCGGAAAGAAGGGGTTCTGCGTCGCTGGTATGCGGCCGTCACGCCGCTTTTGAAGTCCTACTATGGCACCGGTGGGGACATGAACGTAGACGAGATCCACGAAGTCATTCCCATTACCGAGGATTGTGGTATTTGGCACCCGCAAGAAGGGGTATTCAATGGGCATTTCAATGCGAAGAATGCCGAGAAGGTGAAACGCATTGGGCAATTGCGCCAGGGCGTATCTAAAATCGTGGACGACAGGACGTACACCCCCAATCCGTCCAAGAAATACCGCGTTGCAGACCTCATCACCGGCTATGGCGTTTCCGAATCGGTGCGGCACTACTACCGCATCTACGGTGGTCAAGTGAATGGCAAGCGGGTCGTCGTCCAGGGATGGGGCAACGTGGGAGCAGCTGCGGCTTACTACCTGGCACAAGCAGGGGCAGTAATCGTGGGCATTATCGACCGTGTCGGCGGCATCATCGCACCGGAAGGCCTGTCTTTTGAAGAGGTGACCCAACTGTTTGAAGCCAAACAGGGCAACAGCTTGAGCGCCCCTGACATGCTTTCGTTTGATGAGGTGAATGCACGGATTTGGGATGTGAAAGCGGAGGTGTTCCTGCCGTGTGCAGCATCCCGTTTGATCACCCAAGACCAATTGAATCGCATGGTGCAAGCAGGTGTTGAGGTCATCTCTAGTGGCGCCAACGTGCCCTTCGCGGATGCTGAAATATTCTACGGCCCTATCGCAGAATCGGCTGACGGCCAGCTCGCTGTGGTTCCCGACTTCATCGCCAATTGCGGCATGGCAAGGGTATTCGCCTACCTGATGAGCGAATCCGATATCGACCTTAGTGATGAAGCAATTTTCTCGGATACCTCAGATACAATCGAACGCGCGCTCCAGGAGACAAACAGAAGGAACCAAGACCGAACAGGGCTCGCTGCAACAGCGTTCGAAATCGCGCTGAGCAAGCTCATGCCAGCGCACGGAAATTAACGCCCGTATAAACCCGCAACGGCCTCCCGTGTTGTAATTTCAGCCATCTGAATTCGAAAATCCCATGGAATTTATCGTTCTCGCCATCTTCGTTCTTGGCTACTTGTTCATCGCCTTGGAACACACGATTCACATCGACAAGGCGGCGAGTGCTTTGCTCACGGGGACCATTTGTTGGGGGTTATTTGTGGTGGGTGTTCATGAAGTTCCAGCCCACTTAGCGACGGATTTTACCGCGTATGCTGCGGAATTCAACGGCACCAGTGCCCAAGCGCTGCATCATTTCTTTGAGCATCGGTTGTTGCACCACATGGAGGATATTAGCTCGATCCTGTTCTTCCTGCTGGGGGCCATGACCATTGTAGAATTGGTGGATGCGCACGAAGGATTCAGCGTCATCACCGACCGCATCAAAACGTCGAATAAGGTAAAGTTGATCTGGATCCTGAGCCTGTTGACCTTCTTTTTCTCGGCCGTGCTGGACAACCTCACCACGTCGATTGTAATGGTATCCTTGCTGCGAAAACTCATTGACGACAAGGAAACGCGGTGGGTCTTCGCGGGCATTGTGATCATCGCCGCCAACGCCGGTGGCGCGTGGTCGCCCATCGGTGACATCACAACCACCATGCTTTGGATTGGCAATCAGCTGACGTCCGACGTCATCATCACCAACTTGATTGTGCCTTCTCTGGCGTGTTTGGTGGTCCCCTTGGGCATCCTTTCGGTGACCATGAAAGGTGAGGTCAAGCGTCCCGAAGTCAAGAAAGACGAGAAAGATCCAACGACTCCAGGTGAGCGCAAGCTTGTGTTTTTTATGGGTGTGGCGGGGCTGCTTTTCGTACCGGTGTTCAAGACGGTGACTCACCTGCCACCATTCATGGGTATGATGCTTTCGCTCGGAATGATGTGGGTCATCACGGAAATCATACATCGAAGCAAGAACCACGAGGACCGCGATCAATTGTCCGTCATAGGCGTCTTGCGCAAGATTGATGCAGCTTCAGTGCTGTTCTTTTTGGGCATTCTGTTGGCGGTTGCGTCGTTGCAAGAAATCGGGCACCTCATCACTGCCGCAGGATGGCTTCGGGATGCCATGGGCGATGTGTATGCCATCAACGTGGTCATTGGGTTCCTCTCGGCCATCGTCGATAACGTCCCGCTGGTGGCCGCATCCATGGGCATGTACGACATTGCCCCGGCGGCCAGTACGGGCTGGGAAGGGTACTTTGTACAGAACGGGATCTTCTGGCAATTCCTCGCCTACTGTGCCGGAACCGGAGGATCGGCGCTGATCATTGGCTCAGCGGCAGGCGTTGCAGTGATGGGACTCGAGCGCATCGACTTTATATGGTATATGAAGAAAATCAGCCTGCTCGCGATCGCTGGCTACCTTGCCGGTGCGGGTGTATTCTGGTTGATGTTCCACTGACCAATCCTTGTGTTTGGCCCCGACGTTGTAAACCGTACGACGTCGAAAATTGATTCTTTTTGGGAGCACTTGTCCCAATAATTGCGTGAACTTTCTCGTTTCAACAACGGCATTGAACGCAAGAATCTATGAAGACATTTATGCTACTCGATGTAACCACCGGAGGGCAGGTTGCGGAAGAAACGGGGGAGGCCATCCAGCAAGTGGATGTGAGCATCTTGGAACTGATTTTGGAGGGGTCCAGCGGCATTGGTGGCGGTGCCGTCATGATTCTACTGGCGCTGATGAGCATAGCTGCCATCTACCTGTTTTTTGAGCGCACCATGGCGATCGCCAAGGCCGAAAAGGTCAGCCCTGACTTCATGAACAAAATCCGGGATTACATCGGGCAAGGAAGTTTTGACAGTGCGCGGAACCTCTGCCAATCGTCGAATACCCCCATGGCACGCATGTTGGACAAAGGCATCAGCCGCATCGGCAAGGACCTGAAGGACATCAGTGTTTCCATCGAAAACATTGGCAAGTTGGAGATATACAACTTGGAAAAGAACCTCAGTTCCTTGGCTACTATTGCAAGTGCGGCGCCCATGCTGGGATTCTTGGGAACCGTGCTGGGCATGGTGCAGGTATTCTTGGACATGGAGCAGGTCGGCACCGTCAGCGTGGAACACATTTCATCCGGTACGAAGCAGGCTATGATCACCACCATTGTCGGCCTTGTTGTCGGCATCATCGCCTACATGGCGTACAACAACTTGGTCAGCAAGGTCTCCAAGGTCATCCACAAAATGGAGGCTACGACCATTGAGTTCATCGACATTTTGGAAGAACCCGCAGCATGAACCTGGGCCAGCGAAATAAAATCAGTGTAGGGGGCAACATGTCGTCCATGACCGACTTGGTCTTTCTGCTGCTGATCTTCTTCATCATTCTCTCCACCTTGGTGAGTAATGGGGTCAATGTGGAGTTGCCCAAGGCGAAGGGGACAACGTCCGTGACGTCGAAGATGACGTTGAGCATCAAGCCTGACGGGTCTTATCATCTGAATGGCGGTCCGGTGGCGTACGAAGACTTAGAATCCTTGCTTCGCGTGCGTTTGGAAGACTCGGCTGATCCGGTGCTGTACCTACAGGTGGACGAGTCCGTACCCACGGGTAAAACCGTCGAGGTCATTGGCATGGCCAAAGCGAACGAATGGAAGGTGATGCTGGGCGCAACCCCCAAGAACTGATTGTACATGCAGGCCATCCTTGAAAAGCGACGCCGTGAAGGTGAGAAGAAGGACCGCATCAAAGCGGCTATTCTCGCATTTTTCTCCTTTGCAGGGGTCGTTGTGGCTTGCTTTTTTCTCGTGGCATTCACCAAGTCCATTCCCCCGCCGGGCGAGCAATTTGTCGCCGTAGGATTGGCAGATATTGGTGATGTCGCTGAGGCTGTGGGTGAGGTGGAATCGGAGGTGCCATCGGAAACGGTGGAGGAGGTGGTTCAACCGGAAGTGTCACAAAGTGAGCCTGTTGAAGCTGCTGTGGCAGAGGAAGTGGTGACGCAAGAACAATCGGAAGTGTCCGTACCCACAGCACCTGAACCGGTCAAGGACCCGGATCCGGAACCCGAACCGGAACGCACCGTGGATTCGCGGTTGTCCAATGCCTTTAGTGCACTGGCACAGAGCGGCGGAGGCGGTTCAGAAGGGGCTTCTGAGCAAGGTGCTGGTAATGAAGGCGCGGAGGATGCCAAAATCGATGGCCGGGGCGTGGTGAGCGGGGATGATGGAGACTTCGATTTGGACGGAGGCAGCATTGTGGGCCGCCCCATTCAAAACGAGACCCCCCGCAAAGAAGGCGTAGTCCGGGTCAAAATCCTCGTTGACAAGTCCGGCAAGGTGACATCGGCCACCTACGATGGCACAGGTTCGAACACCGCGGACAGCGAACTCATCGAGATGGCGTGTCGGGCTGCGCGAACCACCACGTGGACCGAGAACCTGGCCCGACCCGTGAGGTCGGGATTCGTGACCATTCGATTCGAACTCGAGTGACCTACGCCGAAGCCACCGCGTGGCTGTTCCAGCAGCTCCCCATGTTTCAACGGCAAGGCGCCGCTGCCTACAAAGCGGACCTGAGTGGGACCTGGCGTGTATTGGATGTTCTCGGCCGACCGGACCTTCGCCTTAATCACGTCGTCCACGTAGCAGGTACCAACGGAAAGGGTTCCGTTTGCACGGCTATCGCCAATGCGCTGCAGTCCCAGGGCAAACGTGTGGGGTTGTTCACTTCACCCCACCTGGAGGACTTCCGAGAACGCATGCGCATCGACGGCGCCGTGCCCGAAGAACAGTGGGTCGTGGAGTTTATCCACCGCGTGCGTCCCGATTTTGAATCGGCGGGGTTTGTGCCGTCGTTTTTTGAGTGGACCTTCGGAATGGCCTTGGTGTGGTTTGCCGAGCGGGATGTGGATGCGGTGGTCTTGGAAACCGGGATGGGTGGACGCCTCGACAGCACCAACGTCTTTCCTCAGCCGCTGCTCACAGTCATCACGAACATCGGGTTGGATCACCAACAGTTTCTCGGGGAGGACATTCGTTCCATTGCTCGGGAAAAGGCGGGTATCATCAAGGACGGGGTGCCCCTCGTCATGGGCCGAATGCGCCCGGAAGCCCAATCGGTATTGTTGGAGACGGCGAATCGGTATGGCGCCGAGGTGCATTACGCCGGAGTCGCCGCGGGGACTGGATCAGACGGCCCCATCTGGCCCGAAAACCGTGCAACGACGCACAAGGCACTCGAGGTGCTGAACGCCACGCCTTTTGGGCGCGATTGGGAAGTACCGCCGCTGGAGGCCATCACCAAATCGGGCCATGCCGGTAGATGGCAGTGGCTGCGTCCAGCTCCCTCCGGTGCGCGCATTCTGCTCGACTGTGCCCACAATATGGATGGTTTGCGTCGAACGTTGGGAGCGATTGAAGCAATTGAATGTGATCACCTCCGCGTTGTGTTTGGAGCGGTCAATGACAAAGACGTCAACGGCGCCTTGACTGCAATGCCCAATGCGGGAACCTACTACCTGTGCCAGGCCCATATCCCCCGCGCCATGCCCAGTTCTGAATTGATGGAATGCGCCTTAGACGCCGGCTTGAACGGCCAAGCGTACGCAACTGTCGAAGCGGCATTGGAAGCTGCGCTGGCTGATGCCCAGCCCAACGACTTGGTCGCGGTATTTGGCAGCATCTTCATCGCCGGCGAGGTGCTCGTCTGGGAGCGCAGCCGAAGCTGACTCCGTTTAGTGCAAAGCCTTACCCGTCATTTCGGAGGGCTGTGGGATGGCCATCAGCTTGAGCACTGTTGGGGCAACATCCGCCAAAATGCCGTCTTGAATCGAATGGACGTGTTCTGACAGAACCACCACTGGCACCGGATTGGTGGTGTGAGCTGTGTGGGGCGATCCATCAGGATGGCGCGCAAAATCCGCATTGCCGTGGTCGGCAATGACGATGAATTGGTAGCCGTTGGCGCGGCCTGCTTCGACCACTTCCCGAAGGCAGGAGTCGGTGACTTCCACCGCCTTGACAATGGCGTCAAAGACGCCCGTGTGGCCGACCATGTCCGGGTTGGCGAAATTGAGGCAAATGAAATCAGGGGCCTCTCCGTTCTCTCCATTCATCTCTGGTACGATGAGGTTAACTATTTCATCGGCAGACATCTCCGGTTGGAGGTCATAGGTAGGGACCTTTGGACTGTGGGCCATCAGTCGACGCTCTCCTTCGAACGGTACTTCGCGACCTCCGCTGAAGAAGAACGTGACGTGGGGGTACTTTTCCGTTTCGGCGATGCGAACCTGGGTTCGGCCCGCTGCCGAGACAGCTTCGCCAAGGGTGGCGACCAAGTTGGGTTTGTCGTAAATCACATGAACGCCCTGGAACGAATCGTCGTAGTTGGTCATGGTGACGTAATGCAACGGGATCGGTTTCATCTCGTGTTCGGGATACGCCTGCTGAGTCAGAGCGGACGTGATCTCACGGCACCGGTCGGTTCGGAAATTGAAGCAAATGACCACATCGTTTGGAGCGATGCAGACAGGATCGCCTACCACAAACGGACGAATAAACTCATCGGTGATGTCTTGGGAATAATGCGCTTCAATGCCGTCTGCCGCAGTTTCATAGTGCGCTCCCTCTCCACGAACGAGGGTGGCATACGTCTGTCCAATACGCTCCCACCGGTTGTCCCGGTCCATGGCATAGTAACGACCGTGCACGGAGGCAAGGCGTCCTCCGGTCGACTCCAACACCGTTTCGAGTTCGGCGATGTACTTCGCTGCAGTGCGCGGCGATGTGTCCCGCCCATCGGTGAAGGCATGAACGGCGAAGTCTTCGATGCCGGCGGCTGCAGCGGCCTTGCAAAGCGCATTCAAATGCTCCTGCTGCGAGTGCACCCCACCTTGCGATACGAGGCCCATGAAATGCAAGCGAGCGCCGGTGGTTTTGGCTTGTTCAAACGCGGCCTGCATGACCACTTCTTTTTCAAATGAACCGGCTTCAATGGCTCGGTTGATGCGGAGCAAATCTTGGTAGACTACCCGGCCGGCGCCGATGTTCATGTGCCCGACTTCGCTGTTCCCCATCTGTCCATCGGGCAACCCAACGTGTTCACCGTCGGTGCGTAAGGTTGCTTTGGGGTATTCGCTCAGCAGCCCATCCATGAAGGGCGTGTTGGCTGCGGCGATGGCATTGCTCGAATCGTCGTCGCCGATGCCCCATCCGTCCAGAACGATTAAGGCGCATTTATTGGGAAAGTGGGTCATGAAGCAAGGGGAATCTTCGTCGTGATGCGGCATCCACCGCGTTTGCTGGTTTCAATGGTCAATTGTCCTCCATGCATGCGGATGATTTGATGGGCCAAATAAAGCCCCAAGCCCGTGCCTGTGGTGTCGGAGTGTTCGATGCGTTCGAATTTCTCCAGTACCTGCTTTCGCTTGCTGGCCGGGATGCCTTGGCCACCGTCGTCCACCGTGCATTGGAGGGCTCCAGGGGTTTGGGATATTTCGAGGTGAACGGGTGCATCGTTCGGGCTGTATTTGAACGCGTTTTCGATGAGGTTGCCCCAGGCGAGGGCCATGGCATCGGCATCGCCTTCCACCAGTCCCATTGCTTTTTCGGGGGTTGTCAGTTCGATTGAGCGGTCCCGGAACGGCCCTGCCTGTTGCCGTTTGATGGCTTCGTTGATGATGTGTTCAGCGTCAAACGGTTCACGGTTCATGGCTTTGCCAGAAACGAGTCGGTTGCTTTGCAAAATGTTCTCGACGCGTTGGGAAAGTCGACTCAACCCCGCGCTCGCATCTTCATACAGTTCGCGTTTGGTAGCCTCGTCCCATTCGTGGCGTTTGAGCGAGTCAATGGCCAATTGCGTGCCTGCGATGGGGGTTTTCAATTCGTGGGTGACGGCAAGCAAAAAGTGCCGCTCCTTCTGTGCCTGGGCGCGCTCTTTTCGAATTCCCCTCCAGATGGCCACTAATCCCAAACTGAGCAATCCCAAGAATACGCTTCCTTCTCCGAGGATCATCAAGGTGTACCTCGGAGCATTCGATGTGCCTTCCAACGCATCGATGGTGCGGTGCTGTTGAATGAGCAGGTATGCCCACCAGCTGAATTGCATAAGAATATAGGCGCCTAACACCCCTGTTAGCCACGTCCGGTTCGCTCGTTCAGCCTGCTGCCTTGGCATGC
>JBELBV010000029.1:0-31898 GCA_042095135.1 Flavobacteriales bacterium | reverse complement strand
TGCCATCGAAATCGAACTCACGTATTTCTTGAATCCGCTGGCGGTGACGCTGCAACCGGTACAATTTATCCTCTTTGGCTTCGTGAGCCGCATCCGTTAGGATGGTGACTTTGTCAGAGGCCAGCATCTCATCAATTTCATGAATCCGGGCTTCGAGTATGGCCTTTAGCGCTCCATCGTCATGGTCGTGATCAGCGTGGTCCTCATGGCTATGGTCCCCGTGGTCCTCATGGCTGTGATCCCCGTGGTCCTCATGACCGTGGTCGTCGTGGCCATGACCATGATCATCATCAGACAATTGTGCCACCAATGATTCACGCTCAGCGAGTAGGTGACCTTTCTCGTATGAGATTTCCTGTTCCACCTTGGCAATCTTTCCTTCAATCTCCTCCAATGCCTCGGCAATACCTTCAATAGTCACAATGCCCAGGGCATTCATCGGCGTGATCAGGTTGTAATTGGCCAAGCCGAACTCACCGTCGTTTCCAGGATAGCGAGCTGTCCAATCGAATTGCTTCGAATACAACTCTACGCGAAGGGCATCATCGGCTGCTTCACCGGTCATTTCATTCCACGTGCGGAGACCGAATGCAATAATGACGGCCAAAACGATGGAAGGAATAACCGTCCACACCAATTCGAGTCGGTTGTCATGTGCGAAGAAACGTGCTTTGCGATCTGGACGGTGGTAGTACTTCGCAGCAAACCAGAACAACAGCGTATTCACAATAAAGAACACCACGAAGATGATGGCCATGTTAAAGTCCATCAATTGGTCCACGGCCACACCGTGCTCCGTTGCGGGGGGCGTGCCGTATGAACCATAGTAAATCAATAGATAGACAAAGGACGCATAGAAGACCGCCATGAACGCCAAGAACGCCCCGCCATTTAATCGGTTATCGGCTTCTGAAATGTCCTCTTCCCGCTTCCCACGCAAGGAGATGGAAAGCTGATAGACTTTGGAGAGCTGCACTGCAGCCACCAAACCCAGGACAACAACAAGGAGAATGAGCAATTTCATTTCTTAGGAGATTCTTGTTATCAGTAATGGAGGTCTTTTGATTCTTGCAACATTGGATGACCCTTTGGAATCAGCGGGGCTTTGCTCAGCGCATTTAATGTGCGGTTGAGGTAAAGGCCCATGAACCCTAGGAACAACGCAATTTCAAAAATACCGAATTCGTTGTGGTCGAACATTGTTCCGGGTATGACAAGCAGATAAACATCCGCGAAATGCCCAATAAAGATGAGCAAGCCGACCGGGACAATGAACTTGGCGTTGCGCTTGGTATCACGTGGCAACAGCGTGTAGAACGGAACCGCGAAGTTGATGAAGAATGTCAGCATGAACGGAACCTGGTAGTCGGTGAAGAATCGCTGAGTGTAATACGTCACTTCTTCCGGGATATTCGCGTACCAAATCAATAGGAACTGGCTCACCCAGAGGTAGCTCCACAGCATGGAGATGGCAAACATCCACTTGGAGATGTCGTGCATGTGGCTGGAGGAAACTTCTTGGTAGTAGCCCTTGCTGCGCAACCAAATCAGCCCCAGGTTCAGCATGATCATGAAGCTGACCCACATGCCGGAGAAGAGGTACCAGCCAAACAATGTCGAGAACCAGTGCACGTCAATCGACATAATCCAATCCCAAGCCAGCATCGAACTGAACACCGCGAAGAACACCAAGAACATGGCGCTGCGGCGGAATTGCTTAAAATGCAAGTCCAAGCTGGGTTGTTCGTCTTCCAGCAATGACCACCGGCGGAACAAACGCGCAAAAATCAAGAACGTCGCGATGTAACCGATGGTGCGCAACCAGAAGAACCACGACGCAAAGTAGGGCTGCTTGCCTGCGATGATGTGGTCGTAATTCGGATTGGCAATCGCTCCTTCCGTCATTTCATCCACGTATTGAGTCTGGTCCCCGTCCACGATCATGTACTCGTGGTAAAGTGTCGAGTCCATCCAGTGGTAGAGGTGGTGGGCATGAAAAAACTGCCCAGCCACGAGGACGACCACGATCACTCCAGCACCGATGGGCAAGAAGTGCCACATGGCCTCAAACGTGCGTTTGATGACCGCTGACCACGACGCCTCAACAGCGTAGTTCAGGGCGTAGAAGAAGAGGGCCGCCAAGGATATGGAGAACCAGAAAAATCCGTTGATGAGCAAGTTTGCCCACCAGCGTTGGTGGTGCGCTGAACCATCGGTCAAAAATCCGCCGATGAGGGCCAGCAACCCAATGCCCATTAGCACTTGGGTGACCAATTTGGTGCGTCCTTCGAATTTGAATTCCATGATCAGTTATTCATTGCCATGGCATCTCCTGCTTCAGCAGACGCCGATTTCACCACATTGCCGTTTTCGTCAAACTCCGGCATTTCCCCTCCATTCTGGAGGACTTTGATGTATTCGATGACCAACCAACGGTCCTTCTGTGATAGCTGGGATGCGTGGGAACCCATAAGGCCCTTACCGTACGTCAGCGTATGGTACATCTTACCCTCGGGTAGGTCTTTCAGCTTGTCGCTATAGCTCGGAATCCCTTGAATGTGGCCGTTGCGGCTGAGCGCGCCGTTTCCTTTTCCTTCTTCACCGTGGCATTGGGTGCACATCAACGTGTAGATTTCCTGACCGGCCTCGATTTCAGCTTGACCCACGTGCACAAGCGGCGACGAAAGGTTCGCTCCAGCGGCCTCGTAACCTTCGACCGTGTTGGGGTACGCGTATGGCATGGAAAACGCCATCGCATCTGGATTGAAAGCAATCGTTCCTGCGACCGGCTTGCGCGCAGACTGAACCTGGCGTTGCGCCGAAGCCACTTCCTCTCCCACTTGGTACGGGTCTTGGCCGTAGTCGACGTACGCTTCTACTGCGGGCGAGCGGTACATGTCTGGCATGTATTCCAAGCCAGGGCTATCCGGGTCGTTGACACAACCCGTGGTGGCTACAAGCGCGGCAGCCACTCCCGATAAAACAATGCTTCTTCGGATATTCATCACTTGTAGTCTTTGATGCTCAACTCAAAGAGCGGGGTTTCCTTGATGGCTGCCTCCAGTTCGTCGGCAGACAGGGCATTCTGTTCGGTTGTGATTTCCATGATGAACTTGTCATCGGTCGAACGGGGATCCGGATTGGAGGCCGGCATACCCGGCAGTGTTCCGTTGCGGAGCAAGTACGTAATGGCCATGCCGTGCGCACCGCACAATACCGAAAACTCAAACGTCACAGGGATAAACGCTGGCAAGTTTTCAATCAGGGAGAAGCTGGGCTTACCCCCGATATTCATCGGCCAGTCGGAAATCATGAAGTACCACATTCCGAGCAGCGCCAGGGTCGTACCCGTGGTGGCGTACATGAATGCCGCAATGCCCAAACGAGTGCGCTTCACGCCGATGATGGGGTCGATGCCGTGGACCGGGAAGGGAGAGAAAACATCCTTCACTCGGATGCCTTTTGCGACCAACGCCGACGCCGCGTCTTTCAGCGTATCGTCGTCGTCATACATTACATGGAATACCTTATTCATGGCTGTAAGGGTCAGTGGTTAGCTTGCTGTTTCTTGTAGTTCTCGCCGCTCGTCTTGAGGATGGTCTTCAACTCGTTCAACGCCAACACCGGGAAGAACCGGGCAAAGGCGAGGAAGAGGGTGAAGAAAATGCCCAGTGTTCCGATGAACACCCCCACGTCAACGCTGGTGGGGTGGAATTCGCCCCAGCTTGATGGGTCGTAATCCCGGTGGATTGACGTCACGATGATCACGTAACGTTCGAACCACATGCCGATGTTTACCACGATGGACAAAATGAAGGTAGCAACGAGGCTGCGACGGATTTTCTTGAACCAGAACAATTGTGGGCTGATCACGTTGCAGGTCATCATCATCCAGTACGACCAAGAGTAAGGTCCGCTGAAACGATTGATGAAGGCATAGCTTTCGTATTCAACGCCTGAGTACCAGGAGATGAACAACTCCGTCAAGTATGCTACACCCACGATGGAGCCCGTCACGATGATGACGATGTTCATGTATTCCACGTGCTTGACGTGGATATAGTTCTCCAACTTCATGCCTTTGCGCATGATCAAGAGCAGGGTCTGCACCATGGCAAAGCCCGAGAATACCGCACCCGATACGAAGTAAGGAGGGAAGATGGTGGTGTGCCAGCCGGGGACCACCGATGTCGCAAAGTCCATCGATACGATGGAGTGCACGGAGAATACAAGCGGCGTGGCGATGCCTGCCAAAACCAGCGATACCTCCTCGAAACGGTTCCAGTGCTTCGCACGTCCGCTCCATCCGAAGCTCAGTACCCCGTAGATTTTTTTGGCTAATGGCTTGGTCATGCGGTCCCGAATCGTGGCGAAGTCAGGAATCAGTCCAATGTACCAGAACACCAAGGAAACCGAGAAGTATGTCGAAATCGCGAATACATCCCAAAGCAGCGGGCTGTTGAAGTTCACCCACAACGAACCAAATTGGTTTGGCAAGGGCAACACCCAGTAGCTCACCCAGATGCGGCCCATGTGGATACCCGGGAAGATGGCCGCCATGATCACAGCGAAAATGGTCATCGCCTCCGCCGAGCGGTTGATGGCCATTCTCCACTTCTGACGGAAGAGGAGCAGTACCGCAGAAATCAACGTTCCCGCGTGACCGATACCGACCCACCAAACGAAGTTGGTGATGTCCCAGGCCCATCCAACGGTCTTGTTCAATCCCCACACCCCGATGCCGGTTCCGAGCAAGTACAAAATGCTGCCCACACCGTAAATCGCGATGATGGTCGAGATGGTGATCATGATTTTCCATCCGATCGGCGCGGCGCCTTGGATGGGTCCGACCACATCGTCGGTGATGTCCTTGTAAGACTTATCCCCTAGGATCAGGGGTTCCCGAATGGCTGCTTCTTTTTGCATCGTCTTATCAGGCTTGGTTAGGTTCTACGTTGCGCACCTTGGTCATGTAGAAGATGTTCGGCTTGACACCAATCTCTTCCAATGCATGGTAGGCACGGTTGGTTTCTGAAACTTGGCGAGCCGCGGACTTGGTGTCGTTCAAGTCGCCAAAGTTGATCGCATGGGTTGGGCAGGCTTCTGCGCATGCCGTGGTGACGGAACCGTCGACCACTGGAGCGCCGGCCTTCTTGGCTTCCAACTTGCCTGCTTGGATGCGCTGAACGCACATGCTGCACTTCTCCATGACCCCGCGGCTTCGTACCGTGACGTCGGGGTTGAGTACCATGCGCATCAGGCTGTCTTGGGCCGGGTTGAAGTTGGCGAACTTCTTGTAACCCGGGTAATTGAACCAGTTGAATCGGCGCACCTTGTAGGGGCAGTTATTGGCGCAGTAACGCGTACCGATGCAACGGTTATACGTCATTTGGTTCAAGCCTTCGTTCGAGTGCGTGGTCGCTGCAACTGGGCAAACCGTTTCACACGGCGCGTGGTTGCAGTGCTGGCACATCATCGGCATGTGGACCGTTTGCGGATTAGCCGCCGGATCCTCCATTTTGCGGTAAGAGGAAATGACGCCAACGCCTTCTTCTTCTCCGCGCTCTAGACTGTAGTCGGAACTGAAGAAACGATCGATGCGCATCCAGTGCATGTCGCGGTGGCGCCGCACCTCGTCTTTACCGACGACGGGAACGTTGTTTTCAATGTGGCAAGCCGTAACACACGCGCTGCAGCCGGTGCAGGTCGTGAGGTCGATGGTCATGCCCCAGCGGTGTCCAACGTTTTCGACGGCATGCTCGTGCCATAGGTCGAAGGCCTCGGTAGGCTTCCCGTCCTGGGCATCGATGGTTCCGTCCTTGTTGACGTCTTCGTGAACCGCGAGCTTAATGAGCTTGTTCCATGACGCCTCACCTTTATCGGCGTTGCGCTCCGCGAAAAAGCTTGCCATGTCCGTTTCCTTCACGATGCTGTCACGGTCCATGAAGGTGTTTTGGATCTGCGTGCACGCCAACGGGTAGGTCGCTCCTGTAACCTCAACGGTCACATCAAACTGGTGGTACCCGTTGAAGTCACCTGAAGTCGCCCAGCCGAATACGTTCTGCCCGACGGGCACCATTCCTCCTTCTGCATTTGTCAAGAAAGAGCCGTTTTCACCGGTCTGGAAAGCCGCCTTTCCAATGTTTTCTCCGTTCGCGCCGCGGCCGTAGCCAAGGGCGATGCCGATGGTGCCTGGGGTTTGACCTGGCATCGGGAAAACAGGGAGTTCAAGGGATTCACCGCCAACCGTCACGCGGACCATACTGGCCGGCTTTTCTTGGCCGATGAACCCGTTCAAGCCCATCGCATCCACATCGGAGTGCGCCATGGTCACGTAATTGTCCCACGTTACCTTGGTCAACGGATCCGGCGTTTCCTGCAACATCGGGTTCGCCGTATGCTGACCGGCCCCCATGGTGGTCTTTTCGTACAAGGCCAATTCAAAGGCTCCGCCCTGCTGCGCATTCAATGCGGCAACGGCGCTGGTCAACCCACTACCTGCGTACGCAGGTGCAGGTTGCTCTCCGGCATCCAATCCGATGAATCCGTTGTGTACAGCTGTATTCCAATTGGAATCAGTGTACATCGCATCGGCGGTATAGCCTGCTTGGTGGGTCTGGCGCAAGAATGTGTACCAGTCAGTCGCTTGACTCGACCAAGCGAGTACGCTCTCGCCCCATCCGCGCGTATTGTGCAGCGGGGAAATGGTCGGTTGTACCAAGTCGATGCGGCTGCCTTCAATTTGAAGGTCACCCCACGACTCCAACCAGTGGTGTGTCGGAGCGATGACGCGGCACCGGGACGCCGTTTCATCAGCGACAGTCGCAGTGCTTACCGTCAGGTTGACTTTGCCCAAGGCCGCTGAGAAGGCTGCAGCGTTGGCAGCATCGTAAGCGGGGTTGCAATCGGCAACAATCAGGGTGTTGACACGTCCTGCAGCCATGTCCTGGGTCAACTGCGCCAACGCAGCCGAACTGCCTTGGAATAAATCGTTAGCTTCAAACTTAACGGTGGTGCCGGTGGCGCCCAACGCATCGTTAATGGCATTCACCACACGTTGTACGTTGAGGTCGTTTGAGCCGGACAGTACGAGCGCATTCTTGCCCGCTGCCTTCAAATCCCTCGCCGCTGCGTTGACTGCTGCCTGGATGCCCTCAGAGAGAGCGCCTGCCGTGCCACGACCGCTCACAGCTTTCAACAAAGCCGTTGCGACTTTACCTTGCTCCGAAGGCTTCACCATGGAGCGGTAGTCGGCGTTCGAACCCGTCAAGCTCATGTTGGTTTCGAAGGCATGCATGCGGGACATGCTGCCGCTTTCAGGGTTGCGGGTCTTCGCCCAGTTTTCTTTGTAGTAAACCGCGTCGGCAAACGTCCCCAAGAAGTCTGCACCGATCGTAACGATGGCTTGGGCCTCTTCAAACTTGTAGCTCGGGAAAGTATTGACGCCGTAATCCAGTTCGGCGGCCTTTCGGAAGGCGCCGTAATCGATGGCGTCGTATTGAATGTGCTCCAAGCCGGCCAATCCTACCGCTCGCTTCAGCGACGGGCTCATCACCGTGTTGGTCAGAATGACGTTGCGACCACCTTTGCTCAGCGACGCTGCGACTTCTGCGTCAACGGCTGACCACGCCGCAGCGTTTCCGTCAATTTGTGGTCCAGTCAGGCGAGCGCTGTCATACAAGCCCATGACCGAAGCAATGACCCGCGCATTGGGAACACCCACTCCGGTTTCACCGTTGGCCTTCACAAAAATCGGACGGCCTTCACGGGTCTTCACCAAGACGTTGACGAAGTTCTGGCCGTCGTAGTACGTGCTTGCGTAGTGATTGGCCACGCCGGGGGTGACCTCCGCAGGCTTGTTGGTGTAGGGGATGCTTTTGACTACAGGGGTTTCGCATGCCGCGAGGGTCGCTGCGGTCAAGCTGAAGCCCATGAACTTCAAGAAGTCACGACGCCCGGTGTGGGTAGACTCCAGTTGTTCATCGGACAAAAACTCATCCACCGATTGGGACTCAGGGAACTCTTGTGCCTGAATCGCTTTGAATGCTTCTGTTTCGTGAAGCTCGTCCAGTCCGGACCAATAACGCTTAGTGTTTGCCATGTCGCTGTTGCGATAAGGGGTTCGCGATTACTTACTTATTAATAATGGCACTTGGCGCATTCCCATCCGCCGAGTTCCTTGACCGTGATCTTGTCATCCTCCATGTACTTGCGGAGCTCTTCGTTGCCGCGAAGGTGGTCCTTCAGGCGGGCATGAATGTCTTCGTAGTACCCGCTGCTCGCTAGGTCAATTGCTGCTTTGTTGTGGCATTCGATGCACCAGCCCATCGTGAGGGTCGGCTTCGACAATTCAATCAGCCCAGGGTACTTGTCCACCAGGAGGTTGATATCGTCCACGTTCGCCACACGACCCACGGTGTAGGTTTCGACGTCTCCGTGGCAGTTCTGGCACTGAAGTCCGCCCACCACCACGTGCTGTTGGTGGCTGAAGTATACGTGGTCGGGCAAGTTGTGCACCTTGTTCCATCGGATGGGTTCACCGTTGTAGGTGTCTTGTGGTGAGGTGTATCCGTTGTTGCCATCGCCATCCACATAAGTGCCTGATTCAGGATCGAATCCGATGGCATCGTAAATCTTCGCAATCTCCGTCTCACCATAACGACGGCCCTTCTTCACCGCCTTGTGGCAGTTCATGCAAACGTTAGTGGAAGGAATGCCCGCGTGCTTCGATTCGTAAGCACTGTGGTGGCAGTACTTACAGTCCACTTCATTCTCACAAACGTGCACGCTGTGAATGAACTTGATCGGCTGATTGGGTTTGTAGCCCTCAACAACGCCTACGCGCATCAACCCTTGGTAGCCGAGTACCGCTCCGTAAGCAACGAAGAACACACCGACCAATGAAACCGCCACGCGGTTTCCCCACATCCAAGCCTTTACGCGGTCGCTGTACGGGAGGTCACCGAGCAGCTCTTCTCCTTCGCGCTCACGGCTTGCATTGGTAAGCGACCGGTTCACACCTGCCGCAGCCATGGCGATGATCAAGAACATCACCAACAACAAGACAAACCAAACACCGCTGTCGTTGCTCGCTTCTTCGATGGGGAGTTCGTCCACGGTGACGCAGTCCGAACCGGTGTCAGCTACAGGTGCTGCATCGGGTGGGTTTTGGACGTACGCCATGATGTTTTTGATGTCCTCCTCTGACACCGCTTGAGCTGTCATCCACCCATAGGTCGGAACGTACCGATCAACGAGGGATTTGATGTAGCCATCGCCGGACTCTGCAGCACCCTGTGGGTTCTGGATCCACTTTACCAGCAATTCTTCACTGGCTCCCCAGCGATCGGCAATGCCAGCAAGGCCTGGGGCGGCGAGCACTTCGTTGGTTACCTTGTGACAGGAGGCGCAGT
Source organism: Flavobacteriales bacterium (assembly GCA_042095135.1). GTDB lineage: Bacteria > Bacteroidota > Bacteroidia > Flavobacteriales_D > Sanyastnellaceae > UA16. Next base: position 22,485 of record JBELBV010000029.1, on the reverse strand, counting down.
TCGCATTGAACAGGGCTTGACCCGCTTCAATGTCGCCTTCGTCCCAAACGCCCGCGGTCGCGGTCAAGGACACCAACATTACGCATGCCGACAGGAAGGTTTTGGGTGCTTTGAATCCCGGTAAAGCTCTCATTGGGTTAAATTTTCGCATTGCAAGGAAAATCACGCTTTTTCGCGCGTAAAATTACACAATTGAACCCACAAAAAGGGGTCGAATTGAACCAATCTCCCCTTCGACTGTTCTACGGAATCATTTTACGTTCATATCTGGTTGATTTCGTGTGAAATCCGATCATTTCAGGGGCGCGAGAATTTTTTACCTTTTTGAGACAAAAGGGTATGAACGCAACCTGCGCCCGCATTAAATTCGCCCAAATGACGTCCCGCTTCGCCTCCATAGCCTCCTCAATCAATTCCTATTGTGCCGTGTGCCTTTTCATATTGGGTGCGGCAACCTCGTGCTGCGCGCAAGGCGATGCCGGTTGGTGGAGGGGCTTGTTCAAGGGCACGCAAAAGAGCATGTGCGACTCGACTTCTGCTGAACAGCCTGTAATCGAAAACCCGGGCGTGACGATTTGGGAAGTCCCCACAACTGATCATCCCGACGCTCCATTAGCACCAGAGCAGTCAGCTGCAAAAGCAGTACGACCGGTAGGTAGCGTCGTGCAACAATACGACGAGCGCATCGCATCCCTCGATTCCGTGTGGCACGCCGAAGAGCATGCCTTGCGGGGGTTTCGCGTCCAAATTTTCTCAGGGTCTTTGCAAGCTGCTCGTGAAGTCCGTGCTCAAGCGCGCAAAACCAATGGCGAATGTCCCGTTTACTTGTCGTCGATGCCGCCCAACTACCGCGTCACCATTGGCGACTTTAGAACCCGTTGGGAAGCACAAAAAGCGCAGGATGCATGGACCGACGCCTTTCCAATGGCCATTGTCATCCCCATGGACATCAACTTACCTGTCCTCAATACTGGCGGTCAAGATGGACCTTGAAGCGCGTGGTTAATCCTCGAGGGTCTGCTTCACTTCCACTTCTTCGTACGCCTCTACGACGTCGCCGACCTTGATATCGTTAAAGCGGTCAATGTTCAAGCCGCATTCGAAGCCTTTGGCGACCTCTTTGACATCGTCTTTGAAGCGCTTGAGTGATCCCAAGGTTCCCGTGTACACCACGACACCTTCTCGTATGACCCGCACTTTGTTGTTGCGTTTGATGTTGCCATCGATGACGAAGCAACCGGCAATGGTGCCGACTTTCGAAATCTTGAACGTCTCGCGGATTTCGGCAGAGCCCACCACGTTTTCTTCAATTTTCGCTGAAAGCAAGCCTTCCATGGCATCCTTCATCTCCTCGATGGCCTTGTAAATCACCGAGTATAGCTTGATTTGCACGCCCTCCTTCTCGGCCAGTCGACGCGCCGCTCCGCTGGGGCGCACCTGGAAGCCAATGATGATGGCGGATGAAGCAGAGGCGAGCAAAATGTCCGATTCGGAAACTTGACCCACTGCCTTGTGGATGATGTTGACTTGAACCTTTTCCGTGGAGAGCTTTTGAAGCGAGTCGCTCAACGCCTCGATGGAGCCGTCCACGTCGCCCTTGACAATCAGGTTCAATTCCTTGAATTCGCCGACCGCGATGCGGCGTCCCAATTCTTCTAGCGTTACAGAACGTTGCGAGCGAACGCCTTGTTCGCGCTGCAATTGTTGACGCTTGACCGCAATGTTACGGGCTTCGCGCTCATCATCGAAGACGTGGAATTTATCGCCGGCATTCGGGGCGCCGTCAAAGCCCAAAATTGATACGGGAACCGATGGCCCGGCCTCGTCGACGCGCGCTCCGCGCTCGTTGAACATGGCCTTCACCTTGCCGCTGTATTGGCCCGCAAGGACCGCATCACCGATGCGCATTGTTCCGCCTTCCACCAGTAGGTTTGTTACATACCCCCGGCCTTTGTCCAGTGAGCTTTCGACAACGGTGCCGATGGCGCGCTTGCCCGGATTCGCTTGCAAGTCCAGCATTTCAGCTTCCAGCAATACCTTTTCGAGCAGCTCTTCGATGTTCGTGCCATTCTTGGCCGAAATCTCTTGACTCTGGAATTTGCCCCCCCACTCTTCAACCAACACATTCATCTCTGACAGCTCCTGGCGGATCTTATCGGCATTGGCCTCCGGCCGGTCCATCTTGTTCATGGCGATAACCATGGGAATGCCCGCTGCTTGCGCGTGGTTGATGGCTTCTTTCGTTTGCGGCATGACCGCGTCGTCCGCCGCAACCACGATGATCGCGATGTCCGTGACTTGTGCACCACGAGCACGCATCGCCGTAAAGGCTTCGTGACCCGGTGTATCGAGGAAGGTCATTTGACCGCCTTGGGGAAGGGTAACGTGGTAGGCACCGATGTGCTGGGTAATTCCCCCAGCCTCACCAGCGATAACATTGGCATTACGGATGAAGTCCAACAACGACGTTTTCCCGTGGTCAACGTGTCCCATGACCGTAACAATCGGCGGACGCGGGGTCAAGTCCTCTTCGCTGTCTTGTTCAACGTCAATGGCCTCTTGGACCTCAGCGCTGACGAAGTTGGCCTCGTAACCGAATTCTTCCGCGATGATGGTTATGGTCTCCGAGTCCAATCGTTGGTTGATGGACACCATGATGCCCAGCGTCATACAGGCCGAGATGACCTCATTGACGTTGGCGTTCATCATATTTGCCAATTCCGCGACGGTAACAAATTCCGTCAACTGAAGCGTCATCGCTTCTTCCTGCTGACGTTGCAATTCTTGTTCCGCACGTTCTGCGACGGCACTTCGCTTGGCCCGGCGCATCTTCGCTGAGTTGGACTTCTTGCCTCCGCTCAAACGTGCGAGCGTTTCCTTAATTTCTTTTTGGATGTCTGCTTGGCTGACTTCCTTCTTGGGTTCATTGCGCCGCCCGCGTCCTCGATCGCCGCGTTGCCCACCGGTAGTGCGAGCTTGACGTTCGACGTCAACTTTTGTAATACGCTTGCGCTTGCGTTTGTTGTCGTCTGATTTGTCTGCGGCCGTTTTCTTCTTCTCGACAGGCAATTCAATCTTACCAACAACAGTCGGCCCGGAGAGCTTTTCAATCTTGGTTTCGAGCTTCTCCACTTTTGGCACCTCAGGCTTGACTTCCTTTTCTTCGGCGGCAGCCGTTTCGGCTGCTGCTTTTTCGGCCGCTTGAACCGCAGCTTCCTTTTTGGTAATTTCAGCCGACTTCTTGGCGAGCTTCTCTTTCTCCGCCACTTTCTCCGCTTTGGTCTTCGCTTTTGGCTTTTTGGCGACCGCATCCAAATCCACCTTGCCCAAAACTTTGACCGGACTTCCAGCATGGGATACCTCGCCTGCAGGCGTTTCAGCTACCTTTTCTTTCGGTGCAGGAGCGAGTTCAGCCGGTACTTCGGGCTCAATGCGCTCCACTTCAGGCTGTTGCTGGCTCTTTTGGAAAATCGAAAGATCGATTTCCACCTCCGCTTCTTCCTGTGGTGCCGCGGTCTTGCGCGCTGAAGCCAGAGTCACGCTTTCGCGGTCTACCACCGCGCGGTTCGCCGAGCTCACGGCCTTCTCCTTCGCCGCTTTCTCGTCCTGGAAATTGGATCGAATCAATGCATACGCCTCCGCATCGATCTTGGTGTTCGGCTTCGCGTCCACTTCCATATCCTTGCTGGCCAAAAAATCCACAATGGTCTGGATGCCCAAGTTGAATTCTCGGGCGATTTTATTCAGTCGTACGGGTTTGTTAGCGTCAGCCATTGGCGTTTTTGGGCGTTTGTGTTGCGAATTTAAACGGGAAAAGGGACTTGAATGCGCGGTTTACGACAATTCGTCCTTGAGGATTTTGACAACTTCCCGAATCGTTTCCAATTCCAGGTCAGTGCGGTTCACCAAGAACTCCTCATCGCGGTTCAACACCGAGCGGGCTGTTTCCAACCCGATTTTGATGAACTCGTCGAGGATCCATGCATCGATTTCATCCGAGAATTCTTTCAATTCCACGTCATCCACTCCGTCTTCTTCGTCGCGGTACACGTCGATTTCGTAGTTCGTCAGCAAACCGGCCAATTTGATGTTGTTGCCGCCTTTACCGATAGCCAAGCTGACTTGGTCGGCCTTGAGGAACACTTTTGCTTCGCGCGTTTCCTCGTTGAGTTCGATGGTCGTGATCTTCGCAGGGCTGAGGGCACGCGTCACGAGTAATTGTTCGTTTTCGGTAAAGTTGATGACGTCGATGTTTTCGTTCTTCAACTCGCGCACGATGCTGTGGATGCGTGAGCCCTTCATGCCGACGCATGCGCCGACTGGATCGACACGCTCGTCGTATGATTCCACTGCGACTTTGGCGCGCTCACCCGGTGCACGCACCACGCGCTTGATGGTGATCAAGCCGTCGTAAATCTCAGGAACTTCCTGCTCGAACAAGCGCTCCAAGAATTCAGGGGCTGTGCGCGACAAAACAATGCGCGGATTGTTGTTCTTCATTTCCACCGCCGAAACCACCGCACGGATGGTGTCGCCTTTCTTGAAGAAGTCACCTGGGATTTGGCTTTCTCGCGGCATAACCACTTCGTTGTCTTCGTCGTCAACGAGGAGGATTTCGCGCTTCCAGATTTGGTACACTTCGGCTGAAACCACTTCACCTACGCGCTCTTTGTACTTCTGGTAAATGGCGTCCTTCTCGAGGTCCATGATGCGGCCCGCTAGGTTCTGGCGCAGCGACAACACGTTGCGGCGACCAAAGGATTCCAATTTGATTTCTTCCGATACTTCTTCACCTTCCTCGAAGTCATCCTCAATTTTCAAGGCCTCCGACAGGGCGATTTCTTCGTTCTCGTCTTCCACTTCACCATCTGCGACAATGGTGCGGTTGCGCCAAATCTCCAAATCCCCCTTTTCTGGGTTGATGATGATATCGAAGTTGGAGTCATCTCCGTACTTCTTTAGGATCATGGCTCGGAATACGTCTTCCAAAATGCCCATCATGACCTCTCGGTCGATGTTTTTAAACTCCTTGAACTCCTTAAAGGAATCCACCAAATTCAGCTGTGTCATGGTTTTGCGGTTTGCTGCGCTCGGTTAGTAATGGTCTATTTAGTTTCCCTTGAATGAGATCTGGACTTTCGTCCAGTCCAGTGCATTCAACGGATGCGTCTGTTCTTCTTCTACCCATTCCTTCGCTTTGCGTCCTTCGATGCGGCGCTTCTCGCGAATGACAATGGTGATTTCTTCTTCTGTCGCTTGGGTCAACTTGCCTTCCGTCTTTCCGGCTCCCGTGATTTTCAATTGCACGTCGCGCCCGATGTTTTTCAGGTACTGCCGGTGCAACTTCAGCGGCTGGTCCAAGCCAGGTGAGCTAACATCCAATGAAAAATCCTCGGCATCGCGGTCCAGCATGGACTCAAGGTGCCGGCTCAACGCCATGCACTTCTCAATGCTCGTGCCTTCATCATCGTCCAACAGAATGGAAATGGAATTCCCATCGCTCACGCGCACGTCCACAAGGAAACCCGTGCCTCCAGCGAGGTGGGCTTCAGCGAGTTCGCGAACGGTATTGGCGTTGATCATGGCGTTTTTAGAGGAAAAAAAAGAGGGGTGTGTACCCCTCAGCGTTTTCGTTCTCAATTAGTCGGGGCAAAGATACACCATTCCCTTAGAACTTCAACGCGCCAAACCGGGTTGGCATACTAACTTAGCCTACCATGTCCTACGTGCAGCAAATGATCGAGGAAGGGGAGCACCAGACTCAGGACTTCAAAATGCGCATCGACGATGCCGCCAAAATCGCGCGTACGATGGTGGCCTTTGCCAACACCGATGGCGGACGACTCCTCATCGGCGTGAAGGACAACGGGGCTGTAACCGGCGTCAACCAAGAAGAGGAGTACCACATGATTGACTTGGCTTGCCAATCTCATTGCAAGCCGGCTATTCCGTTCGATGTACAAGTATGGAAGGTTGAAGGGTGTTCAGTGCTGGAAGTCCAGATCCCCCGTTCCGCTAGCCGCCCACATTTCTGTGAAGACGATAACGGCAAATGGCAAGCCTACTTGCGCAGGGAGGACCGCATCCATCGCGCCAGCCCGGTACAAGTCAAGGTGTGGCAATACGAAATGCGCATGGAACGGTCCGAATTCCGGTACAACCAGTTCATCGGAAAGCTGTTCAACGCGTGGCGCGACGGTCGGCAACTGCGGTTTCAGCAAGTCGCACGGATGGCGCGGTTGCGCTACGAAGAGGCGGAAGACTTGTTGTGCCTGCTCATCGTATGGAACATCATCGAATGGGAGCGCGGCGAGCGAGGGTTGGTTTACCAGCTGGCCGATGCCTCCGCACTGGACGAGTTGGAAACCCGTGGCCCCGAGCAATTCCGATGGAAAAATTATTCATGACCCCCGACAATATTCCGAACTTTGACGCGTATGCGTAGGACACCCATGCTCACTCCTAAACTCCTCCTGAACCGCACGCTGACCGCGATTGCTGCAGTCCTGATGCACACCGGCGGAGTGTCTGCGCAAGGCACGGAGACAGCGGATATCCAAGAAAACCGCCCTGTAGGTACGTGGACTGACTACCTGCCCTACCACCAAACTGAGGAATTGGTCCATTGCGGAACGGCCTTGGACACAGGCATTTGGGCCGTCCGAACCGAGCACGCGGTGTTCACCTTGGACGAGCGCACCGATGTGGTGGAGCGAATTTCCACCGTCCGTGGCATGAGCGGAAGCCAGCCTACCGCATTAGCGTGGGACCCAACCGGAGAGATGCTCATCGTCGGACAGGCTTCAGGCAGCATCGATTTCTTCTCCAACACAGGCAACTGGTTGTACACGTTGCGCGACATCGAACAAAGCAACCTCATCGGCGACAAGTCCATCCTGAGCTTGGAAATTTTTGGTGCGCTCGATTCAGACCTTCTCATCGCCACCACCGCCTTTGGTGTAGTTGCCATTCACTTGCGCGAACTCGACGTTCGGGACACCTGGTACCTGGAAGGTCAGCAAGTGCTGCGCCGTTGCCACGGCATCTCCGTCCACAACAATCGTTACATCGTCTGGACAGATGCTGGCGTTTTTGAGGCGCCTGTGGATCATCCGTTTTTGAGTTCTCCTGACGCTTGGAGCCGATGGGAGGATATTCCGCTCGAAACCGGCAATTACGCTCATGTGGAATTCGCGCCTAACGGTCACATTCTCCTCCACCGGAAAACCAGCGAAACCGCTGCGCCTGACGAATTGTGGCTGCGCATGGACGGATTGTGGGAACCGTTTGAAGCGTCAGAAAGTGTCCAAGTGCTCGCCATCGCATCGGGCAGCATCAGCGACGATCCAATCGACTGGCGCATCGCCATTGCCGACCACCAATCCATCCGCCAATTCAATGCTGATTGGGAAGAAATTCAATTGGATTATGCGGCGGACGGCGTGCCCCTGCGGGTGCGCGACATGGTGTACCGACACGCTGTGGACGTAATGGGTGACGTGGGGTTCGTGGAATTTGGTGACCTCTTGATTGCCAATTTCGAGCAGGGCCTGCTCAGGATGGATGTTTCTGGGGGTGAAGCCGATGCCCATTGGAGTCCTGAAGGCCCTCCCGTGGCTTTGGTGCGCAACGTCGACGCATGGAACGACCAGATTTGGGTGGCTTCCGGAGGCATCGACGAAACGTGGACAAGCATGTATCACAAGCACGGCTTCTACGGCATGAGTGGCATGCGCTGGAACTGGATCCCCAACCAAGCAGGAGTGAATGACCTCGCTGGCATCAACGATCCAATGGCTGTGAGTATTGACCCCACCAATCCTTTTCACGCCTACTTCGGCTCTTGGGAAGAGGGCTTGATTGAGGTGCAAAATGGCGAGGTGGTGGACATTTACAACGAAAGCAATAGCACCCTCGAACTCGGGAACTTTGGTGGAAGTCCACGGGTCGGCGTTGGCGGTGTGGACTTCGACCGGTTCGGAAACCTCTGGTTCACCAATGCGTATGCCGACGCGCCACTCCACGTCCGATTGAACGATGGGTCTTTCGTCGCGATGGCGTTGGGGGACGCCTTGGGCATTACGGGTTGGCTCGGTGACGTGCTGGCGGCTCGCAACGGGTACATCTGGTGCGTCATGCCGCGCGGTCAAGGCGTGTTGGTGTATGATACCAATCAAACACCCGGCGACACCCAAGACGACGATTGGCGCATCCTCACCACCGACCCAGCGAAAGGAGAGCTGCCGTCGGATGACATCTACTGCTTGGAGGAAGACCTCGACGGCGAGATTTGGATTGGAACCGCCGCTGGGCCGTGCGTGATCTACTTGCCCAGCGCAGTCTTTGATGACGGCTACGAAAACCCGGTGGCTTCACAAATCCTCATTCAACAAGACGGCAATTACCAACTCTTGCTCGAAACGGAAGTCGTGGAGACGATCTGCATCGACGGTGGCAACCGCAAGTGGATTGGAACGCAGAGCTCCGGAGCATACTTGCTAAGTCCCGACGGCATCGACCAGGTGGCCCATTTCACATCAGCCAACAGCCCCTTGCTCAGCAACCAAGTCACCGACATCGCCCTGAACCACCGCAACGGTGAAGTGCTCATCGGAACGCAGCGCGGACTGATGGGGTGGCGCGGCGACGCCAGCAATTTTGTCCAAGAAATTGACGCGCTCCGGGTGTACCCCAACCCTGTCGAGGCCTCCTTCGAAGGCTGGGTCACCGTGGAGGGCTTAGCGTTCAATTCGACCGTACACATCACCACCCTCTCCGGTCGTGCCGTCGCTAGCGTACAATCCGAAGGCGGAAGGGCCGTCTGGGATACGCGCGACTTCACAGGTGCATTGGTCCCCTATGGCGTCTACATGGTTTTCGCGACGGATGCCACCGGCGCGTCGGCCGGCGTGACCAAACTCGCCGTTACTCGGTAAACGGGGCGCGGACTAACTTGCGAGTATGCGCAATGTGAGTTCGACGTCAAAGTTGCCCCGCGTGGGCACCACCATTTTCACAGAGATGAGTGCGATGGCGCAGGCCCACGGAGCGCTGAACATGAGTCAAGGTTTCCCCGATTTTCAGCCCCCACTTCCCCTTCAGCAGGCCGTTGTAGCGGCGATGGCAGAAGGGCGCAACCAGTACGCTCCCATGGCAGGCGATGTCCGGTTGCGGGAGTGGATTGCCGCGAATGCGGAACGGCAAAGCGGCGTCTGCTACCATCCCGAAACCGAGGTGACGATTGGGGCCGGGGCTTCGTCCCTCATCTTCGCCACCATCCAAGCGCTGATCCATCCTGGTGATGATGTTATGGTCCTCACGCCTTGTTATGACCTGTACGAACCGGCGGTCGAGCTCGCGGGCGGCAACTTGGTTTGCGTACCGCTTCAGGCGGGCACGCATCGGTTGGACTTAGCGGCCATGAAGGCAGCTTGGACTGAATCGATGCGTATGGTGATTGTCAACGTGCCCAACAACCCGACCGGCTCAACGTGGAGCCGGAAGGACTTGAAGGGGCTGGCAGATTTGGTAGAGGGCACCGATGCGTTGGTGTTGAGTGACGAGGTGTATGGACCGATGCACCACGACGGTCGCGACGTGCTGAGCGTCACCCATGAACCGCGGTTGCGGGAGCGCGCATTGGTGTTCGCTTCGTTTGGCAAAATCCTGCATTGCACCGGCTGGAAAATCGGGTACGCGACGGCCCCTGAAGCCCTGACGCTCGAAATTCGAAAGATTCACCAATACGATGTATTCTCCACTGGAGCACCCTTCCAAGCGGGCATTGCCGCCTTTTTGAACAGCGAGGTCGGCGCTGCCCACCTCACCGAGCTTGCCCCCTTCTACCAATCCAAACGCGACCGGCTGATTCATGGCCTGAAGGGCAGCACGTGGCACGTATCACCTGCAGAAGGCGGGTATTTTCAATTGTTGGGCTACGGGGCATTCGATGACCGCGATGACCGGACAACGACGGCCGACTGGTGTTCCCGTGAGAATGGATTGGCCCTCATCCCGCTTTCGCCATTCTATCCCACTGGCGGCGGCGATTCAAATTTGGTCCGCATCTGCTTTGCCAAGAACGACGACACCATCGATCAGGGCATCGAGCGTTTGCTCAACATTTCAAACGGATGAACCACAGCGCCCCCCATTTGCGCGTCGCCGCGCTTCAAACCCAACTTGCCTGGGAAAATCCGACCGCCAATGGCGAAGTCATCAGTCGGCAGGTTGACGGCCTCGAAGGGCCGTACGACCTCATCGTTCTCCCCGAGATGTGGGCCACCGGCTTCACCATGGATCCACAATCCCAAGCGTGCATACTTCCTAGGGGTTGGCAGGGAGACGAGGCCGCTTGGCCCGCCCCCCTCGCGGAGATGAGAAGGTGGGCCCGTGAGCGGGATGCCGCAGTCGTCGGAAGCTTATCATGCCGGGACGAAGCGCTCGCCCATCCGGTGAACCGGTGCTTTTTTGTCCCACCCAGCGGACCGGTAGCATGCTACGACAAACGTCATCTGTTCACCTTCGCCGGAGAAGATACAGCCTATGGCCCGGGCGAAAACCGGTTGATTGTCGAATGGCGGGGTTGGCGCATCCTCCTGCAAATCTGCTACGACCTGCGCTTCCCTGTTTTCAGCCGCAATCGAAGTGAAGACCGATACGATGCTGCCGTGTACGTTGCCAATTGGCCAGAAGCGCGGGCGAATGCGTGGTCGAGTTTATTGGTCGCGCGCGCCATCGAGAACCAATGCTACGTTGTCGGAGTCAACCGTGTGGGCGTCGACGGAAAGGGCATTGAACATTCAGGGGGCAGTGCACTCATCGACCCTTATGGTCAAACCCAAGCCGATCTCGATCCGGATGCGGCTGGATGGATCCAAGGCACGTGGGACAGAGCAGCGCTCAATCGGTACCGCGCGAAATTCCCAGTACTCGGCGACGCCGACCCCTTCAAGCTGATATGATCCCCGTTTAGAATTAGACGAAGGCATTCAAGCCGGTCACGTCCAAGCCTGTGATGAGCAGGTGAACATCATGGGTACCCTCGTACGTGACGACCGACTCGAGGTTCATCATGTGGCGCATGATCGGGTACTCGCCGGTAATGCCCATGCCGCCAAGCATTTGCCGCGCGTCACGGGCTACGATCAACGCCATGTCCACGTTGTTGCGCTTAGCCATCGAAATCTGGGCTGAGGTGGCCTTGCCTTCATCGCGCAATTGACCGAGACGGAAGGTCAACAATTGGGCTTTCGTGATTTCCGTTATCATTTCCGCCAACTTCTTCTGCTGCAACTGGAATTGCCCAATGGGACGGTCAAACTGGATGCGCTCCTTCGAATAGCGAAGCGCCGTGTCGTAGCAATCCAAAGCTGCACCGATGGCGCCCCAGGCGATGCCATAACGCGCTGAGTCCAGGCAGCTGAGTGGTGCACCGAGGCCATCGCGGCCGGGCAGAATATTCGCCTTGGGCACGCGTACGTTGTCGAAAATCAACTCACCGGTATCGGAAGCACGCAGGCTCCACTTCCCGTGCATGGTTGGCGTGCTGAACCCTTCCATGCCACGCTCCACGACGATGCCTTGTATGCGGCCTGCTTCGTTCTTGGCCCACACGACGGCAATGTCGGCGAATGGTGCATTTGAAATCCACATCTTCGCGCCGTTGAGGATGACATCGTCACCGTCTTCTTTGAAGTTGGTTGTCATTCCGCCGGGGTTGGATCCGTGGTCTGGCTCAGTCAAGCCGAAGCAGCCCATCATCTCACCCGTCGCCAACTTAGGCAGGTACTTTTGCTTCTGCTCTTCCGTGCCGTAGCGCCAGATGGGGTACATCACCAAGCTGCTTTGAACCGATGCGGTTGAGCGCAATCCGCTGTCGCAACGCTCGAGTTCTTGCATGATGATGCCGTAGCTGATTTGATCAAGGCCCGGGCCGCCGTATTCCGCTGGGATGTACGGGCCAAAGGCACCGATTTCACCGAGTCCAGGGAGCAGATGCCTGGGGAACTCGCATTTCTCAGCCGCCTCTTCGATGATGGGGCTGACCTCCTTTTTTACCCACTCGCGGGCGGTCTCACGGATCAACTTGTGCTCCTCCGTCAACAGCTCGTCCAACAGGTAGTAGTCGTGTCCTTGGTAAAGGTCCGTTCGCATGGCTCTATCGGTATTGCGTTAGCTCTGCAAAGATACGCCCTTGCCCGCCAAGAACCGTGTACAATCCGCCGGGTTATGCGTTGCCCGTGGACTCGTAAGCCTCATCCACGCCCAAATTGCCCGTTTGGTAAGCAGCGACGGCCAGCGCATCCACCCGTTCGTTGTTAGGGTTGCCGGCGTGGCCTTTGACCCAGTGAAATGCAACCCGGTGCTTGCGGTACACCTTTAGAAAACGCTTCCACAGATCAGGGTTTTTCTTGTCTTTGAAGTTTTTCCGCTCCCAGCCCATGACCCATCCTTTCTCTACAGCGTCCACCACGTATTTGGAATCCGAATACACCTGCACGTCCAGGCCAGGGCGCTTGAGGGCCTCAAGGGCCACGATCACGGCGAGCAGCTCCATGCGATTGTTCGTCGTCAGTCGGAAGCCTGCGCTCATTTCTTTCTCATGCTCACCATACATCAGCAACGCCCCGTAACCACCGGGTCCCGGGTTGCCACTTGCGCCTCCATCAGTGTATATGATCACGTGTGCCATCAACCAGTTGTTTGATCGGCGATGCACGCAGCAATGGCCTGAGGGTAGTACATGTGCTCCAATTCCATGACGCGATTGGCCAACGATTCAGGGGTGTCATGGGGCTCCACAGCACAGGCTGCTTGAAACACCACAGCGCCCTCGTCGTAGGCTTCCGTAACCCAATGCACGGTCATGCCCGACTCCTTTACTTGGGCCTCCCGCACCGCGCGGTGGACGTGCATCCCGTACATCCCTTTTCCGCCGAATTCGGGTAGCAGCGACGGGTGCACATTCAGCATACGCCCGCGGTAAGCACGAACGAGACTCTCAGGGATTTGCATCAAGAAACCCGCCAAGACGACCCAGTCGATGGACTTGGCTTGCAATGCCTGCAACAGATTCCCATTGAGCAGTTCCGCTTTTGTAAAACGCGTGGTTTCAAGGCCCAGTCGACGCGTGCGCTTGTAAATTCCGGATCGCGACTCCGGTCGATTGCACCCCACGAAGGCCACTTCTACCGTTTCGGAAGTATCGAAATAGCGAAGAATTGCCTCGGCGTTGCTGCCCGAACCGGAAGCGAGTATGGCGATGCGCGTCGGGGTGGACATCAGAATTCGAACGAACCGAGGTTTGCCATGCGCATCTCAGCCTCGGCAATCATGGCCTCCAATGCTTCCAATTCAGCATTCAACTCACTCCCCAAGGCATCGTCTGGCATGTACAACTCAGCCGTCTGCACCATGACATCAGCCACCTGCTTCGCAATGCGCCGCTCCTGTGTGACCGCCTGGAAGCGATTGACTTCGAGGGAATAGTAGAACTTCAACGCATCTGTTTGAATTTCAAACAGATCGCGCGTAACCTGCTTGCCCAGCTCTTGTGCTCGAGCTCTTCGCTCCGGTGATAAGTCATAGACCTTTCTGCCCGGCAGAGAATCGGAAACGGACAGCTCCATCAATACTCCTTGTACGGTCATGAGCACGCGACTCAACGGCACGTTTTGCTCAGGCATGCGTGTGAGCATTTCATCGCAAATGTCCAATGCTCGGTTCGCGTCTTCTTCCTCCAGCAATTCCTCCGCCAAAATGGACATCTGCAAACGGAAATTGGTCACCATGCGGCGGTTGTTTTCATCCATGTAGATGCCGTCTTCGATGTTGTCCATTCCACCCCATGACCACTTGTTCATGACATTGGTATACATGCGATCGGTTGCGACGCCTCCAAATGCATTCGGATTGGCACTCTTCGGATACCGGATGGGCACCAATCGGTACGCCAGTCCTTCCAACCGGAAATACTCTTGCAAACCCATGTAACTATCCGGACCGGTCGTTACAGCAAAGTAGATGGGCCGTTCCCATTGGTTATTCGCAACCATATCGAGCACAGCCAACTGGTTCTTCAAGATGTAACTCTTTGGGCTGCCGTTGCTTCCACTCAAGGTGAACTCAATCGCATCGAGAAGATTGGGCATCTCTTCTTCCGATAAAACGCCGTGTATCGCTACTGCTGCACTATCCACAGCAATGCGGAAGCTATTCGATGGGAAGTAATTGAACTTTTTCCCTCCTGCGTACTGCCGCTTCTTCTCATCGTCCAAGGCCACGTTCAGGGCTTCACTCAGATCAACATAGGGAGCAGCAGGGTTGCGGGGTGGATCCAGAATGACCAAGTCCCGCGTCCCTTGGCGGTACTTCTCTTCATCCATTTTAATGGGAAGCGGTGCGCTTTCATACGCCTGTCGCTTCATTTGATCGATGTACCAATCGGTATTGAGCAAGCTCAGGTTACAGATCCGTACATCCGTGCGGTAGCCCTCCACTTCTTGCACGTACCACAACGGGAAGGTGTCGTTGTCTCCATTGGTGAACAAAATGGCATTTGGCTCTAGACTATCGAGGTAGTTCTTGGCGAAATCCACCCCCGTTCTTCTCTTAGCGCGGCTGTGGTCATCCCATCCTTCGCTCGCCATGAGCGCAGGAACAGTCAGTGTGAGCAACACCAACACCTGCGCGCGCAACGGTTCTTGCAAGGACAAGCGCTGGAACAGCAGAGCCAAGCCAACCAAAAGAGCCGAAATGAATACAATGAATCCAACCGTCCAGCTCATCGCATGGTTCCCTCCTGTAGCTGTCTCCAATCCAAACAAGACAATCGTAACCAAGGCGGATGTTCCCAAGGCCTTCGCTGCGTCTTTCGCATCCGCTCTGCGCGACCAATCAAACAATGCAAAAGCCCCTAAACCAATCCAAATGGCAAACGCGTAAAACGAGCCAACGAAAGCGTAATCGCGTTCACGGGGTTGGAAAGGGTATTGGTTGAGGTAAACAACAATAGCCACTCCTGTCAAGACGAACAACGCCGTGACCACAAGAAATTGTTTCGGGTCTCGAAATGCATGGAATAACAACCCGATCAAACCCAAAATCAACGGCAAGTAGTAAAATCGGTTGTAGCCTTTGTTCTCAAGCTGTTGGCCCGTCAAGGTGTCTTGATTACCCAGTCGCTCCGCATCGATGGCCTTGACGCCGCTGAGCCAATTGCCATCCATAAAATCTCCATGGCCTTGCGTATCGTTTTGGCGACCTGCAAAATTCCAGAGGAAGTAGCGGAAGTACATCCAGCCCATTTGATAGTCCTTGAAGTACCGCAAGTTCTCGGACATGCTGGGCTTCAACTCCGCTTCCAGTCGATCGAGCATTCCCTCCAGCTGTCGAACCTGCCGAACATCGTCTGCAGAACCGGTCTGGTTGGCTCGGCGCGTCGCCAAGCGTATTTCGTTCTCAATTTGATTGCGCTGAGCCTCCATGCGTTGAACATAGGACTTTCCACGGGTCAGTCCAGCCTCCAAGTCTGCGGCAATGTATTGAGCCAATGTTTCGACCATGGCGTCAGAATCCAATGGTGCACGTTGTTGTCGGCCCGATTCAGGATCTCGCACCAAAATTTCATTTGCCGAAGCCACCTCAAAGGTCTCTTCGAAACGACGATTGTATGACCGAAACAACGCGTTCATGGACCGAGTTAGCTCTGCTTTGGTCATACCTGCGCTCAGATAAGCAGTTGCAATGTGCTGCTCAAAAGCGGCAAGCCCCATTGCGCCGTCGGTCAAAGGGCTTGTAAAGCCCACTTGTTCGTTGAACCCTTTGTAATTGCTCCACTGCTTGTACGCTTGCTTGTGATTGGGCTGGCCACTCCACATGCGCGGGAACAGCATCGTGAATCGATTGTCGTAATTGGCCACGCTGCCACGCTTTTCCCCACTGTCCACGTACTCCTCTTCGATGCGCATGCGCTTGGTCCCGTTCTCCTCCATCCACGCCAAAGCGCCTCCCAACGTTCGGAATGACTTCACCCGGACGTCCCGGCCCTTGTCTTCAATGATGCTGTAGCTCTTGACATAAGAGGGTGAGCCGTCCTCGTAGGGCTTGTCTTTATCCACCGGCGAACCCCAGTACTCACCCGTCGCCAAAGGCCGAGAACCATATTGTTCACGGTTCAGGTAGGCCAGCAAGGCAAACAAATCCTCTGGGTTGTTTTCATCCATAGGCGGATTGGCAGCACTTCGAATGACGATGACCGCGAACGTCGAATACCCAATCAAGACGAGCGTCATTCCGAGTACGAAGGTATTCGCAGCCCACCAGCCTTTCTTGTGCGTCCACCAAACTGCAGCCGCCAGGAAAGCGATCAAAAAGAGAGCATAAGCGAGCACACCCGTGTTGAAGCCGAAGCCCATTTCGTTCACGAAAAACAGCTCAAATTTCGCCGCAAGATTAATCACACCTTTGATCATCCCTTCTTGGACAAAACCCAATAAGGCCACCGCAATCAGCGTCGTTATTCCCAACCCCTTCCACGAAAACTCGTACTTCTTGAAATAGTACACCAAGGCAATGGCTGGGATGGCCAGCAAATTCAACAGGTGAACTCCAATGGACAGCCCCATCAAATACGCAATGACGAGAATCCAGCGCAAGTGACCCGGTTGATCGGCCACATTTTCCCACTTTAAAATCGCCCAGAAAACGAGCGCCGTAAACAATGAGGACAGGGCGTACACCTCACCCTCAACAGCAGAGAACCAAAAGCTGTCGCTGAATGTGTAAGCCAAGGCACCAACGGCCCCAGCGCCCATGACGGCCCAGCGCTCCGCAGGTGCCGCCTCACCGGTCGGGTCCACAATCATCTTTTTTGCCAAGTGCGTTATGCTCCAGAAGAGGAACAAGATGGTGAACGAGCTGCTGAGGGCAGAAAGCGAATTGGCAAACACCGCCGCTGTCTCCGGCGTAGCAAAAATCATCAGGAAACGAGCGAGGAGCATGAAGAAGGGGGCCCCAGGAGGGTGGCCGACTTCGAGCTTGAATGCCGAGGCGATGAATTCGCCGCAGTCCCAAAAACTCGCCGTGGGTTCAATGGTCGACAGATAGACGATGGTGGCCAAGAACCACACGCCCCAACCTGTCCAGTTGTTCAATTTCTGATACGTCATGTGTACACTGGCGGGTGTTGTGTAACCGCCAGCACGAAGTTAAGGTAGGACCCGGCTTGGCCTGCGTGGAATTTGGGGCCGGCCGTATCGATTTATCAAACGTTCGGTGACGGCTGGTTATCGGAAAACCACCAGCGGTTGGCGCAGCGGTTGCTGGCCCTCTGTCACGAAAATGGCATGGTACAAACCACATGGCCAGTCCGCCACATTCCATGTCCCTGCCTGAGCCGCATTTCGTTCACGGTAAACCAAGCGACCATCCGCAGCGTACACGGTCCATTCGCCTCCCATCGCATCATCCGGCACCTTCCATTGGAACGCATGGGACGTCGGATTGGGCCATACAGTGAATTCCTCCCGCTGGATTTCAGGGGTCGCTACCGTCTCAATGCAATCGGGGAGCAGACCGAATCCGCTGGCGTTGAACGGCTCAAACCAATCGAACAAGGCCACCGGGTCCATGCCGGCGATGAGCACCGAAATCAGCAAGGCTTCGACGTCAACATTCGCAGCTTCCCACCCCCAGAAGACATCAAAGCAAGCCGGTGGCACGCACAGATTCAGTGTATCCGAGATCTCCCCTTCGGCTGACCACTCCTCTTCGAACGACCAGCCAGCGATTTCCCATCCATCGATGACCGCCTCAAAGCCAAGTTCAAACGCCCAGTCGATATCAGCGGTCCAGGACCCGTTCAAAACGAGCTGAATTTCTTCGCATGCCATGCCTGAAGTTTCCAATTCAATGCAGGCCTCTCCACCCACGCAATCTCCCCAGCTGCCATAACCAATGCACATGTTCACCCCTTGGGGCTCTTCCACGTCCCACGTCCAGGCAAACGGATTGCCTGATCCGACGTTCATCCCGTTGGTCCACCAACCGATTTCTCCGCCGAAAAGCTCCCCGTCAGAAGTGTAGGCCGAAAAGAGGTAAATGCCCTCGGACAACTCCACGTAATCCAATTCCACTTCGCAGTCCTCCATTCCCGTGCAATCTGAGCAAAGCTCAACCTCTGCGAAAGCTCCCTGCGGGCAGTCGGGAGTCTCGTAGCCTACACCAAACACATGGCACCCGTCTTCATCAAACGTAAAAATCATTTCCGCCGCGCCATAATCGTAGGGCTCGCCGTCAAGGGTCCAGTAAAGGGTGGCACCCTCCGGTTGGTTCAGGGCTTCGATAAAGAACTGATTACACTCCACCTCGTTCCATACCAAGTCCAAGGGGCACGGATCGTCTTCGCCACACCCATCGGTATTCACCTCCGTAACGTACGTCTCACCCGGGCACGTGGAGGAGTAATACACCGCCATGATATCGTGCCAGCCGCCACTCTCGAATGTCCAATCGAATGCGCCTCCGGACCATTCGACGAATTCGCCGTCAATGAACCATTGCACCTCGGCCGGTGACTCGTTCCCAATGCTGAACACATAGTGGCACCCTTCTGAATCCACTGAAATACCGGCATCTGGACAGCCCCCTTCCAAGTTGGAATAGCACGCCTCCATACCGTCTGGGCACGCCTCCGTGTAGACAGCGACGCACACCGACCAATATGGATTGAAATCAAATCCCGCCTCGAAGCTCGTACCGTTTGCCCCTTCGATGGGTTGGCCGTCGATGTACCACTGGATTTCGTTGTTGGCCAATTCCTCGGGGATGCTGAACGTGTACCACATACCGTCTTCTGTGCTGACCTCCATTTCGAGTACGCACTCAGTTTCACCGCAACCGCTCACCTCAATAACGGTCTGCAATTCCACGCCCATCGGACAGTCGAATGACGTGAAGAACGCACTCACTTCATACGTGCCTGCGGTTTCGTATTCGTATTCGATGAAATGGCCGCCCCAAATCGGCTCAGAGCCGTCACCAAAATTCCACATGACCTCCTCACCTTCTTGGAAACTGCCAATCTCGAAGGCCCAGGTGCAGCCTTCCCCAGCAGCATAATCAATGGCTTCCGGACAATTGTATTCCCAGCCCTGCTCGATGCAAAATGCTGCATCCCAAACGCCTTCCTCGTCGGCAGCAGTGAGTTCGAGCATTTGGACAAAATCCGATTGGAACAAGTCCACAGCTACGCTTTCAGGACTGACTCCATCACCGCTGATGGCGATACTGTAACAGCCAGGTGCGAGGCAAAAGTCAGCCTCAATGCCGTTCGCCCCCACTTCCCAAACACCGTCCGCCGTCGGCATGCCGTTGGCATTCGAAATCAGGTAGTTGATGTTCAATTCCGGGTAGTTTTCACCCGCTTGGTTCATCACCCAAAACTGGAAATTGGTGCACTCCTGTGCCTGCACGACAAAGGCTCCTAGCAGCATGAACGCCGCAAGTCCCGATTGAATGTAGCTTTTCATTGAGCCTGGATTTGGTACAGATTGAAAACGCCCAGACCAGCATATTGGTTGCTCATGCCGTGCAATTTGCCACTCAATCCACAAACCGCGGGTCGGTCTCCATCACCTCTCCACACCCTTTGCAGGTGCGCAAGTCCTCACTTCCGTAGAATTCACGGAAGCGCGGGAGGAAATCCTTCTCAATGTTCTCCAATTTAAAGTAGGTCTCATGCAGGGGGTGGTTGCATCGGTCGCAAAACCAAAGCAGCCCGTCCTTGGCGTCGGTACCCGAACGTTTGCATTCTATCACCAATCCCAGTGACCCTGCCTCGCGCATCGGACTGTGCGGAACCTTGGCCGGATGCAAGTACATGTCACCAGGACCCAGCTTCATGTCCACCGGTTGGCCGTCTTCTTGGATGCGCACGGTGATGTGGCCCTCCAATTGATAGAACAGCTCCTCGGTCTCGTTGTAGTGATAGTCCTTGCGGGCATTGGGGCCGGCCACAATCATCACGATGTAGTCCCCGCTTTCCACGTAGAGGTTTTTGTTGCCCACAGGGGGCTTGAGCAAATCACGGTTTTCCTCGATCCAGGCCGTGAGGTTGAACGGTTTGGCTATTGGCATGCGATGAAATTACAAACTCTTTGGCGGAGTTCGCACCGCACTACGCGCGAGCCCGCGAAGGCAGGCTTACCAGCGCTACGCCTGCAAAAATCGCCACCGCACACAGGGCGGTCCATCCGTTCAAATCGGCCGTGTAATCCGCTCCGCCGCGCTGGCTGACCCACCACGACAAGCCCGTCGCGAGAAGCGGCTGCAGGTAGATGTAGATACTGACCACCGTCGGCTGCACATGACGCAAGGCGAAGATGTTGAGCAGGTAGGCCATGAACGTGGTGCCAATCACCACGTAAGCGACACCTTGCCAGTGCGAAGCTTCAAAAGCCGACCAGTCAATGGCCGCGGCCTGTTGCCAGCCAATGGGCAGCACGAACAGCGCGCCAAAAACGAACACCCAAGCAATCACGGTCAGCGGCTTGTACTTCGTCATGAGCGGCTTCACCAAGACCAAGTAAAATCCATAGCTGGCTGCATTGAGTAGGATCATCAAATCACCTTGCCATGATGCATGGAGGCTCTCTTGTTGCGCGCTCAGCATAAGCAAGGCCACGGCACCGCCGCCGCCAATGAAAATACCGAGGAGCTTGCGGGCCGTGATGGAGGTGCCCAACAGAACCGCCGAAATGACCAACACCAACACCGGATTGATGGTCATGATGATGGAAGCGTTGACCGGGCTGGTCACATTCAAACCATTGAAAAACAACAGCTGGTTGGCCGCCACCCCGGTGGCACCGCATGCGAGAAGCCGGAGGAGGTCGCTGCGTTCGATGGACTCCCAAGTTCCTCGGGCACGCATCACCGCGCGCACCAGCCAAAAGAGTCCACCCCCGCCCAGCACGCGCAAAACGATGAACCCGCTGGGGCCTACCAAATCAGGCATTAATCCCTTGGCAACGAGGTAATTGCATCCGTAGATGACCGCCACAACGAGCAAGGCCAAATGCGCGAGGATCCGCTGCATCCCTTATCCCTGCAAGGCCGAGCGCGCCGCTTCAACCGATGCCTTGGCCGAGCCTGCACACACCTGGTCGTCAAAAAGAAACACCGGACGCTTAAGGAAGGTGTATTCCTCGAGGATGAGTTGGCGGTAATCCTGTTCTGTCAAGGCCTTGTCCGCCAAGCCCATGGAGCGGAATTTCATGGCGCGGCGCGAGAAAAGCGCCTCATACGAACCCGCCAGTTCTTTCATTTTATCAAGGTCCTCTGCGGCGATGCCTTCGGCCTTGATGTCCACTACGGCGCATCCGTTTTGCTCCGGTTGGAGGTCGTCAAAAATGCGCACGCACGTCTTGCACGTTGGGAGGGTAAATGCCTTTTTCATATCGAATCATTTATGCTTCTTCCATTTTTGCGATAAGCGCTTCCAGCCCCGCTTTCCAGTAGTCCGTGTTGTCCACCACCACATCCGCCTTTTCCTTCCAAGGTTCAATGTGAGCGATGTCAGCCGGACGTACGTGGTTGTGCCATTGGTAGCGCACTTCGTCTTCGGTATAACCGCGTTCTGCCCCGTCGCGTTCAATGCGACGCTGAAGCCGAACCTCAGCCGGGGCATCGATAAAACCAAGCAAATCAATCCGCTCTTCCATCGCAGGATAGGCCATAGCGAACAGCCCTTCGACCACCAACCACTCGGCGGGGGCGATGGTGATTTTTTCGGACTGCATGACGTCCCTGTTGTACGTGTACGTATCCAATGCAATTGGACGGCCCGCACGCAGCGCATCGATGTCGCGCACCAGGTCGGCATCGTTGATAACCTCAGGCATATCAAAGTTGGTTTCCCCGTTCTCATCAACGGGCAATTCGGATATGGGGCGGTAGTAATTGTCCAGCGACAGCACGGCCGCGCGTTCGCCAAAATGCTTCCGCAGTCCGTTCAGAATCGTCGACTTGCCAGAGCCGCTCCCGCCGATGAGTGCCAAGATTTTCACGCGTTGTTTGATTTTTCGAGTGCGGCGGCAAAATCGCGTCCATTCGCGAGCCGCGGCGGTTTGTTTTGTCCGCCCAATTTACCCAACGAGGCCATTGCACCATTGAACGTGCCTCGTTTAACCTGTGTCAGCTCAGCTGGTCGTAAGATGCCCCCCGTGATCAAATCCTTGTAATACGGGTTCCGTTCGACCACACCGGTATTGACCGTTGCGGCAAAGGCCTTCAAGTCCTGAGGCATTTCCGTGAACTCCACCAACCACTCGTGGTAGGGCAGGCCTTCCACAGGATTCACCTCCGGCGCGACATGGAACTCCGCCACTGCGCCTCCGTGAGCCTCGAGCGCTTCCTGCAACGCCCCTTCCACCTCTTCTGCGATGACATGCTCACCGAACGCGCTCGTGAAGTGCTTAATAC
>JBELBV010000028.1:0-33368 GCA_042095135.1 Flavobacteriales bacterium | reverse complement strand
TCCACCGCGTTCATCCGAGTCGAATCTGATGCGCCCCAGACCACTTCGAAAGCCGATTCAACCGGCGTGGCTGCAGAGTCCTGAACGGCCTCCTGAGCTTGGCCAAACGCGGGCAGGCTTATCCACAAAATGGCACGGAAAATCCCCTTCCGGCAGACGATGCGGACCTTGGACCACGTTTTAGATTTGAATTTACCCATGAAACGGCTGTCAAAACTAACGAAACGGAAGGTGCTATGCGGCATGGCGGCCATCATTCTCCTTTCGGTTTCGTTCGCTCCGGTGCCACCAAGTATGGTCGTAGTGATCGATGCCGGACACGGGGGAGCTGACCCCGGCAACCTCGGCACGAAGCGCTACCAAACCACGGAAAAAGAAGTGACGCTTGATGTGGCATTGCTGCTGCGCAAGTACATCAGTGAACGGTTCCCGGACGTTAAAATTGTCATGACACGCGACGAGGATGAATTTCCCTCGCTCAAGAAAAGGGTAGCCATCGCCAATGAGACCCAAGCCGACCTATTCATCAGCATCCACTGCGATGCCTTTGACAACCCCCAAGCCCGCGGTTCGAGCACGTTCGTCATGGGCATGCATAAATCCGAAGAGAGCCTGCGCGTGGCGATGAAGGAAAACGCCTCCATCTACCAAGAAGAGGACTACGAGACCCGCTACGCCGGATTCAACCCAGATGATCCCGACACCTACATTGCACTTGCCCTGAAGCAGTCGGTCTACGTGAACCAAAGCCTCGAGCTCGGTAGCCTCATCCAAAACCAATTCGCCGACCGGGTCGGACGCAAGGACCGCGGGGTGAAACAAGCCGGTTACTTCGTCATCAGCTTCACCAACATGCCCTCTGTACTGGTAGAGTTGGGCTTCTTGACCAATCCTGAGGAAGAAGACTTCCTCAACTCCCAAAACGGCAAGGAACTCATGGCCAGCGCGCTGCTGCGGGCATTCCGAAAGTACAAGGAAAAACACCACCCTGGTCCTTCTGCCCAAGACCCACCGCCTGTGCCGGAACCCGATCCACAGCCCGTACCGGAGGACAGGTCGGAGCCATTGACAGCCACACCGAGCGCCAGTGAGCCGCTGAATTCTCCAACCTACCGCATCCAAATTTTAGCGTCTCAAGACCCCTTATCCACAGACGATTCACGGCTTGCAGATGTGGGACCGGTGGTTGAGTATATTCGTAACGGTCTTTACAAATACGCGGCGGGGTCGTTTTACTCCTCGGTGGAAGCCAGTCTTCAAAAATCCAAAATCCAGCAACAGGGATTTCCGGATGCGTTTGTCGTCAAGTTTGAGGGCACGACGTGGGAAGAGCAAGGTGTGAAACCCCTTCGCAAAAATTGATTCACGTGACAGGAGTATCCAAAGAATTCAGGATCGGAGCATTGGTCATTGCAGGGCTAATCTTGTTGATGCTGGGCGTGAATTACCTCAAGGGATTCAATCCATTTTCGCCTTCCAACACCTACTTCGCCCATTACGAAAAAATCGATGGGCTAGCGGTGTCGAACCCCGTCCTCGTGAACGGGTTCAAGGTGGGACAAGTCACCCAAGTTCGATTCGCCGCGGAAGGAGACGGCTCACTCATCGTGGGGTTCGATATTGAAGAGTCGGCCTTGCAACTCACCAAAGACGCTAAGGCCAAAATCATCTCGAGCGATCTCTTTGGCACCAAAGCCATTGACCTCATTGCAGGTACGAGCGGAGAAGCAGCTCAACCGGGCGACACCCTCCTGAGCGACTTGGAAGTGGGGCTGGCAGATGCTGTGCGCATCGAATTGATTCCGCTCAAGAACAAAACCGACCAGCTGATCGACGGAGTGGATGACATCCTTGAAAACCTCAAAGCAGTATTTGAGGCTGATGCCACACTGGGCCTACCGACCGCCTTCGAAAGCATTCAGCGGACGGTCGAAAGCTTAGAGCAGACCTCGTTGAAATTGGACACCATGGTCGCCGAAAACCGGTCCACACTGAAGAGCATTTTCTCGAACGTCGACCAAATCACGGACAACCTCAAGAACCACAACGACGACCTCGCCAATGTCATGGAGAATTTCTCTGACATCTCGGATTCGCTGGCGGCTTCGAATTTTGCGGAGACCATCCAACGGGCCAACTCGGCGCTCACCCACGTTGACGAAATCACCAGCAAGATCAACGCCGGCGAGGGTTCATTGGGGCAATTGGTGAACAGCGACTCCTTGCACAATGGCCTGATTGCCACCAACAAAGAATTGCAATACCTCATCAACGACCTGTACCTGAACCCCTGGCGCTACGTGCGGGTCTCCGTTTTTGGTAAGAAGCAAGAAAAAGCCCTCTCCGAAAAGGAACTCCGCAAGCTCCGCAAGATCATCGACGAAGAAATCGAAAAGCGATCCGCTGAAGAACAATAAATCCCGGCACCATGATCAGTCAATTGCTCTTCCTCCTGCTCTTGTCCACGGGCATCTTCTTTTTCGCTCGCCGCATTGGCGTCATCCGACGCAACATCAAATTCGGCCGCGACTGGGACGGATCGGACCGCACAGCAGAACGATGGGCCACCATGGCACGCGTGGCACTTGGTCAAGGTAAAATGACCACACGCCCGGTAGCAGGTGTGATGCACATCCTCATCTATGCCGGTTTTGTCATCATCAACATCGAGATTCTCGAAATCCTGATTGACGGCCTGTTTGGCACGCACCGGGTATTTGCCTTCCTGGGTCCGCTGTACAATTTCCTGATTGCTTCATTCGAATGGTTGGCCGCGGGGGTCATTCTCGCATGCGTCGTGTTCTTCGCACGCCGCAATGGCATGGCCATCGCTCGACTCGCATCGAATGACTTGAAGGGCTGGCCTTCGCTCGATGCCAACATCATTTTAGTCGTAGAGGTATTGCTCATGTTTGCCTTCTTGAGCATGAACGCTGCAGACGCCATTGCGCAGTCGCGCGGCCTTGAGCATTACGTGACCGCGGGATCGTTTCCGGTGAGTTCTTTGCTCATGCCGTTGTACAGCGGGTTGTCGGATGCAGGCATCGTAGCTGTGGAACGTGGCATGTGGTGGTTCCACATCGCCGGGGTCTTGGCGTTCCTCGTGTACGTCCCCTATTCCAAACATTTTCACATCATCCTCGCCTTTCCCAACACGTATTACTCCAACCTCAACCCTTTCGGTCAGATGGACAATATGGCCGCGGTCAAAAAGGAGGTGGACCTGATGATGGACCCCAATGCGGACCCGTTTGCCGCGGCGCCTCCTTCCGACGCACCGCCTGCACCCTTTGGGGTGAAAGACGCTCCGGATTTGACCTGGAAGCAGTTGCTCGAAGCTTACACGTGCACGGAATGCGGACGGTGCACGTCTGAATGCCCGGCCAATCACACCGGCAAGCTGCTCAGCCCCCGCAAAATCATGATGTCCACCCGCGACCGCATCGAAGAAATCGGCCAACAGCGAGAGGCCAATGGCGGCAAATGGGAACCCGATGGAAAAAGCCTCTTGGGCGATTGGATCACCGAGGAGGAACTCTGGGCTTGCACAAGTTGCCAAGCCTGCGTAGAAGCCTGCCCCATCAACATCAGCCCGATGGGCATCATCTTGGACATGCGGCGCAGCCTGATCATGGAGGACAGCAAATCGCCCGAGTCCATCACGTCCATGTTCAACAACATCGAAAACAACGGCGCTCCGTGGGCATTCCCTGCTGGAAGCCGCGGCGATTGGACCCAAGAAGTTTAACCATGAGTTCATTCCACATCCCCACGATGGCCGAATTGACGGCTGCAGGCCAAACCCCCGATGTGCTCTTCTGGGTGGGTTGTGCGGGCAGCTTTGATGACCGTGCCAAACGCATCACCAAAGCCATCGCGCGCATCCTCCACGCCTCAGAAACTTCGTTCGCCGTACTCGGTCAAGAGGAATCCTGCACCGGAGACCCGGCTAAGCGCGCGGGCAATGAGTTCCTCTATCAGATGCAGGCGGCCCAAAACATCGCCACGCTGAACGGATACGGCATCAAGCGCATCATCACCGGATGTCCGCACTGCTTCAATATCATGAAGAACGAATACCCCGAGCTCGGAGGGAATTACGAGGTCCTTCACCACACCCAATTCATCCGCGAATTAATCGAAACGGGAAAGCTTCGCATGAGCGGAGATGCCCCGTTCAAGGGCCGTCGCATCACGTTTCACGACCCGTGTTACCTGGGGCGTTCAAACGGCGAATATTTGGCTCCCCGTAAAGTCATTGCCAAACTCGACGCAGAATTACTCGAAATGCGCCGCTGCAAGCAGAATGCCATGTGCTGCGGTGCGGGCGGAGCCCAGATGTTCAAGGAAGCAGAGTCTGGCGACCGCGAAGTGAACCACGCACGCACCGACCAAGCCTTGGAGACACAGCCCGAAGTCATCGCAACCGGTTGCCCTTTTTGCAACACGATGATGACGGACGGAGTCAAAAACGCAGAACAAGAATCCAACGTCGTCGTCAAGGACATCGCTGAGCTCATCGCCGAGGCAGCGGACTTGCTTGACGCACCGATACCCTAATCATACCCCATGTTACTAGAAGGAAAAGTGGCGATCATCACGGGCGCATCCCGTGGCATTGGAAAGGCCATCGCACAAGAATTTGTCAGCCAAGGCGCTAAGGTGGCATTCACCTACCGCTCTTCTGAAGAGAAAGCGCGTGCACTGGAGGCTGAACTCACGTCCAACGGCGGAACCGTTCGCGGTTTCAAATCTGATGCGGCGGAAATGGACCAAGCGGAGGCCTTGGTGAAAGAAGTCGTCGAAGCTTTTGGCACCGTTGACATCGTCGTCAACAACGCCGGCATCACCGACGACACCCTGTTGATGCGGATGAATGAAGAACAGTGGGACCGTGTCATCAGCGTCAACCTCAAATCGTGTTTCGCCTTGACCAAAGCCGTCATGCGCACCATGCTCAAGGCACGGGCGGGCAGCATCATCAATGTCAGTTCAGTGGTCGGAGTCCAAGGCAACGCCGGCCAAGCTAATTATGCCGCGTCCAAAGCGGGCATCCTAGGCTTCACAAAGTCAGTCGCCCTCGAATTGGGCTCGCGCAACATCCGCTGCAACGCCATCGCTCCCGGATTCATTGAGACGGAAATGACCGCGGCATTGGATGAAGCCACCGTGCAAGGTTGGCGCGACGCCATTCCCTTGAAGCGCGGCGGCCAACCCGAAGACGTCGCTCAATTATGCACCTTCCTCGCAAGTGATATGAGCTCGTACATCACGGGCCAAACCATTTGCATTGACGGTGGGATGATCACGGCCTAAGCCTTCCCCGGTCCATGCCCTTCCTCATCGACATCCCTAGGGATTGGATCATTGAAGCCGAAGCCTGGCAATGGGCAGCCGCTATCGGCATGGCCGGAGCCATCGCACTCGGCCTCTATGGCTGGAATTCCGGAATCAAGCGACGTTCCACAGGCCAAGGCCTTCCCGCTTGGGGACGCTGGGCCATGGCCTTGATGCGGTTTTGTGCCTTGGGCATCATCGGGTTTCTCCTGCTTGAACCGCTGATTCAGACGGTGGCATACGATGAGGAAAACCCCGTCGCCGTCGTTCTTGTCGATGAAAGCGCCTCTGTGTTGGCGCGCTACGATGCCGCCACGGGCGACACCCTCAATGGGTGGACCGCTGCCCTAGCCCAAGACCTGAGCGACCGGGGATTGGACGTTGAACGCTATGGGTTTGCTGGCGAATTGCGGCCCGTTCTGGAAGCTGATTCGTTTTATCAGTGGGATGGCGCCCAAACCAACTTGAACACGGCCATCCGCACCCTCGCCCCGCGCATTGAAAACCGCAACATTGCAGGCATTGTTCTGGTCTCCGACGGACTCGTCAACCGCGGGGCCTCCCCCGTTTACGGGATACAATGGCCCAACCTTCCCGTGTGGACCGTCGGGCTCGGCGACACCACCGCCGTAAGAGATCGCTGGATCAACACTGTCAACCACAACGCTGTCGCCTACCTCGGCAATGCTTTCCCTGTGCAAGCCATTGTCGAATCCCAAGGCATGGATGGACAAGCTGGCCAACTGGAGATACTCCATAACGGCAGCGTGATAGCCAGCGAATCCTGGCAAACCACCGGCAACTCGGAACGTACCAAGCTAGAATTCATGCTCACGGCAGAGGCGACTGGCTTGCAGAAATATACCCTTCGAGTGGCCCCAACCAAAGGCGAATACGACACCAATAACAACCAACGCACCCTCTACATTGATGTGCTCGAAAGCCGGCGCGTCATCATGTGCATCGGAGCAGCGGCTCACCCCGATCTCGGCGCCATCCGCATGGCACTCGAAGCGTTGGAATCTTACCAAATTCAAACGTTCGATGTGGCTTCTTTGCGCAATCCGAACGCGATGACCGATGCGCTGAGCAAAGCCGATGTGGTCATCGCGCACAACCTGTTTGGCAAGCGCTGGGGAGGCATGAAATGGACCAAACTCCTCGCCATGAATGACCTGCCCGTGTGGTGGTTGGCGGCCGATGAAGCCACGTGGGATGCGCTGCAAAGCGACAATGACTTGGGGGTGCAGATGACCGCCTCTGGCGATTTGACCCAGACCCACCAAGCCCGGTTGAATCCCACCTTCTCCGCCTTGGAATGGCCCGATGGATTGGCCGAAGCCCTGCGGGAATGGCCTCCATTCCTCGGGCCGTTCGAACAGCTGACGTGGTCGCCCGCCTGGTCCACCCTCGCGTACCGACAATTCGGCGACGTCCAAACCAACGATGCATTTTGGGGGATGCGGGGCGCTTCAAGTGGCTCCAAGCAAATCCTGAGCATTGGGGAAGGACTGTGGCGCTGGCGCATGCGCAACTTCGCCATGAACCAAAGCCATGCGCCATTCGACACCTTCATTCAGCGGCAGGTTCAGTTTTTGGCCGCTGAAGACGCACGAAAACGCTTGGTGGTACAAACCGAAAAACGAATTGGAGCTGACCAACGCGTGCAATTTTCAGGGCAAGCATTTGATGCGGCGTGGACGCCCATGCGCGACGTCACCATCGAATTGAAGCTCACCGATGAAGCGGGGCAGGTTTTCACCCGTACCATGCTGCCCGCAGCAAGAGGGTTTGAGGCGGACTTTGGGCGCATGCCCGCCGGAACGTACCGCTGGGAAGCGATGACCACGTTGGATGGCACCGCTTTCTACGACGGGGGCATGGTCATCGTCGAGGATTCGCAAATCGAACGTGCTCATACCGCGGCAGATCTGGACGTTCTTGCCCAGGTATCAGACATCACCGGAGGTAGATTCCTGGGCCATTGGAAGGATACGACGCCTGAAGCGGCGGGCACCGCCATGGAAACAGCCGGCATTCCGGCCACCCTTCGTCACGAACAAACGCAATTACGGGATGCCATTGATTGGCGGTTCTGGTTGGCCTTGGCCTTGGCGTTGCTCACCGTGGAGTGGATTGTACGCCGCCGCAACCTCGGATATTAACGCCCTTTGGGTAGGGCACTCCACGGGGCTGATGTAATTTCACCGCATGGCACAACAACCCAACCCCAAACTGACCCGACGCCTGCTTATTCTGGCCTTAGCCTTTGGTCCCGTTCTAATCTTGTGGGGCTCCCTCACAATCACCATTCCTTCCGGACACGCCGGACTTCTGTTCCACACCTTCGGAGACGGCATCGACCCCGAAGAACAGCCGATGAATTCTGGCTTCCACTTCAAAGCCCCTTGGAACAAGGTGTATGACTACGAGATCAGACAGAAAGAACGCCAAGAAAAACTAGAGGTACTCAGTTCCAACCTCTTGAAAATCGAAATGGACATGACCGTGTTCTACCAACCGGACCTGAAAAACCTTGGGCTACTTGAAATCGAGCGAGGTAAGAATTACGAAGAAAAGGTCATCGTTCCGGCCATGCGTTCCGTTGCACGCGAGGTCATCGCCAAGTACCTACCAGAGGAATTCAACACCACGCGCCGCGACGAAATCCAATCCGAAATCGACGAGCGCATGCGCGAAAAGCTTGGCGAAAATTACCTGCAGCTCAACGACGTATTGATTCGCAACATTCGCTTGCCGCGCAAGTTGGAAGAAGCCATCGAACGCAAGCTCCAGCAAGAACAAGAATCTCTGGAGTACGAATTCCGACTGGACAAGGCCGCCAAAGAGGCCCAGCGTATGCGCATCGAAGCGGAGGGCATCCGCGATTACCAAGAAATCGTTTCGCGTGGCATCAGCCAAGAACTACTCAAGTGGAAAGGCATCGAGGCGACTTCCGCACTCGCCAACAGCCAGAACACCAAAGTGGTCGTCATCGGTTCCGCCAAAGACGGCCTGCCGTTGATTTTAGGCGACAATTAGAACCTGCTAAACACTGCAAACAAAAAACCCCGCCGAGTGGCGGGGTTTTTTCGTTGGTGAAGCTGATGCAATCAGGCTTCGACCCAAGTTCCTTTTTCCTTCGCTTGCGCAATGGCAGCCTTCAAGCCCATCTTGTTAATGGTGCGCATGGCAGACGTTGAAACACGTAACGTGACGTACGATCCGTCCTCTACGTTGTAAAAACGCTTCTTCTGCAAGTTGGGGTAGAATGTGCGCTTGGTACGACGCTTCGAGTGCGAAACGTTGTTTCCTACCATGACTTTCTTACCAGTGAGTTGACATACGCGGCTCATAGCTTAGCTTTTTTCGGACGGCAAAGAAACGAAAGAATCGCCTTGATTCCAACACCACTGCCCAACTTAATGTACGTTTCGGGTACGTGCTGCGCGGAGCAGCCAAGCGAGGCACTCCAACACCGTGCGCTGGACATTGCGACCGCGGTTGCGCCCGAGTTTCAAGCACCGAGCCTCGGTCCCTTCCGGCGTGGCCAACGCGATCCAGATGGTACCCACTGGTTTGTCGGGCGTGCCACCGCCCGGACCGGCGATTCCCGATGTGGCCAACGCGTAAGTCGTACCCATGCGTTCCCGGGCGCCTCGGGCCATGGCTGTCACAACCGATTCACTGACGGCACCGTCCCGTTCGATGTCCGATGCATCCACGCCCAGGGCGTTGACCTTGACGGCATTGGCATACGCCACCACTGCGCCCTCAAAAACAGCGCTCGAACCGGCCACCGACGTCACTGCAGCTGCCATCGCACCTCCGGTGCACGACTCCGCGGTGGTCAGCGTTTCTGCCCTCTGCGTGAGCAATTCGACCAACGCCTCCGCCACTGAGGTGTCCCCATCGGCCACTACGTGTTCCCCGGCGAGACTCAAAAATGCTTCCATCGCCGCATCCACGCGTTGTTGGACCGCTCCTTCATCGGTTGAAACCGCCGAAAGCCGCACCCGCACCTGACCCGGTGCAGGCAAGTATGCGATGCTCACGCCCTGTTTCGCTAAGCCCTCTTCCCAATCGTGTACAATTTTGCTCAAATAGCTCTCCCCGATGCCTTGCGTGAGCGCCGTTCGATGGTACCTGGTCGGAAGTTCCCATTTGGACAATACGTGCGGCAACACCTCCTCCTCCACTAACCCTTTCATTTCGTACGGCACCCCTGGCATGCTGACCACCACCTGCGATCGACCATCGCGCGACGCCTCAAACCACATGCCCATCGCCGTGCCTCGCGGGTTGGGCAGGACCGTGCACCCGTCCGGCAACATAGCTTGGGCTTCGTTCACCGGAAGCATGGGCAAACCGCGGCCGTGAAACCACTCAGAAATACTCTTTAAGACGTCCTCGTTCATCCGCAATTCCAACCCAAAGTAATCCGCCAAGGTGTGTTTGGTGATGTCATCCCGCGTCGGCCCCAAACCGCCCGTCATCAAAATTAAATCCACGCGCGTACGCGCCTCGTCCAAGGCAGCCACAATTTCTTCCGCGTTATCAGAAATCGATGTAATCCGATGCAGCGCGATGCCGTGCGATGCAAACACCTCCCCCATCCAAGCGGAATTCGTGTCCACTGTCTGGCCCAACAACAACTCGTCTCCCACCGTAATGACTTCAGCTAACATGCCGCGAAAATAGCATGCGAAATCGGGTACAAAAAAAAGTCCCTCACCCAATGGGCAAGGGACTTCCTATCAAATGCTCTTTCCTTTATTGGATCGCCAAGCGCACCACAGCTTGGTGGTCGCCTTGGGCAATGTTCACCAAGTAGATGCCCGGTGCCCAGTCGCTAGTCTCAATGCGCTCCACCAATGCAGACGTCTGCATGGAGTGAACGCGCTTCCCGGTCATGCTCCAGACATCAATCTGGTGGGCTCCAGGACGGTTGATGACCAATTCAACTTGATCATCCGCGGGGTTCGGGTACAACGTGATGTCGTTGAGATCAATGGGTTCGACAATTCCCACCCAGTCTTCGTACTCCAACGTAGCGCAGTCGCCCAAGTCATCAGCAGGAACGCGCAAATGCACGATGTCGTTGATGTCCGCTGGGTCCTCGTCCCCACGAACGTGCAGGCCGGGTTCGAAATCGCGCTGATAAATGATTTCGAGTTGACCGTTGACCACATCGGGAGCGATGGATCCGAATACCGCTTCGTAGCCATCGAAATCTTCGTCTGGGGTCAAGTCACACGCTTCATCATCGTTCCAGCTCATGCCGCCATCGGTGGAATGCACCAAGAATTGGTGGCGGTAGTTTTGGGCACCCGTAGAGAAGTTCTCCATGATGGCGGAATACGTCACGTACAGGTTGCCGGCAGCGTCCGATCCGATGGATGGGAAGCCTGCGCAGCCCACGTAGTAGGCCGCAATCTCATCAAAGTCCAATGTTCCGCTCTCGTCGTAGTCGTAGGAGTAGCCAATGATTTGGGCGCTATCAGCTCCCATGCTTTCATTCCAGTACGCCAAACCGTTCGTGCCGGGGAAGTAGCTTGTGGTGCCGTCAATGGTGTCGGCGTCCATGTAATACATGCTGCCATACGAGACGTGCACTTGGCCGTAGGTGTCAATGTGTACGTCGCCTGCACCGTCGGTGTTGAAGTACTCCTGGAAGAGGCCGTCGTCGTTGTAATCCTCCGCATACTCCTCACCTTCTGGCAATCCCATGTCTGCCACGTACAAATCCACAGGGAAGTCCACGAGCAACTGCTTTTCCCACGTATCGCCGTTGTCTTGGGAAATCATGATAAACGAATCGCTGAAGTCATTGAAGGCAGCGAACGCTACGGTATTGCCACGGGCATGAATGGCATAGGTATCGCCGCTGAAGTTGGCGAAGTTCGAGCTGTCGAGGTCCGCGAACGTGTGATCAATTACGTCCCATGTATCACCACCGTCTTGCGATCGGTAGTAGAGCATGCACCCGTCCTGGCCGTTGTGCACCAAGCCACCATTGGCCGTTGGGGTTGTAATGCAAATGACGTGCAAACTGTTGCCGTCCTCACCACCGGCCGCCATACGTGGCCAAAGCTTTCCGACTTCAATCTCGCTGGGCACAGAGGCTTCGCTCCATGCACCGTCACCGGCGTCGCGCCACGCCATGTGCAAGGGCGTATCGATGCCCGGGTGGCTGACAATGACCTCTCGGCTACTCGCCGTGTGCACGATGGATGGCCATCCGATGCGCACGGACTCCACACGTTCGTAGGCGATCTCGCCCCACGCCGTGCCGTCGTAAAAGTTGTAACCCGTACCGCGGTCGCTGAATGGGGTCAATTCGAGGCTCATGGTCCAAGCTGCAGAAACAGCATCGGCACCACCGGCCATGCGGTCATCGATGGCGGCGTTCGACTGAAGGTCGTATTGGGTGTAACCAATGACCTGGCGTTGAACGACGAGGTCACGGTTTTGGACGTGCTCGATGTCTGTGTCTGATTGGCCCTGCAAAGGCTGCTGTGGACGGTCCGAGAAGTCGGCAATCGCATGGGTTGGCATGGGTGCGGCCACGCGCAGCGCTGGCGTGAGCTGGGGCACATCTTCCAATAGGGATTGGCCTCCGGATTGGAGGGATTGTGCAAGTCCAGTGAGAGCTACAGCCCCCACCATCAAGAGAACTAGGGTAAAATGCTTCATTTAGGTTGGGTTTTGAGGTGAAAAAGTACCCCAAAGAACCCAAAATGTCCAATTCTGAAGCAGATACTTATGCGGAAGCGTCCAGGAAACGTGCCAGCACCGTCTCTCGTCCCGTGACGGCGTCCTCCAATTCAACGCAGATTTCGCTGCCAACAGGCAAGAATACATCGATGCGCGAACCGAACTTGATGAAGCCCACCTCATCCCCATTCGCAAGGGCCTGCCCCTCTTCCATGTAGTGGCAAATGCGACGGGCAA
The DNA here is from genome assembly GCA_042095135.1 of Flavobacteriales bacterium. GTDB lineage: Bacteria > Bacteroidota > Bacteroidia > Flavobacteriales_D > Sanyastnellaceae > UA16. Next base: position 21,077 of record JBELBV010000028.1, on the reverse strand, counting down.
CGGCCCCGGCAATTTGACGGAAAAGAACCGTTCCCCTCTCCCCTTCAATGACGTGCGTGGTGCGTTCGTTTTCGGTGCTGCTCTTTGGGTGCCAAGCCACAAGGTACTTTCCGGGATGGTAGCGGGCGGCTTTGACGGTTCCCGCGATGGGCGCCCATTGAGCATGGACATTCAACGGACTCATGAAGATGCTCACCTGGATGCGCTCGTCCTTGAACCATTCCGGTTCGTGCACCTTTTCGATGACCACCACCTTGCCGTCACTGGGCGCAAGTATTTCCTGGGGGTCCATCGTACCAACTTGACGCGATGGCATCCGAAAGAAATTCACCACCAAGGCCAACACAACGGCAACACCCGCACAAACGAGGTAGAAGGCCCAATCCGGAAACCAAGCATTGGCGGCGGCCACAAGGCCAGCACCCACGGCTATAACAAGAACCAACGTGGCAACTCCTTCTCTGTGAAACGTCATGGCAAAATGGCTTTCAATGCAAATTCAAAAGGCAGCAAAGATAACAGGGCAAAGTAGACGGGGACGGTCAAAACAAAGCCATCAAACCGATCCATGGCACCGCCGTGTCCGGGCATGATGGCCCCCGAATCTTTAAGTCCGTTGCGCCGTTTCCAAGCACTTTCCAAGAGGTCACCAGCGGTGCCCAACACGGCGAGCAATGGACCCACCCAAATCAGGGCAGCGCCCCAAAGGAAATACGCCACCACAGCAGCACTAGCTGCACCCCCAATCAGACCCTCCCAAGATTTGCCGGGTGAAACGTTGGGCATGAGCTTGCGTTTACCGAATGGCTTGCCGACAAAATACGCTCCTGAATCCGCCGCCCAAATGGTGAAGACTAGGCTCAGTAAAACGGAAGGTTCGTATGCTCCTGAATTTTGCCATGGCAATCCAATGACCATGCACATCCACAACGCAACAAATGCGGCAAATCCCCATACTGTAGCCAGAGAGGCACGTTTGCTGCCCGCTTTAAATTCACGCACAGCTAGGATGGACACGGCTGCCCATAGGAGCGCATTGGTCCATGGACTGTAATACACCAACCCAATCACCAGCGCACCAAACACGGCTCCAGAGAGGCTCCGAACGAGGGTCTCATTCATGGAACAATGTTACGAATCCGAATCGAGTGAAGTACCCGAGATGAGCGATTCAGCGCGCGGCACATCTTCCACTTGAACCAACAACTCCACAAAACCAAAAAGGTAGCTGCTGTCACGCTTGTTCAAAACAACCGCCGGAATGCCATGCTCCTCAAGGACGGCACGACGCAATTCAACCGCCGGAGGAAAACCGTCCGTGTAGACGACCGTCCAGCCGTTCATTCTTCGCCACCTTCGGGGGTGTCTCCGGGCTCCTCGTCAACTGGACTAGGTGGCTCTGGAGCCGGTTGGACTTCGGGAATGGAAAGCATTGTTTCCGGCTTCTGGAAAGGACGCGCACCGAGGATGCGCTCGACGTCCTCTCGGAAAATGACTTCGTTGGTGAGCAAAGAATCGGCGAGAGCGCTCAACTTGTCAAAGTTGGATTGTAAAATTTCCTTGGCACGGTTGTAGGCCCCGTCGATGATTTTGCCCACCTCCTCGTCGATGATGCGCGAGGTCTCTTCCGAATAGGGCTTGGTGAACATCTGATCGCCGCGGCTATCGTAATAACTGCGGTTGCCGATGCGCTCGTTCAAACCGTAAATGGACACCATAGCATAGGCCTGCTTGGTCACTTTCTCGAGGTCACTCAAAGCGCCAGTCGAAATCTTATTGAACACCAAGTCCTCCGCGGCGCGTCCACCCAAGGCAGCACACATCTCATCCAGCATTTGCTCGGTGGTAGTGATTTGGCGCTCTTCTGGAAGATACCATGCCGCACCCAGGGATTGACCCCGCGGTACGATACTGACCTTCACCAGCGGCGAAGCGAACTCGACCAACCAGCTGACCACCGCGTGGCCCGCTTCGTGGAACGCAATGGTGCGCTTCTCCTCATCTGAAATGATCTTGGTCCGCTTTTCCAACCCGCCGATGATGCGGTCCACCGCATCCAAGAAGTCCTGATGAATAACCTTATCGCGGCCTTTCCGTGCAGCAAACAGGGCGGCTTCATTGCAAACGTTGGCGATGTCGGCTCCGCTGAAACCGGGGGTTTGTCGCGAGAGGAAATCCACATCGATGCTGTCGTCCACTTTGATAGGACGCAAGTGCACGTCAAAAATCGCTTTACGCTCGGTCAGGTCCGGCATGTCCACGTAAATCTGGCGGTCAAAACGCCCGGCACGCATCAAGGCCTTGTCCAGAATGTCGGCACGGTTGGTAGCCGCGAGGATGATGACCCCGCTGTTCGTGCCGAATCCGTCCATCTCGGTGAGGAGCTGGTTGAGGGTGTTTTCACGTTCGTCGTTTGAACCCATGCTCGCGTTCTTGCCGCGGGCCCGACCAATGGCATCAATTTCGTCGATGAAGACAATTGCCGGTGCTTTCTCCTTTGCTTGCTTGAACAGGTCCCGCACACGCGATGCCCCAACCCCAACGAACATTTCGACAAAATCCGATCCGCTAAGCGAGAAGAAGGGCACCTGTGCTTCGCCAGCGACCGCTTTCGCGAGCAATGTTTTACCGGTTCCGGGAGGGCCCACCAGCAAGGCGCCCTTGGGAATCTTGGCGCCGAGGTTGGTATATTTCTCAGGTGCCTTGAGGAAGGCTACAATTTCTTCCAACTCCTCTTTGGCACCATCCAATCCGGCCACATCGCCAAAGTTGACATCGGTTCCTTTGCCTTTCTCAAACAGCTGCGCTTTGGATTTACCGATGTTGAAGATTTGGCCACCGCCACCGCCACCACCACCGAGGCGACGCATCAACAGCACCCACACCCCGATCATCAAGGCGAAGAAAACGACGTAGGTCAGCATCTGCTGGCCCCATTCGTTCACTGGTTCGTAAACGTACGTATAGTCGTAGGACTCCGACATGGTCTTCAAATCCTCGAGGTAGGCATCGCCAACTGGGACGTTCAGCCAATAGTCAGCTCCTTGATAAACGGCTTTCAGCAAGCCTTCTTCCTCTTGACCATCTTCCAACGACTGGCGCACTTCGTCCTTGAGGTAAACACTCGCGCGCTGCCCATCAAAAACCAACCGCTTCACCTGCCCATCTTCAATTTTTTGCTTGAATTCCGTCCACTGGATTTCCCGACCGCCCTCGCTGGTATTGAGCATGAGCATGGCCAACAGCATGACGCCAATGACCCCATAAATCCAATAAAAATTCATGGAGGGCTTATTGCCTTCTCCGCTATTTGACGGTTGTCGTTTCTGGTCTTCCATGCTCTAACTCAAACTTCTTCGAGGGTCTCAATGTTCGCGTCTCCCCACAATTCTTCCAGGGCATAGCGTTGCCTAGCTTCCTCGTGAAACACATGCACCACAATGTCGCTGTAGTCAAGGATGGCCCATTCTCCATTCCGAAGGCCTTGCTTGCCCCAGGGTTTTTCAGCCAACTGCGTCGCGGTCTCTTTTTCCACCGAAGACGCCAGGGCCTCGACTTGCGTTTTGCTCGTGCCGTGGACCACAACAAACCACCCGGCTACTGCATGGGTGATCTCCCGCAAATCCAAGATGGTGATGTTTTTTCCTTTCACCTCCTGAAGACCGTGTATCACAGCGTTCAGCAAGGGAGGGTGTTGTGCCAACGAAGGGTTACTCATTCACTCTGTTTCAAGTCGAAAGATACGATGCCACGCCGGTAAGGGGTGCGATGGAAAGCGAAAACATGCCAACTTTGCACCGGACATTCCACCCCATGCCACACACCCGCCTTCACCTCAAAGAAACCGAAAGCACCAACGACGTCGGGAGCCAGTGGCTGAAGACGGCAAAGGCCGGTGAAATTCTCAGGGCATGGACGTCCGACCAAACCTGTGGCCGCGGGCAGCGCGGCAACGCTTGGGACCAAAGCCCGGGCCTCGACCTCGCACTGACGGTGGCCGTGAAATGGCCCGCCGAAGACCCGCCTCGCGATACGGTGGTGCTCAACAAGGCGGTAACCGCCGGAATCCGTGATGCCATTGCTGTCCTATTGAATGAGGCACCCGCCGTGGGCTCCGTGGGGATCAAATGGCCCAATGACATCCTCATTCAAAACACAGACCAACGGTGGTTTAAGTGCGCCGGAATCCTCATTGAAAACACATGGCGTGGAACCGAATGGGACGGTACCTTGGTTGGGGTCGGCGTGAACGTGAACTCCATGCATGCCGGGGCAAACCGACGCTGTGCATTGGGTGAATTCACTCCCTCCCCACTCACCGTGGGGCAAGTAGAAGCCCGCTTGTCGCAACACATATTGCACGCCTTGGAGGCAAACAGCTCACCCTTGAGCTACGAAAAGCACTTGGTTGGATTCGGCCAGCCGAAGCGGTTGAGCGTTCAGGGCCTGCCAGGAATGGGCACAGTCACCGGCGTCAATGCCCATGGATCGTTGGAGTTAGAATGGACGCCGGAAGGCGGCACGACTCAGTCGCTCGCAGTCGACCGATCCGATGCCTTGCAATGGGATTGGCTTTGGGGGTGAACCACGCAGGAATCAGGCGACTGGAAAGGCCTTTTCTGCTGCGACCGCCATGCCCTGGAAGATGCTTTGCAGGGGCTTTTCCGCCATCATCTTCATGAACGGGTTCAAATCCGCGTCGCATTCAATGTGAAGCGAGCTGGCTTCATCGCCTTGGGACTCAATGATCACATCCAGCGTGAACCGAATGGGCGTGCCTTTTTGAGAAGCATACCGAACAATGCGGTCCGCTTCGCCTTCAACACGCTTCAACACCACGTCAAATCCACCTGTGACCTTGAATGAACACGAATCGCCTTCGGCGGAAAACGTGTTGACGAGATCTTCGGGCAACAAGGGCTCGAGGTTGCTTGGATCGCTGAGGTACTCGTGCAAAAATGCCGCAGAACGGCCGCACGTGATGACAGGGCTTTCGATGAACATGTGGATCGCTTATTTCGATTCAAAGGAGTCGCTCCAAGCAACCGGATCGCTGTTCCATGCATCGAGCAAGGTGCGTTGCTCGTCATTCAAGTAGCCCTCGACTAGTGCTTGGTCGAGCATCGTCGGGTAGTCCGTGAGGGTGAGCCACTTGCATTGGGAGGCTTGAAATGCCGCTTGCGCAACAGGAAGGCCGTAGGTAAAAATGGCAATCAGCCCTTTGACCTCAACGCCCGCCTCACGAAGGGCATCGACCGCCTTGAGGCTGCTTTTCCCGGTGGAGATCAGGTCCTCAATAACGACGACATTAGAAAGCACACTGAGGTCACCTTCGATGGCATTTCCAAGTCCGTGTGCTTTGGCTTTGGACCGTACGTAGATAAATGGGAGTCCCAGTTCCTGGGCCACCAAAGCCCCGAGCGCAATACCGCCCGTCGCCACGCCGGCGATTGCGTCCACCTTGCCGTACTCCTTTTCGATTGCTTCAACCGTCAATTGCCGCACAAACGTGCGCACTGCCGGGTGGCTTAGCACCTTTCGGTTGTCGCAATAGATGGGCGACTTGCGTCCGCTTGCCCACGTAAACGGTTCATTTGGACTGAGTTGAATTGCCTTGATTCGCAAAAGGAATTCTGCAACTTTTCGCCTACTTTCAACGGACAAAACCATGGCACGAATGTATGAAGTTTACATCATGAACCGGCCGGTGTTTTTTCAAGAAAATACCCCCACTGATGGGCATTCGCTTGTCATTCGTGAACCGGATAAATCCACCCTCGACGCCCTGCCGAACCTCATCCGTCAGCACCCGGACTTGACCGGCATCGTCCTCCTCTCTTCCAACCCCGAGGCGCTCTGGATGAATTTCTGTTTCGGCTACCGGGAAATCCTCGCTGCCGGTTGCGTAGTGCGCAACCAAGAAGGTGCCTACCTCTGGATCGAGCGCAACGGTAAATGGGACCTGGCTAAAGGCAAAGTGGAACCCGAAGAGAAAATAGAGGACGCTGCGGTGCGGGAGGTGGAAGAAGAAACGGGGATAGGCCAACTGACCCTGGCTGGTGACCTCGGCAAAACCTACCACACCTACGAGGAAAACGGAGTCCCTGTGCTCAAAACAACTTTTTGGTTCTTGGCTGAACACGCCGGCGGCAACACGCCTGGCGCTCCGCAGACCATCGAGGGCATTACCGGGGTGCACTGGCTGCCTGCACCGGCACCCCACCAAGTACGTTCCGGGGCTTACCCGAGCATCCTCGCACTAATGGACCGGGCCACAGCATCCGAATCCCAAGGCTGAGTGCTGCCTAATCCCGCGGCAACGCGGACTGCAACCGGCGCTGCAACCCTTCACTCGGAAGGGGTATGTTGCGTCCGGCAATCTTTCCATCCTCGTCCAGCACAATGACTTGAGGCACAACGGCCAAGCCTAGGGATTCCATGACCCGAGGGTTGTTGCCCACCCAACCGACGGTTTCATCCAAGGTACGGCGGCCCGAAAGGGTTTGCCGCCAATTCGCCTCGTTTTCATCCAAGGAAAGCACCACCCAACATACGTCCCGGCGGTCCAAGTTTTCGGCAATCTGTGAGAACACTTCTCGCTCGCGCGCAGCGAGGCCTGACCCGTTTTTCAAAGCCAAAATGATCGTCCACGGTTGCTGACATTGCTCCCCAATGCTGCTCAAGTCGCCATTGGGCAAGGTCCAAGAAAGGTCACCTACAAGATGGCCACTCCGGCCTATTTTGCGGTATTCCCTCAAGGCATCGTAGGCCGTAACAAATGGCTCAGGAAAAGGAAACGTCTCCCACACCGATCGCACCAGTGCATCCGGCTGGTCCATCGCTTTGTCCAACCACGCCGCGGCCATTTCGGCGCGATCGACCACCTTCCAGCGGCCACCCATGGCCGAGGCCAGTGAATCCATGTTAGCAGCGAAAACGGCCTCGTTCAACTTCTCCCAGTCCACTTGGCTCTCAAGCCACCAGCCTCCGTGCACAGCGAGCCATCCGGAATACGCGCCCGGAGACGCGAGGCGGCTGGCCCACGTCCGACTCGAAGCGCCCATGCTGCTTTTCGTCCACAACGAATCCAATACAGTTTGGGATTGGCCCGAACTAGTCGCTTCGTTCAACTTAATTTGCCAGGCCAAATCACACTCCCATTCGCAGGCACAACCGTTGACCGCTCGGCTCCATTGCAATTCAAAAGCGGCAGCCGACTCTTCATTGAGTTGTGCCAGCGAATCCCGCTGCCGAATGGCGATTCCGCTGCTTCTCAATACAAGGGCCTCAGCACGCAAACGATTGGCGCGGCGTTGCAGACCGACCAATGAATCCATCCATTGCGTGGGGTGTTCACCTGACCATGTCGACCGACCTGGGCTTCCCAACAATCGGCGCGCCGTGAAGTTTCCACCACTGAGGTTCAACGCCGACGGCTCTTCGGGGCGCACCCAAACCATCCAAGACCACGGGGGAGCCACGAGTTCGTATAAGCCTTCACCCGGGGTATTCCACTGAAAACCGCCGGTTTCATCCACCAAAATTTCTTCTTGCCAGGTTCCCAGCTGAAGCGCCGGATAATCAATGCGTTTGACATGGATCAAGCTTGGCCCAGCCCCCTCCAATTGAAGGGTGCCCTTGATTGTCGATTGTGCCCAGCCGACGTTGGCCACAGCCAGGACCGCACTCAGCGCGATCAGGCAGATTCGTCGCTGGCGTTTATGCATCCGGGAAGGCAACATCTTCTGGAACAAACGCCGACGCGTTTCCTCCGTTCTTGAGGATTTCACGGACCACATTGGAATGGATATGGGCAAACTCCGGATCCGTGAAGAGGATGACCGTCTCTAGCGAGGGGTGCAGCACCTTGGTCATCTGCGCGATGGTCCGTTCGTATTCAAAGTCACCCCCATTGCGCACCCCGCGCAGAAGCCACTTCGCATTGTTGGCGCGGCAAAAATCTGCCGTCAGCCCTTCAAAAGAGGCAACGCGCACATGGGGGAAACGCGCACAAACAGACTCGAGCCAAGCCATCCGCTGCTCCAACGAGAACATGGATCGCTTCGCAGAATTGACCCCTACCGCAACAATGACTTCGTCAAAGAGGGGCGCCGAACGCTCGAGGATGTTCAAGTGGCCGCGTGTGATGGGGTCAAAAGACCCGGGGAATACTGCTCGTTTCATCGCTGCTGGTGTTTTCAAGTCCTGAACAAACTAAAATGGACGTGACCGTACTTCCGGGTTTCCACGTAATGCGCACACCCCGATACGTCGGTTCGTTCTCCGTGCTCCAAGATAAACCAGCCGCCGTGCACCAACAAAGGGCCGCCCAACACCCGTCCCGGCAACTCCGGTAATTCCGGCAAATCGTAGGGTGGATCGGCAAAAATCAGGTCATACTGGGTCAAAGACCGTTCAATGAATTGCAGGGCATTGCCTCGAACCACCGACCAATCGTCAATGTCCCAATCCCGGGCCAGCGTTGACATGCCGCGCACGGCCTTGGGATCGCTTTCCACCGACGTCACCGAACCGCAATCCCGGCTGAGAAATTCCAATGCCACCATGCCGGTTCCGCCAAACAACTCCAAGATGTGCAATCCCTCGAGCTCGACGCGAGCATTCAGCAGATTGAACAAGCCTTCGCGACCGAAGTCAGTCGTTGGGCGGCCTTTGAAGCCTTTTGCCACCTTGGGCCTACGCCCCTTCCATTTGCCTCCAGTGATTCTCATTTGACCAAGTGCATCAAGAGAGCTGACTCGCCCAGTTCCGCATGCGCAAAATTCAATTCGACGGTCTCAAAGAACCGCTTGAACTGCCGGACAATAGGGGAATCTTCCGTGATTCCACCTGCGAAAACGACGCGGCATTGAACTGCCGTCAGGTCCAGGCCTTCGCGGTGAAACGAATTGACCACATGGTACAGAATGCCATCGCCAGCCACGTCATGCGTAACGGAACACCAACGCAACGCCTCCGCATCGAATCGCATCATCAAAGCACGGCCATGGGCCACGTCAACATGAACCGTGTGCGCCCAATCTCCTGACCGGACTTCGTTCATGCCGAACTCAATCGCCGCCAGCGTTGATGAGGTCCATCGCCCGAGCGGAAAGGCTTTCAAAAACAAATCATCGGAGCCAAAGTGGCCCGACTCAATGAGTGCCAATCCCTCGCCCAATCGATCCGACAAAAACGTGCGGCTGGTCAGGGCCGGATCGCGCGGCCCGTGGTGCAGGTCCAACACCTGGGATTCAATGCCATCAGCCACTGCCGCAGGAATGAGCGAGCACACCGGGCGGAGCAAGCTCAGTTTAACCGCAGCAGCAGAAGCAAAACGAAGTGAAAGTTCTGCGAGCGTTCCGATTTCCGAATCCACACCATGGTCGGCAATGCCATTGCCATCCTCGGCAATCCAATGCACGCGTTCGCCATCCCAGCCAATCAGCAGGGTGCCTTCGAATGCAGTGGGGTCAGTTTCGCCAGTTACCATCGGTGTGCGCTTCCGTCAGGGAGCCAAACCGCAAGGTATCTTTTTTTACTTTCTCCCGGCCGAATGGAGTGGGATCCTTGACCAACACTGTCGACAAGGTCAAACCACCCGAATCGACGCTGTCGGTCTCGAGCAAGAAACGCTCGCCGGTCAGCGGGTTGAACCAGAGGCTGTCCACCGCGACACGCGGCAAACGCTTGGCAGTGCGGATTTCTGGCGTGAAGTTTTCCGCATAGAATGAGGTGTAGATGACATCGCGGACCTTGTAGGTGGTGCTATCCGATGAAATGAGGTCGAGGAAGGCGTCTTCCGTCATGCCCAATTCTTCGGCCTTGGGGACGAGTTCATCCCGTGTCAACACCATTCCCATCTCACGGCTCTCGTCTTCAGGCAACGTATCGTTGAACGAACCCATGTTGAAGCTCACGGGAATGACCTCCTCGTACAAGAACGTCTGGAGCGAGTCGAAGTCGTTGCAGTAAACGCCGTAGATGTCATGGTACGCGTCTTGCGCGTCGCGGATGTCTTTCAACGCTTGGACGGTTTCGGAATCGATGCGCGCCTTCAATTCACGAAATTCGATTTCCTCGTCAACGCTGTAAAACACTGCGTACCCCAACCACAGAGCGGAGACGGTGCCCACGGCCATCATGATGCGGTAGTGCTTACCATTCAAACGCTCCAACACCACAGGCATGGCCAAAACCGCAACGGCGATTAAGGCCAATGAAGCCAAAAGCATGGCGGTGGGTTGGCTTTCCAATTCGTCGCCGCTTAGGTACTTGACCAGAAAGCTCAAGCCCGCGAAAAACAAGAAAATCGAGACAACGTACTTGTTGATTTCTTTGAAGAAGGTATCCATGGAGTTTCATTCAAGGGGCGTCCGCGAGTTGCGCTTCAGCCATATAAATCGGATGCGAATCTACGACGATTCCCGACGTCCTCAAATTCCACAGGCGAGGAAGTTTCTTTCATTGGAACACCCCCGCCACCTACCTTCGCTTTCATGGTTGAATCCACCGCTCAAATCGAGGCGTTTGTCGACAGCATGGCGCGGCATTTTCCCCATGCGCCGACAGACGGCCAAGGGCGGCTGATTCATGCGCTGGCTCGGTTCCATTTCAGCACCCAGTCGCGTTGCGCCATCATGATCCGCGGGTATGCAGGGACTGGTAAAACCACGAGCGTCGGGGCCTTGGTCAAGGTGCTTCGAGAATACGGACAGCGCCCGGTACTGCTGGCTCCGACCGGCAGAGCGGCCAAGGTGATGCAGTCCTACGCCCACCTGTATGCTTCGACCATTCACCGCCACATCTACCGCACGAAGCGCAGCGGTGATGGCAACCCGGCATTCGGCCTCGCGCCCAACACCCGTGAAAACACGGTATTCATTGTCGACGAAGCCTCGATGATTGGGGAAGGACGCCAACGGAGCGACGGGGGCGGCATGCAGTACCGCAGTCTGCTTGATGACCTGATGGAATTCGTATTCAGCGGCGAAGGCTGCCGGCTCGTCTTGGTCGGTGACGACGCGCAGCTACCACCGGTGGGCGAATCCGAAAGCCCCGCTTTGAATGAAAACCAGATGCGCCGCGATTTCGCCCTAACGGTAGCCACCGTTCGACTGACCGACGTGGTGCGGCAGGAAATGGACAGCGGCATCCTCTTCAATGCGCACCGCTTGCGCTTGCAAATTGAGGCCGGCGAAGCGCGGTGGCCGCAATTCAAGATTGATGGAATGAGCGACATCCGGCGGATCAATGGCTATGACCTGCAGGAATACATCGAAACGGCGTTTGACCAGCACGGCGAGGACAACGTCGGCATTATCACCCGCTCCAACAAACGAGCCCAGGCGTTCAATCAGCAGATCCGTCACAGGATTTTGTGGCGCGAGGAAAGCCTCGAGGCCGGCGACCGGTTGATGGTCGTCAAAAACAACTACCATTGGCTCGCCTCGGTGGATGCCGTGCCCACCTCGCTCTTGGCCAATGGCGATGTGGTGGTGGTCACCAAAGTCCTCAAGCGGTTTGAACGTTACGGCGTGCAATTCGCCCAAGTCGAGGTGGAGTTTGCAGATGCCCCTGATTGGGGCGTATTCGAGGTGACCGTCAACCTCAGTATTTTGGAATCCGACCTGCCGTCCATCCCTTACGCCGATGTGCAATTATTGCAAGAGGCCATTGCGGAAGACTACATCCATTTGGGCTCCAAGTCTGCGATCCTCAAGGCCGTCAAAGCCGATGAATGCTACCAGGCGCTGCAAGTCAAATTTGCGTGGTCACTCACCTGCCACAAAGCGCAAGGCGGCCAATGGCAATCCGTCATCATCGACCCCGGATATGTAACGGAGGAAACGCTGAACGTGGAATGGTTGCGTTGGCTCTATACGGCTTTCACGCGGGCCCAGTCCGAACTAGCCCTCCTGAACTTCTCCGACGAATTTTTTGAATAAAAAAGCCTCCACGGTGGGAGGCTTTTCAATGGGTTTGTCTTCGTGCTTAGGCGAGCTCTCGGGAGCTAAAGTAGAAGGCCCCTTCAATGGCGGCATTCTCATCGCTGTCTGAACCGTGAACGGCATTGGCAGCAATGCTCTCGGCGAAGTCCGCTCGGATGGTTCCGGGCGCAGCTTCGGCGGGGTTGGTGGCTCCGATTAACTCACGGAAGTCGGCTACGGCGTTGTCCTTCTCGAGGATGGCTGCAACGATGGGTCCGCTGCTCATGTACTCCGTCAACTCACCGTAGAATGGGCGTTCGGCGTGAACGGCGTAAAATGCTTTGGCATCGTCGATGCTCAATTGCGTCCACTTCATCGCCTTGATGGAGAACCCAGCTTCGATGATGCGGTCGATTATCTTACCTGTATGGCCCGCGCCTGTAGCATCGGGCTTGATCATGGTGAATGTGCGGTTTGTAGCCATGGTATCAGTTTGATTTGCGGTGCAAAAGTACTCCGCATTTCTTTATTCGCGATGATTTGAAAAAATCCACCCCACAGAATGACCTTCGCAGACCCCGCCTGCCCCCGGCCTATTGTATCTTTGAGGCATGAAGTTGACCGTCCCTCAGAGTTCCGCACAAGCGATGGAAATGGAGAACGCGCACGGCGCGCACAATTACCACCCCCTACCGGTGGTGTTGGACCGAGGAGAAGGAGTATATGTATGGGACATCGAAGGCAAGAAGTACTATGATTTCTTGAGCGCATATTCGGCCGTCAACCAAGGCCATTGCCACCCGCGCATCGTGGGGGCCATGAATGCGCAGGCGGAGAAACTGACATTGACGTCGCGCGCCTTCTACAACAGCAACCTAGGCAAGTACGAGCAGTTCGTTACCTCTTACTTCGGCTACGACAAGGTGCTGCCGATGAACACCGGCGCCGAAGCGGTCGAGACCGCCATCAAAATCGCGCGCAAGTGGGCCTATGACGTGAAGGGCGTTCCCGCAGGAATGGCCAAAATCATCACGTGTGAAGGCAACTTTCACGGCCGTACGACAACCATCGTCAGCTTCAGCACGGACCCCGACTCCACGGGCGGGTTTGGCCCGTACACCCCCGGTTTTGAAGTCATTCCTTACGACGACATCGCGGCATTGGAAGCGGCCTTGAAAGACCCCAACGTAGCGGGCTTCCTGGTCGAGCCCATCCAAGGCGAAGCCGGCGTGTACACGCCGTCGGAAGACTTCGTGAAGAGGGCGCATGCGGCCTGCCAAGCGGCGGGCGTGTTATTTATAGCCGATGAAGTGCAGACGGGCATCGCCCGTACCGGATCCCTGCTCGCAACCTGCGGGAACTGTACATGTTCCGGACACTGCGAACGACAGTCCACCTTCGCCAAAGCCGATATTCTGATCCTCGGCAAGGCGCTCTCCGGCGGGGCTTATCCAGTCAGCGCCGTGTTGGCCGACGACGCCATCATGGGCGTCATCCATCCGGGACAACACGGCTCAACTTTTGGCGGCAATCCGGTGGCTGCGGAAGTGGGCATCGCGGCATTGCAAGTGGTGGTGGACGAGCAACTCGCCCAAAATGCTCGCGAGCTCGGGGCGCATTTCCGCGAAGCCATGCGCGAACTGACTACCGAATCCGACCTTCTGAACCACGTGCGCGGAAAAGGTCTGCTCAACGCTGTGATCATCAACGACACCCCCGACAGCTCAACGGCTTGGGACCTGTGCGTCGCATTGAAAGAAAACGGGCTGCTGGCCAAACCCACCCACGGCAACATCATTCGCTTTGCTCCGCCGCTCGTCATGACACGCGAGCAACTCGATGCCTGCATTGGCATCATCCGCAAGACGGTGCTGGAGTTTAAGAAAGGCTGATCACAGCCAGCCGTGGCTGGCCATCCACTCGTCGTTGTAGACTTTACCGACGTAACGCGAACCGTGGTCGTGGAACAAGCACACCACAAGATCGGTGGGCTTCAACCGGTCCTTCAACTGGCGCAAGCCCTGGAACGTACTTCCGCAGCTGTATCCGAGGAACAGGCCTTCTTTACGAGCGAGTTCACGTGCCGCTAACGCTCCGTCCTTGTCGGTCACCTTTTCAAAATGGTCGATGGTGTCGAACTTGACATTGGCCGGCAAAATGTCCTCCCCCACACCCTCTGTGATGTACGGATAGATCTCGTTCTCGTCGAACTCGCCGGTTTCGTGGTACTTCTTCAACACGCTGCCGTACGAGTCGATGCCCCAAATCTGCACGTCGGAGTTTTGATCCTTGAGGTAGCGCCCCGTACCGCTGATGGTACCGCCTGTGCCCACGCCCACAACGAAATGGGTGATTCGGCCTTCTGTCTGGTCCCAAATCTCGGGACCGGTGGAAGCGTAGTGCGCTTCTTGGTTGGAGAGGTTGTCGTACTGATTGCACCAGAAGCTGTTCGGGTCCGCTTCCTGGCAGCGTTTGGCCACGCTGTAGTAACTGTCCGGATGATCGGCTTCCACGTTGGTCGGGCAAACATGCACTTCTGCACCCATCGCTTTGAGGATGTCGATTTTCTCCTTCGACTGCTTATCGCTCATGGTGCAGATGAGCTTGTATCCTTTGACCGCGCAAGCCAACGCCAAACCCATGCCAGTGTTTCCACTGGTGCATTCGATGACGGTACCGCCCGGTTTGAGGAGCCCTTGCTTCTCGGCGTCCTCGACCATGCGCAAGGCCATGCGGTCTTTGACACTGTGCCCCGGGTTGAAATACTCCACTTTTGCGTAGACCGGACAAGGGAATCCGTCAACGACGTTTTGCAACTGGATCATTGGCGTGTTGCCAATGGTGGAGAGGATGTTGGGGTGGACGTTACGAGAAGCCTGCATCGCGGTCAAAGGTAGGGCGATGAACCGAGGTTGAATTGAAAATTCTTGACAATTCGCGGGTTGTTTTTCACGGCGAAATCAACGGTTGATTCGCAGGGCCTCCGCTGGTCGAATGCGCACCGAAACCAAACTTGGTAACCCCATCATCAACGCACACGCCCCGAACGCCAGCAGCTCCACGCCGACCAGGTACAGCGCATCCACCCGCACTGGCACCACATCCAAATAATACGCTTCCGGTTTCAGGGTCACCCAACCGGTGGAGGATTGCAACGCGACCAGTCCAAGGCCTACTGCATTTCCCCATACAAAGCCGCGGCCGATGATGCGCACCGCCTGCCAAAAGAACACCCTCATGACTTGAGCATCCGGCATGCCCAAGGCTTTCAGCATGCCCACCATGGGGCGGCGTTCCAGGATGAGGATCAGCAGCGCAGAGGTCATATTGATGACAGAAATCAGGACCATCAGACCGATGATGATTTCGACATTCAGGTCCAACATGCCCAGCCACGTGAACATCTCGGGGGCCTGTTGAAGCACGGTTTCGGTTCGCCAGCCAATGGGAAGGGCCTCGTAAACTCGAGCCTCTACCTCCCACAATTCCGCCCCGGGCTCGACGTACACCTCCAGTCCGCTCGAAGCCGCCTGCCAACTTCCGCCCAATCGCTCCCATTCCCACGCGCCATCCGTCGCGTATAACCGAATGGAATCCGGGATGATGCGTTCGTTGGCGTCCCGTCCCACAGCCGTGACCATGAATTCCGCATCGGCTTCAGGAACCAGCGACACAGTTGCTCCGACCACGTCCCGTGTGGGCTCCCATATACCTGACCCGTTGCGCCGGTGCCACTGATACACCGGAACGGTGCGCGAACCGAAGGAACGCAATTCCACAGCTTGCCCGTCCACCAGCACCTGCATCTCCAATCCCCAACCGGCCGCTTCTTGCACCCAGGCTGCAGGGAGGAACATGAATTCTTGGTCGTACTCCAGCAGCCCCGTTCGGTAGGTTCCTTTCAATCTAAAGTTCCGTGGACGCACGCCATTCGGCCCCCCAATCAAGTACACCGTAAAACGGTCGCCCACCGCGAGCTCCAACCGCTGGGCCTGGTGCACCGAAAGCACTGCACCGTCCTCTCCGATGTCCAAATTGCCATCGACCATGAACCCTTCCAGGAAGGCCTGTGTCGTCTCCTCGTTCAGCCCTTTGGCCACGACCCCTTTCACGCCACTTTGCGATTCAAGGATGCCGGGCAGGGTGTAAAAAGGATGAACGGCTTGTACGCCTTCGATATCGGACAGTGCTGCCTCGGTGGCTGGCTGGCGAATGATTTTTTGATCGTCGTAGTCGGCATTCAGCACCTGAATGTCCGAACCGAATCCCACCACCAATTCCTTCACCTCTTGCTGAAACCCGTGCACAATGGACGTCGCCACTACAATCAAGGCCAGGCCAATGGCCACCCCGACGGTCGCAATGCGCACCACCGGTCGGGACCAAGAGGCCGCGGACGAGTTGGCGCTGAGGCGTTTGGCAATTTTTCGGGAAAGGGAAGTCGAGTTAGGCATCGTGTACGCGTTGCCAAATTACGTTGGTACATTCGTCCTGTGAAGAAATTCCTCACAATATCCATGGCCTTGGTCATAGCCTGCTCTGCCGAAGCTTCCCGAGACAGCTTGGTGATGGACTCGCTCAACGGTGTGCTCCACGTGGTCGAACGCACGATTCCGCCGCGTCCTGTGCGGCTGGGGAACGAAAACATCAAGGATTTGTATGAAGCGTGCAGCCGAGCGCGGGTGGCGGTGGTCGCCAACCAAACCTCCGTCATTGGCGACGGGCGCAACGGCGAATCGGTGCACCTCGTTGACACCTTACTCGCCTTGGGCGTTGACGTGCGGAAGGTCTTTGCGCCGGAGCACGGATTTCGAGGGGAAGCCCACAACGGCGCCAACATCGACGACAGCGTAGACCCCGCAACCGGCCTACCCATCTTGAGCTTGCACGGCAAGCACCGCAAACCCACAGCTGAAAGCCTACAAGATGTTCGCATGATCATCTTCGACATCCAGGATGTTGGCGCACGGTTTTACACCTACCTCAGCTCGCTCTTTCTCGTCATGGAGGCTGCAGCCGAAAACGGTCAGGTTGTCGTCGTCCTCGACCGGCCAAACCCGCACGGTCATCAAATCGCCGGGCCCGTGCGATCCGAAAAATGGAAGTCCTTCGTGGGGCAAGTGCCGGTGCCCGTGCTGCACGGCATGACCCTAGGGGAAATGGCCCGGTTGTTCAACGGCGAAGGCTGGCTCGCAGGCGGCATCCAATGCGACCTCATCGTAATTCCATGTGAGGGCTATGCGCACAGTGATGCCTGGTACCCGTACATCGCGCCGTCGCCAAATCTACCGTCGCCCGAGTCCATCGCACTGTACCCGTCGTTGTGTCCATTTGAACCCACGGTGGTGAGCGTCGGGCGCGGCACCCCAACCCCGTTTGAGTGCATCGGTATGCCGCATGGCACTTTGGGTTCGTTTGCGTTCACACCCCAGCCGGTGCCCGGTGCGGCGCCGCATCCCAAGCACGAAGGCACTGTCTGCTTTGGTCAAAACCTAGATGGACTGGGCGAGGCTTGGATGCAAGCGCCGAGCAGTTTTTCATGGAATGCCATTCCGGATTATGCGCGGATGTGGCAAATCGCGGTTCCTGAGGAGGCCTTCGTCACCTCGTCGAGTTCCTTGGCACGCCTCAGCGGTGACGAATCGCTCGAACAGGTGATCCGCGGCGAATTGGAAATGAGCGAGTTTGTTGAGCATTGGCTCAATGGGTTGCGCGCGTTTGATGCATTGCGTCAACCGTACCTCTTGTACCCTGTGCAACGCTCGGCACCCTGAGCGGTTCAGTTTGAAAGACTCCACCTCCGCAGTATCTTGCACCTCCGAACCATTTGAACATGATCGCAAATCGCATTCAATTAAGCCTGCTCGTTGTCGCCCTTGTAGGCGCTTTGGCCGGTTGCTACAAGGCCCCTGAATTCATCAACCCTGTCTACTCTTGCGAGTGCGGGTCGGTAACGTTTGGCGACAGCTTGTACACCCTGAAGATGGCAGAAGCCGTGGTCCCAGACAGCTTGGAGCCGCTGTCGAGAAGCTACCACATTGTGGCCGACCTCCGCACACCAGATGAGGTGGATGCGCACGTGCCTGCCCATGATTTGACGTTCCACTTCTCGTTCCCCGTATTGGACGACGTAGTCTACTACGTCCAGCAAGACGACGTTCAGCACCTGGTCCAAGTCATCAACCACGGCGACGACCTCTTTCCCATCCGGGACTACAAAGCCACCGACGGTTCGATTGTCATCAACCCGGCCTACAGCGGTGGAGAAGAAACCGTGGAATTCAACCTGACAGTACGCGAATCCGTGGACAGCATCCTCGTTGGATTGCCCATCGCCTTCACCGGAACGTTTACCGGCATCATCGACTAACGATTAGCGCTTTACCGGGACCGACACCACCGCATCGCCGGTGGTTACCCAGCACGTATCTCCAGGTTTTGGTTTCACCGAAACCGACCCCGTGAACGTGCCGAATGTCGGAACCACGAGCGTACGGCGCTCCGCGCTGTACCACCAGCAGGGCAATTTGAGGCTCTGACGCCCCTTTCCGACCAAGCTCAAGGCAGGGTGCAGGTGGCCCGCGACTCCATTCGTGCCGTCGGGCAGATTCACCAGATCGGCAGGGTCGTGAGCGAAAACCCACGCCCTGTGTGACCATTGCGCACTGCGCGCCAATCGCATCCCTTCAAAAGCCGATGGGTGCAAAATGTCATGGTTGCCTTCCACGAGTCGAAATTCATCAAACCACGGCTCGGTATTCAATGCAGCCAACCACGCTTGGAACTCCAACCACTCACTGTTTTCTTCGCTATGGAACAAGTCGCCCAGCACCAAAAGCCGCCGTGGCCGGTGGCTCGTGACGAGTGCTGAGAGGCGCTCCAGAGTGTTGGCATTGACCGCATTGGGCACCGCAATGCCATGGCGACGAAAGTGGGCCGCCTTGCCCAAATGAAGGTCCGATACAATCAAGGTCGATTCCGAAGGCCACATAATGGCCCGATCCGGGAGGAACTCCCAACCGGATTCGATCATCGGATCCAATTACTGCTCCTGCTTGATCAAGTTCAATGCAGAGCCCGCGCGGAACCAATCAATCTGCGAGGCGTTGTAGGTGTGGTTCGCCAAGATGGTGTCCTTGCTGCCGTCGGCGTGCTCCACTGCAATCGTGAGTGGCTTGCCAGGTGCAAAAGCATCCAAATCCACGAAGTGGAATCGGTCATCCTCTTGAATCAAATCGTAGTCCGCTTCGTTCGCAAACGTCAACCCGAGCATGCCCTGCTTCTTCAGGTTGGTCTCGTGGATGCGCGCAAACGACTTCACCAGTACCGCCGTTACACCGAGGAAACGAGGCTGCATGGCTGCGTGCTCACGTGAGCTGCCTTCTCCGTAGTTGGAGTCACCCACAACGACCGTGGGGACACCCGCTGCTTTGTATTCGCGCTGAACGGCAGGCACTTCTCCGTACTCGCCCGTCAATTGGTTCTTGACCGAGTTGGTTTCGTTGTTGAAGGCGTTCACCGCACCGGTGAGGGTGTTGTTCGAGATGTTGTCCAGGTGACCGCGATACCGCAACCAAGGACCGGCCATGCTGATGTGGTCAGTGGTGCACTTGCCTGCGGCTTTGATGAGCAAGCGCACGTCGCGGATGTTCTCACCATTCCACTCGGCGAATGGCGTCAAGAGCTGCAAGCGCTCGGATCCTTCGTTGACCACCACTTCCACACCGCTTCCGTCCTCCGCTGGGGCGAGGTAACCCGCATCCTCGACGGCGAAACCCGAAGTTGGCAATTCGTCGCCCGTAGGCTCCTCGAGCATGATTTCACTGCCGTCGGACAATTTGAGGCTATCCTTCATCGGATTGAACGTCAAATCTCCAGCAATTGCGAGTGCCGTCACCAATTCAGGTGAGCCCACGAAAGCGTGAGTGTTCGGGTTGCCGTCTGCTCGCTTCGCGAAGTTGCGGTTGAAGGAGTGAACGATGGAGTTCTTTTCCTTCTTCTCTGCGCCTGAACGCGCCCACTGACCGATGCACGGTCCGCATGCATTGGCGAATACGCTGCCACCCATCTCTTCGAAGATGGAAATGAAACCATCACGGTCGATGGTGTAGCGTACCTGCTCGGAGCCGGGCGTAATGGTCAATGTCGCTTTCGCCTTGATGCCTTTCTCGATCGCCTGCTTGGCAATGCTCGCCGAGCGGCTGATGTCTTCGTAGCTCGAGTTGGTGCACGAACCGATGAGACCATATTCCAATTCCGTTGGCCAGCCATTGGCCTCGGCCGCAGCCTTCATCTCGCTGATAGGCGTAGCCAAATCCGGCGTGAATGGTCCGTTCAGGTGCGGCTCCAATTCACTGAGGTTGATCTCGATCACTTGGTCGAAGTACTGCTCAGGATTGGCGTACACATCGGCGTCGCCGGTCAAGTGCTCCTTGATGCCATCGGCCAACGCTGCAACGTCAGCCCGTCCGGTCGCTTCGAGGTAGCGCTTCATGCTCGCATCGTATCCGAATGTGGAGGTGGTTGCCCCAATCTCGGCGCCCATGTTGCAGATGGTGCCTTTACCGGTGCAGCTCAACGATTCAGCGCCGTCGCCGAAGTATTCCACGATGCATCCGGTGCCTCCTTTTACAGTGAGTACTCCGGCTACCTTCAGAATCACGTCTTTCGCAGATGCCCAACCGGACAAGCATCCAGTCAGCTTGATGCCGATGAGCTTGGGGAATTTCAACTCCCACGGCATACCGGCCATCACATCCACAGCGTCGGCACCGCCCACTCCCACGGCCACCATGCCCAATCCACCGGCATTCACCGTGTGGGAATCCGTACCGATCATCATGCCACCCGGGAACGCATAGTTCTCGAGGACCACCTGGTGAATGATGCCCGCACCGGGCTTCCAGAATCCGATGCCGTATTTGTTTGAAACCGACTCGAGGAAATTGTAGACCTCGTTGTTCTTATTGATCGCCTCTTGCAAATCCGAATCGGCCTGCACCTTGGCTTGAATCAAGTGGTCGCAATGCACCGTTGATGGCACAGCGGCCGCTTTCTTTCCGGCCTGCATGAACTGCAACAGCGCCATCTGTGCCGTCGCATCCTGCATGGCGACGCGGTCAGGCGCGAAATCCACATAATCCGCTC
>JBELBV010000027.1:5716-33467 GCA_042095135.1 Flavobacteriales bacterium | reverse complement strand
CTGCGCCTCCGTGAGCCTCGAGCGCTTCCTGCAACGCCCCTTCCACCTCTTCAGCGATGACATGCTCACCGAACGCGCTCGTGAAGTGCTTAATACGCCCTGTGACGATGAGGCGGTACGGATCAATTGACGTGAATTTGACTGTATCGCCCACATCGTAGGCCCACAGCCCCGCATTGCTCGTTACGATCAACGCATACTGGACCCCCACCTCCACTTCAGCCAAGGTCAGCCGCGAGGGGTTTTCATCGAAATACTCGGAAGCCGGAATAAACTCGAAGAAAATCCCCTCGTCGACGTTGAGGCGCAAGCCCTTTGAAGGAAGCTCATCTTGGTAAGCGAAAAAACCCTCCGACGCCGGGAACAACTCGACCGTTGGCACGTCACCGCCAATCAGGTTGCGAAAACGCTCCCGGTAGGGTTCGAACGCCACCCCGCCGTACACGAACAACTCCAAGTTGGGGAACACTTCTTTGACGTTGGCCGCGCCCGTGACTTCCAGCAAACGCTCGAAGTAATTCTGCACCCACGCGGGAATGCCGCTGATCAACCGCATGTCCTCGCCCTTCGTCTCCTCTACAATCGCATCGATTTTGGCCTCCCACGGCTCGATGCAGTTGGCTTCATAGGAAGGAAGCCGGTTGGCTTGCAAATAGCTGGGCACATGGTGGGCGACGATGCCACTGAGGCGGCCCATGGGCGTGCCGCCCTCGGTTTTTTGAAGTTCCGGCGAGCCCTGGAGGAAAATCATCTTGCCGTCCAGGAATTGTGCGCGACCCGAATTGGCGATGAAGTGCAACAATGCGTTTCGAGCGGAATTGAGGTGGTTCGGCATGCTCTCCCGCGTAATGGGGATGTACTTAGCGCCACTCGTCGTTCCGCTGGTCTTGCAGAAATAAAGGGGAACACCCGGCCACAGAATATCGGACTCCCCTGCCACGGCCCGATCCACCCACGGCTTGAGTTGTTCGTAGTCCCGCACCGGGACAGCCGCACAAAATTCCACATGGGTCATGCCCGCTCGTAAGCCGTGGTCTCGGCCAAATTCCGTCGAAGCACCGCGCGCCACCAATTGCTCAAAAACGCGCTGTTGGTGCATCGGTCCAGCTGCTGCTTTGCGCGCTTCACGCTTTGCGGTTCGCACCGCCAACCAATGGCCGATTACAGACTTCAACGACATGGTGCGAAGGTACTTCTGAACCCCCCTGAAAAAGAAAAGGGCGGTCCGAAAACCGCCCTTTCCTCAAAGGTTGAAAGTCTGCTCTATTACTTGACCATCATCTTCTTGGTCAAGCGCATACCGTCTGCAACAAGCGTGTACGTGTAAATACCGCTCTGCAAGTCCGACACGTTCAATTCCACTTGGTGCGTGCCGGCAGGCAGCTGGCCACGCTGTACAGATTGGATGAGGCGGCCTTGAAGGTCACGCATCTCCACTGTCACATTGCGGGATTGCAACATCTCGAAGCGGACCATGGTGGTGCCGTTCGCTGGGTTGGGAACGTTTTGGTGCAAATCAATGCCGTTGTAGTTGGCAATCTCGTCGATGCCCACACGCTCAGACAAGATCAAACGAATCGCTGGGGTCGCTGTTTGCGATGTAAACCATACGAAGTCGCCTGCGCCGGTCAAGCCGTAATCTCCAGTCGAGTTATCAGTGTCCGAGTTGGCATTGCCCAAAACGGTCAATTCCGCTTCACTTTCAAATTCATTGATGATTCCCGCGAAGTAGAAATCCTCATTGGTCAGTTCAATTGGATCTTCGAACGGGAGGTATACGTATTCACTGGTCTCCGCACTGCCCGGAGTCCAAGCATCATCGTATGCCCAGTATGTGGTCTCAAACGGTGAATCTGTCAAGCCTACTGCTCCGTCGTAGGTGTACAAGCGGGTTTCAAATTCCAAGTCACCGCCACCACAGTTTGGGCCAAAGCGTACGGTTACACCGTAGGCCATGGACCCTGCATTGTGCATGTGGAAGTAGTTGCCGTAGCCGGCTGGGTCAAAGAGACCAGCGATATCCGAGTCCATAGGTCTGAATTCCACATTCAAGTCACCTTCGTCATCATGGCCGTACTCGTCATCCGTGTAAACGATGACCTTGCTGATTACGTTGTCGTCGGGGTTCTCATCTTCGTTGGCCGAAGCGATGGTCGCCTGAAGCACGTAGTTGCCCGTCTCAGTTGGGGTCCAACCAGTCGCCACGTACACAGTATCCTGTGAGTTCGCTGGGCAGTTCACCGCGTTGGCGAAGCTGTTTACGGTTCCGAGTTCTTCGACGGTTGTGCTGAGTACGTTACCGCCTTCGTCAAGGACTTCCACAGTAACCGTGGTCTCGTCTTGGTCAGCGTTTCCACTGTTGCGGTACAATACGCCCGCCAACAAACCACCATCTGCTTCAGGGATGGCCTGCTCGAGTGGCGTCACACGGTACTCGAATACGTTCCAAACGTCACCGTTGGTGAGCTGAACCGTTGACAAATCGTTCGCAACGGGGTTCTCAGAGATGGTCACGTCGTCGATGCCCCAGTAGTAGTGGCTGTACGCGTCGCCCGTTTCAGGCGCCTGCAAGTAGGAGAAGCGAACCTGTACGTCTGCGCTGTAGGCCGCTACGCACGAAATGTCTACTGATGTAGTCAATACGTTCGCCGACGCAGAGTTGGCCGACTCTATGAACGTACCGTGTGCATCGAACGTGGTCCACGTCGCGCCTCCGTCATTGGAAACTTCCAAGTAGATTGGGGCGTACGGGTAGCAACAGTAACGGAAGTACTGCTCCCACGTGATGACGACAGAACCCGAATTGGTCAAGTCCAATGTTGGGGAAGTGATCCAACCTTCGGTGTTTTCATACCCTTCAGAAATGGGGGTGTTGAAGTAATCGCAGTCAAACACCATCCAGCCGTTGTCGGCTGTGGTGGAGTTGATGGTGCCGATGTTGGTCGAGAATTCGCCTGCCGGAGGTTGAACCCCAGAAGCCGATCCATCCGCGTAGTAACCGTTACCGGCTTCGTCTACCGCTTGCCAAATCATGCCTTCTCCGGTGTCCTCTGCAGTCCAGGCACCGATGCCGTTGTTGCCTTCGAAGCCGTTGGCGAAATCTTCGTAGAACAAGATCGTTCCACCGCCTCGCTGAGCTACTTCCAACGAAGATTCGCCGGTGCCACGCATGGCTTCAGCTTCTGCAGCTGACAGGTCTTGGGGGGTCTGTGCGAATGTATATACATCCGTAATGCGCTGCGCCTGTGAAGCCAACGAGAGCCCCAAGAACGCAACCAAAAGCAAAGTAAAGTTCTTCATGTTGTGTGAATCAGATTTTCAACGCCTGAAATTACTGCATTCGAATTGAAATCCCACGGTTTAAATGAAAAGAGGGGAACCCCGGCTGGGACTCCCCTCTTCTTTGACAGGCCTTCGCCTGTGTATGCCTCAATTAGTCGACGAGCAAACGCTCTGTCGCACGTGCGCCGTTGACGTTCAACGTCATGGTGTAGACGCCTGCGTCGAATGCACTTACGTCCAACGTGATGCTGTGGTAGCCTCTACCCAGCGTGCCGCGGTTCAACTGCTGAACGAGCTTGCCGGTCATGTCGTAGACTTCAACCGTCACGTCAGCAGGCTGGTCCAAGCGGTACTGCAAGCGGGTGGTCTCAGCGGCGGGGTTTGGAGCCAATGGGTACAATTGGAATGCTTCGGTGTTGACCTCTTCAACCGATACCGTATTGGTAGCGTTCGGATCGAGGTTCAAACGGACCATTGGAGTTTCGTTGGTGTAGTACCAGTCGTAGGCGCTGCCGCTTCCGAACGGACCATACACAAAGCACGTGTTGTCGTAAGCAAACTGCGATTCCCAAATCTGAACGCTTGAACCGCCGTAGTGCTCAAAGCCTGCTGCGAGTACCGTTCCACCTGGGGCAGTGTATGGATCTTCCAAAACCAACGTGTACCATACGATGTCGCCAGGCTCTTCTGACCCATCGTTTGAGAAGTCCGCAGCCAAATCCAATTCAGCCGTGCTGGCAATCAAACCGCCATACTGCTCAACAAGGTAGTTGTCATCAAATCCGTCGAACAAGTGAGCCACAACGGGTGTGCCGTTTTCAGAACCGGCCGCAACAGCGACATCGATCGCGTAAATGGTCACGTCTTCAAAGATGTCGTACGGATTCAATGCGATGAAATCGTCTGTCCCGTCACCGGGGAATACGCCGCTCATGGTGCCGTTGTCTCGACCGTAGTGCAAAGAGCTAACCTCGAAGGATTGGGCCGCACTGTTGTTCGCCGGATTTTCATCTTCGTTCATGGCAGCCACGTCGTAGGTCAAGTCGTACGAACCAACTGCGCCCATGTCGTAAGAAACACGGAGGGTGTCTTGCGCTTGGTAGCCTAATGTAATGGGATCAGACATGCCTGCCTCGGTGCCGTTAACGGTCAAGGTCATGGATGTTTCTTCTTGATCCAAGTAGCCGACGTTGTACACTTTCGCAGCCGCATCCAATGACGCCAACTGACCTTCCGCGAAAACACCCGCTTCCCAGATGCCTGTGGTCAGGTAATCTGTGTAGCTCAAGTAGTTATCGATGCGGATGTCGTTGGCCGGGGTCTCGTAGATCTGGATGTCATCAATCTCCCAGCTGTAGCCCCAGGTGCCTGACCAACGGAAACGCACCCAGATTTGCTCTTGGCTGCCTGCAGCTGAAGTGATGTCAAACTCCACCAAAGATGGGTTGTCTGACTCTGAACCGGTCTCGTAACCTGGGAACACTTCCCAACGGCTCGCAATCAATTCACCGTCGCCGTAGTCAACGGTTCCGTCGATTTCTGCAAATGTTTCGATGTCTGGCCAGTTAACGCCGTCACGGGAAATTTCAATCAAGCACTTCTCACTGTCGTCCGAAGAGCCGTTGTCCCAGCAGCGGTAGCGCGTTTCCAGCGAAATGCTCACGAATTCCAATGAACTGCAATCGATGGGGTCAGCCGTTTGTACCCAGCTGTTCTCGATCCAGGCTGCGCTGTAGTTTGCATCTGCTCCGAACAAATCAGAATCGACGATCAACAAACCGTTGTCGCTCGTGGTCGAGTTCATAGCGCTTGCCGCTGAGAAATCACCTGTCCCGCCTGCCCATTGGTTGTATGGACCTGCAGGTCCGTCCGTAGAACATTCGAAGTCCAAATCGATGCCCTCCCACGGAGACCCAGCGATGTCTGAACCGTTGCCGAACGTCCACGTGTCGCAGCTGTCGATGTTGCAATCGTGAGACCAAATCGCGTCACGGTCAACTTGAACGGACGTAGTGTTTTCCGCCTTTACGCGACGGGATTGAGCTGTTTTACTTGCAGCGTAAGGCAATACGCCCTGCGCTGTCACAGCTGTGGAAAGAAGTACAGCAAGTGCTGCAGTGTAAAAGTGCTTCATTCTCAAGCAGTTTGGGTTTAGGTTTCTCGCAAATATAGGTGACCGCGTGCGATGCACGAAACGTCATCCCAGCAGTTCTTCAAAGGCCGAGAGTGGCGGGCAGCTACACACAAGGTTTCGATCGCCGTAGGCATTGTCCACGCGCGCCACCGGACTCCAGAATTTCCGTGTTTCCATCTCCGGAGAAGGGTAAGCTGCAGCCTCCCGGGTGTACGGGTGTTCCCACGTCGATGAGGCCACTTCCCGCGCGGTGTGCGGCGCCATCTTTACCACGTTGTCTTCGCGGTCCACGTCGCCGTTTTCAATGGCTCGAATCTCATTACGGATCGCTACCATGGCATGGACAAACCGGTCCAATTCCTCGAGTGACTCCGACTCTGTCGGCTCCACCATCAACGTCCCTGCAACAGGCCAAGAAACCGTCGGCGCGTGGAATCCGTAGTCGATGAGGCGCTTCGCAATGTCCATCACCTCCACCCCAGCGGAAGCCTTAAAGGATCGGCAGTCCAAAATCATTTCATGGGCCACTGTTCCCTGTTCGCCTGTGTACAGAATGCTATAATCATTCTCCAACTGTACTTTGAGGTAATTGGCATTGAGGATGGCCACTTCTGTTGAACGGCGGAGGCCTTCTTCACCTAACATTTTGATGTAGGCGTATGGAATCTGACAAATCAACGCGCTGCCAAACGGCGCGCCGCTGATGGCATCGATCTGCTGTTCGCCGCCGGTCGGAATGACCGGATGGCCCGGCAGGAACGGCACCAAGTGTTCCGCTACGCCGATGGGGCCCACGCCGGGACCTCCACCTCCGTGCGGTATCGCAAATGTCTTGTGTAAGTTGAGGTGACACACGTCGGCGCCGATGAGGCCCGGGCTGGTCAATCCCACTTGAGCGTTCATGTTGGCACCGTCCATGTACACTTGCCCCCCGTGGGCGTGAATGAACTGGGTGATGTCCAGTACCGCCTCCTCAAACACCCCGTGGGTAGAGGGGTACGTGATCATCAACGCTCCCAAATGATCGGAATGTGCTTCCGCCTTGCCGCGGAGATCATCCATGTCAATGTTTCCCTGGTCGTCACAACCAACGACAACGACCTTCATGCCGGCCATGACCGCAGAAGCGGGGTTGGTGCCGTGCGCTGAAGACGGGATGAGGCACACGTCGCGGTGGCTTTCGCCGCGCGCTGAGTGGTAAGCGCGAATGACCATCAACCCGGCAAACTCGCCTTGTGCACCTGAATTCGGTTGCAGGGAAACGCCCGCGAAACCGGTAATCGTCGCCAGGTCCTTTTCCAATTCTTCGAGCATCGCCCGCGTACCAGCGGCTTGTTCCGGTGGGCAGAATGGGTGCAGCTCTGCAAACGGAGCCCACGTGATTGGAATCAACTCCGTCGCAGCATTCAGTTTCATGGTGCATGATCCCAGCGGAATCATGCTGTGCACCAACGACAGATCACGGTTCTCGAGGTGCTTGATGTAACGCATCATCTCCGTCTCCGATCGGTAGCGGTTGAACACGGGGTGGTGCAAGTAGTCAACATCGCGCCAGAGGTCGCCCAAGAATGCTCGGTCTGTTGAGACGCCGGAGACGGGGCTCACGCCGAATACCGTACAGAGATCAGTCAGTTCATTGTCCGATACCCGTTCGTTTAACGCTACGCCAACGTGCATGCCGTCTTCGAAGTAGCGCAAATTGATTTTCATGGCCTCGGCCCGCGCACGCAACGCTTTCATTTCGTTGGTGCCACCGTTGACACGAATCTTTAAAGTGTCGAAGTAACAGGGGTTGACCTGGTCGAAGTTGCCAGAAGCGCGAAGTGCTGCATCCAGGCTTCGTGCGGCACCGTGGATGCCTTCTGCAATCTCACGCAATCCCTCAGGACCGTGGTATACGGCGTACATCGAGGCCATGACCGCTAACAACGATTGCGCCGTGCAAATGTTTGAGGTCGCTTTGTCACGGCGGATGTGCTGCTCGCGCGTCTGCAGCGCCATGCGCAACGCCGGCTCACCCAAGCGATCCTTCGATACGCCGATGATGCGGCCAGGGAAATGACGCTTGTAGGATTCTTTGGCAGCAAAAAATGCCGCGTGCGGTCCGCCATAGCCCATGGGTACCCCGAAGCGCTGCGTCGTACCGACCACCACATCCGCTCCCATCGTGCCGGGGTTTTTCAGCAGCGCAAGTGCCATCAAATCAGCAGCCACCACGACCTGTACGTCGTGCGCCTTGGCCTGTTCAATCACTGCCGTCAAATCGGAAACCACGCCTTCTCCGTCGGGATATTGAAATAAAACGCCGAACACATCCGGCATCGCGTCCAACACCATCCCAGTGCGTGGTACCACTTCCAATTCTACTCCCAGGTACTTGGCGCGTGTTTTGAGCAAAGCCAACGTCTGAGGGTAAATCGCTTCATCCACCAAGAATCGGTTGGCGCCTGATTTGGCCACTGCGCGCGGACGTGCCGCGAATGCCATGGCCATCGCCTCGGCCACAGCCGTCGCTTCATCCAACAACGACGCGTTGGCCAATTCCATCCCCGTCAAATCGCACACCATCGTCTGGAAATTCAGCAGCGCTTCCAATCGCCCTTGAGCGATCTCTGCTTGATACGGCGTGTATGCCGTATACCACCCGGGATTTTCCAGCACGTTGCGGCGGATGACACTTGGAACTTCGGTCGGGTAGTACCCCATGCCGATGTAATTCTTAAACACGGTGTTTTTGCCGGCAATGCCGTCGATGTGCTCGAGGTATTGACTTTCCGACAAGGCCGGAGTCAAGGACATGCGCTCTCGTTGGCGGATTTTTCCCGGAACGGTCTTGGCAACCAGGTCTTCGATGGAAGCGACTCCAATGGTTCGGAGCATCGTCTGCTGGTCCTCCGCGCGGGGACCAATGTGACGAGAGGTGAATTTGGCGGCGTGCATAAGCGACGGGTTTAGCGGCGGTTAAGGCGACGATTAAAGCGGCAAATTTAAACCCGGATTCGCCCACATGAGCGAAAGTTTTTCACCAAGAACCCAAACGAGTCCGCGAGGGGCGCAAGGTCACTTTTTCTGCCCCATAATTCACCAGAACCACGACCTTTGTGCCATGGTCAAGTTGGTGGCTTTCACGCACATCTGGATTGCTCTTGGGGCCGTCGGCGCAGCGGTCGCAACTGTGCTGACCCATGGCCATGCCATTGGGAATTGGGACAGTTTCATGTGGGCCGGTGTGACGGGAATTGGCATCGCCACCGGTTGCATCTACACCTTGCAACGTCGCGTCAAGTTGCTCAAAAATCCAGCCGGGATTCCTCGCGATCGGCGGACTTTCTTGGAACGGCATGGGAACAGAATAGCCATCGGCTGGGGCGCGCTTGCCGTCGGCTGGGCCCTCCGCTATGCCTCTGAATGGGAGGGAATTGCTGACGTGGTATTGGGCAATCCCATGGTGCTCGGCGGAATGGCGATCCTCACTTTAGGTTACGCCTCCAATCCGTTCACCGGTGGTCGCGGCTGGCGAGACATTCCACGCCTGAAATGGCCGGTTATAGCCCTCGCGTGGGGATTGGTGACCGGCTGGCTCCCCTTGCAATTCCTTTCTTCGGTATCGGCGCTCAATGGATGGACAACATGGGGGTCCATTGGCGCACAAACGCTCTTTGTGGCGGGAATCACCTTGCCATTCGACGCGCGCGATGTGTTCATTGACCCTGCCGAAATGCGCACGGTTCCGCAACAGACCAGCACTCGGTTCACCACTGCTTTGGCCGTCGGGTTGGTGTTGATCAGCATGGGCTCCTTTTATGGCTTGGACCATTCCATAGCGCGCACGGCAACGGGTGCCCTAGCGTTGATTGGCATTGTCCTCGCACCCACCGTTAGCAAGGAATGGGTCTTTAGCCTGTGGCTCGATGGCTGTCTCATCCTCCAAGGAGTGTTGGCTTTTTTGCTCGCTTGACGCTGCTCGGGAGCCGTTTCCTGCGAAATTTGTTCTTCGACACAAACGCAAATGGAGACTTTCGCACCGTATGATTTGGCCCACGCGCGGCAGTTGGATGCTACCGACGCCTTACCGGCCCGACGGGACGAGTTTCATGTGCCTCAGCACGCTGGGGCAGATGCCGTTTACTTGACAGGCAATTCCCTCGGACTCCAGCCCAAAGCCGCAGAAGGTGTGTTGCGTGCAGAATTGAACGATTGGGCCAAGCATGGGGTAGAAGGGCATTTCAGGGCTCAACACCCCTGGGTAAGCTACCACGAACGATTTGCCAATGGTCTCGCCAAACTGGTGGGTGCCAAGCCCAATGAAGTGGTCGCCATGAACGCACTGACGGTGAATTTGCACCTGCTTTTGGTGAGTTTCTATCGGCCCGCCGGGAAGCGCACCAAAATCTTGTGTGAAGCCAAAGCCTTTCCTTCCGACCAATATGCCCTCGCGAGCCAAGTCCGTTTTCATGGCGGCGATCCAGCAGTTGACATCATTGAAGTGGCGCCCCGAAAAGGCGGCAGTGTCATTGAAGAAGCCGATATCGAGGCCATCCTCAACGAACGTGGCGACGAGATTGCCCTCGTGATGATGGGTGGAGTGCAGTATTTCACGGGCCAATGGCTCGAAATGCCCCGCATCACCGCAGCAGCCCACGCCGCGGGAGCGCTGTGCGGATTCGACCTCGCGCATGCCGTTGGGAACGTCCCCCTCGATTTGCACGCATGGAACGTGGACTTTGCTTGTTGGTGCACATATAAGTACTTGAACTCTGGACCAGGAGCTGTGGCTGGCGCATTCGTGCACGAACGACACGTCGCCGATGACAGCGTGCCCCGTTTCGAAGGATGGTGGGGCCATAACGCCGAACGCCGTTTCTTGATGGAACCCGAGTTCGACAGCATGGGCACCGCCGAAGCGTGGCAAATGTCCAATGCCCCCGTCTTTAACATGGCCATCCACGCCGTCGCGCTGGATCAGTTCACCTCGGCAGGCATGCAGACTCTGCGACAAAAAAGCCTCCGATTAACCACCTACCTGGAACAAGGCATTGCTGCTGTTGCCAAGCACAACAACGTACAATTGGAAGTCATTACACCCTCGGACTCTACACGACGCGGATGCCAGCTGTCGCTCGTGGCCCATGGATTCGGACGAGAGCTGTTCCAAACGCTCACGGACTCGGGGGTGGTGGTTGATTGGCGAGAGCCCAACGTCATTCGCATGGCCCCTGTGCCGATGTACAATACCTTTGAGGACATCGCGCGATTCGTGCACATCCTTAAGTCAGCCACCCAGCCGCATTGAATGGGCTCACAAACCGAACGTTAGACTTCAACTCCCATGCCTAAATCCTCTCGATTCGCTGTTTTTGGAATTGGCCGATACGGCCACCAAATCGCATTATCCTTGGCCGCCAAAGGCGCTGAAGTGTTCACGTTCGATTCGGATCCTTCCCGTTCAGAGGCCATCAAAGACGAGGTGGCCCTCGCCGTGACCATGGACGCCACGGATGCCCGCGCGCTGCAGGCCCAAAACGTACAAGACATGGACGCTGCGGTCGTGGCCATCGGCGAAAACTTCGAAGCGACGATGCTGACCTCGATGAACCTCCTAGACCTAGGCGTCCCTCGTGTCATCGTTCGGTCGAGTGGTGACCACCAAAAACGCATCCTCACCAGCCTCGGCATCCGCGAGATCCTCACCCCAGAGAGCGAGGTCGCAAGCATCGTATCGGAACGCCTGATTCACCCCAACATAGGCGGATTCTTGGAACTTCCCGACGATTATGAGATCGCCGAAATCCACGCCCCACAGAACTGCATCGGCCGCACCTTGGGCAGCATCGACCTGACGAACCGCTACGAACTTCGCCTCATCACCATCCGACGGAAATTCGCGGCTGAAACGGAAGGCGGAGAAGAGCAGGAGCATATCATAGGTGTCCCCAAAGCGGAGATGGTGATCCAAGAAACCGACACATTAGTCGTGTTTGGAACGCTCAACGGCGTCAAGCGATTCCTCGAAATCAACTCCTAGGCTAGCGGATGATTCGGACCGAGCCGGTGGCCTGGTACCACGGACTCAACTGGCCCGCGGGATCCGTGTAGTGCCGGTATTTCGCCTTCCACAGGTACAGGTCATCTTGCACATAGTGGGTGCGATCCGGACCCTGTCCGTGCCAGTAATCGCCGATAGAATCCGCTTCCCACACCAGGCTTCCCCACCGGTTGTACAGCTTGAAATCCAGCTGAACCAGGTTGCGCCCTTCCACACGAAGCACCTCGTTCAAACCGTCGCCATCCGGCGTAAACGCAGTCGGAATGAACAACAACGGCTCGGAGCAAAAATCAATCACTGAAACGTACCGTTCGGAGGTGCACCCGAGCTCATTGGCTACAACGACACTGTACACACCCGGTCCATCGATGGAAAGCGACGGCAATGTGGAGCCGTTCATCCATTGGTATGAAGCGTAACCAGCCGGAACGCTGAATTGGTGCTGTACACCTGGAAAATCCTCAAAACACAAAGCCGAATCCGACGGGAAGTAAAATTCTGGGCTCGGCAACACCTCCAGCTCCAGCGTCGCAGTGGTGGTACAGCCCCCTGCATCGGTTACTTGAACCTGCGCGGTGGTCGACTCATAATAAGTTGCCGAGGCGGCATTCGAACCGTTTGACCAGACGTAATTAAACGGTCCGGTTGAGGCGTCGACCGGTGTTGCATCGATGAGCAACCCAGCGCTCGCGCATCCTGTGGCCGAATCCGGCAATTGCAGTGCCGGGCCATCCGTAAACGTCACGGTGATGGCATCCGAATTGACGCACCCCTCCGGTGAGGAGGCCGTGAGGCCGTACGTGCCCGATGCCGTCACGTCAAGAACGGGCAACGTTGCTCCGTCCACCGTCCAATCATACGTGTAATTCACCGGCAGCCCCGGATCCAAGGTCACCGTTTCCTCCGAACAGGCCACCACGTCGTCGCCAAGTTCCATATCGGGGAATATCGAAATCAAGTCCACTTGGGCACTCGCTGTGCATGAAGCCCCGCCCAATCCAGATATGGTTGCGGTTACGGTATACGTTTGCGTCAATTCTGTCAGAACTTGCGGGTTGGGGATCGTTGCGTTGCTCAATCCCGTTGACGGCTGCCATTGCCATTCCATTGAATTGGCGACGTCCACGGATGCCTCCAATTGTCCACCGATCGTCGAACACAGGGCCACTTCGGCATCGGTGATGACACTGAATGCCGGATACACCGTGATGGTAATCTCATCTGAGTATACCGAGCCATCGGGAGCCACCATTTCGACACTGTACACCGTGGTGTTTTCAGGGGTGATGGTCACCGATTGGGCGGCAGGATCGCTGACCTCATCGACCGGACTCCATGCAAAGGTCCATTCGTCTACGTTCGTATTCGGGTCAAACGCCAACACGTTGCAGTACATGGACACCTCATCCCCGGATTCGGCACAATAGTAATTCTGTGAAGTCGCGATGTAGGGTTCCTGGCACCACGCGGTGGAGAACAAGCCGGCTACCATCACCAAGACGGCAGACAGCAGTCCAATCCAGCGTGTTGAAATGCGCGAAGGGTTGTTCATTCTTCTCGGCCTTTCGTGTGAAGCGACCAATCCCATTCGACGAGCCAGTTCGAACGGACGGTGGGTTGCTCTTCTGGGTAAAAATACGGCTCAGCTGATTGGAAGTCATGCGGCTTCACGTCTTGCCAAATCGAATCACCGTTGGCATCCCACTCATATCCCAAGGTCAAAGAACCCGGCAGCACTTGCTCAAATGCCAATGTGGTGTCCCCCTCAACCCGAAATCGGCCATCTCCCAACCGCATCCATCCTGCACCCGGTACGTCCGTGAGCGACACAACCAAGGACCCAAAATAATTTGCGCTGTGCGTTTTCCAGTTGAACACCAACGTATCTTGATCCGCATGCTGGCCCTGAAAGCGTATGGCCCCTGGCAAACACACCACACGGTAATCCGCCTCGTATTCTTCATTCAACTCCAAGGTCAACATTCGCGTCAAGACCCCTGCTTCCGATCCAGAAAAGGCCGCATTCGCAATCGCCACGGAGTCTTGGAAAACCAACAGGCTATCTGCCTGCTCAACAAATACAGCTCGATCAAATTTCCATTTCCGATCGCTCTGGGGCGCGGACTTGAGGGGAGGCAACTTGCGGGGTCGAAACGAACGGCTGATCGAAGCGCGTGAAGGCCGCACCTTGGCGGTATCGACATCGATGCCCCAATTCCAAACGAGTTGCACTTCTTCGATGGGGGCCTCCGTGATGGCGTCACACCACACGATGACGCTATCGCCGTCACGCTCAAAATCAACTGATTCCGGTGCTCCACCAATGAGCACCCGCCACCGTTCCTCGACATCGATGGGTGCAGGTGCAACGACCCGGGCCATGCCAGTAGAGTCCACCCGACAGCTGGAAATTCGGCGCGGCGGCGGCGCCTCATCTGTGTCATCCCCCAACCAATGCAGGGTCGTATCGCCTGCGGCAAAACGCATGGTATCCAAGGCCACATATTCACCTTCATCCCATTGGTAGTTGCCGTTTTCGTCTTCCAACGCAAAGCCCACGAACTCGCCAGGACTGAGGTAGCCGATTGAAAAATTGCCCTCAGCATCCGTTTGCCCAAGCGCATCCGGACGACGGCCCGCCCAGATGGAATCCCAAACTGCAGGCGTTTGGTAGAGCATGACCCGAAGGTCCTTTTTGCCTGCGCGGGTCATCCGATCCAACACCTTCCCATCTACGCGCATGGTGTCCAATTCGGGCCCGGTAGAAAACGCCCATTTCAAGTCCGACGCTGGATTGGATTCGTGGAGGTCGACAATGGCCCCGCCAAACGCAAAAACGTACGTCCGATTGGCTTCAAACGCTTCAGAATCAAACGTGAGTTCGACCGCCTTACCCCGCACCCTCCACTCCGGATTGCGCTCCAGAGGCGGCGAAACGACGAGCTGTTGGTTCGTATTGCGCAACACCACGTATTCGTCGAATTCCATGGTCAACTGTTCCGGACGAAGGTTGACTGATTCCGATGGCGGTTCCACCCGAATCGGGACGGGCGGAGTCTCATCCTTGGGCCCTCCCGTAGGCGCAGACACTTGGGCGCAGCCCGCGATCACCAGCACAACTGAAGCAAACAACGCCAGGCGAAAATGGGACCCTCGGTACTTCATTCCCAGGCATTCCAATTCTCAGCCAGCAAGTCTACCAATGGCGCGAGACCGGTCACATCCGCTGCAGAAACATCGTCAGGCTTCGTGGAATCGATGTCAAGCACCGCCACCACCTTTTCGGCCACTTCAATGGGAATGACCAATTCCGATTCCGTATGGGAGCTGCACGCAACGTGCCCTTCAAACGCGTGAACGTCCGGGACCACTTGAACGGTCGCCTCATCCCACGCCGCAGCGCAAACTCCTTTACCGTGGTTCAAACGCGTACACGCGAGCGGGCCTTGAAACGGACCCAAGACCAGCTGATCCCGCTTGGCATCGACGAGGTAAAACCCCACCCAATGCCAATCAAACGCTTCCTTGAGTACCGCGGCGACATTGGCCAAATTGGCCATGCGATTGGGTTCATTCCCCAGCAACGCTTTCCATCGTTTGGACAGCGCCTCGTACCGTTCTTCCCGCGATGCTCCGGGAGCCAATGCAAGCGTTTCAGCCATTTGGCAAAGATACCGCACAAAACCAGGGCGAAATGTCATGCCAACGCCAAGGTTATGCCCCCGAGCCAGTTCAATCCCGATCGCTTAATCGCAGCCCCACACGCAGCCATTGTGGCCCCAGTGGTCAGCACGTCGTCCACCACCAGAAAGTCGGTTTCTTCTTTCGAAGGTGTGGCATTGAAATGATAGAGATCTCGGACCAGCCTAGCCCGGTCCGTTCGACTCATACCCGTCATGCTGGTTTGATGGCGTGAGCGTTTGAATGCATTCGATGCGACCTTACACTGCCAAACTTGTGCCAACCCCCGTGCAATCCACTCCGCTTGGTTGTAGCCCCGCTTCCATCTTTTTCGCCAATGAAGCGGCACGGGAGCGAGGACAAGGCGGCGGTCCGGGTGCACCGGTCGGGGCGTTTTCAGTCCAAGCCACCTCCCCCATTGCTTAGCCAGTCGCCGGTGCCCCCCATACTTGATGGACCAGAGCTGGGCATTGAGCATTGCCTCGGTGCGCAACCGAAAACCCGTCGCAGCAAAAGGCATTCGGCACCGTTCTTTCATCACCAGCCCACCGAATCCGTCGTGCAGTTCCGGCCAGTCCAATGCACACGGTTCGCATGAAATCATCCATTCCGTTTCCAACGGCAACCATGCGTTGCACGCGACGCAATGCCTCGGCAACACCACACTCCACCCCGATCCAATCATCCATCAAATCTGTGCGCTACAATCAGCCGATCCGCCGGCAATTCACCGCCAATGGGTCTAACTTTGTGTGCGCATGCAGTTTGGCAAACTCCCTTCTCTCACTGGGCTCACCCCCACCGACTTTCCCCTTCCGGAAAGCCACTGGCATTTCGATGCCGAACCGAGTATGTGCCGCGTGTATGCAGGGGGTACGACCTGGAACATCCCCTATTGGGTTGGTTCAACCTACCCGGACAAGACACCGCGCCGGCTGTTCCCGGAGGCTTACGGCCGAAACTTTGGGACCATTGAGTTCAATGCGACGCACTACCGCATTTACAACGAGGCCAAAATGAAAGAATGGGCCGATGCGACTCCTGAGGAATTTCGGTTTTGCCCAAAATTTCCTCAAATAATCAGCCACTTTCGCCGCTTCAAAAACTGCGAAGGGCCAACAGACGATTTCATCCGAGGACTGCTCGCACTCGGCAATCGCCTCGGGCCGTCCTTCATCCAGCTGCCTCCGCATTTCGCACCGAAGCATGCAGACGCCTTGTGGACCTACCTAGAACATTGGCCACGCGAACTACCGGTTTCGGTTGAATTCCGCCATCCCGATTGGTTCGTGGGGGAACAGCCCCATTGGAATCGGTTGGCTGAATTGGGGGTAGGAGCCGTCATCAGCGATACGGCCGGACGAAGGGATGCGTTGCACATGCAGGTCACAGCGCCACATGTGTTGGTAAGGTTTGGTGGGTACGAGGGAGACGCTATCGATGCGCAACGACTGAAGCAATGGGGCTCGTGGGTCAATGGCTTGGAAGCACGGGGCGGTGCATCATTTCACTTCTTGGTGCACGAACCGGACAGCATCCATACACCGGCTACATGTGCGGCATTTGCAAACGAATTGGGCCCCGAAAAACGCAAGATCTGTGTCTCACCCAATCGACCACACCGTGAGGCAGGCGAACAAATCGACCTGTTTTAAATCAGACCAAACTGGTGAAAATGGTGCGCGGTGTGATGCAGCACAAGCGCTTTAAAGTCGGAAGTGTACATCTTCCCGTACAATGGGTGCGGCTGCTTCTCGGTATCCAATACCTCTAATCGTTTGAAAATCGATCGGACGCGTTCTATGCCTGACCCCCACTCCACAGCTTGGCTTGCGGAAGCCTCAATCGCCGGCATAGTGCGCAGGTTGCGGGGCGTTCCCCCCAGCGGATTTTTTGTCGTCAACGTGCGCAGGAAAAAAGGGCCGAGAAGTCGGGCAACACCACGGGTCAACGCGTTGACCTTTATTTCACCGAAGTACAAATCGCCAAAGTCGGCTACATGATGCAGCATCTGGGGGGATGTCATGCGGCCCCACTGCGGCTTGGCATCGGGATCGGCGCCTTCTAACGCTTTTATCAAAGCCTCAACTGAGGGAATGGCTACCTGAAAATTGAGGCGCTTCATCATCAGCCGTGGCACTTCTTATACTTCTTACCAGAACCGCATGGGCACGGATCGTTGGGAAGCACTTTCTTTTCGGTGCGCACGGGCTCCACTTTGCGCGGAGGAGGCGGCGGGCCGCTAGCACCGGGACGAGGAGCGCCAGGACGGACGCCCACGGGCGCCTGCTGCCGGGCTTGAGAAGCCGCCTGTTCCTGAATGTTTTGGATGTTCTCCTTGGACAGGCTGATTTTGTTTGGCATGGCCGGACGGGCCTGCGGCGCTTGGCGAACCTGCTGATCAGCTGGTCCGGTTGGAATCGTACACCGCATCAAGAAGGCCGCCACATCCGCATTCATACGCTGAACCATGGCCTTGAACAGCTCGTACGATTCAAACTTGTAAATCAACAGCGGATCCTTTTGCTCGAAGCGGGCCAATTGCACGTTTGAACGCAAATCATCCATGTTGCGGAGGTGCTCCTTCCAGTACTGATCGATGATGGCCAATACCACCGCCTTCTCGAGGCTCTCCATGACGCTCACGCCTTCGGAAGCGACGCTGCGTTCAATTTCCGTGGCAACTTGCATGGTCTTGCGGCCGTCGCTGAACGGCACAAGGATTTGCTTGAAGTCGTTGGCCGGGTCGTCGTGTACGCGTTGGATGACCGGGTGGGCGCGCTGCGCCAGCTCCTGCAACTTCGAGCGGTACAGACGCTCGGCCGCTTGGTAGGTATCGAAAGCAATGTCTTCCGCGGGTGTCGTGGCAAATCCTTCTGCATCCACCGTCGGCTCGATGCCAAAATCACGAAGCAAGGCCAGACGGAACGACTCGAATTGCTTTTCGGGGTGGTAGGCCAACACTGAAGCTTCGACCAATTCGAAGAACATATTGGCGATGTCCGTGCGGATGCGGTCACCGTGCAAGGCGTGGCGACGGCGCTTATAAATCACCTCGCGCTGCGCGTTCATGACGTCGTCGTATTCGAGCAGGCGCTTGCGGATGCCGAAGTTGTTTTCCTCGACCTTCTTTTGCGCGCGTTCGATCGACTTGGTGATCATGGTGTGCTGGATCACATCTCCTTCGACGTGGCCCAATCGGTCCATCATTTTGGACACCCGGTCCGAAGAGAAAAGGCGCATCAAATCGTCCTCAAGCGACACGTAGAATTGCGAGGAGCCGGGATCTCCTTGCCGGCCCGCGCGCCCGCGCAACTGGCGATCAACGCGGCGGCTGTCGTGGCGCTCGGTGCCGATAATGGCCAAACCACCCGAGGCCTTCACCTCATCCGTGAGTTTGATGTCGGTACCTCGGCCCGCCATGTTGGTGGCGATGGTTACGGTGCCGGGCTTACCGGCTTCGGTCACGATTTCAGCCTCGCGCTGGTGCAGCTTGGCGTTGAGTACTTGGTGCTTGATGTGCCGGATGTCGAGCATGCGCGAGAGCAGCTCACTGACCTCGACCGTCGTCGTACCCACGAGGACCGGTCGGCCGGCTTCGCTGAGCGCTACGACATCATCGATGATGGCGTTGTACTTCTCGCGCTTCGTTTTATAGACCAAATCTTCGCGGTCCATCCGGGCAATGGGTCTGTTGGTCGGGATGACCATCACGTCGAGATTGTAGATGTCCCACAACTCACCCGCTTCGGTTTCGGCCGTACCGGTCATGCCCGCAAGCTTGTGGTACATGCGGAAGTAGTTTTGGAGCGTGACCGTGGCGTAAGTCTGTGTGGCCGCCTCCACCTTAACGTTCTCCTTCGCTTCAATGGCTTGGTGCAGACCGTCGGAGTAGCGGCGGCCGTCCATGATGCGGCCCGTTTGCTCATCGACAATTTTGACCTTGTTGTCCATTACTACATAGTCCACGTCCTTCTCAAACAATGCGTACGACTTGAGCAACTGGTTCATGGTGTGGACGCGGGCGCTCTTTACGGAATAGTCCGCCATGAGTTGGCTCTTCTTATCGAGTTTGGCTTCCTCGTCTCCCTCGCCGTTGTCGATGGACACCAATTCCGTCGCCAAATCCGGCATGGTGAAGAAATTCTCGTCCTCCATGTTCGCCGTCAAGAACTCAATGCCCTTTTCAGTCAGTTCGACTTGATTCTGCTTCTCATCGATGACGAAGTAGAGCTCGGCGTCGGCTTTGGGCATCTCGCGCTTGTTGTCCGCAAGGTAGATGGCCTCGGTCTTGAGCATCTGTTGCTTCATGCCCTCGAGGCTCAAAAATTTGATGAGCGGCTTCGACTTGGGCAATGCACGGTACGCTCGGAACAAGGCCAATCCGCCTTCGGCGATGTCATCCTTGGAGGGCCCGTCTTTTTGCAGCAAGCGCTTGGCATCCGTCAGGAACTGCTGGGCCGCTTTTTGTTGGACCGTGATGAGCTGCACCACTTTGGGTTTCAGCTCTACAAATTCCTGCTGGTCGCCCTTGGGCGTGGGTCCGCTGATGATCAACGGTGTTCGCGCTTCGTCGATAAGCACGGAGTCGACCTCATCTACAATGGCGAAGTGGTGCTTGCGCTGGACCAACTGCTCCGGGCGCTGGGCCATGTTGTCCCGCAAGTAGTCAAAGCCGAATTCGTTGTTGGTGCCGTAAGTGATATCGGCGCGGTACGCCTCCCGGCGGGATTCGCTGTTGGGCTGGTGCTTGTCGATGCAATCGACCCGCATGCCGTGGAATTCAAACAACGGCGCCATCCACTCCGAGTCGCGTCGGGCGAGGTAATCGTTCACGGTAACGAGGTGCACGCCTTTTCCGGTCAGCGCGTTGAGGAAAATGGGAAGCGTCGCCACCAAGGTCTTGCCTTCACCCGTTTGCATCTCCGCCACCTTGCCACGGTGCAACGCCGCGCCGCCGACCAGCTGGACATCGTAGTGCACCATATTCCACTGCACTTCCGAACCGGCGGCCATCCACGCATTGCCCCAAGTGGCTTGGTCGCCATTGATGTTGACTCCGCCGCGCTCGGCCGCGATGTCCCGGTCCCAATCTGAAGCCGTGACGGTGAGTTGCCCATTTTCGGCCAAACGCCGAGACGTCTCTTTGACCAAGGCAAATGCTTCGGCCATGACCGTCTCCAACACCTCCTCCAGGGCTTCATCGATGCGTTTGGTCAGCCCGTCAATTTGCTCATAAATCGCTTCCTTCTGTTCCAACTGGTCCTCGCCCATGGCAGTGGCGTCTGCGCGCAGCGATTGTTCTTCCTTTTCCAGCTCTGCAACATGACCTTGGATGCGCTGGCGTAATTCCTCACTCCTCGATCGTAGCCCGTCATCGGATAACGCTTTCATGGCCGATTCGAAACCGTGGACAGCATCGACAACCGGCTGGATTTCCTTCATGTCCCCCTCAGCCTTATCGCCGACCAATTTTTTCAGAAGCGTCTTAAACATGACGCGAAAATACGAAGGGAAGCGGGTCACGTCCGGCTAAAATTTTACAACGCTCAGACCGAACTCACGGCGAGTCAAGGGCTTGAATAAAAACCGAGCCGACTTCCTTAGACAACGACACAAAAAAACCAAGTGCTTTTCCAGATTTTTTATCCCCAATGAACTAAAAATTCGCGCCTTCTCAACGCTGCCAGTGGTTCCAC
This sequence comes from Flavobacteriales bacterium, assembly GCA_042095135.1. Classification (GTDB taxonomy): domain Bacteria; phylum Bacteroidota; class Bacteroidia; order Flavobacteriales_D; family Sanyastnellaceae; genus UA16. Next base: position 12,625 of record JBELBV010000027.1, on the reverse strand, counting down.
GGATTTCGCACAGATTGACTGTTAAAAACTACCTCGATTTGTGAATTGTTTTGTCTTGGTCTTGTGCCTTCTCTTCTGCTTTCTTTGGGGACATCAATGGTCAAGGCTCCAGGATTATCCTGCGTCCAACGGCCCTTTTTCAAAACGCTACTGAGCCCGACTCCAAAGGTGGAGAACAAGTCATTAGCCTCGAAATCCCAGTGTTTCCAATGGTTTTGGAACATTGGATAGCCATCGAGGACAGGACTTCGACCCCCGAAACGGAAGCGGGTTTCGACGGCTCAAAAGAGGGAGGGGCTGCGACCGACTTAACGTTTCACCCGCCACTCGCTGGCACCAACCTAATCACCGCCATGAGCGCACAGACACCCGAGGATTTGACCACTACAGACGTGAACGAGACAAGCTCAGCGAGCGTGCAAACTTCTATTGAAGAAGTGTTGCCAGAGAATACGGTGGTGACCGAACCCATTCTCGAGGACAACCCCAACCGATTTGTCCTGTTCCCGATCAAGCACAACGACATCTGGAACTTTTACAAGAAGTCGGAAGCGAGCTTCTGGACAGCAGAAGAAATCGACCTGGCTGCGGACATGGTAGACTGGAATGAGAAGCTGAATGACGATGAGCGTTACTTTGTCAAGCACGTCTTGGCGTTTTTCGCTGCCTCGGACGGCATCGTGAATGAGAATCTCGCCGAGAACTTTGTGGCCGAAGTACAATACACTGAAGCGAAGTTCTTCTACGGTTTCCAGATCATGATGGAGAACATCCACTCCGAGACGTACTCGCTGTTGATCGACACGTACATCAAGGATGATGCTGAGAAAGACAAGCTCTTCAACGCCATCGAGACCATGGATTGCGTGAAGAAGAAGGCAGAATGGGCATTGGATTGGATTGATAACGGCTCCTTCGCCGAGCGCATCGTAGCGTTCGCTGCAGTTGAAGGCATCTTCTTCAGCGGCAGCTTCTGCTCCATCTTCTGGTTGAAGAAGCGCGGCCTCATGCCAGGCTTGAGCTTCTCCAATGAATTGATTTCACGCGACGAAGGCATGCACTGCGACTTCGCCTGCCTGCTCTATAACGACCACATCGTCAACAAACTTCCGGTTAAGACATTGCGCAAGATCATCATCGACGCGGTTGAGATTGAGAAGGAGTTCATTTGCGAGTCGTTGCCCGTTCGCTTGATTGGCATGAACGCCGATTTGATGTCCCAATACATCGAATTCGTTGCCGACCGCTTGTTGGTAGAGCTCGGCACCGAAAAGGAGTTCAACGTTACCAACCCATTTGACTTCATGGACATGATTTCCCTCCAGGGAAAGACCAATTTCTTTGAGAAGCGCGTCGGTGAATATCAAAAAGCAGGGGTGTTAACAAAATCCGACGAGGGGTCAAAATCCTTCAGCCTGGATGCCGACTTTTAATCGCCGGATTTATCCAAAGGATCACTTCATCACCAACCACCACTTCATTTTTACCCCTAAACAACCACTCGCACCATGCAAGTAGTCAAGCGCGACGGCCGCACAGAACCGGTACAATTCGATAAAATCACCGCACGGATTAAAAAACTCTGCTACGAGTTGCATGATTCCGTAGATCCGACCAAGGTGGCCATGCGCGTCATTGAGGGCGTATACGATGGGGTGACCACGACTGAATTGGACAACCTGGCTGCTGAAGTCGCTGCGACCAATGCTGTAACGCATCCCGACTACGCCAGCTTGGCGAGCCGCATCGCCGTTTCCAATCTCCACAAAGGGACCAAGAAATCCTTTGCTGAAACCATGGAAGACCTTCACACGTATGTGGACCCCATCACCGGTGAAAATGCGTCCTTGGTGGCGAATGACGTTATTGAAATCATCCGCGATAATGCGGAATTCCTGGACTCCCAGATCATTTACGACCGGGACTTCAACTACGATTACTTCGGGTTCAAAACCCTCGAGCGAAGCTACCTGCTCAAAATCAATGGCGAAATCGTCGAGCGCCCTCAGCACATGCTCATGCGTGTAGCCGTTGGTATTCACAAGGACGACCTCGATGCGGTGGTGGAAACGTACAACGGACTCAGCGAAGGCTGGTTCACCCACGCAACACCCACCTTGTTCAACTCGGGTACGCCAAAGCCCCAGATGTCCAGCTGCTTCCTGTTGACCACACAAGAGGACAGTATCAGTGGCATCTACGACACGCTCAAGCAGTGCGCGAAGATTTCACAAAACGCTGGAGGCATCGGCCTTGCGATTCACGACATCCGCGCCACGGGTTCGTACATCAAAGGGACCAACGGCACCTCCAACGGCATTGTTCCGATGTTGCGTGTGTTCAACGACACCGCACGCTACGTTGACCAAGGCGGCGGAAAACGCAAGGGCTCATTTGCCGTTTACATTGAACCTTGGCACGCCGACATCCACGATTTCCTCGATCTTAAGAAGAACCATGGAAAAGAAGAGCAGCGCGCACGTGACTTGTTTTACGCCCTGTGGATTCCTGACTTGTTCATGAAGCGTGTTGAGGATAACGGCGAGTGGACACTGATGTGCCCCAACGAGTGCCCGGGGTTGGCAGATAACCACGGCGCTGCGTTCGAAAAGCTCTACACCAAGTACGAGGCTGAAGGCAAAGGACGTAAAACCATCAAGGCACAAGAACTCTGGTTCAAAATCCTCGAATCACAAATAGAAACGGGTACGCCATACATGCTGTACAAGGACGCCGCAAACGGCAAGTCCAACCAACAGAACCTCGGCACCATCCGTTCTTCAAACCTCTGCACGGAGATCATCGAGTACACCGCACCGGACGAGGTGGCAGTGTGCAACCTGGCCTCCCTCGCTTTGCCGAAGTACATCAACGACGGGACATTCGACCACGAGAAGTTGTTCCAAGTTACCTACCAGGTTACGAAGAACCTCAACCGCATCATCGACCGCAACTATTATCCCATCCCCGAAGCGCGCAATTCCAACATGCGCCACCGTCCCATTGGCTTGGGTGTGCAAGGCTTGGCGGATGTGTTCATCTTGATGCGTCAACCCTTCGACTCGGATGAGGCTCGTGCATTGAACCGCGAGATCTTCGAGACGATTTACTACGCGGCCTGCACGGCTTCCAAAGACCTCGCTAAAGAAGAAGGGGCCTATGAAACGTTCAAAGGCTCGCCTGCTTCCGAAGGCCGATTGCAATTCGACATGTGGGGGGTCACGCCTACTGACCGTTGGGAATGGGATGTGCTCAAGGACGAAATCAAAGAGCACGGCTTGAGAAACTCCCTGCTGTTGGCCCCCATGCCCACAGCCTCTACCGCACAAATCCTCGGCAACAACGAATGCTTCGAGCCCTACACTTCGAACATTTACACCCGCCGTACCTTGTCCGGTGAGTTCATCATCGTCAACAAGCACCTCTTGCGTGACTTGTCCAAGCTGGGCTTGTGGGATGATGACATGAAGAACCGCATTATCAGTGCCAACGGCTCCATCCAGAACATCAATGAGATTCCGGAAAACCTGAAAGCGCTGTACCGGACCGCGTGGGAGATTCCTCAGCGCGCGCTGATCGACATGTCTGCTGACCGCGGCGCCTACATCTGCCAATCGCAGTCGCTGAACGTGTTCATGGAGAACGTCAACACTGCCAAGCTCACTTCAATGCACTTCTACTCATGGAAGAAAGGATTGAAGACGGGCATGTACTACCTCCGCACGAAGGCCGCGACCGATGCTATTAAGTTCACGGTAGACAAGAAATACAAGACGGCGCCACAAACCGAAACTCCTCGCAAATCTGTTGCCGAGATGACCGATGAAGAACAAGCTGCCATGGCGTGTTCCATCGAAAACGGATCGGATTGCGAAATGTGCAGCGGTTGATCAACGTATGAGCCATTCACAAAAAAGGCGGCCCGTTGGACCGCCTTTTTTTGTACCCTTCAACTGCAGGTCACGTATGCTGCGAACGATAATGCAACAGCACCCAAACATTCGACAGCACCAGACCAACGGCCAAGAGCAAATGAACCGGCTGTGCCCAAGCCGGCATGCCGAAATTGACGAAAAGGACACCGGTCAGAATTTGCGCGCTGAGCAAAGAAGAAACCAGGCGCACCATTGTACGCAAGCTGCCCTCGGATTTACGCAGCGGCATGAGCCATAACAGTTGAGCAGCGAGGACCACCCACGAACCCGAACGGTGGACCTTCCACCAACCCGGCAATGCGCTAATCCAATCGGCCCTGAGCACCTCTGCATGGTTCAGCACATCCACTTGCTCGCGCACTTGGGTGCCCAACACAAGTTGTGCGATGGTTAACACCAGTGCGGCGGTGATCCAACCTTTGCCCGTTGGCAAAACATCGATACGCCGGGCGCTCTGGTGCTCCCACACCGAATGAAGCAATCCGGCAAGGCTCACCAAAATGGCCATAGCACCAAACATGTGAATGGTGATGGAGAATGGAATGAGGTTGCCGTCCACCACTTTTTTGCCCAACCAAGCGACCAAGCCCAACCAGAACAAGTGAACGATGGCCCAGGCAAAGGGCTTCCAATGCCGCACTTTTACCCCGCGCCAAAACGTCCAACCCAACAGAAAAAGCGCCGGAATTCCGGTCAAGGCCCCGAGCAACCGGTTGATGAATTCCACCCACGTGTGGAGGGGGTTGAACACCGCATAGTCGTGTTTTTCGTAAGCGACCCACTGACCCGTCTCACGTTCGGCTTCAAAATCCGTTGAATGCACGTCCGATTGTGCCACCCACAGCGTATCGCGCTTGAGCAGCATGCGGCCTCGGTCGTAGGTCGCACCTTCCTGCCACATCACTTCCGAGGCTTCTGTGGGCGGAATCATCAGGCCAAAACACTTGGGCCAGTCCGGGCAACCCATGCCGGAGCCGGTCATCCGCACAACACTCCCTGCGAGTACGACAAGGAACGTCATGCCCATCGCCACACGCGTCAGCCGCCGCAACGACTTGAGCCTACTGTGAAAGGGTAGCTTCTTTTGCAAAATGCGTCACTTGGACCGCTGCCACGGCGTACAGTTTGCCGTCCGCAATGCCATTGACCACTTCGGCCAGAAATTCTGGCGTTACCGCTTCAGGGTCGAATTCCACCTCTGCAGCGTTCAAGTCACGGCCCGATTCGAAATCGATGGAAGCATTAGCCACGCCTGGAATTTCCAGCAGCTCCTTTTTGATTTTACCACCGCACGCGTGGGCGCACATCATGCCTGAGATTTCAAGCTTCGCCGTTGACGTTTCCGTCGTTCCGGCCTCGTACCCTTCGGAAACGGCATACGAATCCGACTCCGAGCATCCGCCGAGCATCAGACTTCCGTACGCCAGCAATGCCGCACCGAGGAAGCCTGTGATTTTGTTCCAAATCATCATGCTGCGAATATACCGATGAACAAGAGGCTCGCTTTCCAACTTATGGTAATTCAATCCTAATTTCGGCCGCAATTCACGCTCCCATGGCCACCAATGTATCCTCCCCTCCCTACCGTTTAGCACCTGCCCTGGTGCTGCTGCTGCTCGGATTCGTGTGGGGGAGCAGTTTCATCTTGATGAAAATTGGCCTGTTTGCACGCGACGGAACCGCCTTGTTGCCACCGGTTGACTTGGCCGCGTTGCGGGTGACCATCGCCGGGGCTACCCTTCTGCCAGTGTCGCTGAGGCATGCTCGGCGCATTGCACGCGAACGCTGGCGATGGATTGCCGGCGTCGGGATCATTGGCAGCTTCATCCCCGCCTTACTGTTCGCCATGGCCCAAGTAAAACTGCCGAGCGCCATGGCCGGTATGCTCAATGCCTTGAGCCCCTTGTGGACCTTGATCATTGGATTCGCAGCATTTGGAACGGCCGTGCAGCCCAGGCAAATCGTAGGCATCCTCGTTGGTCTGTTGGGGACCGCCTGGCTCATTTTGGCACAGGCCGGAGCCGAATCACCCGGCGCGACCTTGAGCGCGGATACCTTGACCCCCGCCCTCATGCTGGTGGTGGCTACCGTTTGCTACGGAATCAGCGTGAACATCACGCGAGAGAAGCTCCGCGGCATCCCGGCCCCGGCCATTGCGGCCTGTTCACTGGGACTGGTGGCGCTGCCCGCCTTGGGCATCGTATTGTCCAAGGGCACCCCAGGGTTGATTGCTGGCCATCCGGACGGCATGCGCGCCCTCATAGCCGTCGGTGCACTGGCCGCAGTTGGAACCGCTGGAGCCCTCGTGCTTTTCAACCAATTGATTGCTTGGACCAGCGCAGTCGTGGCAGCTTCAGTCACCTATATCATTCCCATCTTTGCCGCCCTGTGGGGTTGGTGGGACGGTGAAGTCCTGACCTATCAACAATTGCTCGCGGGAGCCAGCATTTTGCTTGGCGTTTGGATCACCAAAAAGCGCACCGAATCAACGAATTGAAACCCGTACGCGCAGGTGTTGAAAAGTTGCGAAGTTTCCTGTACCTTTGCAGCCCCTCTTTTGGGAATCAAATACAAGAATCATGTATGCAATCGTAGAGATCGCAGGGCACCAGTACAAGGTAGAGAAAGACCAACAGGTGTTCGTCAACCGATTGAACGCTGAGGAAGGCAAAAAGGTCAAGTTCGACCGGGTCTTGCTCGTGGACAATGGGAAAGACGTTCAAGTTGGCGCCCCGGCGATAAGCGGCGCGGAAGTGACCGCTCAGGTTGAACGCCACCTCAAAGGCGACAAGGTATTGGTCTTCAAAAAGAAGCGCCGCAAAGGATACCAAAAGTTGAACGGCTTCCGCGCCTCACTGACCGAAGTGAAGATCACAGCGATCAAGGCAGGCGGAGCCAAGAAGGCAGCGCCAAAGGCCGCAGCGGCAGACAAGCCCGCCACCGAGAAGAAGGCAGCAGCCAAGAAGCCCGCAGC
>JBELBV010000027.1:0-5616 GCA_042095135.1 Flavobacteriales bacterium | reverse complement strand
CAGCGGCAGACAAGCCCGCCACCGAGAAGAAGGCAGCAGCCAAGAAGCCCGCAGCTAAGAAGCCCGCGGCTAAAAAACCAGCAGCGAAGAAGGCCGCTGCCAAGAAAACTGATAAAACCGAGAAGTAATGGCACATAAAAAAGGTGTAGGTAGCTCCAAGAACGGACGGGAGTCAGAAAGTAAACGGCTCGGCGTCAAGATATTTGGCGGCCAAGGCTGCATCGCTGGAAACATAATCGTTCGCCAGCGCGGCACGCAGCATCACCCCGGTGAAAACGTCGGTATTGGCAAGGATCACACGTTGTTCGCATTGACAGACGGCATCGTTGAATTCCGCAAGAAGGCCAACAACCGGTCATACGTATCGGTTGTTCCGCTCGGAGACGCCTAAGAAAGAACCAACTGCAAGGGGTTAATCCACTCCTCGCATCTCAAAATTTGTGACTCCCGGACCCTTAGAGGGTTCGGGAGTTCTTTATTTTTACACCTCACCCAAACCCGCAGCACATCCATGCTCACCATCCAATCGTTGCGCGAAGAAAAAGACCGCATCCTCGCCGCACTCGACAAGCGTCATTTCGATGCAAGGGAAGCGATTCAACAAGTCCTCGAATGGGACGCTGAGCGCCGAAAAACCCAAGCCAAACTGGACGATACCCTGGCCCAAAGCAACACCTTGAGCAAGGAGATTGGTGGGCTGATGCGAGAGGGCAAGAAGGAAGAGGCCGAAGCAGTCAAGGCGCAGACCTCCTCCCTCAAGGCGCAATCCAGCGAACTGAAAGAGCAAATGCAGACGCTGGAAACGCAAATCCACGATGCGTTGTGCCACATCCCCAACGCCCCCCACGCGGACGTGACCACAGGGCGCAACGCCGAGGACAACATAGAGATTTTCCGTTCTGGCGAGGCTTCCACCTTGGAGCACCACAAAAAACCCCACTGGGATATCGCCGAACAATGCCGGCTCATCGATTTTGAACTGGGTGCAAAGGTGACCGGGGCGGGCTTCCCGTTTTACCGCGGCAAGGGTGCCAAGCTCCAACGCGGACTCATCCGGTTTTTCCTAGAACAAGCGGACGCCACCGGGTACGAAGAGTTCATCCCACCCCACATGATCAACCCGGACAGTGGGTTCGGTACAGGCCAACTTCCCGATAAGGAGGGCCAGATGTACCACATGCAAGACGACGAGCTGTACATGATCCCCACCGCTGAGGTGCCGTTGACCAACATCTACCGCGATGTGATGGTGAAGGAAGGCGAGCTGCCCATCAAACTGTGCGGGTACACGCCGTGCTTCCGCCGCGAGGCAGGGTCGTACGGCAAGGACGTACGCGGCCTAAACCGCCTGCACCAATTCGATAAGGTCGAGATTGTCCAATTTGCCCATCCGGACGAGTCTTACGCGACGCTGGACGGCATGGTGGAGCACGTGAAGGGATTGCTCGAAGCGCTCGAACTGCCTTACCGCATTCTCCGCTTGTGCGGTGGCGACATGGGCTTCACGTCTGCGATGACGTATGATTTTGAAGTCTGGAGTGCTGCACAGGAGCGTTGGTTGGAAGTGAGTTCCGTTTCCAACTTTGAGACCTACCAAGCCAATCGCCTTAAGTGCCGCTACAAAGGCAACGACGGTAAAACTCATTTGGTGCACACGTTGAACGGCTCCGCCTTGGCATTGCCGCGCATCGTAGCCGCCTTGTTGGAAAACCACCAAGACGACACCGGCATCCGCATTCCTGCGGCCCTCGCGCCCTACTGCGGGTTTGAACGCATTGATTTTTGATGGTTAAACTACATTTCGCATCGGCGTTTGCTTTGCTGCTGCTATTGGGCAGTTGCACCACCCATCGCGATCCGCGGGTGGAAGCGCTGACGGCGCTGGCGGATTCCATCCAGACCCAACAGCGCCTGCTGGAACAGCCCAGCGATGCGCGTACAACGGAGGCAGCCAACTGGGCCGAGAATAACCTGCGCGAGTTTGAATTGCTCCTCGACGACGGCAACGTGGTCGTCAGCAAAGATGAAGGGCGCATCATCTCGGATGTCAGCCGGGCCCGACGCCTTCTGAAAGACCAAGGCAGCCGGCGCACGTCTTTGCCCAAAAGCGCAGCACGCGCCATGGGGCAGCTTCGCGGATTGGCCCAGGCCATCACCAGCGGAGCCGCCAAGGATGCGGCTGGCACCCCCATCGACTCCGCATACATCGCCCGCGAGATGAAGGCGGAACTCGCCATCGGCCGGGATGTCGTGCACGCGCTTGAAGAAACACAGCAGCTGGCTGAACGCGGCATCGCCATCTGGCAAAAAACCGCTGCCCGCGCTGACAGCTTGCAGACCGTCTGCAGAAGCCGCCTTGCCAAAGCCATCATCGAAGGCGAATGAGGCGGCCGTGGATCCTCGCAGCGGCAATCGCATTCGCCCAATTGGGGTTCGCACAATCGGACCTTGAACTCGCCGAGTTCTACTACAACGAAGGCTCGTACGCACAAGCCAAGCTGTACCTCGACCAAATTTGGAAGCGGACGAAGACCAAGAAGGTGTTCGATATGTACTACGACGTGTTGCTGGCCATGGACGACTTTGACGCGGCCGAGAAGCTGGTCAAAAGCCGCATGCGCAACAAGAACACACGCGCCACGGCATACGTAGAACTAGGACAGCTGTATGTACATTTTGAAAAGGAAACAGAGGCCAAGGAAGCGTTTGATGAAGCCCTGCGCCGGTTGGAACCCAAACGCGGCAGCGTCATCGCACTCGCGAACGCCTTCATCAAGCTGAATGAACTCGACCGGGCGCTCGAGGTGTACACCAAGGGCCTGGAACTGGGAGTGGCTGACCTCGACTACCAACTCGCGGACCTCGAGGGCCGACGCGGCAACTACGAAGGCATGATCGAAGCCTCGCTGCGCTTGATGCGGGCGAAGCCTCAGTACTTCAAAAACGTCCAGAACTCCTTCAACCGCAACCTGCGCATCCAAGACAACCCCGACCTGGGGGAATTGCTGCGCACCAAGTTGTTGCGGGCCGCGCGCGAATACCCAGAGGACACGGCCCTTTCGGAAATGCTGGTGTGGTACTTCAACCAGGCAAACGATTTCGCTAATGCCTTCGTGCACGCCAAGTCCCTGGACCTTCGATTTCGCGAATCCGGCGAACGCTTGATCGAGTTGGCGCAGACGGCCACACGCAACGAAGACTACGCCACGGCCACACAATGCTATGCGTACATCGCTTCAAAAGGCCCAGAGAATGTGTATTTCTTCACGGCGCGTACCCAAGCGCTCAACATGCGCCTGCAACCGCTTCTGAAGGCCACGCCTGTCGACCGGGAAGCCATTGCAGAGCTTGCACAGGATTACGAATTCACACTGAACGACTTGGGGCTCGCCAAGGAAACGGCGAAGATTGCCCAGGACTTGGCGCACATTCGTGCCTTTTACCTTCAGCAGCCCAATGAGGCCATAGCCCTTCTAGAGGAAGTATTAGACGTGCAAGGACTCTACGACCGCACTGCAGCGCTGTGCAAATTGGAACTGGGTGACATCCTCGTCTTTCAAGATGAAATCTGGGATGCGTCCCTTCTCTTCTCGCAAGTCGAGCTGGATTACAAGGATGACGTCCTTGGGGCCGAGGCCAAATTCCGCAATGCGCGCATCAGCTACTACACGGGCGATTTCGATTGGGCCCAAACCCAACTAGACGCGCTCAAAGCCTCAACTTCCAAGCTCATCTCCAACGATGCGATTGACCTTTCGTTGCTTATCACGGACAACTACGCACTGGATACAATCGTCGAGCCCATGTGGCTGTTTGCGGAAGCGGACCTGCTCGCCACCCAATACCGATACGAGGAAGCGCGTCTGAAGCTCGATTCCATCGTCACCACGTGGCCTGGCCACGCCCTCACGGATGAAATCCTCATGGAGCGTGCGGCCATGAGCATCCAGCAGGGAGAATTGGATTCGGCAAAGCTCTGGCTGCAAGAAGTCATCGACCTGCATTTTGACGACATCCTCGCCGACGACGCCATTTTCCAATTGGCGCTCATCCTCGACAACACTGAAGGCGATTCAGAAGGCGCTGCTGTGCTATACGAGCAATTGCTATTCGACTACCCCGGCAGCCTTCACGCGGTTGAAGCACGGCGCCGCTATCGCTCCATTCGCGGGGACGAGTTGGAAGAGTAGTCCTCGCGCCTTCACGTGCGAACGCCACACCCACATCTTCAGTATTAGACAAAGAAAAAGGGCTCCCCGTGTGGGGAGCCCTTCTCAAATTAAATCGCTCTGGGTGTTAGTTACACAACTCACCGTAGTAAGCGAGGAGAATCAAAAGATCAGCAGTACCGACGATCAAATCCTCGTTGAGGTCTTCTTCACCTCCGTTTTCGGAGGCTCCGATGGCCTCGGAACCCTGAGCCCCATAGAGGCTCAGGATTGCGAGAAGGTCGTTCGTTCCAACTGCGTCGTCACCGGTTACATCACCAGGGCACTCGCGGAATGCCATCTGCTGAAAACCTTGGGTCAAGAAGATGTTTCCATCCCCAACGGTAGTGGTGAACACTTGGCCGATGCTTCCATCGATTTCGCCAAGGACGTCTCCAATTGCGTCAACTGCTCCCGTGTGGTATCCCGAGGTGATGGCTTCGCGGTCAACAGTGACCTGAGCCGATGCATCCTGGGAGATCATCGAGAGACCCCCGAGCAGGAACAAGATGTAAAAGAGCTTTTTCATAATGTGCTCGTTAAGGGGTTAAAGTTGATTAGTTAAATGAAGTGCTAGTGGCAGCTGCAGACGTGCTATCCAAGTGGAACTTGAATGTCAAGCCTGAGTTCTTTCCATCGACTACCAAGTGAGCGCGTACCACACCGTCGGTTTGTCCACCGGCAGCAGCAACAAGCTCATTGTAAGTCATATCGAAAGTAGCAGTTGCACCGCCAACTGCAGGTGTCCAGTTGTTGGATGTCACCAAGTCAGTTGCCTGTCCGCGAACGTACAACACAGCAGTTTGACCGGCGGCAAAACCGTCACCGTAAACAGTGATCTCATAGCCTGTGTTAGCATTCAACTGGTCACCAGCATTGTAATCCTCATAGAACAAGAGTGCTCCATTCAGGTAGTAAGTCAAATTGCCTACAAGGGTATTAGCGATGTCAGATTGCGTTGCCGCGTAGTCGTATGCGTCCACGGCACCCACCTCAGCAGCGATCTGAGCGTCAACGTAAGCCTTGCGAGCCAAGTGGTTGTCGTTTACAGGATCACCAGCAGTTGTGGTGTAGGTCGTAGCAGACATTGTACCCGTCAAGCTGAAGCTGTCGTTCAAAGTCAAGTCATCGATGAACACACCTGTAGTGGCGTTAACCGTCAGGGCAGTTCCCAAGTTGTCGTCGAGTACCTCGAGGACGATACCTGAATTTCGGTCTCCGTTCAACGTGCTGCTGTCCTCGACTGAGAGGCCGCCAACTGTTGTGCTAACTCCGGTTACATTCAAATCAGTAACACCCGCATCGAGCGTAACAGTTCCGGCAACCGCCTGGTTCCAGTACATCTCATCAATGATAGAATCCTCACGAGCTATTGCACGTGCCTCTTCAGCGTCAATGTTAGCCTGCA
>JBELBV010000026.1:26889-33934 GCA_042095135.1 Flavobacteriales bacterium | reverse complement strand
AAACACTCAAATGGTTCGGCATCATGCGCCCAACCGATTTGGATAACTTCTGATTCAGCGCGCGATTGCTGAACAACGGGCGGTGGACATTGCGTTTCCACCGCCCTTTTTTTTGGGGCTAGGCAAGAGAACTTCGTACGACCAAGCAACGCCTTATGCCCCAAGCATTGAAATCCATTTTGCGCGCGATTGCCGGCCTGGCCATTTTGGCGGTCGGCCTCGGTATTATGAACGCGCTCATTTCCATGAAGCCGGAACCATCGGTGGTTGAACGTCTGGTCGCGCCTCGTGCGGTGCGCACAGCGGTTGTCAAACCGGGTGATTGCATCCCACAGACCCCGGTCGAAGGCCGAGTGGAGGCCTTGTACCGCATGGACATCATTTCCGAAACGACGGGCGATTTGATCCTCGGGGGCAAGGAATTTCGCGAGGGCGTGGAGTTCGCCAAAGGTGAGGTCATGTTGCAATTGGATGCCACGGAAGCCCACAATGCCTTGACGGCTCAGCGCAGCGAGTTTTTGCAACTCCTGTCGGCTTCGTTGGCGGATATGCGAGCTGATTTTCCGGCGAATTGGTCTTCGTGGGAGACCTTTCTCGAGGCCATGGACGTTGATGCACGACTCCCCGCGTTGCCGGCATTAAGCAGCCAAAGGGAAGAGTTGTTCGTCGCCAACCGCGGCATCCTCAGCCTCTTCCATTCGATTCGGGCGGCAGAGGAACGATTGGACAAGTACACGGTTGTGGCTCCGTTCGACGGGGTGGTTACCGTGGCGGCAGTGCGGCCCGGAGGCCTGGTGCGAGCCGGGCAATTGGCCGGCGTTCTGGTGGGCCGCGGAGCGTATGAAGTCAAAACGGCCGTACACGCTAGGTACCTCACGACGATTGCGCTAGGGGATGCGGTGGCGTTTGTCGACGAAAATAACCAACCCGTGGCGCGGGGGACCGTGCACCGCGTGGCGGGCAACGTCGATGCGGCCACACAATCGGCCAGCGTGTATTGCCGCGTGCAGCCCGTAGACGGCAAGTCCACTTTGCTCCGGGACGGCCGTTTCTTGACCGGCACCATCGCAAGTGCACCCATCGCAGCCGGCGTCAACGTTCCGATGAACCTTCTCATGGACGGCGGATCGGTCTACGCAGTGGAGGCTGAGCAATTGAAAAAAGTCCCCGTTGAAGTGGTGTTTGAATCCCGCTCCGAAGCCATTGTGTTGGGACTGGATTCCGGAACCGTTGTTTTGACCGAGGCGGTGGCTTCGGCATTTGATGGCATGCCCGTTCAAACCACAGCCGAGTGATGCGCGGATTGATTCGCTATTTCGTCAAGTACAACTTGACCGGCGACTTGCTCATGATTGCCATCCTGGCGGCGGGCTTCGTGGGCTTGAATAACCTGCGCTCCAACTTTTTCCCGGAGGTGGATTCCAAAACCATCCAGGTGCAAGTGGTTTACCCCGGGGCCTCGCCAGAAGAAATCGAGGAGGGGATTGTGGCTAAAATTGAGGAAAACCTCAAGGGCATTTCGGGGTTGGATCAGGTCAAATCCGTCTGCAACGAGAACGCCGGTAGCATCACCATCGAAACCGTCTCTGCCGACGTGACCGACGAGGCGCTGCAGAACGTCAAAAATGCAGTGGACCGCATTGCGAGTTTCCCGGTGGGGATGGAGCCGCCGATTGTATTCAAGCAAGACGCGGTAGGGGTTGCCATTTCTTTCGCGGTAATCGGTGTGGACGACCTGAAACTCCTGAAGGAGGAGGCGCGCCGCATTGAGACGGAACTCCGCGCCGTTGAGGGCATCTCACAAGTCTTACTGAGCGGCTTCCCGGACGAAGAAATTGAAGTTCGCCTGCGGCAGAGCGATTTGAACGAACTCAACTTAACCGTTGCGGAGGTGGCCTCCGCCGTGCGCAACGCCAACCTTGAAACCACGGGCGGTCGCCTCAAAACGGCCAACGAAGAAGTCATCATCCGCGGTCGCTTCCGGCAATACGAGGCGGGCGCCTTTGACGACATCATCTTGCGTGCCGATGCCGAGGGGCGGGTGGTTAGACTCGGCGACATTGCTGACATCCGCCAGCGCTGGTCGGAAAACGACCCTTCGCGCAGTTGGTTCAACGGCGATCCGGCGGCAGTGGTCACCATCAACAACCTGACGACCGAGTCCATTTTGGACATCACTGAGTATGTGCGCAGCTATATTGCTGCCTACAATGAGCGCGGGGGGAACACCCGCATTGAGGTGATCCGGGATTCGAGCACCGTGCTCAATCAACGGATTGATTTGTTGGTCAACAACGGCATCATCGGGTTCATTCTTGTGATCCTGTTTTTGGCATTATTTCTCAACATACGCCTCGCCTTTTGGGTGGCCTTGGCCATTCCGGTGTCTTTCATGGGCATGTTCCTGTTCGCCGGATACATGGGGGTCACCATCAACGTCGTTTCCTTGTTCGGTATGATTCTCGTCATCGGAATTCTGGTGGATGATGGCATTGTCATCGCCGAAAACATCTATCAGCATTACGAACGCGGCGCCTCGCGTATGGAGGCGACGATCAACGGTACCTTGGAAGTACTGCCGGCCGTGTTCGCGGCCATCGTGACCACGGTGGTGGCCTTTTCTTCCTTCTACTACATCGAAGGCCAGTTGGGGGATTTTTTCCGAGACATGGCGACGGTGATCATCCTTACCTTGGTTTTTTCCCTGGTTGAAGGCGCCTTGATCCTGCCGGCGCACATCGGCCACTCCAAAGCCTTGCGGAGGGACTTTAAGCCCAACCGCGTGGAGCTTTTCATGAAAAATTTCATGAACGGCATGCGCGATCGGTTTTACGCGCCGCTGCTTCGGTTCAGTTTGAAACAGCCGTGGATCATGTTTTGCATCATCGTGGCCATTTTCATGGTGGCGGTACCCGGCTTGATCGGAAGCGGCAAGGTGAAGACGACGTTTTTCCCATTCATCGAAGGGGACAACCTGACCATCAACCTCACCATGCAATCGGGCACACGCGATTACATCACCAAAGCGGAACTCGATCGCATCGAAGGCATCATCTGGGACGTCAACCGCGAACTGTCCGCAGAGCGCGACGATTCGCTGCAGATGGTGTTGGCCGTGGATAAGCGGGTAGGGCCGGCGATGCACACCGGTAACATTAACGTTCAGCTCCTCGACGGCGAGCGCCGCAACATGCGCTCAACGGATATTTCCGCGATGGTCCGCGAGCGGGTGGGAACGGTGTTTGGAGCGGAAAACCTCAGTTTCGCCGCGTTCTCCCCGTTTGGTCGTCCGGTGTCGGTTTCCCTGCTGGGCAACGACCTTGATGCGCTGGAGCAAGCCACGGCCGAATTGAAAGCGTCCATGATGAACAACCCGGACTTGAAGGATGTGACCGACAACAATCAAGAGGGCATGCAGGAGGTGGAAGTGGAATTGAAACCGCGGGCCTACCAACTCGGCTTCACCCGTGCTTCCATCATGAACCAGATCCGACAAAGCTTTTTTGGCGCCGAAGCGCAGCGCCTGCAAAAAGGCCGGGACGAAGTGCGCGTGTGGGTCCGATTGGACGAACGCGACCGGCAATCCATTGGCGACCTGGAGTCGTTTCGCGTGGTTTCCCCAACCGGTGGCAAGGTGCCGCTGGCGGAAGTCGCCACCGTCAACTTAGGACGCGGCATTACGGCCATTAACCGCTTGTACGGTCAGCGAGAGGTTCAAGTCTCGGCGGACCTCGCCGGGCCACAGGTCAGTGCCACCGACGCCAACGCCGTCATTCAAACGGAAGTTCTCCCGGGCATCCTCGCCCGCTACCCCAGCGTCACTCCGAGTTTTGAAGGGCAGAACCGGCAAGTGGCCAAATCGCAAAAGAGCATTGGTGCCGTCATGCCGCTGATTTTCGCCCTGATGCTCTTCATCATAATCCTTGCCTTCCGTTCTCCGCTGCAAGGGTTGGCGGTGTTTGGATTGATTCCCTTCGGATTCGTGGGGGTGAGCATCGGCCATTGGCTTTTGGATGCCCAGATCAGCTTGTTTTCCATTTTGGGTATGATTGCCTTGATTGGCATTTTGGTCAATGATGCCTTGGTGTTCGTTGCGGCGTACAACGTCAATTTGAAAAGCGGCAAGGACGTGAAGGCGGCCATTTGGGAGGCCGGAATGAGCCGATTCCGTCCCATAATATTGACCTCGGTGACGACGGTGGCCGGCTTGGCGCCGTTGATGTTGAACAAGAGCTTCCAGGCGCAATTCTTGATCCCCATGGCCATCGCGGTCGCCTTTGGCTTGCTCTTCGTGACGGTCATCATCTTGGTGTTGCTGCCGATTTATTTGCAGTGGATCAACCCGTTGCATCGCAGCTGGGTGTGGATCAAGAAGGGCACATGGCCGGACATTGAAGCGGCCGAGCCGGCCAACCGTGAAGAACAATCTTTCGAGGAATGAAGCACATGATTCAAACCCTCGCCTGGACCCTGTTGGTGGGGCAAGCACTGACCGCCAGCGCACAGGCACCGTTGCAGCGTGAAGATGCCGTTGCCCTCGCTTTGGAACAGAACCTCGGGGTGCAAATCGCCCGCTTGAATGTGGAACAGGCTGAAGTGAACGATGCTTGGGGAGCCGCAGGAGCCTTGCCACAAATCGGGTTAAACACCAACCTTTCAGGTGCCGTCAGCGACCAATCGGAAAACCCTACGTCGTTCATCCAAGAGCGGCTGGAGAGCCAATCCGTCAGCATCGGCGGCCAATTGAACTGGGTGGTCTTTGACGGGTTGGGCATGTTCGCCAACAAACGGACCCTTGAAACGTTGGTGGAACAGGCGGATGGCCAAGCGCGGTTGATCATCGAACAAACCATTGCCGCCACCTTGCAGGCGTACGACGCCGTGCTCGTTCAGCAGGGGGTATTGGCCACCTTAGACGCTACGGTGGACGCCGGCGAGGCTCGGCTGGATTGGATGAGCCAGCGGGTCGCATTTGGAGCAGCTGCTGAGTTCGATCGGTTGCAGATCGAGAGCGGCTTGCTGTCCGACCGCTTGAGCCGAATGCAACAAGCCCTCGCGGTGGAGGTGGCGTTCCGCGCTTTGAACCAGCTCATGGGCCAACCCCTCAATGCACAGTGGGTTCTCTCCGAATTGGAGCCGCCTTCGATGCGGGATTTTAATGGACTGGAAGCCTTGGTGCTTTCCGACGGCACGACCATGGAGAACGCCCGCATCGCGGAATCCCTTGCTCGGACCGGTTTGCAACAAGCCCAAGCGCGCATGAGCCCAACCATTGCGCTCACGGCGAGCCAAGGGGATCAACGCAGCCAGTTTGCGGCAGGCGAATTGTCCGGTGACGGGCGGACCAAAAACATCGCTGCATCGTTGGTGCTGAACTTCAACCTCTTCAATGGCGGCGCTACCCGTCGCGGCATTCAGCAAGCGAAATTGCAAGTCCTGGCTGCCGAGCAGTCCCGTACCAACCAAGAGCAAGAAGTCCTGCGCATCTTTACCGATACCCGCCAGCGCTGGCAGACGGCAGCCGATTCCTATGCGCTTGCGGTGCAGTTAAAAGATAACGCCACCGCGAGCACGGCGATTGCCGAACAACGCTTCAAAAGCGGCGCCATGAATTCCCTGGACTTCCGGGAAATCGAATTGCAGCGGCTGCGGGCCGAACAGGCAGCGCTCCAAGCGCTCCAGTCATGGCTCGCAGCGGATGTGGAATTGGACCGCTTGGCGGGCACTTGGGTCGAACCGATGGAGTAAGTCTGCATGCAAAAAAAGATCCTCCTCATCGCATATTACTGGCCTCCGGGTGGAGGCATCGCCGTGCGGCGGTGGATGGGGTTGGCGAATACATTATCCGAAAAGGGGGTGGAAGTGCACGTATTGACCATTGATCCGGCAAGCGCTGCATATCAACACGTCGATGAGTCCTTGGCTGATGAAATTGAAGAGGGCATCGTGGTGCACCGCGTGAAGGCATTCAATCCATTCGCTGTGATCAAAAAAGTGGCGCCTTCAGCCATTCCCGGTGCTGCTTTTTCCGAGAGCAAATCTAGCGGGCTGCTGGGGCGGCTGTTGACGGTGTTACGCAGTCACGTATTCATTCCCGATCCGCGCAAGACGTGGGTGCGCAATGCCATTAAAAAAGGATGTACGCTGGTGGATGATTACGGCCTTCAAACCGTTATTACCACGAGTCCTCCGCATAGCGTTCAATTGATTGGTCAAGGCATCAAACGCGCTCGTCCAAACGTCCAGTGGATGGCGGACTTTCGGGACCCGTGGACGGACATCTTCTACTATGAGCGCTTGGGGCACAGTGCTGTATCCCGTCGCATTGATACCGCTATGGAACGCAGGGTGCTGCAACAGGCCGATCAGGTGTTAGCGGTCAGCTGGGGGTTCCGTGATTTGCTTGCTTCAAAAGTGGAACCGGTGCACCAAGGCAAGTTTCATGTGCTGACCAATGGGATGGACTTCAATCCTGTTGAAAGTGAGGACAAATCACGCAATCAAGACGGCCCTTTTCGCATAGTTCACACGGGGACCATTGCGCCGAGCTACGCGCCGGAGTTGGTGTTGGAGGCCATCGCTGCCCTGAATGCCGGGGGAGAGTACCGTCCAATCGAATTCGATTATTACGGAGGCATTTCGGCTGAATACCAGAACCAACTTGAAGCGCAGTACGATTTCATTCGGTTCCACGGATTTGTTGCCCAAAACCAAATCGGGGCGATTCAACGCGCAGCTGACGTGTTGTTCCTGCTGGGCCCAGACGTCGAAAAAAGCAAAGGGCACATACCGGGCAAGCTTTTCGAATACATGGGTGTTTTGCGACCGATTGCTTTTTTGGGGAAGCCCAATGATGATGTCACGCGTATCCTCAGTGATACACAAACCGGTGTGTGTTTGCCCCGAGGCGATGCCCGTGCAGTTCGCGAAGCTTTGGTCCATATGCAAGACGCCGCTTCAAATTCAGAAAATGTGATTGCAAACCTCCAGCCGTACATCCGATCCAACCAGGCTCAGCGCTTGCTCGACCTCTTGGGTTAAACCT
>JBELBV010000026.1:0-26789 GCA_042095135.1 Flavobacteriales bacterium | reverse complement strand
ACGGTGCGGCCGGTGGCCAAAACGTAGTCGTCGGGGGTGTCCTGCTGCAGCATGCGCCACATGCCTTCCACGTAGTCCTTGGCATGGCCCCAGTCGCGCTTGGCGTCGAGGTTGCCAAGGTACAGGCAGTCGCCTAGCCCGAGCTCAATCTGGGCCACTGCTCGGGTGATTTTGCGGGTGACAAAGGTCTCGCCACGCAGCGGACTTTCGTGGTTGAAGAGGATGCCATTGCTGGCATGCAAGCCGTAGGATTCTCGGTAGTTCTTGACAATCCAAAAGCCGTAGAGCTTGGCAATGCCATAGGGGCTGCGGGGGTAGAAGGGCGTGGTCTCGCTTTGCGGGGTCTCTTGGACCAAACCGTACAATTCTGAGGTGGAGGCCTGGTAGAATCGGCATTGCTTTTCGATGCCGAGGATGCGTATCGCTTCGAGAATGCGGAGCGTACCAATGCCATCGGCGTTGGCGGTGTACTCGGGAGTGTCAAAACTCACCTTGACGTGGCTCATGGCCGCCAGGTTGTAGATCTCATCCGGTTGCACCTCTTGGATGATGCGGATGAGGTTCGTGCTGTCTGTCAAGTCACCATAATGCAACTTCAACCGCACGTTGGTGTCATGCGGGTCCTGGTAGAGGTGATCGATGCGGTCGGTGTTGAGCAATGACGCGCGGCGTTTGACGCCGTGGACCTCGTACCCTTTTTCCAACAACAACTCCGTTAAGTATGCCCCGTCCTGTCCCGTGATGCCTGTTACCAATGCCTTCTTCATGGTTGTTTTCTTGTTTCTATAAATGTACAATCGATGGCGAAACCCTCAGGCCAAATCAATTTCCTGATTCTCGACCAATTTCTTATACGCACCGCCACTGGCGATTAGTGTGTCATGCGTGCCCATTTCGAGTATGGTGCCTTCGGAAAGGACGGCGATTTGGTCGGCATTCTTGATGGTGCTCAGGCGGTGGGCGATGATGAGGCTGCTGCGGTCCTTCATCAGTGCATCCAATGCGAGCTGGACCTCTTTTTCGCTGCTGGCATCCAAGGCACTCGTCGCCTCGTCGAGGATGAGAATATCGGGATCGCGCAAAATGGCCCGCGCGATGGCAATGCGCTGCCGTTGGCCGCCCGAAAGCTGCACCCCGCGTTCCCCTACGACCGTGTCAAACCCATCTGGGAAGGATTCGATGAAGCCGAGGGCGTTGGCTTGATCCGCAGCCGAGCGGATGGCTTCTTCCGATGCATTGGTTTTTCCGTAGGCGATGTTGCTCCGGATGTCCCCGCCGAACAGGATGACTTCTTGCGGAACGAATGCAATGCGCTTCCGGAATCCGGTCAGGTCGTATTGATTGAGCGGCTTGCCGTCCACCTTGATGATGCCCCCGGTGGGGTCGTGGAACCGCTGGAGCAGCGAAGCGATGGTGGACTTTCCTGCGCCGGAAGGGCCGACAAGGGCGAGGCGTTTGCCTGGTTCGATGCGCAGGTTGACCCCTGTGAGCACGTTCACATCGGCTCGATTGGGGTAATGGAAGTGCACACCTTCGAAGCTCACGTCGCCGCGCAGTTCGAGCGCAGGATAGACTTGACTGTTCTGGGTGACCACATTCTCCCGGGACTCCTCCATCAATTCCATCAAGCTCTCTATGGCGCCCAATCCCCGCTGCAATGCGGAAAACTGTGCGGCAATGCCGCCAATGGAGCCGGCGACCAAACCGGTCATCAGCAGGAACGTGAAGAAATGCTCGCTGGCCAACCCTCCGTCCATCATCAGCTCGGCCCCTTTGAAAATAACCAAGGTGATGGCACCGAAAATGAATAGGATGATGAAGGATGCGAACGCGCCTCTCCAGATTGCTCCGCGCATGGCAAGTGACCGGATCTCTTTGATGCTTTGCATGTAGCGAATGACTTCCCATGCCTCGTTGGCAAAGCTCTTGACACTGATGATGCCGGTCAAGGTTTCCTGCACGATGGTGTTGGACTCGGCGACCTGGTCTTGGGTTCGTTTGGACAGCTTGCGGATGAATCGGCCAAACAAAATGGCCGCAATGATCATCACCGGCAAGGTGGCCAACATCAACAAGGTTAGCGTGACGGAGAAGTACAGCAGCGCAAGGATGCCTCCAACGATGATGATGATTTGCCGCAGCAGTTCGGCCAATGTGGTCGTGAACACATCTTGGATAGCGGTGATGTCAGCGGACACGCGGCTGTTCAAGTCGCCAACACGGCGGGTGTCGAAAAACTTCATCGGCATGCTCACAATCGCTTCGAACGCGTCGTTGCGCATGGCGAGCATCATGTCTTCCGTCATTTTGGCAAACAGCAAGACCCGCCCGAAGCTCAAGGTGGCTTGCACAGCCAATACCAATAGAATCAGCCAGCCGATTTCGGTCAGGTTGTGGAGGTCCACGTTGAGCATTGCCATAGGGGATTCGATTCCAGCCTCTTCACCTGTGGATGCGCCCACACCCCCGAGCTGCCCCCAGAGCCGAGTGACCAACAGGGTCAACACGCCGCTCAAACTGATGATTAACACTCCAAAGGCATACCCCCATGCGTGAGGGCGCAGATAATGTCCCATTTTGCGTACCGCCCCCCAGTTCTTCCAATTGAACTTCCGCGCTTCTTCTTCAGACCGTTCCATTGGGGCTAAATTACGCGTCAATCCCCGGTGAAAGAGCCGAAAATTGCATCTTTCCCGCCGGAAGGTTTGGACACACGAAATCTGTGTGTATCTTTGCCCTCCTGAATTTGGGGAGGGTCTGTTGCCTTCCTACAATGTGATTAGCCATGAAAAGGACATTTCAACCTTCAGTACGCAAGCGACGAAACAAGCACGGTTTCCGCAAGCGCATGTCTTCTGCCAACGGACGCAACGTCTTGAGCTCACGCCGAGCGAAGGGCCGCAAGAAGTTGAGCGTAAGCTCGGAGCGACGCCACAAGGGCATCGAGCGATAAGCAATGCATACCACTCCGCTTGCCGGAGCCATCATAGAAAGGAGCCTGCGAGCTCCTTTTTTTTGTGCCCTACTTATTGACTGACGGGGCCAAGCGCCAGCCAGACCGGGGCATGAACTTGAGCCCCCTGTATCTGAGCTAAGCGGTAGTGCCCTTCTTGGCCTCGCACGCGCCCCGTGACACTAGATGCCTCAGTGGGTTCTATCCCTGACCAATTCACTTCCAAATCCGCTCGGAAATCCAACGTCGGTCCATGGGCTTTGAACATGCATTCCTTGACGGCCCACGCTGCAGCCAATGCCTCAGGTGATGTGCCCAACGCCGCTAGCTCGGATTCGCTGAGGAAGCGCGGTGCGATCCGTTGCAGCTGCTCCCTCGCGGCCTCCACATCGATGCCAATGGCGCTGTCGCTGCAGGCCACCGCTGCCCAGCAGCCATCCGACGTGCTGTGGTGGGCGATGCTCAGGTAAATTTCAGGCTGATCAATGGCTTGCGGTTTTCCTGCGTTGTTATGTGCAATACGCAGATCCGACTGGCCTATGGCGTGGAAGGCCTTGTCGACGCACCAGTGTTCCAGCTGCCGGGCGGCGGGCAAAGCAGCGACATCCCGGTTGGGAAATCGAACCTGTTTAGCAGCCCATTGCGTGATCACCGATTGGTCGCACGTACCGAATCCCGCCGTTGCCAACGGTGCCAAACTTTTGAAAATCACTGTGAAATCGGCCATTGACGTGCATTCAGGGGGTGCAAGGGTAATTTTGTTTGTACTAATTTTGCACTCGAATACAATGACGCATGAGTACAGTAATGACGACAGAATACTTGCCCTACAAAGTAAAGGACATCAGCCTTGCTGAATGGGGCCGGAAGGAAATCCGTTTGGCGGAGGCCGAAATGCCGGGTTTGATGGCGCTGCGCGCCAAATTAGGAGAGGAGAAGCCGCTGAAGGGTGCCCGCATCGCCGGTTGCCTCCACATGACCATTCAAACGGCCGTTTTGATTGAGACGCTCGTGGAGTTGGGCGCGGACGTGACCTGGTCCTCATGCAACATCTTTTCGACGCAAGACCATGCCGCAGCTGCCATTGCCGCAGCAGGCATTCCGGTCTACGCGTGGAAGGGCATGAACGAAGACGAATTTGACTGGTGCATCCGCCAGACACTATTCTTTGGTGAGGAGCGCCAGCCGCTGAATTTGATTTTGGACGACGGAGGCGACTTGACCAACATGGTGTTGGATGAGTTCCCACAACTCGCTGACGGTATCAAGGGCTTGTCCGAGGAAACTACCACAGGCGTGCTCCGCTTGTACGACCGCATGAAAGCCGGCACACTGCCGATGCCTGCGATCAACGTCAACGATTCCGTGACCAAGTCCAAGTTTGACAACAAGTACGGTTGCCGTGAGTCTGCAGTAGACGCCATCCGCCGGGCCACCGACGTGATGATGGCCGGTAAAGTGGCGGTTGTTGCTGGATACGGCGACGTCGGCAAGGGCACCGCAGAATCCCTGCGCAACGCCGGTTGCCGAGTGATTGTGACCGAAATCGATCCCATCTGTGCGCTGCAGGCGGCTATGGACGGCTACGAAGTGAAGCGCATGGCCGATGCGGTTGTCGAGTCCGACATCATCTGTACGGCGACGGGTAACAAGGACATCATCCGCGGCGAACACTTCGAAGCGATGAAGGACAAGGCGATTGTGTGTAACATCGGCCACTTCGATAACGAAATCGACGTGGCTTGGTTGAACACCAACCACGGCAACACCAAAGACACCATTAAGCCACAGGTTGACTTGTACAACGTCAACGGAAATGACATCATCTTGTTGGCTGAAGGCCGCTTGGTGAACTTGGGCTGTGCGACGGGCCACCCGAGCTTTGTGATGTCCAACTCGTTTACCAACCAGACCATCGCACAGCTGGAGCTGTGGAAGAATGCGGCGGCGTATAAGAACGAAGTGATCACCTTGCCCAAGCACTTGGACGAAGAGGTGGCACGCTTGCACTTGGATAAAATCAACGTAGAACTGGAAACGTTGACGCAAGAACAAGCCGACTACATCGGCGTTCCCGTCAACGGACCGTTCAAATCCGACCTCTACCGTTACTGATCCCACTATGGATTGGATACAGAAATTGCGTGAATTCGTCCGGTCTCAACCGGACGTTTTCCGTTTTCTGGTCTTGGGTTTTGGCGGGTACATCGTGTGGCACCTCGCCTACGAGACCTACCTCAAACCCGCCACGCTCCTGGATGAGTACATCACCCAAAACCTCATCGTGGTCACCGAGGCGGTGGTCGATGTGATGGGCTACGAGCCGCTTGCGTTCTTTCAGGAAAACGACGGAGAATTCCGGTACCGTGTGGGCATCCGCGGCGCACAAGGCGTGCTGGTAGGACCTTCCTGCGATGGGGTGGTGCTGTTCGCGCTTTTCGCCATTTTCGTCCTTTCCTTTCCCGGGCGGTGGTTGCGCAAAGTGTGGTACATCCCAGCCGGCATTGCCTCGATCCATGCAGCGAACATTTTGCGCATCATCAGCCTCTTGATGATTCAATTGTACTTTGGCGAAGAAGCGCTCAAGTTCAACCACGACTACACCTTCACCGTCTTCGTCTACAGCATCATCTTCGCGCTGTGGTACGGGTATGCGGTTGGTGCCGGGTTTGGTCTGAAGCGTCCTCATTCGCCTGTTGCATGACCGCTCCAACGTACAAACCCATCCTTCCCCGCCGTCGACCGCTTTGGATCGTGGTTTTGGCGGGCATGCTCGTATTTGGTTTTTACCAGGAGCGGGCCAAGGTTCAATTGAACCACTACACCCATGTGCTTCAGGACAATCCGGGCGTGGCTGAAATGCCCGCCGAGTTGCGTGAGAAATGGTTCGATGTCCACCCGCAGCCCAAGCGGATTCATTACTACGTCATGGAGCGCACGTGGAATGGGTTTCATCGGTACTCGCTGCCACAGTTGGCGCGCATGAAATGGGCGTTGAGCATCGGAATCCTCCTGGTGTTTTTTGCGCTGGATGCACTGTTTCTGCGGACGACCGGTCACTTCGAACGCTGGCCATGGCTCATTGTCATGTATGCCATCGCCGGATCCATCATGGCGGCGTTTGTGGCACTGGTGCCGGGAAAAGCGGGGTACAGCGTAGCCCATGAGTTCCTGGCTTTCTTGCAGTCGCCCTTGCCGTCGTTATTGATTGTGTTGGTGCCGTCCTTGTTTGAACGGATGCGAACCGACGGGCCTACGGATTGAAAACGTGCAAGACCGGGTCGTTCCACTGCGTCGCATACCGATGCAAGGGGTAAATGGCGTCGCCGGAAATTACCGAACCGTCGATGATGAGCCATTCGGAATTGCTGCACGGGTCGGTGATGAGCAAACCGTCCTCAGCCACTTCCACCTGGCAATTGGCGGGGATATCAAACGTGCTGTGCCGGTCGAGGGCGACGAATTGATCCAAGGTGTACCGGTACAGAATGATGCCTTGTGACCCTCCGTTGACCACGACGTGGCCGCTGGGTACGGACAGATCGATGTAGGCCGGCAGGTTGACATTGACCGAGAAATCCACCGGCACGTACGGGATGAATTGCTGCGGGTCGTTGCACCGGGCTTGCAGGAGTAAGAGCGCCCCAATGGCGACGGCTGCACCGCGAAAGGAAGCTGGAAACCTCATACCGATTCGGTTTTACGTAACCCGAGGGGGTCCTTGGGTTTGCCGGCCTGAAAGTCCTTGAGGTAGGCCGGGGTGAAGTAGGCGACGTCTTCGAACCGCTGTGTTGCCCGGGCGTTGCGCGCCGGAATGCGAGCGCACTCCGCCGTGGGATGGGCTGCGATGAAGCTCCAATTCAGGTCTTTGTCGGCGAGCAGCCGCTGCGTTTTGTCCGCGGCATCGCCCACGACAATGGCGTCTTCGGCCGCATGCGGGAACAGGGTTTCGATGGCTGCGCTGGGGTCGATGACCAGTGCCCGCGTCTCGTCTAGAGCGTCAAAGCACTCACCCGACCAGCGGAACGTTTGCGTGTACACTTCATCCCGACGCGCGTCCATCACGGCGACCACCGTAGAATCCGCTTCGAGGGCCCCGTCAGCCACGGCATGGTACGCCTGAATTTCCAAGCTGTTGACGGCAATGAGAGGGATGCATTGGGCGTGGCAGATGCCTTTGGCGGTGGAGGTGCCAATGCGCAACCCCGTGTAACTCCCGGGCCCTGCACACACGGCCACTGCTGCCAGATCTGAAGCTTGCCATCCTGCTGCAGCCAATGCGGCATCGATCATAGGAAGCAGGCTGGAGGCGTGCACGTGCTGATCCTCGCATCGCTGCTCGGCATGCACGCAGGCATCGCCGTCGAACAGCGCCACGGAGCAGGAGAGGGTCGAAGTTTCAATGGCTAAAATGCGCTCGCTCATCGCTCCGATTCCGGTTCTTCGGTGGCTTTGATTTCGACTTCATCGCCATCCTCTAAGGTGCGGGACACGCTTTGGTAGGGGCCGGTGACCACCGTCATAGTGGTGTCCAAGCCCGATTTGATCTCGATGTAGCGGTTGTCCTGGATGCCAGTCTCCACCCCTTGCCAACGCACTTCCCCGCTTGGCTCCAACACAAACACCCCTAACTCATCTTCCTCGTCGTCCGCTTCGGATTCGCGGGTGGTAACCGATTGAATCGGCACCGAGATCACGGCATCGGCGCTCCGAGTCAACACATCCACTTTGGCACTCATGCCCGGGCGGAACGGCGAGGCAGCGTCCTCCAAGGTGGTGAGCAGTTTGGCATAGCTCTCCGGTTGAAGCCGCACCTTGACGGAGAAATTCGTCACCTGGTCCATGGCAAAGCCGTTGAGTCCTGCATTCAGTGCGGTGTTGCCGATTTCGGTAACGGTGCCGAGGAACGTTTCGTCCAAATACGCATCTACCTCCACTTCGGCTTCGTCGTTCATGCCGACGCGAACGATGTCGCTCTCGTTCACTTCGACGTCCACCTCCATAATTGACAAATCTGAGACCTTCATGACGACCTCACCCGCCGTGAATCCGTTGCCTTGAACGCTTTCACCTACCTCTTTGACCAAGGCTGTGACGGTGCCCGACTGGGGAGCGAGCAGCGTGGTGCGAC
Organism: Flavobacteriales bacterium; assembly: GCA_042095135.1. Taxonomy (GTDB): domain Bacteria; phylum Bacteroidota; class Bacteroidia; order Flavobacteriales_D; family Sanyastnellaceae; genus UA16. The sequence goes on along the minus strand of JBELBV010000026.1, from coordinate 18,705 downwards.
TCAAGTTGTCCCGGGCTTCTTGTACCGAGGCCTCGGCACTTGAAATTGCGAACTCCGCGCTGCGGATGGATTCAGTTGCAGCGGTCAAGGTCGCTTCGGCGCTGATGAAGTTGGCTTCGCCGGCATCGTAATCCGCTTGCGAAACCACCTTGTCGCGAAACAGTTGCTGGGTGCGCTGCCAATTCTTTTCGGCAGCGAAAAACTGAGCATTCGCTTGGGCGTGCTGGGCTTTGGCTGATGCGAGGTTGGACCGTGCGCTGTTGGCCGCGGCTTGCGCCCGGTTCAAGGCAGCTTCATACAAATCTGGGTTGATCTGGACGAGCAAGTCGCCCTTCTCTACCCGGTCCCCCTCTTTCACGGGCAAGGCAAGGATTTGACCGCTCACCTCGGCCGTGATGTTGACTTCGGTTTCCGGTTGGATCTTGCCCGAGGCCGAGACGCGCTCGATAATGTTTCGAACGGCAGTCTGCTCTGCATCCACCTCGTCCAAGGTTTCCCTGCCACCGTACCATTTACCAGCGATGCCGAGCACCATTATGGCAACGACACTGATGATCCAGAATTTTCTCGTGAATTTCATGGCAGGGGGTTATCGGAAGGTCATGGCTTTGCCCATGTAGAAATCAAGAATACGGCTCTTGAAGGCCAAATCGTATTTGGCGCGAAGGGCATTGACGCGGGCGTTGTCATACAAGGTGCGGGCATCGGCGTAGTCAATGGCTGTTGAGGCTCCGGCTTCGTAGCGTTTTTCCGTATTCAGGAAGGCTCGCTCTGCCGCAACCAAGGAGGCTTCTTGGGCTACGGATTGTTCGGAGGCTGCACGTGCATCTGCCCAGGCCGATTCGATACTGGTGGTGAGCGTTTGCTTGGTCTGCTCTAATTGGTACTGCGCACGCAACGCGCCAACCTCGGCTTGTTCGATGGAGGACTTCACGCTGAAGTTGTTGAAGATGGGCACGCTCATCGAGAAGAACACGCTCTGATTGAAGTTTTGGCTGAGCTGGTCGTTGAACGACGTGGTCACAAAGTTGTATGAGGTCTGCTCCGTGTAGATGGTGAACGGTGCTCCATCCTCTGCGTATAGCGTGATGGGGATGAGCTCCGTCAAGGGTTCGCCTTCGATGCTGCGAGAAGCGCCAGAGTAGCCGGTACCAAAGTTGTAGCTGGCAAAGATGCGCGGGTACCGTCCCGATTTGGCGATGTCCAATCCGAGCAAGGCGTCTTCCACCTGCAGATCGGCTTGGCGAATTTCAGGGAAAGAACCGAGGGCATACGCCACAGCTGCTTCCGGCGATGGGGGCAAATCCGCACGCTCCAGGTCTTCATCTGACGGTCGCACCAGTTCGAATCCATCGGCTTCTGAAGCGGGCAACTGAAGCAATTGGACCAAGTTCAATTTGGCCAATCCGAGGGCGTTTTTGGTGCTCACTATGTTGGCCTCGTCTGCGGCGAGCTGCGCCTCTACATCGTACAAGTCAAACTCGGCAGCGGCTCCGGCTGCGACCATGCTCCGCATGCGGTCCACTTGCCGCGCCGTGGCTTGGCGGTTGAAATCTGCTACCCGCACGAATTCTTCTTGGAAGAGGACGTTCAGGAAAGCCCCGGCGATGGTCAGTACCACGTTGTTTTCGGCGATTTCCCGTTGGGCTTCGGCTGAGGCTTGGGCCAATTTTGCCCGGCTCAGGTTCAGGTGATTTTGAAATCCGTTGAACAAAACCATGCCCGTGCTCAGGCCAAAACTGTTGGAACGAATGGCGGAAGATTCCACGAATTGGTTGGTGAACGGGTCAATGGTCCGACCAAAGTTGTACCCGTGCGACATGTTGCCGTTGAGGTTGGGAAGGAAGGCGCCCTTTGCGCTTTGCGTGCCGATGGCAGCACTGGCTTCTCCCAGTTGACCCAATTGGATTTGAATGTTGTGCTCAAAGGCGTGGTCGAGGCAGCGTTGCAGGGACCAGGCTTGTTGGGCAGCAGACTGCAAGGGGACAAGGACCATGAATCCGAGCACCAAGGCCCCAGCAAGTGAAATGGCAGGTTTCAATTTCCGCATGGACAAAATTAACCCAAAGCGCCTGTCTGCGAACGCGTTATCAGTAATTGGTAACTCGGATGCTGATGCGTCGGTTGGCTTCTGCCTCCTCGGGCGTCGAGGGGTGAGGGTACAAACGTTGGGATGCGCCGCGGCCTTCGACTGAAAGCCGGTTGGCATTGACCCCGGAAGACACAAGGTATTCAAACACCGCCCGCGCTCGGTTGCGGCTTGCACGATCAGGTTCAGCGGTGTCGTCGCTGTCGTGCCCAATGATGGCCACGGATACGGTGGGATTGATCTCAATGAAAGCCCGCAAGGCTTCCAAAGCGGGCACCGATGTGAAATACAGATCCTCCGTTCCGGGCATGAACTCGATGGCCGGCAGGGCGGTTTCCAATCCAATGGCCAGCGGCTCGAGCAAAAGCGTGTCCGCCGGTACCTCTGGGTCGGCGTAGATGTAGTCCGCGTAGAGCATAAAGTCCGGCTCGACGCAGAGCCGACCATACCTGCGGTAGGGCGCCAATTTCAGGGTGGTGTCTTCATCGATTCTCAGCCGTACGGGCTTGCGGGGATTTAGACCTTCCACGGTCAGTTCCGCCTCGATGAGTTCGGTTGTGCGTTGGTTGGCCACGGCCCACGTCTGCTCTACAGGATCTTCCGTCACGGCCTCACCGTCCAACCATGGGCTGCGTTCCACCACAAACTGTGCAGTACCGTGCACGCAGCTTAGGAGGCCAAGAAGCAGTCCGAATGCTCGGACGCAAGGGGGGAAGGTCATGTGATTCTTCGGTTAAGAGGCGCTCTTGCGCTTCTTATAAATTACGAAGAAAAAGGCGGAAAGCAAAATGTAAGGGACCGCCATCAGGTACAAAATCCCGCGGTTCAATCCGGCGCCCAGCCCCCCATCGTCGGCACTGTCTTCGGCAACGGCTTTGCACATGACGCATTGCCCCGTGGCCTGTTCCCAGGCAAACACTGCGACTAACGTCAAAACAAGCGGGAGGAATTTTCGTGCCGTTGCCATATCAATGCGGGTAGTACGGTGAAATCATCAAGTAAACAATCACACCGGTCGCGGTGACGTAGAGCCAGATGGGCCAGGTGATTTTGGCCAGCTTGCGGTGTTTCTCCACCTGCATACCCAAACCTCGGGCATACGTAAAGAGCACGAGCGGGATGATGCCTGTGGATAGCACGATGTGCGAGATTAAAATGAAGAAATACACGCTGCGGATCCAGCCTTCGCCGCCGAATTTGGTGGATTCTGTGGTCAGGTGAAAGGCCACGTAGCTCACGAGGAACAGGACACTCAAGCCCAAGGCCGTCGTGGTAAAGGCTCGGTGCACTTTGATGTTCTTGTTGCGGATGGCCACGAAGGCGCCGATGAGGCACAAAAAGGCTGTGCCGTTGAAAATCGCGTTGAGTTTGGGAAGCACGTAGAGTGATTGCCGGGTCGATTCGGAGAGGGACTCCACCGGCGGAATGAGGAACAACAAGGCAACGGCGGCAGGGATTACCACCGCCATGGTCCAGATGAAGCGCTTGACGTTTGTTTCGTTGTTTACCATGGCTTATTCATTGAGTGCCCAAAGTTGCTCGACGGCCTCCAGTAGCTGGTCGACTTCTTCGGTGTCCGTGCCGTCGTAGTACCCGCGGATGCGGCCGCTGCGGTCCACCAGGGCAAAGATGTCGCTGTGGAAGATGCCACCAGCTGCAGTGTCGCTTTCAATGGCCGTGAGGAAGTACCCATTACGGGCGAGGTCGTACAGGTCTTCTTTATCACCGGTCAGCAATTTCCAGATTTCGGGGTTTTGACCGAGACGCTCCCCGTAAGCGTTGAGTTGGGAAGGCGTGTCGTGCTCCGGGTCGACGGAGTGGCTGATGAGCTGGACGTCACCTTTCATCCCCTTGGCTTCAATGCCGGCTTGAAGGCGTGCCATCTGGCTGGACATAATGGGGCAAATGGTTGGGCACGTGGTGAAGAAAAAGTCAATCACGCGCAGCTGCCCGGCGCAATCGTGGTGGGAAAACTCAACGCTGTCGCTGTCGAGAAACGCAAACGGCGGCACGGTGTGCCCTTTTGGACCGAGCACAGGCAAGGGGGGACGGTCGGCGAGTGCCTCCGCCCGTTTTTTCTTGGCGTAGGCCGCCTCGTCCATCTCTTTTTGGAGCAAGGCGATGTCCTCTACGGCATCTTTGATGGCATCTTCAGACGCCGCGTGGTAGACACCGCGGAGGTAGCCTTTGCTGTCAACCAGCCAAAGTGTGGCGATGTTATTGGGGTCCGCGGGATCCCGCTCGATCATGAAAGACTCCGCGATGATGGCATCGATGTCGGTCTGCGCGCCGGTGAGGAATTGCCATTTTCCTTCAAAACCGTTGTAGCGCGTGTTGCGCTCGATGTACTTGGCCAGTACTTCTGGGGTGTCGTGCTCAGCGTCCAACGTGAAGCATACGGTGGTGATGTCGCTTTCGTCGCGGTACCGGAAGTTGGGCCAGAGCAGTTGCTTGGTCACTTGGGCCACGTGCGGTGCATCGGTCGCAAAAAAGGCCGCTAGCCACACCTTGCCGTCGAGCGATCGGGAATCGAATGGTTCGCCGAGGTGATTGGTCAACGTGAACGGTTGCACCCGTTGAACGCTTTCGCTGAATGCTTCGGTGGTGCCGTCGTCGGTGAAGTACGGGAGGGTATTGAAGTGATGCTCACCGTGGACGCCCAGAACCATGAGCCCGATTAAGGGCAACGCTAGCATGATGCCCAACAGGACCGCATACTTTTTGAGAGTTTGGGAAAGGGAAGCGTTCACAGGAATGAAACCGGCGAACCGGCGGTGATGTTCAACCCTCGAAAGGGTTTAGATGCACCGGCTCAGTGCAGGGTATTGAAATTGCCCAAGTGTCCAAAGCCTTCGGAAATGGCAATGAAAAGCAAGTAGCCAATGAAGAGCATGTAAGGCGCAAGGATGACCTTTTTCAAGTTACTCCGCTCATCCCCCAAGTGCATGAATACCAAAACGATGTAAGCAGCTTTCACCAAGGTGAGGATGACGAAAGACCACTTGATCATGGTCCACGTAAACGTTTCCGAGCGCTTGAAGTAGATGCCCATCAGGACCTCCACCGTCGTCAGCAAGGTGAGGATGCCCGTAACCTTCCAGATGTTCTTGCGAATCTTGGCGCCTTCTTCTTCGCTGTGGTGAGCGTTGAGGGCGTAGCTATCATTTACAATGAGGTCGTCGCGTTCCATGGTTGCTGGGATTAAAACTGAGCAGGGTTAAACCAGGTAGAAGAAGGTGAAAACAAAGACCCATACAAGGTCTACGAAGTGCCAGTAAAGGCCGATTTTCTCCACCATCTCGTAGTGTTTGCGGCGTTCGAATACGCCTTGAATAACCATGATAAAAATGATGATATTGATGACTACACCTGAGAACACGTGGAATCCGTGGAATCCCGTGATGAAGAAAAAGAAATTCGCGTAGGCTTGCTGAATAGCGTATTCGTTGTCGTGCATGTTCGCTCCAAATGCGAAGGTGCCTGAGCGAGCATTCCAGAGTTTCATGGCCTCATCGCCACTGACGAACGATTCGTTCTCGACGTACTTATTCAGTGTCAGTGCGTGCATTTCCGCTTCGTGGGAGTGCTCACCAATCTCAACCAATTTGATGCCGTGGTCGCTCTCGACCAAGGAGACATTGGGTTCGCCTTCGATCCAAGGCTCAGCCAAATGGCCAAAGTGGTGGTCCATGAAAACCGGATCACCCTTGGTAAGGTTGAACACTTGGCCGTCGTCCGCGGTAACGGTCACGTTCTCAGCCAACAGGAACGAGCCGCCGCTGCCGTGGATGAAGTGCGACCATTCCCACGCCTGGGAGCCGAGAAAGAAGAAACCACCGATGATGGTCAGACCGAGCCAGCGTATGACCCCGCTCTTGTCGTTGCGGTGACCGGCCTCAACAGCGAGTACCATGGTCACTGAAGACACGATGAGGATGAACGTCATCAAGGCGACGTAAATGAGGGGGTATTCTCCGTCCAGTCCGGGGAGTGCGCGGAACACTTGCTCACCGATGGGCCACGCATCTGTGCTGCTTGCGCGAACAAATCCATACGCTGTGAGCAATCCTCCGAACGTCAATGCGTCCGATACGAGGAAATACCACATCATCATCTTCCCATAACTCACGCTGAAGGGTGAGCGACCTCCTCCCCAGAGGACTTCTTTCGAAATGGCTTTAGCTGCTTCTCCGCCCATGGCTACAATTTGGCGGTAAATTTAGTCAATTGCTTGCAACGAAGCACCTTTTTCGTGGCTCGGAAACAATCAACAGGGGATTTCGTTCATTTCCCCTTCGAATTTTCAGTTCAAGAAGAACAAAAATGCGAACAGGTAGAGCCACAAGGCTCCCATGAAATGCCAGTAAATGCTGAGGGATTGGAGCCGGACTACATCGCCGGAATGGATGGTCCCCAAAGCCACACGTATGCCATTGACAACGAGGTAAATAAACCCGAAAATGAGGTGCAGAATGTGCACTGCAATCAAGGCCCACAGGTACCCGCCGCCTGAGTTTGAAGTGCGCGCCACATCGCGGGTGATGGGTTTCACCATCAACTCATCGTTGGAGGCGTAAAATTCATTTCTCTCGGGGCTGTAAATCAACGGGAGGCCGTTTCGGGAAACTTCGTAATCCTGGCCGTAGACGGCTCCGCTTTCCATGATGGTTTCGATGCTGTTCCAGCGGTAAGCGTTCATGCCCGATTCATGCTCGCTGACCGACCAGCCCATGCCCAATTCGGCCATGCCTTGCCATCCTTCCGCCTGGCTTACGGTGAAACCGATGCCAAACAGCAGCGTGCCGCCCAAGGCCGCGAGCGTCTTGACTTTGTCCCCTGCGCGCATCCACCGCACAGCCATCCACAAAGCAATCGAGGAAAGCACCAACAATCCGTTGCTCACCCAAAACGACGCGGTGGGTGACACGTGCACCCAGTATTGGCCCATGTTCGAGACGATGTAGGCACTGGTGAAACCCGCAAATAGCATCACGATGGCGAAGACGATAAAGTACATCAACATCTTTTTCGTGCGCTCGCGCACGGCGGGATCATGTCCTTCAAAAACGTCGGGTTTGGCAGCTGAGGTCTGGGCCATGTTCAATCAAATTTTATCAAGTACGTAGACGATTTGCACCACAGGCAGGTAGGCAAACGAAGCAAACATCAATTGACGCGCGTGCTTGCCGTCCAAGGTGCGGTAGAGCTTCACGGCTGGGATCATGAACCCGATGCCGCTGAGAATGGCCACGCTCAAGGCGATGTTGCCCACCATCGGCGATCCCGTAGGCAGGGCCCATGGAAGCAAGGATGCAGGAATGCAGAACGCTGTGTACATCACGATTTGCCATGCGCTTTCTTTCGTTCGTCCAGCCCGGAAGGGCAGCATGTGGTAACCCGCTTTCTGGTAATCGTCGTGGGCGAGCCATGCGATGGCCCAGAAGTGAGGGAACTGCCACATGAACTGAACAGCGAAGAGGGTTCCAGGTTCGATGCCGAAGTCCCCTGTGGCCGCAACATACCCAATCATGGGCGGCAATGCACCAGGGAAGGCCCCAACAAACACGCTAAGGGTCGAACGACTCTTCAGCGGCGTGTAGATAAAGGCGTAAGAAACCAACGCAGCCACGCCCAACCAACCGCTGAGGGGATTGAGGGTAAACAGGCATCCCAATCCAATGATGCCGGCGAGGACGCTGTAAAGAATCGCTTGCCAAGGCTCCATACGACCGGCGGGTAAGGGCCGTTCGGCTGTTCGATCCATCAGCCCGTCCACGCGTTTTTCGATGACCTGGTTGAACCCGTTCGAAGCACCGGTGAGCAAGTAACCGCCGATGGTCAGCAGCAGGAAGCTTTTGAGGTCCAACGATTCCACGGCCATGAACCAGCCGAGGATCGCAGACATGACCACGAAGAAACCGAGGCGGACCTTGAAGAGTGCTGCGATGTCTTTCATTTTCCCGAGTTGGGGGGCAAAATTACGCAGCAGCGCGGGATATCACCTCACCAATTTCGTTCTTCAAGGACATGGTTGAGCCGAATACCGCACTCCATCCGCCACCAGTTTTCCGTTCCGAGGGTTCCGTCGCGGTGGTTTTGCATCGCGCGGACAAATACTTGCTGCCCATCGAGCCGTGGAATGTCGTGCCCCACATCGACCCACCAAAGCCGCTGAGTGATGAGGTCTGTGGCGCCGGCCATGCCGTCCCCCGTGTAGCCCAATTCCACGCCGTAATCAGCGGGCCTTGTCACGTAGGAAAGCAGCGGGTTGGATCCGATACTGAACGCCGGTTCTTTATCGAGTTCAACGGCTTCATCTGCTCCCTGTTGCCGCAGGACGACCCCAGCGTGTGCACGCCAGGCACCGCGTTCCCACCGCATGTGCGCACGGCCTTCGATGAAATTGCTGCCCGCAGGGTGGGCGAGCGGTTGGCGGTTGTGGGTCCAACTTTGGGCAGGTGCAGCGTGCGCATAGGTGTAAGGGCGGACGGCACAGGCTTCCACGACCGCTCCCCATCCATTGGAAGGGTGTTTCCACGACGCGGTTCCCAGCACCCCCCACTTGTTGGCCCACCATTGGTCGGGATTGAATACTTGGCTAACCACCAATTCGTCCAGCATCAGCTGGCCGTAAAACTGGAGGGTCCTGTTGGCCCAAGTCGGCACCCAGGCCAACGCCGCACCAATGAGGGCGTTGTCTGCCGATCCCAAGGCGTACTCGGCCGGGCGAAAAGCTACGACCGGCATAGCGTATACCGGCTCAAATCGGGACGTGTAGCCGCTGTCGTTGGCCAACCAAGTGACCGAGCCAAACAACGTACCGGTCCAGCCGGGGGCGATCTCCACGTCAATGGCATGGCTCGCCAACCAGCTGGCTCGTTTGTTGACGTATGCGCCAGGGCTTAGTTGTCCAGATCCTGGAAGGTCCGCGGGGCTGCCTACCGTGCGGTGCTGGGTGCGCCCGATCATGTGTACATAGGAAATGCGTTCGGTATTCCATACGACCCGTGCAAACGGAAGCGGTGCAGCTTGCCGATCGAGCCACAGTGAACGCCATCCTTTGCCCCAGTGGTGGCGCCGGTTTCCGGCTTCAATTGCCAGTGACGGGCTTACGGTGTAGCCGACGGTGCCCACCATGCGGGCGAGGGCGATGTCCGCTTGGTTTGGATTCCAGGCCCAGCCCATGCCGTCCCACGTGCCCCATTGCCAAGCCTCGTTCCAATCATTCGCATTGACCCCGGCTACGCGCCAGTGTTCCGCATGACCGTGGGTGTACAAACGGTCGTGTGACCAGTCCCAGGTCATGCCCAATTGCCAACCGGTTCCGCCTGCTGAAGGCCAATTCCAGAAGGCGCCCCGCAGCAATGCGCCGGGGCTGTACTGCAAGGCACCGAAGCCTTGCACGTCCAATTCACGGTTGGTGGAGTCGTTCGATTGTTCAGCCGCTGGCCAGAAACCCGTCGCCCCGGGCGTCCAAGCGCCAACGTCCCAGCGCTCGCTGACGAGTTCTTGCGCATAACCAAGCCTTGGTTGGCTCATGCAGACAAGGAACAGTAAAGTGAAAATGAGACGGGCGCGCGTCATGCCCACAAGGTACAATCAAGCCACAGCTGATTCGGAAGCTTCTTCTTCCTTCTGCTTTTTGATGGCCTCATTGAGGAGTTTGTCGCGGTGCTGGGCCAATTTGTGTTGGCCTTTGGTGCTGTTCAAAACAGGAAGAAACCACAAGAAGCTCAAGGCGAAGAGGCCAAAGAACATGCCTTCTTCTTCCAATAGGGGGAAGAGATAGGGTCGTGCCCAAGCAATGCCCAAAATGCTCAGCGAGAAAATGTAAACGAACAATGACGTCTTGGCGTGATTGCGCGTTCGCATCATCAACCGGTGGTGCAAGTGATTGCGGTCGGGACTGAAAGGGCTAATACCGCGGGCCGCACGCAGGCAAAATACCCGCAACGTATCGACGAGCGGATACGCCAAGATGCTCATGGCGATGACCGGCTTTGAAATGCCGCTCCATGCGTCAGGCACCAAGTCCTGAGGCGTGTTGATGACGTGGGTGGCCAATGAATAGGCTACCAGACCCACCAGCAACGATCCGCTATCGCCCAGGAAAATGCGCGCTGGAGTAAAGTTGAATACTAAAAAGCCCACCATGGCTCCGGCCAAGGTCAAGGCAATGATGGCGTCGGGAATCTGGCCGGTATTCAAAAACCAAAATGCAAAAGCAGACATGGCAATGACGGTGTAGCCGCCTGCCAAGCCATCAACGCCATCGATGAGGTTCAACGCATTGACCACGACGATATAAACGAATAAAGAGAAGATGAGGGAAAGCGCTTCCGGAAGTTCTTCGATGCCGAACAGGCCGCCAAAGGTTTCGATTTTGTAGCCACCCACTGAAATGAGCATGAAGCCCACCGCGAGATGCACCAGCAGTTTCTTCGCCGGAGCCAATCCGACGATATCGTCTTTCAATCCCATGAAGAAAATGACCACGGTGCAAGCCGCCAATGCTGATCCCGCTTGGAACACCTCAGTAGACGGAGCCGGGCCTACCGCAAGCCAGAAAAATGCATTGATGAGTAGTGCCGCGAAAATCATGACGCCCCCGATGGTAGGCACCGCGCGCTTGTGAATCTTGCGCGGGTCTTCGGGCAAATCCATCAGGCCTTTTTCCCGTGCCACCTTAATCAGTGTCGGCATGCCAAAAAGCACGATAAAAAACGCTGTTATGGCGACGAGAAACATCATTTGTTCGCTAAACTAATTAAAAAAACCAATAAAACAATGCGAATCCGAAAAAAGTGTGATTAATTCAATGTGAACAAATACAATACGAGGAAAAACCGCAGGAGGTTACTCAGTCCCAATTGAGCACCCCGGCATGTATCCCAAAACGGATGCCTGTGTAGCTCTCAAACAGTCCATCGGCAGCCTCTGGGCTGCATTGTACGACGCCCATCCACAAGCGCATTGGCCAGGTGGGGTGCAGTTGAAAAAGCACGTCGGCATGCCAAGCGAAGGCCAAGTCGTTTTGTTCCGCTGCAGTGCGCACCATCCACCGTTCTCGGATTTGAACGCGGGTTTCAGCCCGCAGGCTTTCGCTCCACAAGCTGTGGAGGTTGATGCCAGCGTTGCCCAATTCGGTTTGGATCGGTCCGAAGCTCCCATCGGCGATGGTGTGGCACTCGCGGCAGTGGCTGCCACCACGTTCGGCCCATTCTGCACGCACCATCCAGCGGTCGCTTGCCGTGTGAATACCTGCGACCCGCGTGAGGGGCGCCACCGAGCGGGTGCTGCTGATCCATGTCAGCGACTGTTGGACGTAAGCGGTGATATGGGCGGTAGAAATGCGCTGGTGAAATTGGATATCGATTCCGGCCACGTGCCGGGTGGGTTTGTACCGTTCACCCTCCTGGAATCCGAGGGTTTCCCATCCTCCGGCCGCCTCTTGTGAAGTGGTTTCCCAACTGAAATTGTAGACGCCTTGCATCACCAAGTGCGACCCCATGTGTTGCTCGTGGGTCAGGAAGAGCGCGCGGCTCCGTTCGAGTAAGGATTCGGCGGTTTCCCCAAGCGGTCCACGTCGTGTGGACATCCAGCGGGTCGACCACAGGCTCGTTCGGTGGGTGGAACTCCGGTGCGTCACCCGCATGTAAGGAGCGGGCACGGCGTGGCGCGACAAAAATGCGCTCGAGCGTCCCGACCCGATGTGGAGGGCGTCGACCCCGGCGTCCCATCCCCAAGCGCGATGCTGGCGTCCTATCCATCCGCGGGTGAACATCACGTCGAAGTAAGCTTCTTCAATGGTATTGGATCCACCGTCTTTGCCCAATTTGGCCCGGCCCCACCCTGGAATTCGGTAGTCCGTCGCCCAGAAGCCCAGCAAAGGTTCCGCCAAGCCTTGGCGCTCGAGTAGCTCACCCCCGAGTTGCCACTTGCCGTCGATGATGCCTTGAAAACGCGCCCCGCGGATGTTGTCCCACCAGCTGCGCGTTTGGGGATTGCCTTCGGTATCGGTGGTCTGAATCGATCCCGCGTATGCTTGCACGACCGGGTCTACAACGATGAGGTTTTGGGAGCGGTCAGCGTCGGAGAAATCGAAAAGGTGGTTGTGCACGGTTCGTTGCCACCAAGTGGTCGCATCCGAAGGTTCGGTCAATTCAAGCCGTTCGATGGGAACGAACCCAGTGCTATCCACTGTCCGCAATGACCACCAGTTGCCGGCCTGCCCAAACGCTACCACGGGCGTCCATGCGAGGAGTACCACGGCGAGGCGAAACGGCTGGGGTCGGATCATTCGAATGTTGATTTCACTTCGGCATACACCCGTTCAATCCCTTCCCGGAGGCCGATGCTGGCTTTCCATCCGAGCGCGTTGATGCGATCGACGTTCATGAGTTTTCGGGGCGTCCCGTCGGGTTTGCTGGTGTCCCAATCGAGCTCACCGGTGTATCCAACGATGTCGCATATCAACTCAGCTAAGGACTTGATGCTTAGGTCTTCGCCGGTGCCGACATTGACCCATTCCTCGCCGCTGTATGTGTCCATGAGGTGCACGCACGCCTCGGCCAAATCGTCCACGTGGAGGAATTCACGTTTCGGCGACCCCGTTCCCCAAAGCGGTACGCTCGGGTGTCCGTTCACTTTGGCGGTGTGGATCTTGCGGAGCAGGGCTGGCAATACATGGCTGGTCTCGAGGTCGTAGTTGTCGCCCGGGCCGTAGAGGTTGGTGGGCATGGCGCTGATGAAGTTGGCGCCGTACTGGTGGCGGTAGGTTTCGCAGAGTTTGATGCCCGCGATTTTGGCAATGGCATAGGGCTCATTGGTGGGCTCCAGCGGACCGGTCAACAGCGCATCTTCCACCAGCGGCTGCGGTGCGAGCTTGGGATAGATGCACGAGGAACCGAGGAACAAGAGCTTTTCCACGCCGTGCTTCCACGCCGCGTGGATGACGTTGGCCTCCATCATCAGGTTTTCATACAGGAACTGCGCTCGGTAGACGTTGTTGGCGTGGATGCCGCCAACTTTGGCTGCGGCGAGGTAGACCTGCTGGGGCTTTTCCCTTTCGAAGAACACATCAACCGCCTTTTGGTCCGTGAGGTCAAGCTCCGTCCGGGTGCGCGTGGTGATATTGGTATAACCTTTCGACTGCAGGTTGCGCACAATGGCGGATCCGACCATGCCGCGGTGCCCTGCGACGTAAATTAGTATTGGCGATTCTTCTTCCGATGAACTCATGATGCAAAGTAAAAACGAAAACCTCAGTTTGGTTGGGTTTGCCGCAACCCGTCACCAATAAAAGTGAATGCCAATACAACGCTGATGATCAAAGCACCGGGAGCGATGGCCAACCAAGCGTGGCTGCCGGTGATGAGGTGGTAGTGTTCTTGGATGATGTTGCCCCAGCTTGGGATGGGGATCTGGGCGCCGTAGCCGAGAAAGCTCAATCCCGATTCGATGAGGATGGCCGCGGCAAAATTGGCGGCGGCGATGACCGTGATGGGACCGGTGGCATTGGGCAGCATGTGCCGGAGCATCACGCGCAGGTCTGAAAACCCAAAAGCTTGCGCGGCTTGTATGAACTCCATTTCCCGCAAGCCGAAAAATTGTCCCCGCACAACGCGCGCCACGTCCACCCACATGGTCAAACCGATGGCTAAGAACACCTGCCAGAGTCCTTTGCCAAATGCCATGGTGATGGCGAGGACCATGAGCAGCGTCGGCAACGTCCACACCACTTGGATGAACCAACTGATGGCGGCATCGACCCTTCCGCCGCGGTAGCCGGCCCATGCCCCGAGCAGGATTCCAATGAAAAGCGAGATGAGCACCGCCGTGAACCCCACACCCAAGCTGATGGCCGACCCAGCCATGAGGCGGCTGAGCACATCCCGGCCGTACCGGTCGGTCCCGAGCCAATGGGTTTGGGTTGTACCGTCCGCTGAGGTCCATTCCGATCCCGGAGCCAGCAACGCGCGTTCGAGCACTTGATCATTCGCATTCGGAGTGGCATCAGGTCGAATCGCTGGCCCGGCCAACGCCACCAGCACGAGCAAGGCAATCCAGCAGACTCCGATGCGAGCAGGGAGGTGGTGGGCGAGGCGATTCAAATCAACGGAATTGGTAAGGTGAAATTAAATCCGGCGTCCCTTCCACTCAACACGGCCGCGCAGAAGTTGCCACCACGCTCCCCACACCAAAACGGCATACCGGAATGGGAACACCCCCACATCCCCAGCACGCAATGGGATTCCAAATTCCCGGCCCGCCAGCGCCAACAAGCGCCAATCTACAAACGTCTTCGCAGCGATAAATCCCATGAGCATTCCCCAACCCACGGCGCTGCCAGTGAAGACTGCACCCATGGTCAATACGACGGGCGAAGCATGCACAGCGGCGATGGTGAGGGCGGTCCGACGCGTGTCGGCGTCTTGACCACCGGTTTTGGAAGCCCAACGGGCGCGCTGTTGCCAAAGGACCTGCCAACTGGGTGCAGCTGAGGTGACAACCAGCGCTTCGGTAAGCCCGCACCAACGGATGGTTTTGTCCGCTTGACGCAGGGCGAGCAAGGCGAACGCATCGTCCCCGGAGGCCCATTCGGGCTGAAGCGCGTCGACCGGATAGTGGGCGGTGGCGTAGAGACTGTTGGCACCGCTGCCCATGGCGAGTTGTCCGGTCTTTACGCCTCCTGCGATCCACGTTTGCATGACGGCAAATTCCAGCCGCTGAAACCGATGCCAGGCGGTCGACGGTGTGGCATCGACGACGACCCCGCCCAACACGCATGCGGCGTCTTCGCTCACCGCCGTGGCAAGTAGGCTACGGGCCCAATCAGCACCGAGGCGAACATCGGCGTCCACCGTGGCAAACCAAGGCGTCTGCACATGCTTGAAGCCGGTCGCCAGGGCGGCTTTTTTGCCCAAACCCAACGCAGGGATGCAGGTGACGCCGGCCGCCTCTGCTGCATGGCGGGTGCCATCGGTGCTTGCGTCGTCGATGACAACGATGCGGACAGCGTGGGACTGGGATTGGAGATCGTTTAGCAGGCGTGGCAAGGCCTCGGCTTCGTTGCGGCATGGGATGAGCACGGTGAGTTCACTTGAAATGTCCCCAGCGGGCAGGCTGCTGCGGTTGGCTGTTTTCAATCGCGCACCTACTTTCCAAGCGAAGGCGGCGTAGGCGATGCAGCTCGATCCGGCGAAGGCGCCCAATAGCATGAGCACTTCACCCATGGCGCCGTTGGAATTGCAGGCCACCGCCGATGAGCGCGGGGAGCCCCAGGTTGACCATCCAAACGAGGAAGGCTGCGGCCAACAACCCTGGCAACAGTGGTCCTGGCGGTTGTATCCAGGCCACCAGCAGCGCCTCGCGGACGCCGAGTTCGGCCAATGCTGCAGTGGGAACGATCATGTTCCCAAGGTAAACCACGGCGATGGTGGCGTAGAGCGCCAAGTTCCATTCGATGCCCCAGGCGGCGAGGGCCGCGGCGAACTGGGTGGCGAACACGGCATAACGCAGTCCGCTCAGGACGATTTGCTCGAGGTGTTGACGCGTCGTCCAGCGGCCCGAAGCGAGTCCCCAGCGGTCCTCCAGCCACCGATTCATACGCCGCGGTGAACGGGCGAAGCGGGGCAGGAGCCACCAAACGAGGCTCGTTGCAGCCAACCCACCGAGTACGGTCCACTGAGCCCCAATGGGAATGGGCAGGCGAATCTGTCCGGCCGCGGTGCAAGCCGACCAAGCCGATGCGCCGAGGGTCAAGGTCCAGCCGGCCTGCGCCCAAGCGCCCAACAGCCACGCTTGCGTTCCGCTCGGACGTTCCGCCTGTGGTAATAAGGCCACGCGGGCGACGGCATCGCCGGTGCGGTTGGGCGTGACCATGGCGAACGTCGCCCCAACCAGCACTTCCCGGAGGCTCGTCGTCCACGGTTTGTCGCCGGTGGCGGTCAGTGCGTGCCATTTGGCTGTTTCCAATCCAATGTTGAGTGGCAGTCCAGCGGCAAGAAGCCCCAAGAGCCACGGACGTTCGGGGTGCCACAACGCTTCCAATGCAGCCGCGTCCGACCAAATGCTGTGGTCGGTCAATGCCCAGGCGATGTAGCCCAGGGCCGCTGCAGTGATGATGTAGCGAAAACGCATTTCCAAATGTACCTTCGTCGGAGCATGCCTTCCAACTCCTCCAAGCCCGCGCCTGAACAAATCATTTTGGGCATCGACCCCGGCACCACCATCATGGGGTACGGTGTGATTCGGGTCCGCGGCAAGCAAGTGGAATTGGTGGAAATGGGTGCCTTGCATCTTGCCAAATACAAGGACCACGCCGTGAAGCTCAAGCGGATTTTTGACCGGTGCGCTGCCTTGATTGAGTCGCACGCCCCGGATCATTTGGCGGTGGAGGCGCCGTTTTTTGGTAAAAACGTGCAGTCCATGCTCAAATTGGGCAGGGCGCAAGGGGTCGCGCTCGCGGCGGCCTTGTCTCGGGATATCCCCGTTTCCGAGTACGCTCCGCGAAAGGTCAAGCAGGCCATCACCGGATCCGGTGCCGCGAGCAAGGAGCAGGTGGCTGCCATGGTGGCCCGAACGTTGGCCATTAAGCCGGCCGACATGCCCAAAGAACTCGATGCGAGCGATGGTGTGGCCGTGGCTTTGTGTCACCACTTCCAATTGGCGTCACCACGGATGCAGGCCGGTTACAGCGGCTGGAAGGCATTCGTGGCCGATCAAAGTGACCGGGTTGTTGGCGCGTAAGGGCGCGCGGCGGATTTTTTTTTGAAAAAACGCAACCTTCTCTGAAACCGCTCCGTAAGTGCGGGATGAGCTTCGGCTCAGATAACAGTTTACTTGTTTTCATTCAACAGGGGAGGGTCATCCAGCGGGGTGACCCTCTTTTGTTGTGCGCAGAAACGTACCGTCAGGCGAGCAGCGTTTGCTCGATGATGCGGGTAATCAATTCCTTTTTGCTCAAGCCCAAGGCTGCTGCCTGTTTGGGAATGATGCTAGCTTCCGAAAAGCCTGGAACCGAGTTGATCTCGATGATGTGAATCTTATTCGGTGATTCGGACATCATGTCCACCCGGGCCATGCCACGCATGCCCGTGACGCGGTATACCTCGACCGCTGTTGCCTGCAGCGCTGTGGTCCATTCTGCTGAAATCTCGGCGGGGGTGATTTCCTCGGATTCGCCGGCGTATTTGGCTTCGTAATCAAAAAAATCCCGATGCGTCCGAATTTCGGTCACAGGCAAGGCCACCGGTTGGCCCGAAGCATCCGGAATGACGGCGGACGTGAATTCGCGCCCTTGCAAAAGAGACTCCACCACCACGCCGCTGCCGCCAACGGCCATGGCGGCATCAATTGCCGCCGGGAGCTGCCCCGCTCCAGAAACTTTGGAAATACCGATGCTTGAGCCGGTTTCGTTGGGCTTGACAAAACACGGCAGCCCCAATTCTCCAATGAGTTCCTCCGCAGACCACGTTCCGCCAGGTGCGATTTGCGCGGTCCGAGCCACCGGCAGGCCTTGTTCTGCCAAGAACGCCGTCGTATGGCCTTTATGAAACGTCAAGGCTGTGGTGCGCGCATCCCCTGTGGTGTGCGGGAAGCCGGCCACCTCCAGTTCGGCTTGCAGCTTGCCGTCCTCTCCGGGCGTTCCATGGACCATGATAAAAGCGCCGATGTAGTTGGCCGGATCGGCTTGGAGGCGCTGGAGATCCGTGGGAATCATCTCGCCTTCTACTTCCGCAAACCATCCATCTTCATTGATGTGGATCAGCGTGGGCGCAAACCGCGTGCGG
This sequence comes from Flavobacteriales bacterium, assembly GCA_042095135.1. Classification (GTDB taxonomy): domain Bacteria; phylum Bacteroidota; class Bacteroidia; order Flavobacteriales_D; family Sanyastnellaceae; genus UA16. Next base: position 822 of record JBELBV010000026.1, on the reverse strand, counting down.
TCGATGTTGGCCATGACCATGGCTGCGGACTTCCTCGAAATCACAGCCTCTCCGGAATACCCACCGGTGAAGACGATTACGGCTTGCATGTTGCTAAGAACGCTGGAGCAATGTGGATTATGCGGTATCGGAAGCTTTTCCTTCCACCGCCAGTTGTTCACGAATGCGCATCATGCGATCGAGTACTTCCTCCCTCGAACCGCCCGTGATGGTCACGTGCCCCATTTTGCGAAAGGGCTTGACTTTGGATTTGCCGTAGAGGTGGGGGTGGACGCCTTCTGTGGCGAGTGCCGAGTCGATGCCCTTGTAATCGGGCGTGCCCTGTGCATCGGCCGTACCGACAATGTTAACCATCGCGCCGACGGCGTGTACGGGGGCTGTTGAGCCCAGCGGCAGGTCCAACACCGTGCGCAGGTGCTGCTCAAACTGGGAGGTCGCGTTGGCTTCGATGGTATGGTGCCCGCTGTTGTGGGTGCGGGGCGCGACTTCGTTGACGAGGATGCGCCCTTCGGTATTGAGGAACAATTCCACGGCGAGGAGCCCTTCAAAATCCATGGCATCCACGACTTGCTGGGCCAAGCGTTCCGCTTCAGCGGCTTGTTCAGCCGTGATGGCGGCGGGTGCGATGAGGTAGTCGACGAGGTTGGCCACCGGGTCAAAAACAGACTCGACCACGGGGAAGCACTTGGTCTCGCCGGTGCTGTTGCGGGCGACGATGACACTAAGTTCCTTGTCGATGTCGACCGCAGCTTCGAGCACGCTTGGGACCGTGAACGCCTTGCTGAGGCTTGCCTCGTTTTTCAGTACAACCACGCCTTTGCC
>JBELBV010000025.1:2831-34187 GCA_042095135.1 Flavobacteriales bacterium | reverse complement strand
TGGGGTAAACCTCAGAACAAAAAGTCGTAGCCCTGGATCTTCATCTTCTGGTACTTGTCCTTGTTGAAGGAGAAGAGCTGTGAGCCTTTGTGCTGACCGGGGGCTTTGCCGTCGGCTTTCTTTTCGAGGTCGATGAGCAGCGTAGTCTTGAAGAGCTTCTTGCGGAAGTTACGTTTATCAAACGTCTTACCCAGGGCCGTTTCATAGAGGTTTTGCAGCTGGCCCAAGGTAAATTCATCGGGCAACAGGCGGAAACCGACCGGACGGCGCTTGACGCGGCGCTTGAGGCGCTCCTTGGCGTACTGGACAATCTCGTTGTGGTCGAAAGCCAAATCGGGCACCTGGTCGAAGGCCACCCACTGCATGTCGTGTTTGTCCCAGTTTTCCGCCAGGAAGTCTTCCTTGCGCACCAACGCGTAATGGGAAATGTTGATGACGCGCCCACCGGGGTGGCGGAAGACCTTGCCAAACGCTTGAAGCTGCTCAATCATGGTGGGGTCCTCGTATCCGAACAACTGTTCGAACATCTTGCGCGCCGAAAGCATCAGCTCGTCCTCTTTGTTGAGGTAACGGCTGGGCAGGAATAACGCCCCCTTGTAGGGCGATCTATTGCTACGGGCGAGCAAAATCTGCAAGTTCGTGCCGTCAAATCCGAAGAGCACCAAGCTCGTCGAAAGGGCAACACCAAAATCAGGATTTTCTTGGGGATAGGTTAACATCACGGAACAGAAAAGAGGGGAAGTCCCGGGCCATTTCCGGGAGAAGGTGCAAAATTACGGTTCGATCGAACCATTCTGACCACCTTTCTATTCGTTAACAATAACAACATCTAAAGTGTTCACTGCGGGGACGATAGCGGCTAGTTCAGGTACGGTACTGGCCGCATCCCAGCGCCACAGCTCCAGCCCCCCAGAAACCACACGGGTGAACTCCACCCCACCCGAGTCGAGGGCACGCATGGATTGCAATGTGCCTTCCACTGGCCACTGGCTTCCCGATGCCACGGGTGCCATGGATTGCCGGCACAAGAACTCCCCGCGCAGGAACAAAGCCTCACTGCCGTTGATTCCCACCGAGCCATACGGCGCCAGGCCCATAGCACCCGACCCCAACAGGGGGCAAAGATCTGAGAGCCCGCCCGTGGCAGTGTTCACAAGGGTCAAGCCGTCGCTCTCGTGCAGCATACAGATGTTGCCCGGGGTACCCCCGTCTTGTTGCCCCACAACGCCCCATCCGTCGGGGGCATTGGCCAACGCCACGATGGGGCCGGTGCCGCCCGTCTGGAAGTCCCACGAACGCAGGCGGTGGTTGTCCGTGGCTTCGTTGCGCTCCCACACAATGCACGTCGTGCCGTCGAAACGCACGTCAATGGGCATCCATGGTGCTTCTGAAAACCGTTCAAAAAGCAAATTTCCCGTCGGATCGATGGCGACCACGCCGCCGCTGTGGGCGACGATGAACCCGGCCTGAACGCCTAGGGGATGCAACGCTTTGATGTGAGGCGCCGCACCAGCGACGGTGGGGTCCGTCCATTCGTTGGTGACTTCACCGGTTTGCCAATCGACCAAATGCACCGTGGCATCGGCATCATCTGCCAACGCGATGGCCCCGTCGGAATAGGTGAGTTTGGCGCTACCCGGTAACCCTGTCCAGTCTCCCAATTCGACGCCGTTGGCGTCCGTTCGCACCAAGGTGCATGAGCCGTCTGCTTCGGCCGTCAAGGCGACGATGACTTCGGGCAGGTCCTCGGCGGCGGTGTAGTTCAAATCTCGGAAGACGGCAGCGCGGTTGCCAGCCGCATCGTCGGCCACGACCGCAAGGGTCATGGGTCCTGTGGGCCAGGAGCTCGCATCCAGCGCAAAGGCAAGGATGAGGTTGCCGGTCGAAGCTCCCGCCCAGAGCCCGGCTTGGGCTGTTTTGGGGGTAATGCCATCTGCACCGCGCAGCTCGACGCGCCACAAACCACCTTCATCGGCATCGTCAATGGCTTCGAACTCCACGAAAAAAACATCGCCGAATTGGACGTTCTTTCCGTCGTATGCCGGTTCTGTAACGGAAATCGTTGGCGGGGTTTTGTCCCGGTTGCAGCCGGTGACAAGCAGCACCAATGCACTGCAAGTGAGGAGGGTGGAAATGCGCATGATGGGCTTTCGAATTGCCCCAAAAGTAGCGGGCGTTTCGGGTTGTTGAGAACCTTGTCAATGCGTTGTGAATTATCCATGCCGTTCAGGTCAAAAGCAAGCCCTACCTTCGACCACCCCAGCCATGAACGAATCCTATCCATCCGACAGTTCCGTTGCCCGCGTCCGACCCCGCGGCAACACGAACCAAGCCCTTTCTCCCGATGTATTGGGCAAGTTGCAACCCCAAGCCTTGGAATTGGAGGAAGCGGTATTGGGCGCCATGATGATGGAGCAGGCAGCCGTGAACTCGGTCATCGACTTGTTGAAGCCCGAAAGCTTTTACCGCGACGCCCACCGTCGGATTTACGCCGCGATTGTGGACCTATTCCACGCGTCCGAGCCGATTGACATCCTCACGGTCACGGAGTCGTTGCGCAAATTGGGAGACCTTCAGCAGGTCGGGGGCGCACAGGCGGTGGCGGCGTTGACCGCTCGCGTGGCCAGCTCGGCCAACATCGAGGCCCACGCCCGCATCATTGCTCAGAAGTACATTCAGCGCGAATTGATCCGCGTGTCGAGCATCATTACGCAAAAGGCGTTCGAGGAGACCACGGATGTGCTGGATTTGTTGGACGAGGCGGAATCTCAGCTGTTCGAAGTGGCCCAGGGCAACATCCGCAAGAGCTACGAATCCATGAGCAGCATCATGCGCCAAGCGCTCGAAGACATCGACAACGCCCGCAACCAAGAGGGTGGTGTCAGCGGCGTCTCAACGGGATTTGTGGACCTTGATCGCATTACAGGGGGCTTCCAAAAGTCCGACATGATAGTTCTTGCCGCCCGTCCCGGTATGGGCAAGACGGCGTTTGTGTTGACCATGGCGCGAAACATTACGGTGGAGTACAATGTGCCCGTCGCGGTGTTCTCATTGGAAATGTCGGCGGTGCAGTTGGTGCAGCGTTTGATTTCTGCTGAAACGGAAATCAGTTCAGATAAATTCCGCAAGGGCAACTTGGAGCCGCACGAGTACACCCAATTGCACGAGCGCATCGGCCGCCTCTCGGATGCCCCCTTGTACATCGACGATACCCCGGCCTTGAGCGTGTTTGAGTTGCGGGCGAAATGCCGCCGCCTGAAGTCCACCGCCGGCATCGAGATGGTCGTCATCGATTACCTTCAGCTGATGACAGCAGGCAACAACAACGGCAATCGTGAGCAGGAAATTTCCACGATCTCCCGATCGATCAAGAGCATCGCCAAGGAACTGGATATTCCAATCATCGCCCTGTCCCAGTTGTCCCGAATGGTAGAAACCCGCGGAGGTGATAAGCGTCCGATCCTTTCCGACCTGCGAGAGTCGGGTGCGATTGAGCAAGACGCTGACATGGTCGCCTTTATTTACCGCGCGGAGTACTACGGCTTGACGGAGCACCCGGACGGCATCGATACAGCCGGGTTGGGGGAGTTGATCCTCGCTAAGCACCGGCACGGGGCACTGGGTACGGTCAAATTGCGCTGGATCCAGCGCCTCGCCAAGTTTGCGAATTATGACACCTTCGCCAATCCGGTATTCGATCGGGGTGAGTTCCAGGATGGTTTGCGACCGAATGCCGATTTTATGAACCAGCCGACCGTCACGGTTCAGTCCAAAATGAACGAAGACCCATCTGGTCAGCCCGGCACGAACGAGGAATCACCGTTCTAATTTGCGGTAGCTTTCGCCGTAAATTGCAGCATGGTACGGAAGGCTTTGAGCGCGCTGCGCAACGGATTAGTAGCAGCTATTGCGGTGGGGGTATTTTCAATTTCCATCGGCCATTCCGCACAGCTCCTCATCCCCATGGACGACACCCAGTCCAACCACTTGAAGGCCTACGGTTTGGCGTACTGGCTGCTTGAGCAAGAGGTGGAAATTGAATGGCTGCTGAACTACCGCGGGGGCAGTTTTCTCGTGCCCAATTTGGTTGCCGTTCAACAGGAATGCGTAATTCGGGGCATCAGTCACCAGGTCATCGCTGATGTGCAGGCGAGCCAAATCCTCACTGAAATTGCTCACCCGGAATCCAATACGGAGCGCGTGAAGCTCGAGGTGGCGCCAAAAATTGCCGTATATAGTCCCGATGGGAAACAGCCTTGGGACGATGCGGTGACGCTCGTGCTGACCTATGCGGAGATCCCGTATGACGTCATTTACGATGCAGAAATCATGTCCGGCGTGTTGCCGGTTTACGATTGGTTGCACCTGCACCACGAGGATTTTACCGGGCAGTATGGCAAATTTTATCGCTCATACCGAAGTGCGGCATGGTACCAAGATGAAGTAGCGCGGCAAGAAGGCATGGCCCGCACCTTGGGCTTCAATAAGGTCAGTGTGATGAAGCGCAACGTCGCCTTGCAGATTCGGGACTTCGTCCTCGGCGGGGGCTTCTTGTTCACCATGTGCTCTGGTACGGACTCGTTTGACATTGCCCTAGCTGCCGAAGAGGTGGACATCTGCCAGTCGCCGTTCGACGGCGATCCTGCGGAGCCTGGCGCAGCTCAGAGATTGGATTATGACCGTGGCTTGGCGTTTCACGATTACCAGATCATCACTGATCCCATGGTGTATGAGTTTTCCGACATCGATGCCACGGAAGAACACTCGAAAACCAAGCAGCTCAACGACTTCTTTACGCTGTTCGACTTCAGCGCTAAATGGGACATTATCCCGACCATGTTGACCCAAAGCCACGAGCGGGTAATTCCGGGATTCATGGGGCAGACCACCGCGTTCCGCAAGCAGTTCATCCGCTCCGATGTGACCATCATGGGGGAAACCAAAAGCACTCGCTCGGCCAAGTACATCCACGGTACGCTCGGTCAAGGGCAGTGGACCTATTACGGCGGGCACGATCCGGAAGACTACCGGCACTTGGTCAACGACCCACCTACGGATTTGAATTTGCACCCGAATTCAGCCGGATACCGACTCATCTTGAACAACATCCTGTTTCCGGCTGCGCGAAAGAAGGAACGTAAAACTTAGGATTTGACCATCACGGCCAACGTGAACAGGAACATGCCCGAGTCTAATTCATTGAACTGGTAGTCAAGGGGGCCGTTGGATTTTTTGGCCATGCTGATGAGCCCGAGGCCTGCGCCTCCTTTTTCGGACCAATCGTTGTTGCACAATCTTTCGACGTACTGAACGCGCAATTCTCCGTGCGACATGCCGTTGACTTCGGCGAGGCTCTCACGCAATCCGGCGGCCATGTCAAAGTCAACCAGGTTGCCAATGCGTATTTGGAGTCCGAGTGGGGTGTGTTCCAACGTCAAGTACAGCTGGATTTCGCCTTCGTCGTCCACCCAGCCGTGCCGGCTGACGTTTTGCAAGCATTCGATTAAGGTGCTGCACACGCGGCGCACGAGTTTGCGCTTTACGCCTTTGCTTTTAAGGCTGTTTTCCGCGAGCATCATGAGCGAATCATGGACTTCCGGGGTCAGTTGTCCCGAAAAACTGAGGAGGACGCCGCCTTCACCACTGTCCGTTCGCTCGTGCAACGTGGCTTGCAGAGTGGAGAACAGGTGTTGTGGTCGTGTCGTATCCATGATTCATCAGCTAAAGTAGCGAAATAGTCGACCAATCAAAGAGTTTAGTCGATTAAACAGCTAATTTAACATTTGAAAAGTAGGAAATCCTCTGCGAATGACTGCTTTGGACCGTTGAATGTTATTCACCGCTACAAGTGATTTGTTCATAACGTACATCCTCAGCATCAAGCAGTTAATGCTCGAATTTTGCCTAAATGTACCATCAGGAAGCGAATTTTCGAAGGCGCGATTCAGCGAGGAGGCTCACGCCTGCGGGGGTCTTGATCATCTGGTAAAACGTGGGGTGCAAGAAGTTCAAGGTCCGGTGAAAAGCGCGCTGTTCGAGGTGGCATTTCCACACTAGGAGGGCGAGTCGCTTGGTCGTGTGCCATGCGTGCTGATTGAATTGGTTGGGGCGAGCAAACGAATCGATCCAACCTTGGGCCTCAGCCAGGGTGGTGATTTGCGGGTTGTTCTGAAACGCTGTGGGGTTCAATGGAATGGACATGGCAGCCTGTTTTGATGGTTTGACCAAACAAACCACGCCAGGCACTCCGTAAAGGATTTACGGTGCCGAAAAAAGATTTATTGGTACCGGTCCAACGCCGCGCGGTGAACCGCTTCCATTCGCTCTCGCAAGCTTTCCGGGGCGATGACTTCAACAGCCGCGCCCAAGCCGAGCAGGAAGTGGACCAGTTCAAACGTGACCAGCACGTGCAGCTGCAATTCATAGACGTCCTCTTCTATGCGGGTCAATTGCTGGGAGGGATGGACGGGTTGAGCGGAGAGGTATTCGTACTCCAATTGGTTGCAGCGCACCCGCACATCCTGTGGGGATTCGGTGGATTTGGAAATGCCAAAGCTGTGCTTGAAAAAGTGGTCGGCATCGAAGTCGCCACGCAATTCAAACGATTCATCCTGTCCTTCCACGGACTCCATGCGGTCCAGGCCGTACGTGCGGTAATCGTTGCGGTCGTTGTTCCAGGCAATGAGGTACCAGCGGTTGCGGTATTCCTTGAGCAAGTAGGGTTGAACGTGCAGCGCATCGGCCCCCTCTGATTTGAATTTTCGGTAGCTCAGGGACACCACACGTCGCGCCTGGATGGCTTGCAGCAACGGCTGCAAATGCTCGGATCCACGTGTCGCAGGGGCCGATTCAAATTGCACAATGCGATCGAGCTGAGCTGTATCCAAATCCGGCGCCATGCGCAGCCGGTCGTCGATTTTACCTATGGCTTGGCCGAATTGCGAAAACATGGGGACGTTGCGGAACTGCACCAAAGTCCGCGCTGCAAAGCGAATGGACTCGAGTTCTTCGTCGTTGAGCTGGAGGTTGTCAATGGAGAAGTCCTCTTCCTCGTAATAATACCCGCGCTCATCCCGGTGGTAGGCAATCGGCGCGTAATACCCGAGTGCGCCGTCATACCGCATGGCATTCAGGTCCTTTTCGAGCGTGGATGTGCTGATGCGGTCGCCGTCGCTGCCGTACAACGCCTCTTCACAGGCTGCGCGCAATTCCTCCTTGGAGGGGAAGGGCCGCGCCTCGTTACGCAGGCAGCGGTCAATGGTCCGGTAGCGGATGAGGGCGTATTTATTGGCGGGCATCTTCAGCGAATTTACGCATGTAGGACATGCCGCGTTGGACGTAGTCGGGATGAAAGGTGGTGGGTTGGCCGTCGGCCGGAAACGGCTTGCCGGTGTTGTGCAAATGGAAGGCATCTTCAAAGCGGCCTGTCCGCAACGCATCGCCGTACGTCAAATCAATCCACCGGGCTCCAGCTCGAATGGCGTCCTTGCCGCGGATGTCCCGCAGCTGCACATCGAGTTGGATGCATTTGTACCCCATTAATTGGAACGGTCCCCATGAGGTGGCGAGGTTGCGCAGGGCTTCATCGCTGGCGCCCACCAAATCCGCCGCGGTAATTTGCTCGTAGCGCTCACGCTTTCCATCCCGCACGGCGACCAGACGATCATACACATGAGCCTCAAAGCGCTTGCCGGCCGGCTTCCGTCCCCCAGATTCCAATTGAATCAGCGCCAACAAATACGCTTCCGACAGGTCGAATGCCTCGGCCCATTCCTGAACCTCATAGCCGTAGTTCAACTGCGTTGCTCGTTTGCCCCACCAGTCGCCGGGGCCCTGCCACGTGCCTTCAATACGCCGGTCGATTTCGCTCCACATCCACCACGTGCCCAACAGCACGGCCCCAGCCGTTAAGGCCAAGACAGCACGCCGCAATGGAGAATGGGTGGTCAAGGCAAAAGCAATTGAGGCAGTCCGGTTTCCAGCCACTGAGCCACCGGTTGAAACAGCGGCACAAAGGCAAAAGCCGGAACAAAGTTGAGCAAGGCAAACGAACGCACCTTTAACAGGTCGAGCCCAAGCGCCAACAGCAACAATCCGCCAAGCCCTGTGAGGTCCGCAATTAGCATGTCGGACCACGCGGCGCCCCACATCCCAAAGGCCGCCGTTAACGCACCTTGGATGAGCAGGAGGGCCGGGGCTGCCAATAATACGCCACGCCCCAACGCAGCTGCGAGGAAGGCGGAGCTGACGAGGTCCATCGATCCTTTGATGAAGAGGACCGTGGCGTCGCCATTCAGACCATCCTGCATGCATCCGATCAAGGTCATGGCTCCTACACAAAAGAGCAAGACCGCTTGAACCAGCGCCGTGCCCGTTCCTTCGCCGAGGCGCGTCGTAGCAGCCTTCATTCGTTGGTCAAGTTGCAGGGCATGCCCGGCAACGACGCCGGCAATCAACGACAGGAAAATCGCGAACAGGTTGGCGACTTCCAAGCTCATGGTCACACCGATTCCAAGGGTGAATAGGCCGAGCGCTTGAAAAATGATGGCGTGCAGTCCTTCGCTGAGCCTCTTGCCCAGGGCCAGGCCCGTACTGGCACCGATGGCCACTGTAACCGCATTAAACACTGTTCCAACCATGCTCCGAAGTTACATTTGCACCAATTACGAAGCTCCATGGCAGCGCTCAACTTTCAAATTGACGGCAAAGACCCGCAGTCCAAGGCACGTGCCGGCCGGATCACAACGGACCACGGGACCATTGAGACCCCGATTTTCATGCCGGTTGGAACCGCGGGCACCGTCAAGGCGGTGCCACAGCGTGATTTGAGTGAGGACATTCGTGCGCAAATCATCCTCGGCAACACCTACCATTTGTACCTCCGCCCGGGCACCCATGTACTGGAAACGGCGGGTGGATTGCACAAATTCATGGATTGGAAGCGCCCAATTTTGACCGACAGTGGCGGCTACCAGGTGTTCAGCTTGTCCGACCGCCGAAAGATCACCGAGGAGGGTGTGACGTTCAGCAGCCACATTGACGGAAGCAAGCACCTGTTCAGCCCTGAGACTTCCATGGACATCCAACGCAGCATCGGGGCGGACATCATCATGGCCTTCGACGAATGCCCACCGTATCCCAGCGATTATGGCTACGCCCGTGAATCGATGGAGCGCACGCACCGGTGGCTGGACCGCTGCATCGCTCATTTGGATGCGACACCGGCGAAGTATGGATTCGACCAGCACCTGTTCCCTATTGTGCAGGGCTCGACCTACAAGGATTTACGGGTGGCCTCCGCGGAAGCCATTGCCGAGCGCGGTGCGGCAGGCAACGCCATCGGCGGCTTGAGCGTGGGGGAACCGCACGAAGACATGTACGCTATGACAGAAGTGGTGTGCGATGTGCTGCCCGAAGACAAGCCGCGGTACCTCATGGGGGTAGGGACACCAGAAAATTTATTGGAGAATATGGCGTTGGGAGTGGACATGTTTGATTGTGTCATGCCCACCCGAAACGCCCGCCACGGGCTGCTGTTCACCTGGAACGGCACGCTCAACATGAAAAACGAAAAGTGGTCCAACGACCACAGCCCGCTCGATCCCCAAGGCACCTCGCCGGTGGACACCCAGTATTCCAAAGCGTACGTTCGGCATTTGCTGAAGGCCAATGAATACCTCGCCTTGTACATCTGTAGCGTGCACAACTTGGCGTTCTACCTGGAGCTTGCACGGCAAGCGCGGGCCCACATCCTCGCGGGCGATTTCACGGAGTGGAAAAACGGTGTCGTACCGCAATTGAATCAACGCATCTAACCAGCATGCGCCGCTTTCGCCTCCAACGCCTCGACCGCTACATCGCGAAGAAGTTCCTGACTACGTTCTTCTTCATGATTGCGGTGTTTTGCGTGGTGGCTGTGGTATTTGATTTGATGGAAAATGTGGGGCGGTTGCTCGCCAACCAGGCTCCCTTGGGCGCGACGATCCTGTACTACCTGAGCTTCTGCTTTCACTTTGGAAACCTGCTCAGCGGCTTCATTGTCTTTCTCACCATCATCTGGTTCACGAGTCGATTGGCCCAAAACACTGAAATCGTAGCCATGCTCAGTTCGGGTATGAGCTTCACCCGGTTGATGCGTCCGTACTTCCTGGCGGCGACTATCCTCGTGGGACTTTCATTGTTGGTTTCCCATTTCATTCTTCCCAAGGCCAACGAGAGCAAGGTGGATTTCGAGGTGCAGTATGTGCACGTGAATTTTCACATCAGCGACCAGCACATGTACCGTGAAATTTCCCCCAATGTGGTCGCGTATTTCCGGTCAATCACGGTCGATCGCAATACGGGTTACCGTTTTCAGCTTGAGCGGTGGGGAGCCAACGGTGAATTGGAACAGCGCATCCTCGCTGCGAAGGCCACGTGGCTCGAAGAGGACAGCGTGTGGCGGCTGGTGAATGCCCGCATTCGGGACATTGCTCTGGACGGCTCGGAAAACCTCCGCTACGTCACCCGCCACGACACCGCCATCGACATGCGCATCAGTGATTTTGGGCAGCGGGCGGTGATGACCTCGACGTTGATCACGCCGCACTTGGACGCGCACATCGAACGCGAAACGGAACGCGGTGCCAAGGTGGCCATGCTCAAGCTGGAGCGGTATGGTCGCACGGCCAATCCGTTTTCGATTTATGTGTTGATGGTCATCGGGGTGGGCATCGCCGCACGCAAGTTGCGAGGAGGCATGGGGTTCCACCTGTTCTTGGCCGTGGTCACCGGTTTTCTCTTCGTCTTCGCCTCCAAAATCATCACAGTCTATGCGGCGTCGGTGGTGCTGCCGCCAGACGCGTTGATCTCGACCGACAATTGGTTGCGCCTGGCCGCCTGGTTGCCCAACTTGATTTTTGCAGGGGTCGGGGCCTTGATTTGCTGGAAGGCGCCGAAGTAAGGCTACTGGTTGGCCTCAGAGGCGTATGCTGTCCAGCCATTTGCCCGGGCTGCTTTGCAGGCCTTGAGTGCTGATTCTTCTGAAGGGAACAGGCCGAAGCAAGCGCTTCCGGTGCCGGTCATTTGGCTGTACAGGGCACCTTGGGCTTGGAGCAGTTCACGCACTTGTTGGATGGTGGGATGCAGGGCTTCGATTCCCGGTTGAAAGTCGTTGCGCAGGATTTGGTCCCATGCTGATAGGGGCGTCGCGGCCAGCGCGTGGAAGTCTACGGTGTTGGGTTGCGGGGTAACGGCCTGAAAGGCGTCTCGCGTGCTCACGTGGATGCCCGGATGGGCGATCGCGATGTACGTGTCCGCCGGAAATTCAAAATTCCACGCCTCGAGGTACTCACCTCGACCGGACACCAACGCCGGCTGGCCCCGCCAGAAGAAGGGGCAGTCGGAACCGAGTTCGGCCGCGAGGGCTTCACCGTCATGGTTGCTGAGATTCAAGCCGAACAGGGCATCGAGCAAACGCAGCATGCACGTTCCGTCCGAACTTCCTCCACCCAATCCGGCCCCCATGGGAATGACCTTGTGCAGGTGAGCGGTCACGCCGGCGATGCCATAGCGTTCTTTGATGAGGTGGTACGCTCGACTGACCAAGTTGGACTCGGAATCGCCGTCGATGGCGAGCCCCGTGATGTGCAAGTTCAATCCATCCGTTTCCGAACGGTGCACTTCCAAGACGTCGTTCCAGCCGACCGGCCAAAAGGCGCTTCGCAAGTCATGGAACCCGTCCGCCCGTTTGCCGGTGACGAAAAGGCCCAAGTTGATTTTGGCGGGAGCGAAACCAATCATGCCGTTTACTCCAAGTATCCGAGGCGCTTGAGCTTCCGCTCGTCATCGCGCCAGTCCTTGTCCACCTTGACATACAAATCAAGGAAGACGCGCTGGCCAATGAACTTCTCGATGTCTCTGCGGGCGTCGGTGCCGACGCGTTTGATCATGCTGCCGCCCTTGCCGATGACGATTTGCTTTTGGCTCTCGCGCGAGACACGAATCTCGGCGCGGATTTTCACGATGCTGTCTTCTTGCACGTAAGCGTCGACGACCACTTCGCACGAATAAGGGATTTCCTGCTTGAAGTGGGTGAGGATTTTTTCGCGGATGATCTCGGAAATGAAAAACCGCATCGGCTTATTCGTAAGCTCGTCTTTTGGGAAATACGGAGGGCTGACCGGCAAATGCTCCACAATCCGTTCGAGCAGTTGGTCGATGTTAAATCCGTGCAGCGCGCTGATCGGGGCGACAGTGGCCCGGGGGATTTTAGATTGCCAGTAAGCGATGCGTTCTCCAACATAAGCCTGGTCTTGCGCGAGGTCAATCTTATTGATGAGGATGAACACCGGGATGTCCATGTCCGCGATTTTGGCAAACGTCTCCGGGTGCGCGAGGTCGTCCTCGTTGATGTCCGTGACCAGCAAGATGAGGTCGGCATCTTGAAGGGCTGAGCGCACAAATTTCATCATGCCTTCTTGCAGCTTGTACGCCGGGTCCAATACGCCGGGTGTATCGCTGTAAACGATCTGCCAGTCGGGCTCATTGACGAGCCCCATGATTCGGTGCCGGGTGGTTTGCGCCTTTTTGTTGATGATGCTCAGGCGTTCACCAACGAGTTGATTCATCAAGGTGCTTTTGCCCACGTTGGGTGAACCGATGATGTTCACAAACCCGGCGCGGTGGGGCGTTTCTTTTTTTGTAGTCATGGAGAATGCAAGGCAACTGCGCAACGAAGGTACGGCCCGTAGAACTTGCACGGAATGCATTTGGCGAAATGGAACTTGGGTGTATATTTGCCGTCCTGTTCGCGGAAGCGGCAGGTGGACATCGCGGGGTGGAGCAGTTGGTAGCTCGTCGGGCTCATAACCCGAAGGTCGTCAGTTCGAGTCTGGCCCCCGCAACAAAGCACCGAGGGTGCAAAAACAAAAAAGCCGCAGCAATGCGGCTTTTTTTTGTGGCATGTTCACGATGTCCTCAAGGGCAGACGTCGCCGAAGAGCGTCAAGAACACGAGTAAATCCGCTGATCCAATGGTGGCGTTGCCATCAAAGTCGTAGACGCCGGCCCATTCGTTGCTGAACGCGGACAGGAACAACAGGAAGTCGCCCACGTTGACCACGGCGTCGGCATTGAAGTCGCCTGGGCAATAGCCGCCGGGTAGGAATCCATTGCCGCCGCAGCCTTCTGCCCATTCTGGGAATGCGTAGCCTTCCGCACAGTGAAACGCTTGAATGCCCACTTCCACACCGATCTGCCGACCACGTCCGTCGTCCATCGGCGGGTGAATGCCTCCCCACATGCGTGACAAGGCGCTCTCGTTGGCGGCATCGTAATAGGTCGCCCACTGCAATTCGAAGTTCATGGAAGGCCCGTCTTCAAACACCAAGAATTGGTTCATGGTAACGGGGAAGGAGCCCAGTCCTCCGGGGAAATACTCGCTGCCTGTCATGAGGGTCAGCACTTCAGCAGCCGCGCGTGAGAAGGTGGAGTGCCCACTCACGTAGCCTGCGAATGGTGGCGTCACAAATGACGGCCGCTGGTACGGCCACCAGTTTTTGGCCAAAATCCAACCCACACCAGCCTCGTCGATGAATGGCACCTCTACATAGTCCGGTCCGCGCCACGCCAAGACTTTCATTTCGCCCACAGCGTCGGGGTTCCAGGCAGCAAGCGGGTCGCCTTCCTCCACCACTTCGATGTAACCCGGGATGATGGGCAGCCCCGAGGGGTGGTAATTCGCCAAGGTGGTGTCCGAGCTCTGGCCCATTTCGGCCATGTACCGTATGGCGCTCACCGGGCGGGTGTAGTCGTAATAACCTTTCACGCTCCAGGTAGCAACAGCCGAATCATGCATGGCGCCTGCGAGGGCGAGGTAGGCCTTGACGGTATACTCCAATTTGTCGAGTAGTGGGCCCTGTCCGCGCCAGCGCAACTCGAATTCCGGGTACTCCATGATTTCGTTCAAGATGGTGAACCAGTGGCCCGGGGGTGTCTCCGAATCGGGTCCATCGGCCCAGAATTCAGCTAAGCATCGGGCGTAGTCCCCCCGCGGTACCAGCTGCGGTGCGTAGGGTTCGCCGGTGTACGGATTGATGGGGTGGCCGGGGTGGATGCCGCCGCCTTCGAAGAAGTCGTAGTATTCCTCAAAGTCAGCCACATCTGTGGCAAAGGTGCCGTCGCTTCCCATGCTGCCAGGTGAGATGTCCCACATCACGCCATCGGTGGGGTCGAGGTGCGATGACCAGACGGATACCATGGCAAAATTCCATTTCCACGCGTCATCCATGCCACTTGCAACGCTGGTTGAATCCAGATGCACCGGTGCTCCGGGGTCTTTCCAAACGTGAAAAGTGCAGCTATCGCGCTCGAGCAAATCAAGGTCGGCGGAGTCCAACGCAAACGGCACGACTTCTCCCCACTCGGGACCTACGAACTCGGGGATATCCGTGCTCACGTTCCCGCTCTGGTCAATGAACAGCGTCAACTCAATCGGTTGCCAGCGGTTGGGGTCGATGACGTCGGGATTGCCCGGCATTTCGGGCTGAATGTTCGGGTTGATGGGTTCGTAACAATCGGCGGCATACCCCTCGGCTTCATTGGCTCCGTCTTGTAGGCCGAAAGCGATGACTTGCTCAGCTACGTAATTGCCGAGAGCCGCAGGACCGTCGTTTTGGTAGTCCGTTGAGGTCACGCCGATGTCGTAGCCCAACATCGCCATTTGGGTGTTGATGTTGAACATGGTGATCTCCCCGTCCGGAGTGTTGCCGAATCGTTGGGTCATGATGCGGTATACCGCATAGCTGATGGCTTCTTCGCGTGCAGCAAGAATGGCTTCTTCGGAATCCGGAATGTCTACCCCTTCAAACGCACAGGTGTACCCGGCCCACGTTTTGCCCAGCAGGAAAGTTTCCGTCGGTCCTTCGTCATAGGCCGCCCAGATGTCAAACATCGCAATCGACGTGTGTAGCAAATTGCGGGCGTGCACGGTCGGACGGGCGAAATCGTTGCGGATCCCCTCTAGCACCTCTTCGTTCCACAAGTGCGCGATGGTTTCTCCTTCGGGCAATTGGGCTTGTCCGTTTGGAACAAACCACATGAGCTGGCAGAAAAGCAAGGCCACGGTACGCATGGGATTCATCATCTCCTCATTAGCTTTGTGAGACCTGAAAGTTAACCCTTCATTGAGAACTAGCCCAATACAAAGCCATGAATTCAAACACCACCATCCTCCTCGTTGCCGCTGCGTTTACCATGATCGGATTCGTCCTCGGTCGTGTCACCGGCCCGAAGCCTCCCATGGCGGCCGGGCACTTTGAAGTCTTGAAGCATATGAGCGAAGGCGACATGAAAGCCCTTGGTGGCAGCGGCGAAGTTCAAGTGATTGTGAAGTCCCTGGAAGAAGGGGATTTTGAAGGCGACACCGTTTTTGCCATACCCGGTGGTCAGGTGCACATGATGAAAAACGGGGAAGAAGTCGAAGTCGAGGTAGAGATAACCGAGACTTCGGTCAACGAATGGGTGGAGAAAGGCGAGGACGGCGTCATCAAAAAGCGCATCATCGTTACTGCCGAAGATTGACCCCCTCACTTATTCGACCAGCATGCCCATCTTGCCATCGTGGTAATCGAAAATGGCTTGCTGGACTTCCTGAATCGTATTCATAACGAACGGTCCGTGGCTGAACACGGGTTCGTGCAGCTCGGCTCCGGTTAGCACGAGCATGCGAACAGCATCGGTGCAGACAAGTTCAATGGATTCTGCTGCTCCCGCCGATACCAAGGCCATCTGGCGCCCGGTGATAGATTGCCCATCGAGCGTGGCATTTCCATCCAAAACATAGAGCACACCTGCCCAATCATTGGGCACGGGGATGCGCACGGTTGCACCGGGTTGGTCGCTGGAGAGGTTGGCGATACGCATGGGGTGGTGCGCTTCGATGGGAGCGTGTTGACCATCCCACTCACCTTGGACCAGACCAATCTGCCAGCCGTTGTCTTCCCAGGTGGGGGTGGACTCCTTCGGCAAGGGCTGGTACCGAGGCGCGTCCAGCTTGTGGGCTTTGGGCGTGTTAATCCAAAACTGAATCATTTCGAGCAGGCCGCCTTGCTCTGCCAATTCATCACTTGGGCGTTCGCTGTGAATGATGCCAGCTCCACTGTCCATCCATTGGGTGCCGCCGGCATAGACAATGTGGTCGGTGCCGAGCGAATCCCGATGACGCAGCGACCCCGAGTAAATGCACGTCACCGGGCTGAAGCCGCGGTGGGGATGCGGACCAACACCCACCTCGTTGCTCGCTTGCTTCCCGGGCAGGACGTCCTGCCAATGGTGAATGAGCAAAAAGGGCCCCACGCGTTCAAGGCTCGGATGGGGCAGGGGTTGTTCGATCCAGTTTCCGCCCATGTTGACACGTTGGGCGTTAATGATGCGGGAGATTCGGTTGCTCATGCGGTTTGGTGCTGCGGATGAAACCGCGGTATATTTACCGAGAAAGTAAAACGGAAAACCTACGGGACCATGAAGACAGGTACGACTTTTGGATTTTTTGCCACAATCGCTGCGGCGGTTTTGATGAGCTGTGGAGGCGGAGCGGATTCTGCGGTTACGACCGATGAGACTGCGGACATGAACGCGTGCGAATGCCTCGTTGAAATGAACACGGCACTTCAGTCGGTTTTGGGCAATGAAAACAACGCGAGCTGGAGCGCCAAGCAGTGGACCCAAGAGTTGGCCAAGGCCTCTTCTTCGTGCATGTCCAAGACCCGCACCCCCCAGGAGTTGAGCGCGTGGAGCCAAGAACAAAGCACTTGTGAAGGCTACGCTACGTATAAAGAATTGGTCGGTTCCTTCCGTGCCAAAATGGTTGCTGCCAAAGGCACCGGCACCGATATGCCCGAGAACATCAAGGATATTTCAGAGGAAGGGGCGAAGGGATTGCTCGACGAATTGAGCAAGCAGCGTTAATCGCTTTCCGAAGGGGCTCCATTGGACTGAACCCCGAGTTCTTCAATCAGGGCTTTGACTTCGTCTTCTGTCGCGTGCAGTTGAGACTGGCAATGCTTCAACAATACGGCTGCACGGCGAATCGCCTGGGTCAGCGTGTCGACGGTGATGTCGTCGCTTTCCAACAATTCCATCAATCCGCGCAGCTCTTCGAGTGCGTCGTCGAATTTTTCAGGAACGTCTACTGCCGGGTGTTGCTTCTTTGCCATGGTGCGAAATTACGATGAAGTGGGCCTTGGGGCCGCTTTATTGACGGTCACATCGAGTTCGCCGTCGTTCGCTTGAATGCGAAGCTGTTCTCCTTCGCTAATCCCTGCTACGCGGGACACCACTTCACCGTTGCGTTCGAGGAGCATGAAGCCCCGCTGCAAGGTTTTTTCAGGTCCGATGGCGTTAAGCGTTCGTTTGAAATGGGCGAGGGCGAGTTTCTGTTCGGCGAGGTGCCGGGAGGAGGCGCCGCGCAACCGCTGCTGGCAATGCCGAATCTCGCGGCCTGCATTCTCGATGGAGTGAGCACCTGCGCGGGCCACCGTGCTGCGCATCTCACGCAGCGTGTGACGGTGCCGCTCCAGCAGGGCCGGCGCTTGAATGTGCAACAGGCGAGACAGGTTTTGCAATTCCAACTGCTGACGGTTCAGGGCAAGCCGGCTGGCCGAGCCGATGCGCTCCCAATGGCTTTCAAATTCGTTGTGGCGTTCGACGAGCCAAGTCTGTACCAGGTGTTCAAGTTGCATCTGCAAGGCGTCTACTCCAAGTGAGGCATCTTCAAACCGCTGAACAACGCCCACAGCGACTTCGGTTGGAGTTTTCCAAGCGGTATGGGCCACGAGGTCCGCGACCACCAAATCTGATTCGTGTCCGATTCCAGTCCAGACTGGGACCGTCGATCGTGCGATGGCGAGGCAGAGTTCGAAATCATTGTACGCATCTAAGTCGAGCTTGCCCCCACCTCCACGCACCAGCACGATGAGGTCGGGTTGGGTGGCTTCCGCTTGGCGAATGCCCGCCGCCAACTCTTCCGCGGCTGAAACTCCTTGCACGCTGGATTGGTGCGCTTCGATGCGCACGCGGAAGCGATCGGGGTGCTCTGTCACCTTGGTGCAAAAATCCCGAAACCCACTGGTACCTGCGGATCCCACAAGGGCTATGCGCTGGGGCAGCGTGGGCACGGCCAACTTTCGGTTCCACCCCATCGCGCCCATTTCTTTGAGCCGAGCGGTGGTAATCTGCTTGCGGCGTTCCAATTCGCCGAGCATGAA
Source organism: Flavobacteriales bacterium (assembly GCA_042095135.1). GTDB lineage: Bacteria > Bacteroidota > Bacteroidia > Flavobacteriales_D > Sanyastnellaceae > UA16. The sequence goes on along the minus strand of JBELBV010000025.1, from coordinate 15,943 downwards.
GCGCAAATCAATGCGATCGATGTGCAGGGCCAATCCGTAGCGTTCGTGGAATTGGATGCGCGCGGAAAACACGACCTCCGACCCGGGCTTCAGGATTTGTGCCGCCTCGGCCCCCAATTCATCGAGGATCTGTTGCCCAGCTCCCGCCCAAATGATGCCGCGCATCTTGGCGTTTTGGCGTCCTTCGGCTTCTTCGACCAGATCGAGGTAGACTGTCTTTTTGCCAATTCCTTCTGAAATGCTCAGAATTTCCGCTTTCACCAGCCAACTCTTGTTTGCCGTTGCCCGCTCCAAAGCCTTGCGGATGGAGCGTGCCACCTGGCTCAAGGAGTACACTTTGGTCTCGGTGTGGGGTTGGGCGGAGTTCAACGGTGGCGTAATTGGTCAGCGAAATGTACAACGCGCAAGCGGGAAGAAGTGAGGATGCTCCACAAGGGGTACATTTGCTTTATAACCCACTGCATCATGTCCACCAAAGCTCGCCTCCTCATTGCCGCCGTTGTCGTTTTGTGCATCGGTTTGTTCTTCTACTTCAAGCCGGCGCCGGACCGTTCGGTGGAAGCTGCGTCCCAGCGGGTGGAAGCCAAGGCGCTATACGTGGCGATGTCCAAAGGCGATGCGGCGACTTACCTCAACGAGGTCATTAACGTGACAGGTATAGTGAAAGGCGTTGACGGTCAGACTTTGATGCTGCGGCCGGGGATCGCATGCCGCATGGAAGGGGATTTTGTCGCCCCAAGGGCAGGCGAAATCGTTTCCGTCAAAGGCCGGGTGCTCGGATATGACGACATGTTCGGAGAGGTGCAATTGGATTTTGCAGTGCTCGATTAGCCTTTAGGCCACACAAAAAAGGACGGTAAAGCCAACGAGGAAAAGCAGCCCGAGCGCTGCCAATCCATGCAACCACCGAGGAGGACGCGCGGATTCTGGAAAACGCGTTTGACTCACCAAGTACCAATTTGCTCCGGCCACGGCAGGCGCCACGATGAAACTCAAGGTGGTCGCAACATCCACGAGCGTTCGGATGTCACTCGGAAAGGCCAAGATGAGCACAAGCGCTCCGGCTGAAACCCCCACCAAGGTCCACCGTTCGAGCGTTCGCAGGTCCTTGTTGACTTCGGAACGCAGGGTGATGTAGGACCGCGCCAAGGCTCGTGAATACCCGTCGAGGCAGGCAATGCATGTGCCGAGCATCGCTGAAAACGCCGCCGCCCCGATGATCCAGCGGCTCCATTCCCCGATGGCCTCGGTGTATAGGCTGACGATGCCAGCTGCGAATGCCGCCGTACCATCTGGCAAGGCCGTTCCGTCTGTGTACAGCACCAGTGCCCCGAGCCCGAGGAACATGACGGCCAACAGTCCTGACGCTATGTAGCCCACATTGAATTCGCGCAGCGTCGATCGCAGTTGCGGGTGGTAGCCGGTTTGCTTGATGCGCTCCAGCGTCCAAATGCTGTTCCAAGTCGACAAGTCAACGGCGGTGGGCATCCACCCCATCAAGGCGATGAGAAAGGCCAATCCGGCTCCTTCAAAGGGATAGAAATCAGCGGGTGCAGGCGGGACATCGGCCAGTGCCGTGTGGCGGGTCGCGCTCCAAAAGGCCACGATGGTGCTCACCAACAGCACCCCGGCAATCGCTTTGATCAAAGCGTCCAAGCCACGGTATGCCCCCCAGGTCAGTAGGCCAGTTGCGAGAGCGAATACCGCTACAGCCACCGCCGGTGTCGCATTGAACCCAGTCGCTGAAGAAATACCAAATAAGTTGTCCAGGAACGCTGCCGTTACAATGCCTACCGCTCCCATGACAAAGAAGCACGTTCCTAACGCGATGATGAAGTAGCCCCAGGCCGCGGGCCGTCCCAACGAGCGGTACCCTTCCACGAGGGACTCGCCGGTGGCGTTGGCATAGCGGCTGCCGAATTCGAAAAAGGGATACTTCGCCACGTTAGCTGCTACCACGGCCCACAAGAGCCCGAAGCCGGCAATGGCCCCGGCGCGGGTGGATTGAACCAAGTGGCTTACGCCAATGGCCGTCGAAGCAAAGAGGATGCCCGGTCCGAGCACAGCGAGCCAACGGGTTCGACGGTTCGGACCAGCTGCCATGGTGTTAGCCTTGGTTTTTGGCGTCGAGGTAACGGTAGGTCACCCACATTTTCCACCCCACTAGGGCTTGTTCCCATTTTTTAAGCTGGGTTAAATCCGGCCGCCGCGAAAAACGGGGCAGCACCAGCCGATTCAGTTGGCTGAGGATTTGAAAAAGTACGCGTTGCATGGCCTGCGGAGTCTATTCGCTCCGAAGGTAAGCAGGAGATTATTTCTTTTCTCCGACGAACCAATCTTCCTTGTAGCGGAAGAGCACGTTGAAGGTGGTCAAAGAGCCGTAAATCTTGGTAATGTATTGCTGCAATTCCACCTTGTCGGCGTCCGTCATTTTCATGTTGGCGTTGACTTTGGCCTCCAAAACGCGCAGGCGGTCACGGGTCATGACAATCTTGTGGAAGAAATTGTCGATGGGCATGTCTTTGGACTTGAGCCCCTCATCGGCAGGCTGGAGGATCAATGTGCCGCCGTCCCACCGGTCACCCAACTCGACGGATTCAACGCGCTCGTCGCCGCGGAGTTTGTCGGTGAAATCGTCCAGCACATGTTCCATGGCGGTCATGATATCGCTGACGTCCGGTTGAGACAAGTCTTCAGCCGGTTCAATCACCGTCAATTGATCGTAGTCCTTTCCAATCGACTTCTCGCCGACTTCGCGAAAGTAGATGCGCCAAAAGTCGCCGTCGGTGCCAAATACGACGCCTTCGCCGTGCGTTGGGTGTTCAATTTTTGCTCCTACTCCAGGCATGTTCAATGGTTTTGAAACCTATACTCAATGCGGCCGCCAAAGGTTACGTTTCTGTGGTCGAGGTATTCATGTTTTCAAAATGGCGTTGTGGGGATTTCAGGTGCCATTGGGTTGATTGAAAGGGTCTCACCCATGCATCTTGCAAGGCATGCAACGTGGACGCGTACGATACCGTTGGGACCGCATCGCGGGAGTTGGGGGCACCTTGGTGTTGCTTTGCTTTCTCCTTGTGGCGTGGATTTCGCCCGATGAGCCAGAATCAGATCTGGAATTGGAGCATCCCGGCGAAGCCGCTGTCGTTCCCCAGATCGAACCGCCAGCCTCGGTTTCTCAGCAGCAAACCGAACGTCCAGAGCCTGAATCCGAGGTCGAAGTGGAGGAGGAGGTGCTGCCGTGTTCGTGCAACAAAGGCGTGCTGAGGCTGCCTAAGAATCCCTACACGGCCCACCAACAAGCCGCACGGAATTTGCCCAACAGCTTTTTTGTCAAGGACAAAGCAGAATTGCGAGCCGGGAAGTCACGCGGCAACCTCGTCGATGTGACCGACGGTCGGGGCTACCACATCGCCCCATTGTCGCACAGCCACGCGCTGTTGCTTCCCGAGGTGAAGTCGTTATTGGAGGATATGGGCCATGCCTTTGCCGATCAGCTGGAGGGGACGAAGAGCGAAGGCACCACGTTCCGCGTGACGAGCTTGACGCGAACCGCACGGCAACAGGCACGGCTCGGACGCCGCAATTACAACGCCATCGACGGCGGATCCACCCACAGCTATGGCGCCTCGTTTGACATTGCATACACCGACCGGCCTAACAATGATGCGGATTGTTCTGAACCCACATTGGCCATTCAGCACGTGCTCAAAAAGTTCCAGAAATCCGGACGCATCCTCGTGATTCCGGAAAAGAATTGCATGCACATCACGCTTCGTCCTTGAAGCGCGTCCGGCCTTACAAGTGAATGACTTCGTCGTAAGCTGCGGCTGCAGCTTCCATCACCGCCTCGCTCAACGTGGGGTGTGGGTGGACGGTCTTGATGAGCTCGTGACCGGTGGTTTCCAGCTTGCGCAGGGCGACCAATTCGGCGACCATCTCCGTGACGTTTGCTCCGATCATGTGTCCGCCGAGCAGCTCGCCGTACTTCGCGTCGAACACTAGCTTGACGAATCCGTCTTTGTGTCCCGAGGCGCTCGCCTTTCCCGATGCTGAGAACGGGAATTTGCCCACCTTGATCTCGTGACCGGCTTCTTTGGCTTGAGCTTCCGTCATGCCCACGCTTGCGACCTCTGGGAAGCAGTAGGTGCAACCGGGGATGTTGCCATAGTCGATGGGCTCAGGCGTGTGTCCCGCAATCTTCTCCACGCACGTGATGCCTTCTGCGGAGGCGACGTGCGCCAAAGCGGGACCGGGCACGCAATCGCCGATGGCGTAGTAGCCCGGGATGTTGGTGGCGTAATAATCGTCCACCACCACTTTGCCGTGATCAACTACAATGCCGACGTCTTCCAAGCCGATGTTTTCGATGTTGGCGACCACACCAGCGGCGCTCAATACGACGTCGCAAGCGATGGTTTCTTCTCCCTTCTTGGTCTTGATTTTGACCACCTGTTCTTTGCCTTTCGACTCGACACCCAACACCTCTGAAGAAGTCATGACTTTGATGCCCGACTTCTTGAAGCTCTTTTCGAGTTGCTTACTCACATCGCTGTCCTCGACAGGAACGATGCGGTCTTGGTACTCAACCACCGTCACTTCGGTTCCGATGGCGTTGTAGAAGTAGGCAAATTCAGCACCGATGGCGCCCGATCCCACAACGACCATGCGCTTGGGCTGGTCCTTCAGGGTCATGGCCTCACGGTACCCGATGATGTTCTTACCATCCTGTGTGATGGAAGGCAACTGTCGGCTGCGTGCGCCCGTGGCGATGATGATATGTTCCGCGCTCAGGGTTTGCTTTTTACCAGCCTCATCCGTGACTTCAAGCTGCTTGCCGGGGAGCAATTTCCCATTGCCCATGATGACGTCGATTTTATTCTTCTTCATCAAAAACTGCACGCCCTTCGACATGCCGTCCGCTACGCCTCGGCTGCGTTTGACCATACCGCCAAAATCGGCTTTGGGCGCTGCTACCGATATGCCGTAGTCTTCGGCGTGCTCGATGTACTCGAATACGTTGGCGCTCTTGAGCAATGCTTTGGTGGGAATGCATCCCCAGTTCAAACAAATTCCGCCAAGGGCTTCTCGTTCAACAACCGCTGTCTTGAGTCCCAATTGGCTTGCGCGGATGGCCGTGACGTAGCCGCCGGGGCCGCTACCGAGTACAATGACGTCGTATTTCATGGTTAGTCTTCGAAGTAAATCAGAATGAGGCGCGAAGTTAACGCATCATTCCGAGTCTAACGTGCTTCGATGCCCTACCTTTGAACTCTCATTTTTGCGGACATTTGAAAGAGAGTAAGATGCTGAACATCATCCTTTTTGGACCTCCCGGAGCCGGCAAAGGCACCCAAAGCGCCTTCTTGGTAGAGCAGTACGGATTGGTGCACTTGAGCACCGGTGATATCTTTCGGGCCAACATCAAAGGCGGCACCGAATTGGGCCAGCTCGCTCAATCGTACATGAATCAAGGCCAATTGGTGCCCGACGATGTGACAATCCGCATGCTGGAATCGGAAGTGGACAAACACCCCGAAGCCAAAGGATTCATCTTCGATGGCTTCCCCCGTACGACCGCACAAGCCCAAGCGTTGGACGTGTTTTTGAACGGCCGTGAAACGCCGGTTTCGTGCATGCTCGCATTGGACGTGGCTGAGGAGGAGCTCAAGAAGCGGCTGTTGGCCCGCGCGGAAACGAGTGGTCGTCCTGATGACGCAGACCCGGCGGTCATTCAGAAACGCATCGACGTGTACAACGCCGAAACCGCTCCGGTGGCAAGCCACTACGCCGCCCAAGCAAAGTTCACCGGCGTGGACGGCATCGGCACCATTGAAGAAATCACGGAACGCTTGCAAGCGGCCATTCCGAACCACTGACCCCACGCATGTCGGGCGAAAACTTCGTTGATTACGTCAAAATTTGCTGCCGCTCTGGTAAGGGCGGCCCTGGCTCGTCGCATTTCATGCGCAACCGGATGACGGCGAAGGGCGGCCCTGACGGCGGTGACGGTGGACGCGGAGGGCACGTGATTGTCCGTGGCAATACGCAGTATTGGACCCTGTTGCACCTCAAGTACGCCCGCCACGTCATCGCCGAGCACGGCGAACCGGGCAGAGGTCAGCACAAACATGGTGCGGATGGAAAGGACTCGTACGTCGACGTGCCACTCGGCACGGTCGTCAAGGATGCCGAGTCAGGTGAAGTCCTCGTTGAAATCCTCGACGAGGGTCAGGAGGTCATTATCACCGCCGGCGGCAAGGGTGGCCTGGGAAATGATCACTTCAAATCTTCCGTGCGCCAGTCGCCCACGTACGCTCAGCCGGGAGAGGATGGCCGAGAGGAGTGGAAGATCCTCGAACTCAAATTGCTTGCTGACGTGGGCTTGGTCGGATTTCCGAATGCCGGAAAGTCCACCTTGCTTTCGGTGGTGAGTGCAGCCAAACCGGAAATCGCCAATTACCCCTTTACCACGTTAAAACCAAACCTAGGTATGATTGCTTACCGCGATGATCGCTCGTTCGTTATGGCGGACATCCCAGGCATCATTGAAGGGGCAGCGGAAGGCAAAGGGCTTGGCCTGCGTTTCTTGCGCCACATCGAGCGCAATCCGGTGTTGCTGTTTTTGGTTCCGGCGGACGCCAAAGACATCCGCACTGAGTACGAAACCCTCCTCAACGAGCTGGAGAAGTACAACCCCGATCTCTTGAAGAAGAATCGCTTGTTGGCGGTTTCCAAAGCCGACATGCTGGACGACGAGCTAGAAGAGGCATTGCGTGCTGAGATTGAGGACCTCGATCCCATTTTCTTCTCCAGCGTTGCCCAGCAAGGCATTCAGTTGTTGAAGGACCGCATTTGGCAATCCATGGAAAGTGCCACCGTTTGGTAAATCAAAAATCCATGGCCAACCAACTCATTCACATTCACGCGCCTGTTGCGGAAGCCCTTCGCAACGGAGAGCCTGTTGTGGCATTGGAGTCAACCATTGTGGCGCACGGAATGCCGTTCCCGGTCAACCTCGAAACGGCTCAGACCCTCGAGTCATTGGTGCGACTGGGCGGTGCTGTTCCGGCTACGGTCGCCGTAGCCAACGGTCAAGTCCACGTTGGGTGTGATGCGGCCATGATGCACGCCTTGGCCGCGGAGGATGGGGTTTGGAAAATCTCGCGCCGCGACTTGCCGCTGGCGCTTGCGCAGCGGGTGCTCGGAGCGACCACGGTGAGCGGCACGTTGATCGGAGCGGCGCAGGCTGGCATTCCGGTCTTTGCAACTGGAGGAATCGGCGGCGTACACCGGGGGGTGGCTTCGACTTGGGACGTGTCGGCGGACTTGGCGGAAATGGCTGCATCGGATGTTGCCGTCGTCAGCGCCGGAGCCAAATCCATCCTCGATCTCCCCAAAACTCTGGAAGTACTCGAGTCCTCGGGCATTCCCGTGATTGGTTATGGCACCGATGAATTCCCCGCCTTCTTCACCCGCGAAAGCGGCTTGAGTGTGCCCCACCGTTGCGATACCCCTGAAGAGGTGGCGGCGGCGATGCACGCCAAATGGACGCTCGGACTACAAGGCGGATTCCTCGTGGCCAACCCCATCCCTGCATCGGCTGCCGCAGATCCAAAGGCCATTGAAGCAGCCATTGAATCCGGATTGCGCGCAGCCACAGAACAGGGCATCGAAGGCAAAGCGCTTACGCCCTTCTTGCTGCGTTTCATCAACGAAGCCACGGGGGGCGCGAGTCTCGCAGCGAATCGTCAGCTTGTGGAGAACAACGTCCGCCTTGGTACTGAAATCGCCGTGGCTTACGCTGCTTTATACTGAGACGCATCCACTTGGTCAGAGTCTGCGTAAATTCGCGCCATGAAGCAGACGGACTCAATGGCATCCATCGCGGGCACAGCAGAAGATTTTCGGACCTTGTTGTTGAACGATTACCGTCTTGCTTGCATCAGCCGTGAAGCCTCGCTGCTCGGCCGTAAAGAGGTGCTGGGAGGGAAGGCCAAGTTTGGCATTTTCGGGGATGGAAAGGAACTGGCACAAATTGCTTTGTCCAAGGTAGTGCGCAATGGCGACTGGCGTTCGGGGTACTACCGGGATCAGACGCTGATGATGGCCAAAGGTCTGCTCGATGTGCGTAAATACTTCGCTGCATTGTATGCTGATACTGATGTCGAACGCGAACCCACTTCGGCGGGCCGACAAATGGGCGGGCACTTCGCTACGCGGTTTTTGACTGATGACGGAGAATGGATGGACCACATGGCCCAATTCAATAGTTCCGCAGACATCAGCCCCACAGGCGGACAAATGCCTCGGCTACTCGGATTGGCGCAAGCGTCCAAACTCTACCGTCAAATGGATGAGGTAGCGCTGGCCAAAACAGGGTTCACCTCAGGAGGCGGTGAAATTGCTGTTGGAACCATCGGCGATGCGAGCACCTCAGAGGGCTTGTTCTGGGAAACCATGAACGCCGCAGGGGTCTTGCAGGTTCCCATGCTCATGAACGTCTGGGACGATGGATACGGCATCAGCGTCCCCAAGCAATACCAGACCACCAAAGCATCCATTTCCCAAGCTTTGAGCGGAATGGAAATGGAAGAAGGAACCAATGGACTGGTCATTTTCCGCGTCAAAGGATGGGATTATCCCTCGCTGATTGCGACCTACGAAGCTGCCGCTCAACGCTGCAGAGAAGAGCATGTGCCGGTGCTCGTTCACGTGGAAGAAGTCACCCAGCCCCAAGGCCACAGCACTTCGGGGTCGCACGAACGCTACAAGTCCGAGGAGCGCATGGCGTGGGCCGCCGAGTACGATTGCATTGCGCAGTTTGGAAAATTCCTCGTCTTGGAAGGCGCTGCCTCTCAAGAGGAGCTCGATGCCATTCGCAAAGAGGCCAAGAAGGAAGTTCGCCAAGAGCAAAAGGCGGCTTGGGCTGCCTTCCGGGCCCCCGTGGATGCCGAAATGGAAGAAGCCGTGGAGGCTATTGAAGCCCTAGAGAGTGGAGCAGCTGAGGTAACCGCATTGCGCGAGGGTTTGTTCCCGGGGCGGGCTGAGGTGCACGGCGCGTTGCGCCAAGTGGCAGCGCGCCATGCAGGCAGCGAATCACCCGCCAAAGCGACGTTGGATGCCCTCTCCGCGAAATTCCACGATGAAAACCGCACCCGTTACAGCCAACACCTGTATAGCAATGGCGTGGATTCCGTGCAGGAAGTGCCCGTGCGACCCGCTGAATTCGCTAGCGAAGCGTGGGTGGACGGCCGTCAGGTGCTGCAGAAAAATTTCGAAGCGTTGTTTGAGGCCTACCCAGAGTTGGTCACGTTTGGAGAAGACACCGGGAAAATTGGTGGGGTGAACCAAGCCATGGAGGGCATGCAAGAGAAGTTCGGTGCGCTGCGCGTCTCCGATACAGGCATCCGCGAATGTACCATCGCAGGGCAAGGCATCGGATTGGCCATGCGCGGGTTTCGGCCCATCGCCGAAATCCAGTACCTCGATTACCTGTTTTATGCGCTGCAAATTCTGCGGGACGATGCCGCAACGGTTCGGTACCGTTCTGCTGGGGGCCAAAAGGCGCCGGTCATCATCCGCACACGCGGCCACCGATTGGAAGGCATTTGGCACAGCGGATCTCCCATGGGAACAATTGTGCACGCCTTGCGTGGCATGCACGTCTGTGTGCCGCGGAACATGACGCAGGCCGCAGGCATGTACAACACCTTGCTTCATGCCGAGGAACCTGCCCTCGTTGTGGAATGCCTCAACGGCTACCGCAACAAAGAGCGGATGCCCAGCAACTTGGGCGAATTCACGGTACCGCTGGGCATTGCGGAAGTGGTGAAGCCCGGAGCCGATGTGACCATTGTGGGGTACGGATCAACATTCAATCTCGCAATGAAAGCCGCCGAGCGCCTTTCGGCAGCAGGCATTGAGGCCGAGCTGGTGGATTTGCAGACGTTGTTGCCGCTGGATACCACGAACGTGGCAAGTGCGTCACTCGCGAAAACCAACCGGTTGCTCGTGGTGGACGAGGACGTTCCAGGCGGAGCGAGTGCGTACATCTTGGAGGACATTTTGACCCGCCAGGGCGGATGGCAGCACCTTGATAGCGCCCCGGTTACCTTGGCTGCACAACCGCACTTGCCGCCCTACGGTTCCGATGGGGATTACTACAGCAAGCCCAGTGTTGATGACATCTACGAGGCGGCGTACCGCATGATGTCCGAGTCCGACCCCATTCGTTTTCCCGATTGACATGCAGGAGGAGACTTTTGAGTTGCGCTCGGATGTAATCGATTTGCTTCAGCTCCTTAAGGCCACGGGTTATGCAGCCACAGGGGGGGAAGCCAAAATGATGGTGGAGGATGAATTGATCGCCGTGAATGGCGAAGTGGAAGGGCGCAAACGCCGCAAACTGCGGGCGGGCGATGTGGTCGAAATTGACGGCCAAGTGCGCATCCAAGTCGCCTGACGTGTTCGTAAGAATTGCCGATTGAAAATCTCCGGAGCGGGATTTTTGCTTTATTTGACTTTCCAAATCAAAAAGCCCGTCCGATGAAGCATTGGATTTTTCTTTTCGTTCTAATTAGTGCCTCCACCTTGGTAGGGACCGCTGTTGCCCAGGAAATGCTACGTGGACGTGTTATTGACGCAGAGCTCGGAGATCCCATCTTCTCCGCCAACGTGATCATTGAAGGCACAACAACCGGTGTCACGACTGACTTTGATGGGCAGTTTTTATTGCCTATTTCGACTTTCCCGGTCAAGCTGCAAGTCAGTTTCATCGGTTACACCTTGCAGACGGTGACCGTTCAAAATGCCAGCGACAAACTCACCATCAAGTTGGCGCCGGACCAAGTGTTGATCGACGCGGCGGAAGTTGTCGGCGACCGCATCAGCGAAAAGCAAAAGCAAGCGCCACTTACTGTGGAATCCATGGATGTCATCGCCATCAAGGAAGCCCCGAGTGGTTCCTTTTATGAAGGGCTTGGCAACCTCAAAGGCGTGGATGTGACTTCGGCCAGCTTGGGTTTTAAAATCATCAACACCCGCGGATTCAATTCGACTTCACCCGTTCGTTCGCTGCAGCTCATCGACGGCATCGACAACCAAAGCCCCGGTTTGAATTTCTCCTTGGGTAATTTCTTGGGCGCCTCGGACTTGGACGTCAAGAGCGTGGACATTGTGGCGGGTGCGAGCTCAGCTTTCTACGGTCCAGGGGCGTTCAATGGCGTGGTGAGCATGGAAACCAAGTCGCCGTTCCAATTCCCCGGTATCAATGTATCCACGAAAGTGGGCGAGCGCGAGTTGAACGAATTGGCGTTCCGGTACGCGGATTACACCACCGACGATGACGGCAATCCTGTTCTCGGCTTCAAGGTGAATGCCTTCAGATTTTCGGCCTACGATTGGGAAGCAACCAACTACAATCCGGTAGACGGTTCACAGGTTGACGCCTCCAACCCCGGCCGATACGATGCGGTCAACATATACGGCGACGAGTATAAACCGGTTTTCGATTACTCCGGCGACGGCAGTTCGAATGCACGGGGCCTCGGCAATTTCTTTCGTACGGGCTACAAAGAATTGGATTTGGTGGATTACAACACCGAAAACCTGAAGTTCAGTACGGCGTTGCACTGGCGCCTGAATCCCGAGGAAACGTATGAGAGCCCTGAATTGGTCTACGGATTCAACAGCGGCTTCGGCACCACCGTTTACCAAGGCGATAACCGCTTCAGCCTTCGGGACATTGAATTTTACCAGCACAAGCTGGAGCTTCGTAAGCCTGGGAAGTGGTTTATCCGTGCCTACCGCACCAGTGAGGATGCGGGCAATTCGTACGACCCGTATGCGACGGCGCTCAAGCTGCAGGACGAGACCCGTTCCGACTACCAGTACTCCAAGGTTTACTACCGCTACTGGGTGGACAGTATCGTACCCGGTATCAACGAGACGTGGCCGGACCTCGTGCAGATTGGGGTCGATCCCGAATTTGGTTTCCCCATCTACGGCTACGAGGACGGTGCCGTCCCTGCGTGGTACAATACCTATGGTGATTCCCTTGGGATTTGGCATTCACAGGTCGAGGCTTGGACGAATGCTGGCTATGCCGGTTTGAATGACGTAGCCGAAAATCCACTGGGCCATTTGATGCCCGGCACGCCGGAATTTGAGCAAGCCTTCAACGCATTGGTTTCGGCCAAAAACAACGAAGGGGAGGGCGGCACTCGGTTTTTCGATCAATCGAGCCTGAGCCACGTGCACGGGGAGTACATCTTCGAACCGGAAGGATTGGAGGAAGTGCGCATTGGTGCCAATTACCGGCGCTACACCCCGTGGAGCGATGGGACAATCTTCAGCGACACTGCATCCAAAATTGTGAACCAAGAGGTCGGTTTCTATGCCGGGGTGAAGCGCCGCTTCTTGGAAGACCGACTCATTGCCACTGGAACGATCCGTGCGGACAAGAACCAAAACTTCAATTGGGTCTACTCACCGGCCGCCTCGTTGGTGTTTTCACCGCGCGAAACGGACTACCTGCGCATGAGCTTCAGTTCGGCCCTCCGCAATCCCACCCTCGCTGACCAATACCTCTGGCTCGACGTGGGGCCGGCGACGCTCGTGGGCAATCTCGAAGGGGCGGACAGCCTCATCACCCTAGGAAGCTTCATTGATTTCCGAAACAGCGCGGACGCAGCCAACGGCCAATATGGACTCAACCGCGATACGTTGGTTTACTTCAATATCGATCCCATCCGTCCGGAGCGTGTACGCACGTTCGAAGTGGGATACCGCACCACGTTGGGCGAAAAGGTATACGTTGACGGTGGATATTACTTCAGTGTGTACCAAGATTTCATCGGCTACAACATCGGTTTGGATGCGCTCTTCATCGGCAACGAACAATCGCCAAGGGGCGTCGACGTTTACCGCTACGCCGCCAACTCCATCAATGAAGTGCAGACGCAAGGCGCGTCGATCGGCTTGAATTACTACGTGAACAACCAATTCATGTTGTCGGGCAACTACAGCTGGAACGAGTTGGTCAAGACGGATGAAGACGACCCCATCATTCCAGCCTTCAATACGCCGAAGCACAAGTTCAATCTGGGCAT
>JBELBV010000025.1:0-2731 GCA_042095135.1 Flavobacteriales bacterium | reverse complement strand
CTCGCTGCGACGCAAGAAGAGCGGACGCTGCAGTTGATCCAAGCCGCATACCGCGGTGTTCAGGACAGCCGCACTGCGGTCCGTTTCTTCCGCAAGTCGCATGCGGAAAATGGCAACCCATACGGTGTTGACACGGAAAAAATCGGTATGATCGGAAACGGAACAGGCGGATACATCACGCTCGCTTCTTCCACCATATCGGGCTACAATGACATTATTTTGGATGATACGGGTGCGCCCATCACCAAGTTTTGGTACGATCCAGGCGACGGTTCGTACATCCCAATGGTCGTAGAGGGCATCCACGGTGATCCCGACGCGACGACCGATACGTACGCTCCTGCCTCTGCAGGTGGATTCCAGTTGTGCGCGGCGAATCACGTGGGCTACAGCTCGGATTTCAACTTCCAGATGAATGCTGGGGGTGCGTTGGGGGATTTGAACTGGTTGGACGAAGGCGACATGCCGATGGTGAGTTTCCAATGCCCACACGATCCTTTTGCACCATACGAAACGGCTGTATTGATTGTTCCAACAACCAACGAGCCCGTTGTTGAAGTTTCAGGGGCGATGGACATCCACGAAGAAATCAATGGATACGCCACCAACAACAACGCGATTTTTGCCGACGCCGAACTTCCTGATGCAGGTTCACCAGCAAACTTGGATTACGACGGGTTGTTCCCGGTTTTGAACAGCTACGTTGACGGTACGCCTACGGAGCCATTCGATAGCTCGCCATGGCAATGGTGGGATACGGCGCCTGTTCAGGCCTATGATGACGCCAACGGCACGAACATCCTCGCCACTCAGTTGACGTTGAACCCGACGATGGGTGAGGCTGAAGCAATGGAATGGATCGAGCAAATGGTTGACTACAATACGCCACGTATGGCTTTGGCCATGGGTGCAGCGACGGAAACCACCATCGCAGGTGGGGTTCGATACATCGACGAGATTTTTGACGAGGTCGACGTGGCCTCGGGTGTGGTTTATGGTGAGAATATTACGGTCATTCCCGCGTTGCAGGGCATGCCTCCAGCGCCAGAAAACCTGTTGATGGACATTTACACTCCTGCAGGCGATACGGAGACGGATCGTCCGGTCATCCTGTACTTCCACACTGGTAATTTCTTGCCACAGTATTTGAATGGATCAGCAGTTGGAACACGCACAGATAGCTGTGCCGTTGAAATCTGCTCGCGCTTTGCGCGAATGGGCTACGTAGTTGCGTCATGCGACTACAGACTTGGTTGGAATGCTTTGGCCGCAACGCAATCTGAGCGTACACTCCAACTCATCCAAGCAGCCTACCGTGGGGTACAAGACAGCCGCACGGCGGTGCGTTACATGCGGAAGTCCATAGCTGAAGATGGAAACCCTTGGGGTGTGAGTGGCGAGAAGATTGCCATGTTTGGAGAAGGTACCGGTGGCTACATTACGCTTGCGTCATCGACGATTTCCGATTACAACGACATCATCGTTGATGACATGGGCAACCCAATTACCAAGTTTTGGTACGATCCGGGCGACGGTTCATTCATCCCGATGGTCATCGAAGGCATTCACGGTGACCCCAATGCCACAACAGATACTTATGCCCCTGCTTCATCAGGAGGGTTCCAGTTGTGCATGGCCAACCACGTTGGTTACTCCAGTGACTTTGATTTCCAGATGAATTTGGGAGGCGCGATGGGTGACTTGAACTGGTTGGACGAAGGTGATATGCCTATGGTCAGCTTCCATGGTCCACATGATCAATTTGCACCTTACACGACAGGGGTGTTGGTTGTTCCAACGACCAATGAGTTGGTTGTTGAGGTTTCAGGTGCGTACGACATCCACGATGAAATCAACGGATACGCCACCAACAACAACGCGCCATTCGCTGAAATTGGCCTGGCTGATCCAGCGACTGCATTCGGCAACAACGGATGGGACGGTTTGTACCCGGTCTTGAACAACTACGTGGACGGTGTGCCGACGGAGCCCTATGATGGAGCGCCATGGCAGTGGTGGAACGTCGAGGTCACCCAAGCGGTTGACGCGGCTAACGGCACCAACATCGCGGCCACCCAGCTCACGCTGAACCCAACAATGGGTCCGGATGAGGCGTTGTACTGGATTGATCAAATCCAAGATTACACCGCTCCTCGTTTGGCTGCAAGCCTCGAGGTGGTAGCGCTCGGCCCGGGTTGCAACGACGAAACCGCATGCAACTACAATGCATTGGCAACGTCTGATGATGGCAGCTGCATCTACGCAGAGGAAGGCTTCGATTGCGACGGCAACTCGTTGACGGTTTTGGGATGCACAAACCCCATCGCCTGCAACTACAACGGCGCAGCTACGGATGACGACGGTAGCTGTGACTTCAACGAGTCATCGACCATCATCACCGGTGCAGAAATGGTATGGCTTGTGGGTGTGACCCTGACTGGAACTGAAAACGAGGCGTTCGCTGCGGACTGCGAAGCGGACGGTGGAGTCAATCCGAACGTAGCCTTGAACGGTGTGTTCTTGGGCGACGGCACGGACGGCCCCATGCAGTTCAGTAACATCACCGACCAGACAGGCGGCTTGTTGGCGGATTTGCAGATGCTCGCCGGCTTTGCTAGCATCTCATTCTGCGGCGACTTGATTCGCTTCGTTGACCCCGTCACCGGTGGTACGGTCATATTGAGCGAAACCAATGGTGTGTGGCAGTCAGCTGTGCCAATCATTGGCCCGA
>JBELBV010000024.1:0-36629 GCA_042095135.1 Flavobacteriales bacterium | reverse complement strand
AGCCAGTTGCGGCACCGTCGTCCTTCGGCTGAGCATCCCGTCGGTGGAAACGAAAACATCTGCATTCCACTTTTGAAGGGCACGCGTCACGCTGTAATCAAACCACGCGTCGTAAAGAAACGGCCGACGAGCCGGCGGAAGCAGGCGCATGGACGTGGCATTGGGACCGTACTCAAATGCTGATTGCGGCTTTCGGTCAAAAAGCAACAGAAACTCGTGCTCCGGATGTGCCGCGATGATCCTGCGGTAACACGCATCCGTGAACCACCCTATGCCTTCGAGGCGATTGGGAATGAGGAGCCGTGCGTTGAGCGCGATGCGAGCCATTCCTGCGAAGATAGCAGACAATTCTGCGGTGCATATGCCGTTATTTGCACTACCAAGCGATTTCGGCGTTTTGAAGAAATTCCTCTCCCACCTCTCCTGGCTCATGGTCTTGAACCTGACCATCAAGCCAGCGTACTTATTGGTGGTCGATGCCAAAATCCAAGACACGTTGGGCCCAGAAGCCTGGGGCAATTTCTTTCCGCTGCTGAGCTTGAGTGTTCTGCTGAATATCCTGCTCGATGCGGGGTTGGCCAACCACACCACGCGGGCCATTGCAAAGCACCCGGAGAGCCTCCGCGGCCATTTCCAATCGGGCTGGAAGGCCAAAGCCGTGTTGTTTCCCATCTACCTCGTAGCCTTGCTCGCCACCGGCTATTTGCTCGGTTACCGCGGCACCTCGCTTCAGTGGTTGACGTGGGTCGGGGTCAATCAGGCCTTACTCAGTGCCGTCCTTTTCGTGCGAGCAGGGCTGCAAGGCGCTGGCGAGCATGTAACCGATGCATGGGTGTCCATAGCGGACCGTGCGCTGTTGTTAGTTGGTTTGGGCGCATTGTTGATCGGTTCGGAAGGGTTTCAATTGGAATGGCTACTCGGCGGAACAACCGCTGCGCTTTCGTGCAGCTGGCTCTTGGGCTGGCTGCGGGTTCGAGGGATGCAAAGCGAATCCGCTGCCGCCCCTGCTCCTGCCAATGCATGGGCACATTTCCGGGAAAGTTGGCCCTATGCCTTGCTCTTCTTGCTCATGATGACGTACCACCGAGTCGATGCCATCATGCTCGAACGCATGGCCCCCAACGGTGCTGTGCAAGCCGGCTGGTTCGCCATGGGATACCGCCTTTTTGAGGCGGCCAACATGGTGGGCTTTCTGTTTGCCACCTTGTTGCTCCCCTACTTTACCCGCATGCTGAGCGCAGGCGAAGACGTGCGGCCGCTCGCAGCAGGAGTCAGCCGCTTGCTGCTTGTCGGCGGAGGGAGTGTGGCATGGGTCGCTGCCTTTTTTGCTCCGGCTTTTCTCGGCCTCTTTTATACCTCTTTCCTGAATGAAGCAGCACCCATTCTGCCGTGGTTAATGGCCTCGTTTGCGGTGTTTGCTCAAGGGTATGTGTACAGCACGTTACTCACGGCACGGGGAGACCTGAGGCTACTGAATAGCTTGGCTGCATTGGGTGCAATCGCCAACATCGCAGGCAATGCGTGGTGGTTGAGTCAAGCCGACGGTTCGAACGCCGCATGGGGCTGTGCGGTCATCAGCGCCGGGACGCAGGTCTTGGTAGTTGGGCTGCAAACGGCATTCGCCATGCGGTTTCACCCAGGAAGGATTTGGTGGAAAGTGGGGCAAACCGCACTCTTGCATTCTCTAGCGTGCGCTGCAATATGTGGGGCGTTTCTACGTTGGTCAAACGCCTCTGGATGGTCGGTGGTAGCGTGCCTTGTTTGTTGCATTGCTGCCGGCGCCCTTCCAGGCATCGCCCAAACCAACGCCCTCCGGCAATTGCTATCGGACAAGATGAATACCTTTGCCAAATCCTAGTCGATCCCTACTTCATGAGCTCTTCTGATACCCAACTCAACTCCACGCACCTTCTTCGGTTCATCTTCGATCGATTAAAAACGTTCGTAGCCATCGGCATCGGCGCGGCAGTGCTGTCTTCCGTTGTCGCCTTGATGATGGAGGAACAATTCAAATCGACCGTCATCATGTTTGCGACGCCGCAGCATTCGATTGGGGAGCAGTTTTATGAAGAAATCAAACGCAACGATCTCCTAGAATATGGAGAAACAGAAGATGCCGAGCGGCTGTTGCAAATCCTCAATTCCGATCGAATTCGCACGCGTATCATCCAGAAGTACGATCTGTGGTTGCACTACGACATCGACCAAAGCCAACCAGGAGCGCAGGCCATGCTGGGCAAAGAATACAATTCCAACGTGGATGCCCGTCTGACCCGTTATGGCTCCATCGAGGTGAGCGTATTGGACCGCGATCCGCAACGTGCAGCGGACATGGCCAACGACATTGCATTCTTGGCCGACTCTGTAGCCAACCGACTGCGCAACGATCGCGCAGGTGAGGCCCTGGGGTATGCCAAGAGTTCGCTGGAGCAGGTGCAGCAGGAAATCACCACCATGGAAGATGAATTGGGGCTGCTGTACGGCCTCGGAGTCTACGACTTTGCGACCCAGATTGAAGGCTTGAACGAGCAATACGCCACCGCAATTGCGAAGGGGTTGCCGGGCAATGCCGAGAAAATCCGCAAGCAGATGGCGGAAATCTCCAACTACGCCAATCAATTCAACAAGCTCTCCAACCTCATCGAAGCTGCTTACGAACGGGAGGCCATCCTCAAAAAGCGATTCGAGTTGATGAAGCTCGACGCCGAAACGCAGATGCCATCGGCTTTCGTGGTGGACTATGCGGCTCCCGCAGACAAGAAGTCCAAGCCGATCCGGTGGCTCATCGTCGTGATGAGCGTCGCGAGCACCCTCGTATTCGCATTGCTCGCGTTTTTGGCAGCAGAGAACCTCAAGGACTCGTCCGCGGCCTAACCCGTGTCAGCCATCCGAACACATTGGCCTTTGCTTTTGACCGCGGCTTTCGCCGTTGCGGTCATGCTGGGCGTTTACCATGATTTTCCTTGGCTGATGCTGTTGCCCGTGGCTGCCGCTGGGATTTGGATGGCCTTCACGCGGTTGGAC
Organism: Flavobacteriales bacterium; assembly: GCA_042095135.1. Classification (GTDB taxonomy): domain Bacteria; phylum Bacteroidota; class Bacteroidia; order Flavobacteriales_D; family Sanyastnellaceae; genus UA16. The sequence goes on along the minus strand of JBELBV010000024.1, from coordinate 33,605 downwards.
ATTTTGCTCCTTTTTCTTGTTGCTGCCGTGCCGTTGAGCCTCAACCTCGAGGACATGGAAATTGGGGGGGTGGGGGTTTACCTGCCCACCGAACCGCTCTTGGCATGTCTGCTGCTGCTGTTCATTTTGCGGGCTATGCGAGGCTTCCCAGTGGATCAACGCTTGCTTCGTCACCCACTTACTTACTGGATCACCGGGTCGTTGGTGTGGATTTTGCTTACAGCCATTGTGAGCGAGTACCCAGTGGTCTCATTCAAATTCCTCACGGCACGGCTGTGGTTCGTCATTGGATTTTTCTTCTTCCTTGGCCACCTGTTCTTGCACGCTCCTGAACGCCGGCATCAGTTCGTTCTAGCCTACGCTTTGCCGCTGTGTATCGTCATCATTTACACGTTGATCCGTCACGCCGGGCTTGGCTTTGAAAAAGACGCCGGACACTGGGTGATGAAGCCGTTCTACAAAGACCACACATCCTATGGCGCGGCACTGGCCATGGTCATTCCGCCCGTGCTTGCTTTGCTGACGTGGCGGCGGTTCTCGGCATTTGTGCGTTTGGTTCTGCTCGGGGTGCTGGCAATTTTGGTCACAGGCATGGTCTTTTCATACACCCGGGCCGCATGGGTCTCGCTCGCAGCAGTCGGTGCGCTTTTTGGCGTGATGAAGCTTGGGATTCGGTTGCGCACACTGGTGAGTGCGGGGATTCTGGTCTTGGGGTTCCTTTGGGTTGCCCAAGACGCGCTCCTGATCCAGCTTCAACGCAACGAACAAGACTCGTCAGACGACCTCGCGGAACACGTGGAATCAATTTCCAATGTGTCGAGTGATGCGTCCAATTTGGAGCGCCTCAATCGGTGGAATGCTGCCCTCGCACTGTTTCAAGAGCGTCCGCTCAGCGGCTGGGGACCCGGGACATACCAGTTCGTATACGCGCCGTTTCAACGCGCTGAAGACCGCACCATCATTAGCACCAACAACGCCGACGGAGGCAATGCCCACAGCGAGTACCTCGGACCGCTTGCTGAGCAAGGCGTCCTGGGGATGGTTTTCGCTCTGGGGTTGTTGGCTTTCTGTTTGCACTTGGGATTCCGGGTACAAGACCAGCTGCGTGACCGGGACCAACGCAACCTCGCCATGGGCGTTTTCTTGGGCCTCATGACTTACTTCGTCCACGGCGTGCTGAACAACTACCTGGACACCGATAAAGCCAGCGCCCTTTTCTGGGGGTTTTTTGCTTTGCTAGCTGTGTGGAACCTGTCGGGGGATACAGATGTCGACGACCAGCCAGAGGCCATCACTTGAAACGGACCACCATCAAGGCGGTGTCATCAAAGCTGGGCTCCGAACCCTTGAACGTCCGGACCGCCTCAATCAATGCTTCTTGAACCACCTGTACGGGCATGCCACGCCGTTCCCGGACCACCTCCTCCATCCGCTGCATGCCGAACGGCACATCGTCCGAGTTTTCTTGTTCCACGAGGCCGTCGGTGTAGCAAAGCAGGGTCGCCCCCGGTCGGATGTTCACCGTTCCCGATTCGATGGAGGGAATTTCCCGGAACATGCCCAGACCACAGCATCCCAATTCAAGTTGCTGGGTGGTGCCGTCTGCTGACATCAGCACCGGTGGGTTGTGCCCGCAATTGATGTATTGCAAGCTCTGATCCCTGCGGTTGTAGACGGCAGCAAACAGCGTGATGTACTTCTCGCCTTTGGCATTGTCCATCACCCGCTTATTTAACTGGCTGACCACCTTGGCCAAATCACTCGGCTCGTATTGGAAGATCGCGCGCAGGTTGGCCTGAAAATTCGACATCAGAAAAGCAGCTGCGATGCCCTTGCCGCTGACGTCGGCCATGCAGAACACCAACCGGTCCTCATCCACAGAAAAAACGTCATAGTAGTCGCCTCCTACTTCCAAGTGTGGCTTGTAAAATGCAGCTACGTCAACATCCCGGTCGCGGGGCCAATCCGCAGGCACCAGCATGGACTGGAGGTCCGCGGCCAGTTCCAGCTCACGGCGTGTCGCCTCTTGGCGCACCCGTTCCAGTTCCAATTGCTGATTCTGCAATGCTACGATCAACACGTTGGTCAACAATTCGATGAATCGCAAGTGCTTCACCACAGGACTCACACCGGTGCCTTCCTCCGTGTCTCCTGCGAGCAGGTAGGCGAGTGGTTCTCCGTTGTGCAGAACCGGAATCACCACATCAAACTCCTCATTGCCCTTAGACGAGTGGAGGCGAACTTGTCCACCTTGATCAAAAAAAGACGCTTCCAGTACAGCGGGAATTTCGCCAGCCACGCCGTTGGACAACAGACATTTCCAGCCGTTGTCATTGGCATACAACACCAACCGGTGGATGCCTAAGTTTTCCGCCAACGTCACCCTGTATTGCTCCAGTAGTTCCGCTTCGGTGGCGCGCGCGTTGATGCCCTGCGTCACATCGAGCAACGCATTCAGCTTGTAATCTTGGACCTCGAGCCGCTGCTCAAGCCTTTCGACGCTGTGGGCCATGGGCTTACTTTTTGACGCGCTCGACGTATTCCTTTTTGCGGGTATCGACTTTCACAAAATCGCCGATGTCAATGAACAGGGGCACGCGGATTTCCACCCCCGTGTCAGTGGTCGCCGGCTTCAAGGTGTTGGTCGCCGTATCGCCCTTAATGCCGGGCTCGGTGTAGGTGATTTCGGCCTCGACGTGGGTCGGCAAGTCACAGCTCAACACGCGCTCTTCGTCGGCGTGAAATTGCAGCTGACAAATCAATCCGTCCTTCAGGAATTCTGGCGCATTGATCACATGACGCTCGATCGGAATCTGTTCAAACGACTCGAGGTTCATGAAGAAAAAACTCTGGTCGTCGTTGTAGAGGTATTGGTATTCGCGGGTCTCAATCCGCACGAGGTCAATTTTCACCCCCGCGTTGAAGGTGTGATCAACCACCTTGCCCGTTTGCAAGTTTTTCAGCTTGGTCCGCACGAAAGCCGCTCCTTTGCCCGGCTTGACGTGCAGGAATTCAATGATCTGCCACAGGCCGTTATTGTGGTTCAATACGAGGCCATTCTTGATGTCAGAAGTCGTTGCCATAGATCGATAGTCTTTTGGCGAAGATAGCGTCACAAGCTCATGCGGATGGAAAGGCTCAATTCAGTTTGTGCAGAGGTCAATGTCAACATATTGTCGCTGATCTCCCCTTCGGCCGGACGATTGGAACGCACAACGGCCGCTAACCACGTCCATCCCGAGGGGTGTTTGCATTGCAGCACCGACGCCAATCGATGCCCAGAACCAGAAATCATCCGGTAGGATGTTCCTGTCCAAGATGGCTCAGGAATGTAGGCCCGTCGACCGGCGTCAAGCGTCCACACCGTAACGCTTTGTTTGAGCCGCCAAGCGCCGAATCGATGAGCAATGAAAGCACTCGCTGCCCCCGGTCCTCCTCTGTCGGCGAACGGCACCAAAGTGAAGCGAAGGACCAATGGGTCCGATTTCCAATGCCCGCGAAATTCCAACCGTTGGCTCAGCCGTGCGTCCGGCCCCAAGGTTTGCGCTGTGCGCCAGTGCACCTCTAAGGCCTTCCCCTCAGGCCATTCCCTGCGGCATTTGACCCACAAAGGATGTATGTCGTCTCGGTTGCTCCACGCTGCATGCCACCTAAGGATACAATGAAACGCTTCCCATTCACCTCCTGCTGAAGACTCCCATTCTACCCGGTTTGAGCCGTCGGGTTTAAACGCTTCGAACCTCATCCGAGCCTCGCTTTGTCGGTGGGGCAACCATTGGCAAGCGCCACTCCACGCCCATCCATTGCGCACTCGACCGGCCTCGGAAATCCAGTGCCGCATGCCCGAGAATCTTTGGGCAAAGGCAGTGACCGCGGGCTGATCTCCTGAAAAATGGGCGATAATGCCCGACTGGCCTCCACTGCTCATGAACGCTGCAAAGTCTCGTCCGTGAACATCAAGGCTCAACGTGGTGGCCACGGCACCTTCGCGATGCAATGCTACCCCGTTCCGAGCGCCCTGGACGGCCGGACCCCACATCGGCGCAAATCCATACTGGACGGGCAAGGCAAAGGAAGGGGCATCCAAACCAGCAAACAACGCTCCTTCATCCATCAAGGTCCGGTTACCCCATCCCAAACGATGTCCACCGGCCAGCGCTTGCCAGCGACCTCCGCTCCCCACCCGCATCTGCATGTAGCCCGAAACTAACTCTGCTTCCTGATCCCAACGCAAACCCCACTTACCCGAATTTCGCAGGCGGATCGAATGAAGCGCTTCACCTCGGCCGAACCGGACCTCTGCTGATGGATTTCTCCCATGGACATTGTGGTACGATTCCTGGACCAAGTGTTGCCAGGCCTCGCTCTGCATCAAGGCCCTAGCGGCTGCATGGGTAAGCCCCTCAATGGCCCAAGCCTCTTCGATGGCGATGGGGAATCCTGTCCGCTCCACATGGTCCAGTATGCGAAGTCGTTCCTGCCCGCTCAGCCACCCCCAGTTCACTTGTTCCGTCAATTCGACATCCAACGCTTGCAACTGCGCTTGCATCGGCTTGGACAGGACGCATATGAACATCCATAGAAGCAGTCGGACAGGTTTCACCTTCAGCACGCTTCCATCCCCAATACCAGACACATCCCTTGGTGACGAACTCCATGGAGGATGCCAAAAGCCCAACGGTATGATTCAAATTCTCGGTTGCCGAGGACACCTAAGAACCCCGGTAGCATGCGCCAACACAGACCTACCTGGGAGCGGGCGTCTACACGCGCCAGCCACTGCCATTCCAAAGCAACACCTGCGGCTGTCCACGTGCACCGGGCATGCACCTTTTGTTCATGGCGTTCGGCAACGCCCTGCAACCGAATCATCAACTCTTCTCGGGACTGAACCCGGGGCAATCGCCCTTCCGGAACAAAGACCACGCCGAGCATGACGGCTTGCCCGTTGTTTCCCTCACCACGAAGGGACACGTGCAGGTTGGGACGTACGTTCCCGCGAACACCCTCCGTCGGCAGCCACCTTCGGGCCAGGCCGCCCATTCGGACTTGAGCAGAAACGTGGGGAGAAAGCCGGACCTGTGGACCGGCGCAAATGGACAAACGGCTGAATGTCCCAATTCGGGTGAAACCCATGGCTAGGGACCAAGGCTCATTCAGGCGCCTACCGTAGTCAAAGGAAAACGACTCTCCCGCACTCCACGATTGCACCCGCGCAGATTGTGACCCAATCCAAGGCACATCTTGCACCCATCCCGGCTGCTGCCCCTGACCGACCACCGGCCAAGCCACCGCCATCACCAACCCAATCGCCCCTCGTATCAATCTCCCCATCCGCAGCAGCAAGTTGGCATAAGAACACCGACTCAAGCCACGAAATGCAGGGGCGGCTATTCGCGCTTCACGGCTGGCGCGTTAGTCCAGTTCAACCCCTCCAGAACTGGAGCGTTGACATCGCCTGATTTCCACTGCCCCTCTGGGCGATCCAGCAGGACAATGTACTTGACCTCACCGTTATCAAAGTCCATACGCATCTTGCTGCACAACGACTGGTTGTATTCAGAGCAAGGCGCATCGGCCTCGCTATCGAAATACACCGACTGCGCGTTTCCGTCGACCCAAACGGCCCTCAGCGTGTTCGACGCAAAACGTCCGGTGATTTCCCGACCGGCAATTTGCTGGTAACACACCCCACTGTCCACAGGCATCATCAAGCTGGCGTGACCCGCCGCACGCAGCGATTCGGGACGGTTGTCCTCCACCGTCCATTCCAACGAATCGGATTGAAGCAACCAGCCTTCCATCCACATTTTTGGCCACCGCAACAGCTGAACTCGGTCTGCATCGGTATCCCAGATGAGTGTATCGCAGGAGGCAGCCGAATTCCCTTGACTCAACTCCACAGCCGGCCACACGGTCGTTATTCCGCCAACAACCGAGATGGTATCTGCAACCAATTTCAAGGAGTCTTCCTCTGCTGCATCGATCCAGCACGCCCGCCGCTCCGGCTTCCCGGCCACCCAAACGTCGAAGTCCTCCCCGCGGCCCAAGCGTTCCGCATAATGACCCGACAACGTCCAATGTTCCAAGGTATCCGTGATGTCCACCTCACCCACTGCGGTGGCAGGGAGCAAGGTGTCCGGCGGAAGGTGCACGCTGTCGGCTTCAAGCCACACTTCGTCGTTGCGCAACTCAACCCCCGGAGCGCCAGCACCCCCAAACCAACCCGACTCAGTCTCCACATCAAATTCGCCTCTGCTGCACCGCAATTCGAAGCGTTCATCCGTCGCGCGCAAGTGACTCGGACCGTAAAACGAAAATTGATCCACTTCTTCGCGCCAATGCAAGCTATCGGAGTCCAAGGTGTAGTCCGCATTGTCCATGTGAACCGCTCCCCCCAGCATGAGCAAAGCCACCTTTGCTTGGTACTGACCGCGTTGAAACTCGACCGATCGACCGGCATCCTGCAATCGCCCACCCGTGGGCAACAGGACCACTTCCCGCTTCAAGTGGTACCGCAAAACTGCACACGTCAACTGCCCCGCCTCGGAATCCAATTGCACGCTGCGGTCCGCATTGGATTTTGCACGAACCCACTGGGTTTCCGGGTTCAGCTCCATTTCGTCGGCCTGCAGGGTCTGAGGGCCGTCCGTCAACCGCACGCTTCCCATGGTCCGGAAGGTTCCATCGTCATACCGCCAGGCGCTGTCGCACCACAGGCGACTCTCTTCCATCCCAAGGACAACCCCGCCAATCAACCGCTGCACATCGGGTTGCGAGCGGTCCCGAAGGATGGCGTCCGCTTGAAGGATCTGGATGCGAATGGGCTCGCTTTCCTGCGCTGACGCCACCAAGACAGCAGCCCCGGCAAGGCCCAAAAAGAGGGCGCGCAACCAATTTTGATGAGGGCATCCGAAATTCATCGCCTGCAAGTTCCATCGAAATATTCGTATTCCTACCTTTGCACCCCTTTCTGACTGGGCGGGTGTGGTGAAATTGGTAGACACGCTGGATTTAGGATCCAGTGCCGCGAGGCGTGTGGGTTCGAGTCCCTCCACCCGCACCATTCGGAAAGCATGAACCAAAAACGCTTGAACAAAGGCCATCAGCTACGCTAACGTTTCTCGACAAGCTTTCTTACATCGCCCATGCAAATTGAACGCAACACCATTGACGAGCTGACCGCTCGACTGACCGTGACCGTTGAACCAACGGACTACGAATCCCGCGTTGAGAAGATCCTCAACGACTACCGAAAAAACTCCACGTACCCCGGATTCCGCCAAGGCAAAGCCCCCATGGCTTTGATTCGAAAGCAATACGCCGCTCCAGTCCTTGCCGATGAAATGAATAAAATCATTTCAGAAGAATTGAGCGCCTACATAACAAAAGAAAAGCTCGATATTCTCGGTAATCCCATTCCCGAAACTAGCACAGATGCTTCCGGCAATTGGGATAAACCAGAGAACTTCACCTTCGCCTATGAAATCGGCCTCGCTCCGGAAATCAACCTGAGCTTCGGACGCAGTGCCAAGTTCACCCGCCACGTCATCAAGGTGGACAAGAAGGCCATCGAGGCTGCGGTGACCGATCACACTCGTCGCCACGGCAGCATCAGCGAGCAAGAAGTCGCTTCCGATACCGACTTGCTCATCGGCCATTTCACCCAGTTGAATGATGCCAGTGATCCCCTCGAAGGCGGCATCGAGAGCGATTCCAACATCGCGCTCGAACACCTCGACGACAAAAAAACCCGCAAAACCCTGACCGGCGCGAAAGTCGGCGACATCTTTGATGTCGACCCACACAAGGTTTCGCACGGACACGATGACCTCGGAAAGATGCTCGGCATCACCCACGAACAGGTCCACGACTTGAAAGGGCAATTCCGTTTCGAAGTCAAAGAAATCAAGCGCCTCACACCTGCAGAGAACGACCAAAGCCTCTGGGACAAAGTACTCGGCAAAGACTTGGTCAGCACCGAAAAGGACTTCCGCGCGAAAGTGAAAGATGAATTGACCTCTCAATTCGACCGCGATGCAGAGCACATCTTCCGTCGCCGTTTTGTTGTTGACATCATTGAGCACATGAAGATTCAGATGCCCGACGCCTTCTTGAAGCGTTGGATCCAGATGAACAACGAGAATCCACTGACCGATGAGCAGCTGGACAAGGAATACCCAAGCTACGCCGATTCTATGCGTTGGCAGTTGCTTCAACAAGCTGTCATGAAAGATGCAGACCTACGCGTATCCGGCGAAGAATTGGAAGATGAAGCCAAAAAAGTCATCGGCGCGCAGTACGCACAGTACGGCATGCCGCTCGAGGGCGAAATGCTCGATAATTTTGCCAAGAACGCACTCGCCAACGACGATGAGCGCCGTCGCATTGCGGACATTATCATCGAGCGCAAAGTGGTGGATAACTTGAAGCCCCGGGTCACCATCAAGGATAAGAGCGTTTCGTTCGAGGACTTTGCGAAGGTAGCTGCTGAAGTCCGCTAGTCACATCGCATTGAAGTGGTGTTCAGATTTATCAAGAGCGCCCGTTCACAAAAGATTGCTAATCGGCCGCAAACGCACACGCCGAGAACGGAAAACGTCTGTACTTTTATAACATGACCGATCGCAACGAATTTTTAAAGTATGCCGTCAAAGACCGCGGCATGAGCAGCCAAACCGTACGGGATTACATTTCGCACGCCTATGGTACTGAAAACCTGACCCGCACCGTTATTGAAGAACGTCAGATGCCCTTCCGTGAAGTGGATGTGTTCTCGCGTTTGATGGCCGATCGCATCATTTTCATGGGCACGGGCATCGACGATTACATCGCCAACATCATTCAAGCGCAACTGCTATTCCTCGAGTCCACCGATGCGAGCAAGGACATTCAGATTTACATCAACAGCCCTGGCGGTTCGGTGTATGCTGGACTCGGGATTTACGACACCATGCAGTACATCCGCCCGGATGTCGCCACCATTTGCACCGGCATGGCCGCATCAATGGGGGCAGTATTGCTCTGCGCAGGTACTGCCGGAAAACGAACCGGCTTGAAGCACAGCCGGGTCATGATTCACCAGCCACTCGGCGGCGCGAGCGGCCAGGCCTCAGATATCGAAATCACAGCCCGCGAGATTCAAAAACTTAAAAAGGAACTTTACGCCATCATTTCCCACCACAGCGGCCAGACCGAAAAGAAAGTGTGGAATGACTCCGACCGCGACTACTGGATGATTGCATCCGAAGCTGCGGAGTATGGCATGATCGACGAAGTTCTCGAACGCAAATAAGCATCACCGCAATGAGTGATACTCCCATCCACTGTTCATTCTGTGGACGCAGCAAGGAGGACGTTGAAGTCCTAATCGCAGGCGTTACGGGACACATATGTGACCATTGCATTGAACAGGCTGATGGCATTTTACGCGAGGAGAAAAAAGCAGCACCTGCCGGAGCCTCGTTTTCCCTCAAGCTCCCGAAAGAAATTAAGGAACACCTCGACACTTACGTCATCGGGCAAGAAGAGGCAAAAAAGACCATCAGCGTCGCCGTATATAACCACTACAAGCGCATCCTGAACCCCACGCATGACAGCGAAGTCGAAATCGACAAATCCAACGTGATCTTGCTCGGGGAAACGGGCACCGGCAAGACCTTGCTGGCGCGCACCATCGCCCGCATGCTCGACGTGCCGTTTTGCATCGCTGACGCCACCGTGCTAACGGAAGCAGGGTACGTGGGTGAAGACGTCGAAAGCGTGCTGTCACGTCTGCTCCAAGCGGCGGATTACAACGTTGAGCAAACAGAACGCGGCATCGTCTTCATCGACGAGGTGGACAAGATCGCCCGCAAGAGCGACAACCCTTCCATCACGCGCGATGTAAGTGGCGAGGGAGTTCAGCAAGCACTCCTGAAGTTGCTCGAAGGTGCCGAAGTGGGCGTGCCCCCACAAGGCGGTCGCAAGCACCCCGAGCAGAAACTCATCTCCATCAACACCAAGAACATACTGTTCATCTGCGGCGGAGCGTTCGCTGGCATCGAAAGAATCATCGAACGGCGGGTCAATCGAGCCTCCATCGGATACCAAAACGACGAGGACCACATCGATGACGAAAACCTGCTCCAATACGCTGCTCCCGCCGACCTGAAGAGTTTTGGATTGATCCCGGAACTCATCGGTCGATTCCCGGTGTTTACCCATCTCAACCCACTGGACGCCTCGGCGCTTCGGCAGATACTGACCGAGCCCAAGAACGCACTGTGCAAACAGTACATCGAGCTGTTCAAAATAGACGGGATTGACCTCAAGTTTGACGCCTCGGGATTGGATTACATGGTAGAGAAAGCCGTCGAATTCAAACTCGGTGCACGCGGCCTGCGCAGCGTCATGGAAGCCGTTCTGAACGACGCCATGTTTGAGCTGCCAGGAACAGAGCAGAAAGAGCTCACAGTCACCCGCCCATTCGCAGAGAAACACTTTGCCGATAACCAGCAGTCCGGGTTGCGCGTGGCCTAAGCTCCATGGCCAAGAAAGCCACACCCCTTATGCAGCAGTACAATCGGGTTAAAGCCGATTACCCCGAAGCGCTGCTCCTTTTTCGGGTGGGGGATTTCTACGAGACCTTTGGAGACGATGCCGTCAAAGCGGCCGATGTCTTGGACATCGTATTGACGAAACGAGGAAACGGAAGTGCGAGCGAAGTAGAACTCGCTGGATTCCCGCACCATTCTCTGGACACCTACCTCCCACGGTTGGTTCGGGCGGGGCATCGTGTTGCGGTTTGTGATCAGCTCGAAGACCCGAAAAAGGCCGTTGGCATCGTCAAACGAGGCGTCACAGAGTTGGTCACGCCGGGGGTCGCTTTTCACGACCAAGTGCTCAATGCCCGGACCGACAACTACCTCGCAGCCGTACACGGCGATAAGACCGGTTATGGCCTCGCCCTCCTCGACATTTCGACAGGCGACTTTGCCACGGCTGAAGGCGATGAACCACTCATTGACCGGTTGCTGCGTGCGCATCAGCCTTCGGAAGTGTTGGTGCTGAAAAACCAGGCCTCGGCATTTGCCGAAACATTCGGCAACGACTGGCACTTGAGCCGGGTGGACGATTGGGTGTTCAAACCGGATTACGCCCAGGAGCGCATCCAAAAGCAATTCGCAAACAAATCCCTCAAGGGATTCCAACTCGATGCGCGGCCGTTGGCCTTGCTTACAGCCGGGGCTGTATTGCACTACCTCGACCACGCGAAGCACGACCGGCCTAAGCACGTCCGCACGATCCGCACGCTTCGCGAAGACGGCACGCTGTGGATGGACCGGTTCACCATCCGCAACCTCGAACTCGTGCAGCCCAATCACAGCGACGGCACTTCTTTGGCCCAGACCATCGACCGAACCGGATCGCCTATGGGTGCGCGCATGCTTCGCCGGTGGCTAATCATGCCCTTGACTGAAGTCGATGGCATCAACCAACGCTTGGATGCGGTGGAGTGCCTCAATGGCGACGAAAACTTGCGCACCGAATTTCAAGCGCTATTCAAATCCACAGGCGACCTCGAGCGACTCGCATCGAAAGCCAGTACCGGGCGCATCAATCCACGGGAACTGGGGCAACTTCGCCAGGGTTTGGAAGCAGTGCAATCCATTGCGGCGCTTTCAGCCGGTGAAACGCCCCTCCTGCCTTACCTCGAACGGCTGACCCCGTGCGACCAGTTGCTCGAGCGCTTGCGTTTGGAATTGGTCGAGGAACCCCCGGTCAACCCCGCGAAGGGCCAAGTCATCGAACAGCGTGTGAGCGCTGAATTGGATGAACTGCGCACACTGAAAAGCAACGCCCAAACTGCCCTCGACGCTATCTGCACAAGGGAGACGGAGCGCACGGGGATTTCATCGCTCAAAATCGCGTACAACCAGGTGTTTGGCTACTACCTCGAAGTCCGCAATACGCACAAAGACAAGGTGCCCGCTGAGTGGATTCGCAAACAAACCCTGACCCAAGCCGAACGGTACATCACCGAAGAGCTCAAAGAACTCGAAGCCAAGATCCTCGATGCACAAGAGCGCACCGCTTCATTGGAATTAGCCTGCTTTCACAAGCTCGTGCAGGCTGCTGCTGAGCACATCGGGGACCTGCAACAAAACGCACACGTCATCGGCGCATTGGACGCTCTCACTGGCCTCGCTCAAGTAGCAATCGACAACGATTATGTGCGTCCGCGGCTGAACGATGCACAGGGCATTCAAATCAAAAACGGGCGCCACCCGGTCATTGAGCGTGCGCTCAAACCAGGCGAACCGTACATCGCCAACGACGTTGCGCTCCACCCCGACAGCAACCAAATCTTGATGATCACCGGACCGAACATGGCCGGTAAATCGGCATTGCTTCGGCAGACGGCGTTGATCTGCCTGATGGCACAAATGGGCGGCTATGTGCCGGCGGCCTCTGCGGACCTCGGAATCTTGGACCGAATCTTCACCCGGGTGGGGGCATCGGACAACATCTCCTCCGGTGAATCGACGTTCATGGTGGAAATGAACGAAACCGCCGCCATCCTGAACAACCTGACTTCTCGGAGTTTGGTGCTGCTTGATGAAATTGGACGGGGAACAAGCACGTACGATGGAGTCAGCATCGCTTGGTCCATTGCCGAATACCTGCACGAACACCCACACAAGGCGCTGACCCTGTTTGCCACCCACTACCACGAACTCAACGCCATGCAGGAACGGTTCCACCGCGTGGTAAATTTGAATGTGACGGTCCGTGAAGTAGACGGCAAAATCATCTTCCTCCGCAAACTCGCCCAAGGCGGCAGCAACCACTCATTCGGCATCAACGTCGCGCAACTGGCCGGGATGCCGGGGCCCATTCTGCGTCGCGCCAAGGAGGTGCTGAAGCAACTGGAATCAAGCCGCAAGCAGTTGGATCAGGCGGATGAGGCCGGATCCGCAACCCCTGTCCCAGACGTACCCATGGCTTCCGATGTTCAGCTCAGTTTTTTCCAACTCGACGATCCGGTGCTCGAACAAGTGCGTGAGCAAATCCTCGACTTGGACATCAATAACTTGACACCCGTGGAGGCACTGATGAAACTGAACGAAATCAAAAAAGTGGTTTCCGGAAGTCCGGCCGCCCAATCAGAACGTCGCTAACAGCAAGTCCAGATCCTTGTACACCAAGCCCGATTCTTCGGCTAAGCCTATGTGGGTCACGTTGCCTTGGAACATGTATATGCCTGAACGCGCAAAGCGATTCTTGCGAATGGCTCCATCCACACCGCCATCGACTGCAAATTCCAGCAGCAAGGGCGCCATGATGTTGCTCAGAGCTTTGGATGCGGTTCTGCTTACACGGGAAGGGATATTGGGCACGCAATAGTGAATGACATCCAATTCTGTGAACGTGGGGCGTTCGTGGGACGTTATCCGGCTGGTTTCGAAGCAGCCGCCGCGGTCGATGGTGACGTCGACAATCACCGTCCCTCGGCGCATTCCAGCAACCATCGGTTCGGACACAATCAAAGGCGCCCGTTGGCCGGTGCCGCGAATGGCACCGATTGCCACGTCGGCTGTTTTGAGGGCCTCTTGCAATACAGACGGCTGAACGGTGCTGGTCCACAGCCGCTGACCCAAGGCATTCTGCAAACGGATGAGGCGGTGGGGGCTGTTGTCGAATACTTTGACTGTCGCACCGAGGCCTATGGCGGCGCGCGCCGCGAACTCGCCCACGGTGCCTGCGCCAATGACAACTACTTCGGTCGGGCGTACACCAGATACGCCACCGAACAGCGTTCCCCTGCCTTCAGGGCCGGCGAGCAATTCACCTGCGATGAGCACAGAGGAGTTGCCGGCAATTTCTCCCATGGCGCGGACCAATGGGAAGATTCCGTTCGCGTTTTGAAGGAAGTCCCAGGCAATCGCCGTGGTTTTCTTTTTGGCCAGCGCCTCGAGCACCCCTTCGGATTGCACGGTCCATTGCAACGCGCTGATGAGGGTCTGGCCCATGCCCATCAAGCCCACCTCTTCAAGCGTTGGGGGCTCGACTTTGATGACCATACCCGTCTGGAATACCTGCCGGCGGTCGTAGACGATGCGGGCACCCGACTCGCTGTAATCCGAATCTTGGTAATGGGCTTGCTCTCCAGCGGCGGATTCGACAAGCACTTGGTGGCCACGGGCGACGAGTAACGCAACAGCTTCGGGAACCAACGCCACGCGCTTTTCCTGAAAGCTTTCCTCCTTGGGGATGCCAATGACCAGCTCACTCGTGCGTTCAGAAATTTGGAGAACCTCCTCCTGGGGCAGCAATGCTGCCTCGCGTGCCAGAGACTGAATCCGTTTCTTATTGTCGCTCATCGCTGCACAAATTACTACATACTGCGTTCATTCGGTACAGACAGGAAAAGCTCACGGGTTCCATCGTGTTGCAGGCCGTTCACCCGCACTTCGAGCAGCACCGCATCCGCGGGCAGAACACTTGGCGCCTGCTCCGGCCACTCCACAAAATTCAAGCCGTCCCCGTCAAAGTATTCGGTGAGGCCAAGGTCCCACGCTTCTTCTTCGTTTTTCAACCGGTACAGGTCGAGGTGGTATATCGCACGGCCTTGGCCTTTGTAGCATTGAACCAGACCAAAGGTTGGGCTGACCGCGTCCTCGTCAACATGCCATGCTTCACACAAGGCCTTCACCAACGTTGTTTTCCCCGCTCCCATCTCGCCTTGCAACGCGACCACGCCCGAGGGAATCGCCCCGTCTTCAGCCGGACGAAGTGCCTCCGTCAAGGCCGGGATCAACCGCTCCGCTGCTGCCGGCAACCCTTCCAGATCAAACGGCCCTGAGGCCCACACGCGGTGCAGCAATTGGTTCTCTGCCATGGGAATTGCTATGAAATGGGATCCAACTCCACCCAGGGAATGATCACCTCCTCCAAGGAGATGCCACCGTGCTGGAATGTATCACGGAAGTACTGGGCAAAGTGGTTGTAGTTGTTGGGATAGACCAGGAAGTCATCTTCCCGTGCAAAGATGTAAGCGCTGCTCACGTTGGGGCGCGGCAAACCAGCTTCTTCCGGTTGGCGAATGGCAAATACATCGCCCCCATCGTAGCCCAGATTCCGTCCCACCTTGTAGCGCAGGTTGGTGTTGGTGCTGCGTTCTCCTTTCACCTTGAGCGGATTAGCGACACGCATTGTGCCGTGATCGGTGGTGATGATGACGCGCGCTCCACGTTCGGCCATCAGGATCAACAGGTCTTTCAGGGCGCTGTGCTCAAACCATGACAAGGTCAGCGAACGGTACGCCGCCTCATCCTCGGCTAGCTCCTTCAAGACCTCCATCTCGGTGCGGGCATGGGACAGCATGTCAACGAAGTTGTACACGACGGCCGTCAATTGGTTGCCGTGTGTTTGGTGAAACTGGTCCACCATTTTCTTGCCTGCCGCCAGGTTGGTGATTTTGTGGTAAGAAGATTTACCGTCGAAATTCATGCGCTTCAGCAGCGCTTGAAACAGCTCCCCTTCGAATTTATTCTTGCTCCCCTCTTCGTCTTCCCCAATCCAATAGTGAGGGTAAACCCGCGCGATCTCCGCTGGGGAAAGTCCCGCGAAGAGCGCATTGCGCGCATACTGCGTAGCGGTTGGAAGCATCGAGAAGTACGTCTCGTTGTGGGCCACGCGGAACCGATTCAAGAGCAGCGGCTCGATCATTTTCCACTGGTCGAGGCGCAGGTTGTCTATCACAACGAGGTAGACAGGACGGTCATCGTCTGCTTCTGACCAGACCCGTGGCAATTTGGTGGGCAGCAACCGGTGTGAAAGGATTGGGGTGTCTTCTCCGGGGCCAGCCATCCACTCCGTGTAGTTGGACTCGTAGAACTTGGCGAACTGACGGTTGGCGTCCTTGAACTGCATGTCCAAAACATCCGACATGCCCGCATCCTCCGACTGTTCCAATTCGAGCTTCCAGTGCACCAGGCGCTGAAAGATGGACGTCCAATCCGAAGCATCCAATCGATCCATCAACTGCATCGAGATTTCGCGGAATTCACGCTGGTAATCCGACATGGCCTTCTCGCTTACGAGGCGGCGTTCGTCGAGATTCTTCTTGATGGCGAGCAGGATCTGGTTGGGATTGACCGGCTTGATTAGGTAATCGCTGATCTTGGAGCCGATGGCTTCCTCCATAATGTGCTCCTCCTCGCTCTTGGTGATCATGATGACCGGCAAATGAGGTCGTTGGTCCTTGATGCGGGCGAGGGTTTCCAACCCGTTCAAACCCGGCATTTGCTCGTCCAAAAAAACCAGGTCAAACACCTCCACTCCGAGCTTTTCCAGCGCTTCAACACCGCTGTTAACAGCCGTTACATGAAACCCTTTGCCCTCAAGGAACAAGAGATGCGGCTTCAATAAATCAATTTCGTCGTCGGCCCAAAGGATGCGTGGAGTTCTCTGCATGAATGAAATCGTCTCTTCAAAAATACGCGCTACCGCTTTCGACAGGTTAACTTGCGCGGGGAATAAACGCACCAGCACGGCAATTCATATGCCCGTACTTCATGTCGAATCACAACAAACATAAAATTCTAAACGATCCGGTTTACGGGTTCATCACCATTCAGCACACGCTGAGTTTTGACCTCATGGACCACCCGTACGTTCAGCGTTTGCGACGAATCAGCCAACTTGGGCTTTCCCATCTTGTCTATCCCGGTGCTGTGCACAACCGCTTTCACCACGCCATCGGAGCCCTCCACCTCATGCAAGAGGCCATTGCGGTGTTGCGGGCCAAGGGAACCGAAATCAGCGATTCCGAAGCGGAAGGAGCGTGTGCCGCCATCCTGCTCCACGACATTGGGCACGGACCGTTCAGCCACGCCCTCGAACACAGCATTGTGAAGGGAGTTCACCACGAGGACATCAGCACCCTCATCATGGCCCGACTGAACGAAGAGTTCAACGGTGCGTTGGACACGGCCATCGCCATTTTTAATGACCACCACCCCAAGAAATTCCTGCACCAACTCGTCTCGTCGCAACTGGACATGGACCGCATGGATTACCTCGCACGGGACAGTTTTTACAGCGGCGTCGCGGAGGGAAAGATCGGCAGCGAACGCATCATCAAAATGCTGGCTGTAGAAAACAACGAGTTGGTGGTAGAGGAAAAAGGCATCTACTCGATTGAAAAATTCCTGATGGCCCGGCGGTTGATGTACTGGCAGGTCTATCTGCACCGCACTGTGCTCTGCGCCGAGTTCATGCTCATGACCGCCCTAAAACGGGCCAAAGACCTTGCACAACAAGGAGTGGAAATCCATGCCTCCCCCGCCTTGCGCACGTTCATTTATGAATCGTTGGACCGCACCCGGTTTTTTGCCGACGAAGCCATCCTCGATCAATTCTGCCTGCTCGATGACAGCGACATCCTCGCCGCTTTGAAAGTCTGGCAGTTCAACGATGACTTCGTCTTGAGCGAAGTAAGCCGCCGCATCATTCACCGAGACCTTTTCAGGATTGACCTTCGTCCTGAGGCTTTTGACCGTGAAGAGGTGCGGTCCCTGATTGAACGCACCGCGAAGCATTACGGCATCACCGAGGCAGAGGCAGACTACCTCGTCATCAACGACCGCATCGACAACAAACTGTACGAATCCGGTGGCATCACCATCCGGTTCAAAAACGGCATCCAATCGGATTTCGCGGACGCTTCGGACCAATTGAGCCGAGAAATCCTGATGCGCACTGTGGCGAAATCGTTCGTCTGTTTTCCAAAAGAATTAGGCAACGCCTAACCCTCACTCCAACTCCACGCCGTCAGCGTTGTAGAGGTGGAATTCCAAAATCTCCATGGACGAGTTGGACTCGACGTGGATTTTGATGCCGTGGGTGCGTTGCCACTGGCGCAGGATGCTGTTAAACCAGCCTTCCTTGATGTACGCCTCAATGATAGGGTGCATCATCACAGTCAAGCGCTTGTGCGCTTCCTTCTCAATGGCCTGATGAATGGCCGATTCGATGGTGTCAGTGATGAGAATGGAGGCTTGAACGGCACCGCTTCCTTGGCACGTCGGGCAAGCTTCTGAAGTCTTCACATCCGCTACGGGACGCACGCGCTGCCGTGTCATTTCCACGACGCCAAATCGACTCGGCGCAAGGATGTTGTGCTTCGCTTTGTCGCCCTTCATTGCCTCTTTCATCGCCGTAGTGAGCTCCTTGTTGTGCTCGCGCTTGGCCATGTCGATGAAGTCAATGCAAATAATGCCGCCCATGTCCCGCAACCGCAGTATGCGGGCAATTTCTTTGCAGCATTCCAGGTTGGTTTGCAAGGCGTTCTCCTCCTGGTCCTTGGCCCCGGCCTTTCGCCCTCCGCTGTTCACATCGACAACGTGCATGGCTTCGGTTTGTTCGACGATCAAGTACGCCCCACTGCGCAGGTTGACTTGTTTGCCAAACGTTGCTTTGATTTGGCGATGAATGGACAAGGTATTGAACAGGTCTTTGTCCCGAGAGACTTTGACAATGTCCATCTTTTTCGAGCCGAAGCTTTGCAAATAGGTTTTCACCTCATCGCCCAGCTTGGCATCGTTCACCCGAATTCCCGTGCAATCTGGCGTCAACACATCACGCAGGACAGCGTTCGTTTTGTTCAGCTCGCCCAAGACCCGCTTTCCTGGCTTGGCATTGCGAAGCTTTTTATGCATGATGCCCCACCGCGTTACCAATTCCTCCAAATCAGAGTGCAAATCAGCCGCGCCCTTGTTCTCAGCCACCGTGCGGATGATGATGCCAAAACCAGGAGGTCGAATGCTCTGCATCAGGCGCTTGAGCCGCTTCCGCTCTTCCTCGCTCTTGATGCGTCCCGATAGGGAGACCTTGTCGCTGAACGGCACCAAAACGATGTACCGTCCGGGCAGCGTCACTTCAGCGGTCAAGCGAGGGCCTTTCGAACTGATGGGCTCTTTGGCCACCTGAACCAACACCACTTGGGAAGACGAAACCTCGTCCTTGATCTTGCCCTTTTTGTCGATCTCGGCCTCTTTTTTGAAGTTGCCCAAGTCCGGTACAGGCTGCTTGCCTTGCATCGCTCGCTTGAGGTACTTCTGCTGGGTCCGGTAATGCGGCCCCAAATCCAGGTAATGCAAAAAGGCATCGCGCTCGTGCCCCACATCGACGAACGCCGCGTTGAGGCTGGGCAATACCTTTCTGACTCGGCCCAAGAATATATCTCCAACCAAGTACGCTTTGTCTCCTGAATCGCGGTGCAACTCAACGAGTTGTCCGTCTTCCAGCAAAGCTATCTCCACCTTTCCTGCAGTGGAGTTGATGACCAATTCTTTGCTCACGCAGGAACCGGATTAGCACATAGAAGCAATGCATTCACCGGGGAAAATCCCCGGCGAAACCTTACTTCTTCTTGTGACGATTTTTGCGCAATCGCTTCTTCCGCTTGTGGGTCGCCATCTTATGTCGCTTGCGTTTTTTACCGCTTGGCATGATAAAGGGGTTTTATTCGTTTGTTCCGGCAGGTGTGCCGAATTCTAATCGTGTGATGAAGTCCTGCACTCGGTTGGCCACTACAGTGTCCGGTGCGTAAGGTAAGTATTCGTTGTAACGGATGAGCGCTGCTTTTGTTTTGCCCATTGCTTCATAGCAACGTGCAGTGAAAAACAACCCATTTGCATAGGTAGAGTCTTCGCCCATGACCGTTTCAAAACCGACCACAGCTCGATCATAGGCTCCTTCCTCCATGTCCAACATGGACAACTGCCATGTGGCCTCCAAGTGAGCTGGCTCCAGCGTCAATGCCTCCGAAAATCGCTCTCGGGCCTTGTCGAACTGACCACTTTGGATGCCAAATATGCCCAGCCAAACCACCGCGTCCACATTGGGCGGATCAGATTCGGCCAACGCACGCAAGGCGAGGATGCCCTCCATGGGATTCTCACCAGAGACTTTCTGCACGGCAGCCTCCACGGGATCATCGGTCGCAACTGCTTCAGTGGGCAGCGCTGATAGCTGCTCCGCATCCGCTGACTTGCGCGGCAACCACAGTACGATGGCCACCAAGGCCACACCCACTGCAATGGTCAAACCGATACCCGTCTGGCGATTCATGGACTTAGTCGACTTTGACTTGCGTCTTTACATTCTCGACGAAATCCTTCGCCGGCTTGAATGAGGGGATGTTGTGTGCGGGAATCTGGATGGCCTTCTTGGCTAAAATGTTTCGGCCCGTTTTCGCCGCACGCGTCTTAATGACAAAGCTTCCGAAGCCGCGTAAGTACACATTTTCACCTCCTTCCAAACTGTCACGTACCGAGCGCATAAACGCTTCTACCGTTGATTGAACGTCGTGTTTTTCCATACCGGTCTCCTCTGCAATCCGGTTTACGATATCCGCTTTGGTCATCTTACTTCCTAGGTTTGTCTCTCTGTTACAACTATTGTTATCCCCGAAAAAGGGGTGCAAAAATAGGGCTATTCCGCTGAAAACGAAAAGGGTGATGCAAGAGAAATTGGATGGCATGAATAAAGTGAACTGGGGGGCTGGCCGCCATGCACTCATGGAATGGTATCGCAACAACCATCGTTCACTGCCCTGGCGCGAAGAACCGCTCCCCTATTCCGTGTGGCTATGTGAGATCATCATGCAGCAAACCCGCATCGACCAAGGGTTGAAGTACTGGCACACATTCACGAGCACCTGGACCGATGTCCACGCCCTTGCTGAAGCACCATTGGATGACGTCCTCAAAGCGTGGCAAGGACTAGGTTACTACAGCCGGGCGCGCAACCTCCACCGCGGGGCACAGACCATCGCGTTTGAGCGCGGAGGCGTGTTTCCGGAAACTGCCGAAACGTGGAAAACGATTCCTGGAGTAGGGCCATACACGGCTGCGGCCATTGCATCCATCTGCTTCAACGAACCCGTTGCCGCAGTAGATGGCAACGTGCTCCGAGTCATCAGCCGGTATAAAGACATCCATGACCCCATCGACCGGCCCATCGGAAGAAAACAAGTGGAGGCCTTTGCTACGGAATGGATCCATCCAACCAAAGCCGGAACCCACAACCAAGCAGTGATGGAACTGGGGGCCCTCATTTGCAAGCCTTCGTCCCCTCAATGCTCCGAATGTCCGCTCGAAACTACCTGCCTCAATGCCCAACCCGATTCAGGTGGAACGCCGCTCCCGCCATTCAAACAAGGCAAAACCAAAGTCAAATCAGTTCAACTGGTATTCAATGTGGTCACCAACGGCTCCCACGTCTGGATGCGCCAACGACCCACAACGGGAATTTGGGGTGGGCTGTGGGAATTTCACTCCCAAGAATTGCCACCCGGAGCGGAGCTACCCAACCAACTGCCGGAGGCTGTAAACCTCCCAGCTTCTGCTGTTGAAAGTCGAACCGTTTGGAGCCAAGCCTTTGAGCATCTCCTCTCGCACCGCCGACTTCAATGCCGGTTTGTCATTTGGTATATCAACGTCCAACCAACCCCCAGTCATGGACAATGGATGCCCTGGGACGTGGCTGAATCCAAAGCCCGACCCCGGGCGATTGATCGATGTTGGGAGGGTCTTGAAAAATCCTGCTTGGCATTGGGCAGTCGCTAGCACAGCGTGCGTTACTTTTGAAGGATGGCAGGAATCAATAAAGCAATCCTTGTAGGCAACCTGGGCAAGGACCCCGAAATGCGCTACACCCCAAATGGTGTGGCCGTTTGCTCATTCCCGATGGCAACGTCGGAGACGTACAAAGACCGCAACACCGGCGAACGCATCACACAGACCGAATGGCACAACATTGTCATTTGGCGCGGGATGGCGGAAACCGCTGAAAAATACCTTCGCAAGGGCTCGCAGGTTTACATCGAGGGCAAAATCAAATCCCGTTCTTGGGAAGACCAACAGGGCCAAAAACGCTACACCACAGAAATCGTAGCCGATGTGATGCAGTTGCTCGACCGGCCAAATTCATCGGGAGGAGCGGCTCAACCAACACAAGCTGCGGCGCAGCCAGCACAGCAAGCCCAACCTGTGGCGCAAGCGCAACCGGCTGCCCCAGCAGAACGCGGTCCCCACAGCGCGGACGACCTGCCCTTCTAACCGGAAAACAGATTCGTGGAGCCCGACTTATTTTCCATCCTTCTCGCGGTTGACGCGGGCGGTGCAGCGACTTGGGCACCCTTCCTCATTATTGCGGGGCTGCTCTTGCTTAGTGCACTGGTATCGGGATCTGAGGTGGCTTTTTTCAGCCTGACGCCGGCCGATATTCAAGAGCTCGAAACCGCGCGAGAAGCCGAACAATCACCCTCGGCCGAACGCGTCATTGATTTGCTCAAAAAACCCGACCCCGATCGGGCACCACGCCATTTATTGGCGACCATCTTGGTCTTGAACAATCTGACCAACATCGTCATCATCCTGCTCTCTACCGTGGCTATGGAGCGCTTGTTCCCCGTCAATTTGCTGGAGCCATGGGTGTACTGGACCCTGCACGTGGGTGCCGTGACGTTTCTCATTGTGCTGTTTGGCGAAGTGGTTCCCAAGGTCTACGCCACCAACAACCGCTTGCAATTTGCCCAGTTCATGTCTGGGCCGCTCATCGTGGGGCGGCGAGCCCTCGCGCCGGTATGGAAGCCACTGGTCCGCCTTGGAAATTGGGTAAGCAAAGGCGTGGACGTACCCAATGCCGACTTCTCAGCGTCCGACTTGGAACAGGTGTTGCAATTGACTGCAGACGAAGACCGCACCGACGAGGAGCAGCGCATCCTCGAGGGCATCGCCGCCCTCGGCACCAAGGATGCCAAGCAGGTCATGACCGCCCGGACCGATATGGAGTCGGTGAGTTCGGAAGAGCAGTGGGAACAACTGCGCGCCCAAATCGTCGAATCCGGCTACTCCCGCATCCCCGTTCACAGTGGGTCGCAGGACGAAATCGTCGGCATCCTCCACATAAAAGACTTGCTCCCGCATTTGACCGAGTCCGATGTCGCCTGGATGGAGCTCATCCGTCCCGTTTACTTCGTCCCCGAAAACAAAAAAATCGACGACCTGATGCGCGAATTCCAAGAGCGGAAAACGCACCTGGCCATCGTTGTGGATGAGTACGGTGGCACGAGCGGCATCATCACCCTTGAGGACGTCATGGAAGAAATTGTCGGGGAAATCGCAGACGAATTCGATGCAGAAGAAATCGCGTACTCGCGGTTGGACGAACGCACGTTCATAGTTGAAGCCAAAACCGCCCTCATCGACGTCTACCGCATTCTCAGCATTCCCGATGAGCCTTGGGAAGCGGCGAAAGGAGAGAGCGATACCCTGGGTGGGTTCATCACCGAACAAGCGGGTCGAATTTTGCGCAACGGTGAAGGCATGACCTTTGAGGGCGTTGAAATGAAAATCGACGCCGCTACACCACGTAAGCTGCTGCGCATCAAACTTGTCCTTCCCGAAACGACCGCCGATGAGTAAGCGGTTCCGCATCGGGTTCATTTTGACCGTCGTAATGGCAGCGCTGGCCGGTTGCGACGATTCGCCAGTCCCCAAACCACGGGGGTACCATCGGATTGAATTCCCGACCTTTGAATACGCCCCGTACGCGCACCCGTGCGGTGTTTCATTCGACGTGCCTGTTTACAGCAAAATCGAGCGCATCGAACGCGGCGCTCCGGAAGCCGGAATTTGCTGGTTCAATTGTGCGGTCCCGCGGTTTTCAGCCAAACTCCATTGCACCTTGATGCCCGTGGACGATGAAGCGCAATTTGCCTCGCTGGTAGAGGATGCCCATCAAATGGTGTTTTCCCATGAAATGAAGGCCGCTGGGATCCGCACAAAGCAGTTTGATTTTCCAGAGCGCCGTGTAAGTGGGGTGTTGTACAATTTGCAAGGTCCCGTGGCCAGCCCCATCCAATTTTTTGCCACGGACAGCACGGCGCATTTCTTGCGCGGGAGTCTTTATTTTGATCACGCCCCGAATCCCGATAGCCTTCAGCCCTCGCTGGCGCATATTGAGCAGGACATCGTGCACCTGATTGAAACGTTGGCGTGGGCCGAATCAGCGACAGCACCATGAGCCAAACATGCATCCTTGATTTTGGCAACACCCGGGTCAAATGGGCCCGGTTTGTCGACGGCGAATTTGCAGGTGTACTGCAGGACGAAGCAGCGTGGGAATCATTGCGGGAATGGAATGAAAAAACACGATGGCTCATTGCCGCCACCGGCCCCGTGGACGAACGGTGGAACGAATGGGTAGAGGCCCTTAAGGCCAACCAACCAGACGCCGTGGTGCACCTGGAAAGTGCTCAAGGTGTTCCCTTTCCCTCCTCGTACCATTCCATGCAGACGCTGGGGTTGGATCGCATTGCCAATGCTGCCGGGGCTGCGGCCGAAGACGCGCAAGCCGATTGGCTCATTATCGACGCCGGCACGTGCATCACCGCTGACTTATTGGAAGGGGGGGTTTTCTGCGGTGGGTCCATTGCTCCCGGGATCGATTTGCGGCTTCGCGCGATGTTCGCCGGTACATCGAGTTTACCATACCCAGAAGACTGGAGGGAACAAGCCGCCGGAGGGATTGGCTTGGACGTGGGAGACGACACGGTAGCATCACTCCTCGCAGGAGCGGTGGGGGGTGCACAGGCCGAATTGACGGAGCGCATTCGCCGCTTTAAAAACGAAATCCCTTCCATTCGCGTTGCATTAACCGGTGGAGATGCGAAATTCTTGCAACTCCAAGCGGACTTACCGACTTTTGCCGACCCAAACCTCACGTGGAAGGGCTATTTCCACCTGTTGAATCGCATGCTTCTCCATGATTAATCCCACCCCATCCAATAACCCTAAGTTCGGACGGCTGGCCCTTTTGGCCATTGGGGTGGCGCTGTTGTTCTCTACTGTCGGTACCGCTCAGCAATCCGAGCTTTCGCCATACTCGCGCTACGGCTTCGGATTGATTGGACAGCTCCAAGCACCTGCTTATGCAGGTATAGGCGGCATGGAGGCCACCCTGCTCAACGGCTACCAATTCCAGCCGAACAACCCGGCTTCGGCGACCTTCCTCAACCAGACTACGTTCCAAGCCTCAGGCATCGGCAACCAAATGCAATTGAGGCAAGGCGATGCATCGGCTTCTGCGGTGTTTGGGTCTCCTGGACCTTTCGGAGTCGTCGTCAAACGCAACAATGGCAAAAACGCACTCATCCTCAATCTGTCACCGTACAGCAATTCGGGATATGCCATTTCCAGAAGCGACACCTACGAGGGCATCGGCTTGGCCAATGAGCGGTACGAGGGCGACGGGGGGCTGAGTGCGCTGAACATCGGATGGGCCCGGGTCTTCAAAGGATCAAAATTTGTCCAGGCCGGAAGCGATAGCATTCGCATTCAAAGCAATGCCCTTCACCTCGGCATTCAAACGCATTACCTCTTTGGTCAAATCAGCCGGACTTCGACCCTTGACATCATCGACCCGACCTTCCTCGACCACCGCAACCGTTTCACGGCACAGCACCGCAGTGTTACAGCCAATGTCGGGATGGTGTACGACCAACTGCTGCATGTGCAGTACAATGACCGCGGCGATTTTGAGCAAAGCATTTCACTGCGCATGGGAGGTGTCTTCACACCCTCCACCAACCTGCACAGCTCGTTGGTGAGTATCGATGAGACGACCCAGACGCTGGGCGGCATTCCCGTACCACTGGATACGGCATTCTATAGCGAGCGCCTCGATTATCGTGCCCGTATGCCCCGCAGCCTTAGCTTGGGGAGCAGCCTCCATTTCGACCGCGGCGACGGCATGCGCATCGCAGCAGGGGTCGAATACAAGGCATCAGCATGGGATAAAGTCGCGCCGGATTTTGCACCGGAAATGCAATCCGATGGCGTCGAATGGATGGCCGCCGAATCCATGCACTTCGGGCTTCAATTCAACCCCGGCAACGCTGAACAACGCCACCCGACGTGGGGCAAAGCGACCTACCGGTTCGGTTTGAACCGCCAGCTGCAGCCCTATGCCATAGATGGCCACCAGGTTCAATCCCAAGCCATCACAGGCGGCTTTACCCTTCCCCTTGTGGGAAGCCGTTCATTAAGCCGTTTGCATTTCGGCACGGAACTTGGAGAACGTTCAACGCAAGAAGGAGCATTGGAAGAAACGTTCATTCGGTTCCACTTCGGCGTCTCCCTGATGCCCTTCTTCAAGAACAATTGGCTGATACCCAGATTATATGATTGAAAAAACCAACACTATGAAATTGATCGTTCGAGGAATCTTAGCGCTGCTGATTTTATCGCCCGCCCTGGTAAGCGCTCAAGAGCGCTTCGGGGAGACAGAGGAACAGCAGCTCGAATGCCAAGAAAAAATCAGTGTATACCGCAGCTACAAAAAGCAGAAAGATTATGACGAAGCATACGCGCAATGGAAAAAAGCGTGCAACGTATGTCCACTCACTGCTACGGAAAATCTGGTCCGAGATGGAGTCACATTCCTCAAGAAAGAGTTAAAGAAACCTGAGAATGCTGATCGTTTACAAGCCATTCAGGATAGTATTTTCATGTTTTACGACTTGAGATTGGAGCTGTTCCCTGAGACGAAAAGAAATCCCAACAATCGGTGTTCCGTGTTATCCTTGAAGGCTGCCGATTATTACCGTATCTACAAAAAAGACGGAGCAGCTGTCGCGAATGCTATGTTCAAAGAAAGCATCGACTGCCTGGGAGCAACCTCTTCCCCTGCAACGCTGAGCACCTACTATGTGACTTCTTTTTACGCCATGAAGCGCATGGAGGAAGAAGCGGAAGCCAAAGCGAAGTTGGGTGAGATGTTGACAGAATACCTCACCCTTATAGAGTACATCGAACAGGGTCAAAGCGGGCTCGATTCCACCGACGTGAAAGGCCTGCAAAAATTCGAAAAAGCCAAAGGTAACATCGACGAAGTCTTCATAGCCATCGCTAAATGTGAAGACATGGTTCCGGTCTTGAGCGAAAAAATTGCCGCAGATTCGGCCAACTTCGAATTGAAACAGAAGGTCTTGCGCTTGCTCAACAAAAAAGATTGCACTGATAACGACCTGTACTTGCCCGTCGCCATCGATGTGCACAATGAAACCCCGAGCCATCCCTCTGCTTATGCTATTGGCAACGAGCAGGCCAAGGTCGAGAACTTCGGCGAGGCGTTTGCCTACATGGAAGAGGCTGTTGAGCTGTGTGCCGACTGTGCGGAGTTGGAGGTCTACTTGTTGAAGGCAGGAAAAATTGCTTCGTTCTTGGGCAAATCCAGCACGGCGCGTTCATACGCCCAGAAGGTACTCGCCAACAACCCGGAAAGTGCAGAGGCCTACATGCTCATTGGCGATGCCATTGCGGGTGCAGCGAAGCAATGCGACGACGGCGCCTTGGGCAGCCGTTTGGCATACTTGCGTGCATGCGATTACTACAGCATGGCGATCAGCCGGGGCGACGAAGACATCAAAGCCACAGCGCAGAAAAAACTCAACGCGAACAGCAAGCAGTTCCCCAGCGTTGATGAGATTTTCGCGGTGGGCAAGTCCAAGGGCGACGCCATCAAGATTCCATCCATTGGCGGATGTCCTTGCGCGGGCGAATCAACCACCATTCGCGTGCGCTAAGCACCGCTGACTGAACGGACGTGCTCCGACCAACCACAAATTCTAGCCGCTCAGCACTGAACTCCTTTTGGAGGAGAGGCTGGGCGGCTTTTCTTTTGCTCGGGTGTGCCAATTCCGACGCGGATGTTTCCGATGTCTTGGCGGACGAGACAAGTCCCGTTCAGACCGTTATCAATGGCACATTCAGGTACAGTGAGCGCGGGGTGATCCTCCACGAGCTCCACGCGGGAGAGCTGCGTCGCGAAGAACGCGGCAACGCCGAAGTGTCCGAAGATGTCGTTGAAGTGCGGGCCGGCTTCGAATTGTTCATCGGCGGAGATGCAGCCAACCACGAAGCGCACATGACTGCGGACTGGGCCACTTTGGACGAGAAGAACCTTCGACTCATCGCCAAGCACGCTGTTACTTTGGAAAACGCTGAGGGCGATGTACTGGAAACCGAGTACCTCGTGTGGTCTGAGGATTCTAACCGAGTGTGGACCAACCGGCCGGTGACGATTCGCACCGCTGATGGCGTCATTTATGGGGAAGGGCTGGAATCGGATGCGCGGTTTGAGACCTACCGCATCATCAAACCCCGAGGCGAAATGGTATTGGAAGGAACCGAATTGCGTTAGGTTTGCATTGGACTCAACGACCATGAACGAAGAACAACTGCACCGCGTCAACCGCATGGCTGAACGCTTTTGGATCGGAATCATCGTGTGCTGCGTCGCGGCGTCCGGGTATTTCATTTGGAAGGACGGTTGGGCGCAGCAGAAGCAATCCTTGGTCTTGCCCGCACTGGCTGCAGCATGGTATGGGTTCCGCCGGTTTTTTCGACAACGCCTCGAGCGCGGAAGTGACGCGCGGAATGATTAGGTTTGTTCTAGCCTTGACCCATGGATCCTGACCCCTCGAGTTCGCTTTTGATCATCGGATTGGCCCTCGTCGCCTCCGCTTTCTTTTCCGGAATGGAGATTGCCTTCGTTTCGGCGAATCGTTTGCAACTCGAACTGGATTCAAAGAGCAGTTGGCAGGGACGCATCCTCACCCACTTATCGTCGCGCACCAAGCTGTTCATTGCCACCATGCTGGTTGGCAACAACCTCGCCTTGGTGTTTTGCGGATTGGAATCCGGGGCGCTCGTCAGCCACGGGCTCTTCGGCGTGAGCGACTGGACGGAAGCCACGCAACCGATTTTGGTTTTGGCTGTGCAGACGTTGATCACGACCATGGTCATCTTGGTTGTGGCTGAGTTCATTCCCAAGGCCCTGTTCCACAGCAATGCAAACTTCTGGCTCAAGTTTTTTGCGGCCCCACTGGTCGTCATCCACTACCTGCTGCTCCTGCCGGGATTGCTCGTGGTGGGATTGAGTAATTTTTCCATTCGACTCGTCGGCCGATCGACCGGGAGCGATGGCGATGAAGAGCAACTAGGTGCCACCGACCTCGACCACTTCATCCGCGAAATGAGCGGACGGATGGAACCCGAGCAGGAGTTGGAGCACGAGCTGCAAATCATGCAGAATGCGCTGGAATTCAATAAGGTCCTCGCCCGTGATTGCTTAATCCCGCGCAACGAAGTGGTCGCCGTAGACTTGGAGACGCCACTCGACGAGGTGCGGGAGTTGTTCATCTCCGAAGGCCTAAGCAAAATTGTCGTTTACCGCGGCGACATTGACCAAACTATCGGGTACGTGCATTCGAAGGACCTGTTCAAGAATCCCACCTCGATCAAGACCATTTTGCACCCGACGTTTGTGGTGCCCGAGCCCATGCCGGCAGATGATGTGCTCAAGCGCTTCAAACAACGCAAGCGGCACTTGGCCATCGTCGTGGACGAATTTGGGGGTACTTCAGGCATCTTGACCATGGAGGATATCATGGAACAATTGGTTGGCGACATCGAAGACGAGCACGACAAAGAGGAGCTCGTTGAAGAAGCGTTGGACACGGGGACATGGCGGTTCTCGGCACGCCTCGACGTGGAAGACCTGAACGAACGGTTCGACATCCAATTGCCGTTGAATGACGCATACGAAACGCTGGGCGGGCTTGTGATTCACTATACTGAGGACATACCCGAAGCCGGCTACACATTGGTCCTTGACGGCTTCACCATCGAAGTGGAAGAAGTGAGCGGAAACAAGGTACAGACGGTCATCCTGCACGTGATTTCGGAGGAAAACAGTTGAAACCCCAGCGGCACGTTTGCCGTTTAAGGAGGCACAACACGTAAAAACGCCCGGAGATATGGGATTTCCCTTATCTTCGCAAACCTTAAAAAAGACACGTTTATCATGTCAATGATTCAACAAATTCGAAACCGACAAGGCCTGCTGATTGTGATGATCGGCATCGGCATGCTCGGGTTTTTGGTTCCCTATGATGCAGTGATGGCTATGTTTGGCCAAAACGGAAGCCGCGACGTCGGCGAAGTAAACGGGGTGGCCGTCTCTGGTGCACAGTACCAGATGGAAGTTCAAGAACGTCGCCGACTGGGATTCAGCGGTGATCAATTGGCCGAGGAAGTATGGAACGACATCACGTCGGAAATCGTTCTCGGGGATGACTTCGACGCGTTGGGTTTGACGGTCAGCGACGAAGAGTATGAAGAAATGCTTTTCGGCACGGCATTCTCGCCGTACATGAACCGTGCGTTCTACTCCAATGCCGAAACCAAGGGATTCTGGCAGCAGAACTTCGACGCGATGTTGGGCACCGACCGCGGAATCGCGGACTTCATGTCATACAAGCGCCTCATCGCAGCCAAGCGCATTCGCGAGAAGTACGATAACCTGGTTGTTTCAGGCATCTACTCCAATTCACTGGAGGGCAAGTACGACCACGCCGGCGCCAACCGCAAGGTGAACTTCAACTACGTGTTCAAGTCATTCAGCGCTATCGACGAGACGGAAATCAACGTGACGGACAGCGACGTCAAGTCTTACTACAAGGCCCACAAAGACGAAGCCCAGTACAAGCAAAACGCAGGACGTAACATCACGTTCGCGCGCATTCCGTTGCAGGCCTCTGCCAAGGATGCTGAGATCATCCAAGAAGAATTGGCTGCCATCAAAACCGTTTGGGAAAACACCGAAGCCGACGATAGCCTCTTCGTAGCCAATGAAACCGAAGCGCCGTTTGCGCCTACCGTATTGCGCAAGAGCGACGTGGAAACCGACGTGAATGAAGCGACCTTCTTCGACGCGAAAGCAGGCGATATCATCGGTCCTTACCAAAAGAAGACCAGCTACCGATTGGCCAAGGTAATGGAGTTTTTCAGCGAGCCTGATAGCGCTGCGTGCCGCCACATCTTGCTCAAGGCCGACAACCCACAGGACGCCGAAGAAATGGCCGACTTGATGGACCGGGCCGACAGCCTAAAACGTGCTTTGCGCCGCGGTGCATCATTCGAGGATTTGGCCGAGCGTTTCAGCGAAGACCCCGGATCCAAGTCGAAAGGCGGCTTCTACGACTTGTTCCCACGTGGACGGATGGTGAAGCCCTTCGAAGATTTCTGCTTCGAAAACAAACCTGGTAAAGTTGGTGCCGTCAAAACGTCATTTGGTGTTCACTTAATTGAGGTCATGGAGCACACCGACGCGGTGGAGCAGGTACGAGTGGCCCTCATCGAGCGCGTCATCGAGCCTTCTACTTCGACCGCCCGCGAATCATACGGCGCAGCAAGTGAATTCGCCATTCAAGCCACGTCGCGAGAAGCCTTCATGCAGGCCGCAGGCGATGCCGGGTACGCGACCAACACTGCGACCGATGTCTTGCGCAACGCGAAATCTGTATCGGGACTCCGTAACGCTGCCGAGCTCGTTTCCTGGGCCTACGGTGCCGAGGAAGGCGAAGTATCCAACCCCATCCTCGTTGACAAGAACTACGTCGTGGGCTACCTCGACCGCATCACCGAAGAAGGCGCTCCATTGTTCGAGTACGTCGAAAACGAAATGCGCACCGGCGCTGTGAAGGAAGCGAAAGGCGAGCTTTACAGCGAGCGTATGTCCACCGGTTCTTTGGAAGAAATCGCCACAGCGGTTGGCTCCTCAGTTGCTAGTGCGACCAACATTGCATTGAAATTTCCGACCGTCAGCGGAGCGGGCTCATTGCCAGAACCCGAGGTGGTTGGCATGGCCTTCGCCATTCCTGTGGGGAACGTTTCCGCTCCCATCGTGGGCAACAACGGCGTGTGGGTAATCGCCCCCACTTCCAGCACCGACGCAGCGGCCAAATCCGATTACCTGACGGAACAGACGACTTTGTTGTCTCGTGCACGCGGCGCAGCAACCATCCGCATCTCGAATGCAATGATGGACGCAGCTGACTTGGAAGACAACCGAAACTAAGCGGCCACGACGACCGCATGAAAAAGCCCGCTCCACAGCGGGCTTTTTTGTTTTCCGATCACCGGCGCTCCCACTCAAGGTAGCTGCCGTCTCCGTAGCTCAAGAATCGAAATCCTTCCGTAAGAGCACGGTCGTATACCGACTTCCAATCATCGCCAATGGCTGAGGCGACAAGGCAGAGCAGCGTGCTGTTGGGGAGGTGAAAATTGGTGATGAGCCCTTGCACCGAGCGGATGCAGTAAGGAGGCACCATCATCACCGAGGTTCGGAAATGCCAATCGGCCCCGTCCAAGGCATTGGCGCACCATTGCATGGCCGTTTCCATGGTCCAGGCCAAGCGCTCAGCCGCATCGCCGAGTTCGTGGCGCCATTCCCATTGGTGCAGTTCATCCGGTTGTTCACCGGTCTCCTTCCATTTGATGGCGAGCCAATACAAGCTTTCTAAGGTCCGCAAGCTGGTCGTCCCAGTGGCGACCCGATGCACCCCCTCTTCGGCAAGGGCTTGAATGGCATCAAAGGAAACCGAACAGTGCTCGCCGTGCATGACATGATCCGCCACCTCGCCTTCACCAAGGGGTTTGAAGGTGCCTGCGCCCACGTGCAGCGTGACCTGGTGCAAGGACGTACTCGTGCTCAACTCGGCCATCAGCGTTGCATCAAAGTGCAACCCTGCTGTCGGAGCAGCCACTGAACCGGGCACTTCAGCATAAACAGTCTGATAATCCTCGGCATCTTGCTCCTCCGCTGGGCGCCGCATGTATGGCGGCAGCGGCATCTTGCCCATGGCCTCCAACAATTCGGCAAAGCTTGCCGAGCGCGCTTCACCTGTCGACGCCGATCGATGTGACCACTGCAATTCGATGTAGCGCACGCCCTCGTCCATGCCCACCCGTTTGGCAGCGACTTCCCACTTTCCTGCGGCGTCCTCCACGTTCAAGCCGGCTTCCCCGGCAGTCCAACGCTTCCCCCCCTTAACCATGCATTTCCACACCACCGACTGGGTCGAAGCCAAGGCCTGTTCCATGGACTTTCCGTGTGGCTCCAGCAAGAACACTTCCAAGCGCCCGCCGGTCGGTTTTTGCAGCAGCAGTCGAGCCCGAATGACCCGGGTATTGTTTACCCACAACTGCGTGCCCGGGGGCAGCACTGTGGGTAAATCTGTGAACCGCTGATGGGTGGCGACTTCTCCGCGTCTCCACGTGAGCAGCCGAGCGCTTGATCGGGGCATCACGGGATGGACCGCGATGGCCGATTCAGGAAGTTCGTATGCGTAATCCGCCGTCTGCATGAATGGAATTTTTGAACAACGCGACAAAAATAGCGGGTGAAGGCGCCTTTCGTTCCTTCAAAATGAACAGGGGTGCATTACCTTCGTTCAATCATGACCAAAATCCTCGTCATCGGAGCTGCTGGACAGCTGGGCATTGAACTCGTGCTCGCGCTTCAAGACCACTACGGTGTCGGTGCGGTGGACGTTTCCGACATCCGTGTGCCGGACGATGAGGGGGTCATGCGCAGCCGTTTTTTGCACCTCGATGCCACCGACGAGGGGGCTGTGCACAAGGTGCTAGAGGAGGGCCGGTACCACACGGTGTATCACCTGGCCGCCATGTTGAGTGCAACCG
>JBELBV010000023.1:0-36652 GCA_042095135.1 Flavobacteriales bacterium | reverse complement strand
ATGCCGCACGTGGCGCTTATCTGCTCAACGTTGAATTGCATTCATTGCAAAGCCAACAGCAACTTCGGGCACAAGCTCCGGTCTTCGTTTGCTCGCATTAACGGCACCCAAAATCCCCAGAACTTTGGCATCTTCGCGCCATGTTCGAAGGGATGCCCTTGCCGATTTCGCCGCTGCACCTTTATGCAATCCCATTGTGGATCTGCGTATTTGGGATAGGGGCGACTGCGCTGCTTCGGGTTCAATTCGACCGCGAATGGGCGCTGACCATGTGGACAGCCTACCAAATCAAGCGCGTTTGGCAGCGGCTGGCGGACGAGTCGGCACGGACTGGCGGCACCTTGACCAGTCACGCCATCGGCATCTTGACTTGGGCCTTGCTTGGGTCACTATGGGGAGTCAACGCCTCGCAAACGTCCGCAGTCCAAGCGGCTGGAAACGGAGCGATGTGGGGGGCATTGATCGGATTGTCCACGCTCCTAACCCGGCAGGTGGGTGGTTGGATTGGCGCGTGGGTGACGCTGGAACGAGAAGCCATCGAACGGGGATTTGAAGTGGACCGGCACATGCGCAACTGGCTGTTGTGGGCACTGATTGCGTTGGTTGTTTGGGAGTTGACCCAATTCAGTGGGTTCGAGAACCGCGGAGCAATGTGGTCCCACGTGTGCACGGTTTGGTGGGTATGGCTCGGCTTAAAGTGGTTGAGGCAGTTTCAATCGGTCTTGAACAAGCGGCTTCATATTGGTTGGGGAATTGCGTACATTTGCACCCTCGAAATTGGACCATCCTTGCTGCTGTTCGAGTACGCAGGCTGAGCCAATGGAGCAAGCACTGAAGAACCGATATGGCGAAGAAGCTCAAGACTGTCCTGATTTCACAGCCAAAGCCCACCACGGAAAAATCTCCGTACTTCGACTTGGCCGAGCGTCAGAAATTGACCATCGATTTCCGTCCATTTATCCACGTTGAAGGTGTGGAGCCGCAAGATTTTCGACAGCAGCGCATCGACTTGGCTGAGCACACGGCCGTCATCCTGACCAGCCGAAACGCGGTGGATCACTTTTTCCGCCTGGCGGCGGATCTGCGTTACGAGGTACCCGACACCTTGAAGTACTTCTGCATCAGCGAGGCCACGGCCTTCTACCTGCAGAAATATGTGGTATACCGCAAGCGCAAGATCTTCTTCGGGAAGCACCGCTTTCAGGACCTCATGGACAGCATCAAAAAGCACAAGCAGGAGAAGTTTTTGCTGCCGTGCAGCGACTTGATGAAGCCGTCCATTCCCAAGCTACTGGACGAGGCGAGCATCAACTACACCCGGGCCATGATGTACCGCACCGTGTGCAGCGACCTGAGTGACTTGAGCGACGTCAAGTACGACTGCCTTGTGTTCTACAGCCCGAGCGGCATCGAAAGCCTGTTCAAGAATTTCCCTGACTTCGAACAAGGCGTAACGCGCATCGCAACTTTTGGTCCCACAACGGCCAAAGCCGCGAAAGAGGCGAACTTGCGCATTGACATTTCTGCCCCTACCCCCCAGGCGCCTTCGATGACTATGGCCATTGAGCATTACATTCAAGGCAAATAACTCCCGTTGCCTGAAACGCCTTCCTTTTCCTACTCCAAATCCGAACGCCTCAAATCCAAAAAGCTGATTGAGGCCACGTTTGCAGCGGGTCAAAAGTTCAAGGCGTGGCCCCTTGTAGCCAAGAGCCTAGACACGGAATTGAGTGAAGACGTCCCCTGCCAAACGCTCGTTTCCGTCAGCAAACGTTCGTTTAAGCGGGCAGTTGACCGCAACCGGATCAAGCGATTAATGCGCGAGGCCTGGCGTTTGCAAAAACACCCCGTCTACGCCGCCCTCCAAGAACACGAAAAACAACGCGCCATCGTTCTCATTTATGTGGGTAAAGAATTGCCTACTTTCGAAGGAATGCAAGCGAGCATACAGACGTTGATTGCGAAAATGATGGAAGCGATGGCAGCAGCCGAGCAGCCTCAAGCGGACACCCCAGAACATGGATAACAAGAAGGCCAGAAAAACGTGGATGTGGTTGGTGCCACTTGCCGGACTCATGGCAGCGGCGGTTCCTTTGCGCGAAAACTACTTTGAGCTGTCGAAGCAGTTGGAAATCATGACGGCCATGTTCCGTGAATTGAATATCTACTACGTCGATGAAATCCAACCCGGCCAGCTCATGGAAACGGGCATGGACGCCATGGTGGAAAGCCTCGACCCATACACAGTGTACTATCCCGAATCGCGGGTGGAGGACTTGCGATTCATGACCACAGGCGAATACGGCGGGATTGGCGCTTCCATGCAATTCATCAACGACCGCCACCTCATCGTGGATGTACTTCCGGATTTTCCAGCGGCCCAGGCTGGTCTGAAAATCGGCGATGAGCTCTTGGCTGTGGACGGCCAATCCTTGGAAGGCATGGACCCGGATCTCGTGCCGGAAATGCTGCAAGGTGCGAGCGGCACCACCGTTGACATTCAATATCGTCCCAACGGATCCAGCGCCCCCGTGGACTTGTCCGTCGAGCGCGAAAAAATCAAGCTTCCGGCCGTTCCTTACCGATCTGTCATCAGCGACAGCACAGGCTACGTCATCTTGAGCGCCTTTACACGAGGCTCATCGTTTGAACTCCGACAAGCCATCCGCTACCTCAAGGACAGCGTGGGGGTCAACCAACTGGTCCTCGACCTGCGCGGCAACGGCGGCGGCCTGCTGCAAGAGTCCATCAGCATCGTGAATTTGTTCGTTGAGAAGGGCCAAGAAGTGGTAAGCACCCGTGGCAAAAAGGAGGAATGGATGAAATCCTACTCCACCATGGCCCCTCCTCTGGTGCCGGACCTGCCGGTTGCGGTGCTGATCGACGAGCAGTCGGCCTCCGCTTCCGAAATCGTCTCCGGGACGTTGCAAGACCTCGACCGCGCCATCATCGTGGGACAGGAGAGCTTTGGAAAGGGCCTCGTTCAGCAGACCAAGCCCCTCGCCTACGGCACCAAACTCAAGGTGACGGTAGCCAAATACTACACGGCAAGCGGCCGGTGCATCCAACGCTTGGACTACGGTGGCGAGCGTGAGGAGGATGGCAGCGCACGGGCGTTCTCGGATTCCACGCGGCAAGTGTTCTACACCCGAAACGGCCGACCCGTCACCGATGGAGCCGGCGTCCAACCCGATGTAGAAGTGGACGTCCCCTACATGAGTTACGTGCTTGAAGGCTTGTACCTCAACGGGATCATTTTTGATTTTGCGAATGCATGGAGCGCCGAGCGGGACAGCATCGGACCCGCCGTCGAGTTCACCCTTCAGAACGAAGACTGGCAGGCATTCGTAGACTTTGCGTTGGCCCATGAGTCCACGGCGTTTGAATCGCGCACGCTGGATGCTTTCGAACAACTGGAAACGCTCGCGCGTGAAGAGCAGTTTTATGCCTTGGACTCGGCTGCATTTGATGCATTTGGCTCCATTTTAAAGCCCAATATTGAACGCGACCTCAACCGATTTCGGGACGAAATCACATGGGCACTGGAGGAGGAATTTGTGATGCGGTACCACCTCCAAACCGGGGTCATCGACTGGTCCATCCCACGTGACAGCACCCTCAATAAAGCCATCGACCTCATGCGTTCCGGCGCACACGAAGCCATTTTGGCTGGACCGAAACCGTAATCATGCCTTCCCCCACTATCGGTACGAATGCTCGCGTACAGGGATTGTACGATGCCGCGCTCATGCTCACGGCCATCGCCTTGCCTTTTTCGAATTTCCTCATGAGTCAAGGGGCCTTTCTCTTGGTCATTGCCTGGGGGTTTGACCGGTGGAAAAACGGTCCCCTCTTCCGAGGGCGGTCGTGGGGGTATTGGCAGGCACAACCCGTGCTGTGGGCCGTTCTCGCATTGTATTCCTGGGAATTGCTCAGCCAGCTTTGGTCCACGGATTGGGCCTACGGCTGGCGGGCCCTTCGCATCCAGCTTCCGCTCCTCGCCTTCCCCCTCATCCTCACCACCGCCCGGTGGGATCAACGACTGGGCCTCCGGCGCGTTCAAGCTGCTTTGGCAGTAGCGGTCATCGCTGCGTGTGGGAGTTGCCTGTGGATGGGTATGCAAAAATCTGGCGAGCTGCAGCCCCGCGATTGGTCTCCGTTCATTTCCCATATCCGCTTCAGTTTAATCATCACATTCGCATGGGGCTGGTGGCTGATTCGTTTCTTCAAAAACCGTGAGCCCATCGCGCTCATTGTCGTGGCGTTGATCACGGTGCTTGGGGGCTGGTTCACGTGGAAAGTCGCTTCGTTGACCGGAGCCATCCTGTTTCCCTTGACCCTGCTGGTCGCC
Organism: Flavobacteriales bacterium; assembly: GCA_042095135.1. Taxonomy (GTDB): domain Bacteria; phylum Bacteroidota; class Bacteroidia; order Flavobacteriales_D; family Sanyastnellaceae; genus UA16. The sequence goes on along the minus strand of JBELBV010000023.1, from coordinate 32,301 downwards.
TCATGGCAGTTCCAACGGTTGCGCAAAGTTGTATTGGGCTTGTGCGGCGGGGGCGTTATTGCAGCGGGGGTGATGGCTTGGTGCCTCTTACCTGTCTACCCCGTGGCAGAAACGTTGGAAGACGCAACGCCTCGAGGCGAGGCTTACGTCAACCACCCGGAACGTTGCATGCGCGAAAATGGAACCCACGTTTGGGTCCACATCGCATGGAATGAACTCTATGAATCGTGGTCGTCACGAAGCACTGTGGACTTCAATGGCCAAGACGCAAGGAACCAAGAACTCAAAATGACCTTGATCCGATTTTTGGCCTCCAAAGGCCTGAAAAAAGACGCCGACGGTGTCCGCGCCTTGAGCGATGAAGAGGTGCGGTGGATTGAAGCGGGCATTCCGACCATCTTTGAGAAAACCCACCGCGGCCTGCAGCGCCGGCTCGATGTCATTCAATTTGAAGTTTGGAATGCAAGGGATGGTGGCAATCCCAGCGGGCATTCATTGGTGCAGCGATTTGCCTTCCTCGACGCCGCCCGCCACATCTACCAACAGCACCCGGTTTTCGGAGTGGGAATCGGCGACCTACCGTCCAGTTACAGGGAGGCGTACCGGGCCCTCGACTCTCCCTTGGACGAGGCATTCCGGTTGCGGGCGCACAATCAATATGTGACGTTTTTGGTGGCAGGAGGACCTCTGAACCTCATCTTGTGGTTGGTGCTCCTGGGCGCCCTCGTTCCGCTGCACTCGCGCAACAGACAAAACCCCGCTTCGGCAGCCGTCTTGTTTCTGGTCGTGATTGCACTTTCGTGTTTGACCGAAGACACCTTGGAAACCCAAGCCGGCGTGACATTTGCCGGATTCTTCATCGGCTTATTGGGCCGACGGCAACCCCCACAGGTCTGAAAACCTGTTCACCACCACGTTCACGTCCACATCCAAGTGACCCGAAGCTGTGCGCTTGGATGTCGCTTCCCAATGGGCCTGCGCCCCACAAGGGTGCCATCGCTTCGGCCACATGGGCGCTTCTGCAGCATACAAACCGGTGCATGGAACACCAAGGCCAGCCGCCATGTGCAATGGACCGGTGCTCGACGCAATCAAACCATCGCAAGCGGCCATGAGCGAGAGCAGCTGCGACAACGACAGTTTTCCCGTTGTGTTGATGACATCCGGATGGGAAAGGAGCACATCGCTCAACGGTTCGCCCTCGGCTGCGGTCCCGGTCCAAAGCACTCGGCACCCGGCTTCCAAAAACGCTTCCATGGACGACACATACCGTTCCAAAGGCCAATTGGTGGCGCTGTTGTTGGAGCCCGCATGCAAGATGACGTGCCGGCGGCCCGGCATAATCCATTCCGCCGCACCCTTTACCTCTGCCGCAGCGATCGACCAAGGTTGCGCGCGGAGCTCACCCCATGCCTGCCACACGGACGGATCATCCGGAATGCGCAAACCCGGTCTGTTGCATCCCGGTGCGGGATGCATGGAGAGGGCGAGGTCCATACCGTGCCACGCCTCGTGCCGGCCCGACGCCTTCCTCGATGCGCTATTGTGGATATTCACGAACCGGGCAAACGGCCAGCGGCGCCTAGTCCCCACGCGAATGGGAAGGCCTGACTGCTGCAGTTGACGGGCGACCATCGCATCGGGAAACGCCAAAATCGCCGCATCGTAGACCGACCAGTCCACGGCATCGGCCGCGTCCCAAACCACAACTCCGTCGACATTGACCGCCGCTTGTGCCACCGGTGCGGCATACGATCGCGTCAGGAAATCGACCTGCAATCCCGGGTTCGCCGACTTCAAAAAGCCGGCAATGGGGAGGGTTACTGCCACGTCTCCAATGGCGTCCGTGCGGCACACCAAGATGCGTTTGACTTCCGCGCGCCCGATGCGCTCGAGCGCCCGATCCATGCGCATGCGGTTGCGGATTTTCCGGTATTTCTCAGTCGTCGCGAACGCACTCCAGCGGGCAATGGTCCAGCCGGTGGCGCCGTCCCGCCAACCTCCGCGCAAAAAGGCATTTTTGAACCACTGAAACCCGACTTTGATGGGGCGAATGAACGGGCTTGCCAACCATGCCGGACCCCGATACGCCATCGCGGCAATGTCCGAGAAATAGCTAATCTGACGGAGGTGGTCATCGATCGAATGGTAGGAATAATGCAGAATGTCACCTTCCAAAAAACCTGTTTCATCACCCTCGGCCATATCCAAGCGATCGTGAGGGTTTTCGCCCGTCCACGTGGCATGTCCCGCCTTCCAAAAGCGAAGCTTTGTATCCGGGTACCAACCGCCGTGACGCACCCACTCACCGCAGTACGAAGTCAGCCGGTTCATCCGGAATCCGTTGACCGAAGCTGCCGAAGCATCCAAGCGCCACGCGCGAATGGACGCCGCCAGTTCAGGGCTGAGCGCTTCGTCTGCATCCAACGAGAGCAGCCACTCACCTGTGGCTTGGTCTGCGGCCCAGTTCTTTTGTTGGATGTGCCCTTCAAACACGTGGGTCAAAACCCGAGCGCCGCGCTCCTCAGCCAGCGCAACGGTGCGGTCGGTTGACCCTGAATCCACCACGAGTACCTCATCCGCAATGCCCTCCAACGATTCCAAGCAACGCGGTAGATTGTGCTCTTCGTTGAAGGCAATGATCACCGCTGATAAGGATGGAGAGGGCATGGGGATGGAACGGCTGGGAGGTGCGATTATTTCGCAAGTTACTGCGGACAAACAGGAAGTTTCCAACGAATGCTTGTCCCCCCGATTGAAGCCATTAATTTTGTTCGCTATGAATGTACTCTTGTTGGGAAGCGGCGGGCGTGAGCACGCCATTGCATGGAAGCTGAGTCAATCGTCCATGCTGCGGAAACTGCACATTGCTCCGGGCAATGGCGGTATGGAGTCCTTGGGGGAAACCGCCGATTTGGACCCCATGGATTTTGCAGCCGTAGAGCGGTACGTCCGGCGCCATGAAATCGGTTTGCTCGTGGTTGGCGCAGAAGCCCCACTGGTCGCCGGCATTGCCGACTACTTCGAGGCTTCAACCAAGACCAATGTCATGGTCGTGGGACCGAAAAAAGAGGGGGCCATGCTCGAAGGGAGTAAAGAATTTGCCAAAGCATTCATGCAGCGGCACAGCATCCCAACAGCGCGTTATGCCAGCTTCGATGACACCCAATTAGACGAGGCCATTGCCGCTCTGGATGCATTCCAGCCGCCGTACGTCTTGAAGGCAGACGGGTTGGCCGCAGGCAAAGGCGTCATCATCACTTCTTCCAAAGAGGAAGCTGTCCAGACGCTTGAAGAAATGTTGAGCGGCAAGGCATTCAGCGATGCAGGCCGCAAGGTGGTCATCGAAGAATTTCTGGAGGGCAAAGAGCTCAGCATGTTCGCTGTAACCGACGGCTCGAGCTATCATTTGCTGCCTTCTGCGAAAGACTACAAGCGCATCGGCGAGGGTGACACAGGCCCCAACACAGGCGGCATGGGCGCCATCTCTCCGGTTCCCTTTTTATCGGAAGAATTCCAACAGAAAGCCTTGAACCAGGTCATCATTCCGACCATCAAAGGGCTTGGAAAAGACGGCATACCGTACAAAGGCATCATTTTCTTCGGTCTCATCAAAGTGGGAAGCGATCCGTACGTGATTGAATACAACTGCCGACTCGGAGACCCTGAAACCGAGGTGGTCCTGCCCCGGTTGAAGAGCGATTTGCTCCACTTATTCGAAAGCCTGTGCAGCGGGTTGTTGTCTGAATACGATTTGGTCACGGACGAACGCGCAGCGACAACGGTGATCCTCGCGAGCGAGGGCTATCCGAGCAGTTACGAGAAGGGACGTGAAATCAAAGGCCTGGACGACCTAGCCGACATAGACGGCATGGTGTTCCACGCGGGCACTAAATCAAGCCGACGCAAAATCATCACCAACGGAGGCCGCGTCGTCGCCTTGACAGGGCGTGGAAACGACGTAGAGGAAGCGCTCAAGAATAGCTACAAACTCGCCGAAAAAGTGACGTTTGAAGGGGCCTACCTCCGAAAAGACATCGGTGCCGACGTCCTGGATTTGGCCTAAAGAATTGAAGCGTAAGAGAAGAAGGTTAAACGATGCCGCCTTCTTTCTCGGCCTTGGCCGTGTACTTCTTTTGCAACCGCAACCACAAGAACAATCCGCCAAAACCGAGAGCGATGACGGCCATGTTGAATGGAGAGCTCATCGGAACAAGGATGGTTTCAAATGTCCATTCGATGAATTTCGCGACAGGAGTAATGATTTCTTGTGTGTTCATGGTTCCTAAATTCGGAACAAAAATAAGCAACCATTGATTTCAATCCTCCGCTCCAATCAACCAATTGCATGGGCACTCATTCCACTGACCATTCTAGGTGGACTGGCGGTGCATTGGTGGGCGGGAACGCTGGATGGAACGAGCGCAACGATTCACGGATTGGGGCTCACTGCCGTCGCATTTTTCGCTCACCGCATTTACGTCAATCGCCACTTCGTAGACCGAGGCGATTCGGCATTGGCTTGGCTGATCGTGTTGTGGTCCATCGCTTGGCTAACGCCGATCAGCTGGACGGCGGGGCTTCGGATGTGGGGTAGCCTCCTCTTGGCATGCGCCAGCTTGTCCATGGCCCTAACCGTGCACCGGCAGTCGTCCACCAGCGGGATCCAATTCCGTTCGGGTGCCTTGGCTGCTCTGGCCATCGGACTGAACCTAGCCAATTGGGGGCTTGTAGTGGGTTTGGTGATTATGCAGATCAACTTGCGCCCGGGTATTTTTAGGGAATGGGCCATGTTGGTCATTGGAACCGCGTGGGGAGGTGCGATTGCCTTCGGTTTGTACCATGTTGCGCCCAGCTCTTTCGGCGTGGAGTCCACTGCGTCAGCTCTGCTTTTTGAAATGAGCAATGGCTTCCATTGGATGGCCCTGGCCTGGGCCGCCGTGGGGATGATTGTGCTTTTGCGGCGGCAGTCCTCGCTGAACCTTCGGTCCCAAAATGCCCGATTGAGTATGCTGACCATGACTTGGTGCATGGCAATAGGCGGCGCCGTGGCGGGGATACCAGAAAGCAGCCCAGCCATCACCGGACTTCCCTTGTCGCCAACGTTGGGACTGGCCATGGGGTTCACGTGCATCGGGCTGGTTCCCGAACGGGAGCGATCGCGTCGCGTGCAGCGGCCGTGGCATGACGCCGTCTACTGGGCGCTTGTTGGTACGGTGTTGGTTCTTTTTGTTCAGCAGATGTTGACCTGATTTCCAAACAATCACGACCTTCGTCCCATGAAATTTGGAGTGGTCACTTTTCCCGGTTCCAACTGCGACATGGACATGGTCCACGCGCTGGAACATGACTTGGGTTTTTCCGCTGTTCAATTGTGGCACAAGGACCACGATTTGCAAGGCGCTGACGTTGTTGTTTTGCCCGGTGGATTCAGTTACGGTGACTACCTGCGCAGCGGGGCGATTGCGCGATTTTCACCCATCATGGAATCCGTGGTGAGCCATGCGAAAAAAGGCGGACGCGTATTCGGTGTGTGCAACGGCTTCCAAATTTTGTGCGAGACCGGCCTGCTACCTGGGGCCTTGCTGCACAACGAAAGCCGGAAATTCATTTGCAAAAACGTCCATTTAAAACCTGTTTCAAGGACGGCACCCGTCTCGAGCGCCTTTGATGCGTCAGCACCCATAACGATTCCAATTGCCCACGGCGAAGGGAATTACTTTATTGACGAGGATGGGCTCAAGGCTCTTCAGGACAACGACCAAGTTTTATTCCAATACTGCGATGAAACAGGCGCCGTAAATCCATGGTCCAACCCCAATGGAGCAGTCGCCAACATCGCCGGCGTGGCCAACCGCGAAATGAACGTTTTCGGGATGATGCCGCACCCTGAGCGGGCCGCGAGTGAAGACTTGGGCAACTCCGACGGCAAGGCCATCTTGGCCGGCTTGGCGGCCATGGTGGAGGCTTAAGCCCAGGACCAAAGCATGGATTGTTGGCAAATGTTGGTCCATCTCACGGGGAAGGTGAACATGATTGCCGTTAGATTTGTTTGTACCCCACAGGTGAAATAAGACCCTACTTCCATGAATCACTACCCTGCTGGCCCGCACCTCTCGCGCATCGAGACCCCCTCGGATTTACGCGAGCACTTCAACATTGAGGATTTACCAGCGGTTTGTGATGAACTGCGCGACTTCATTGTCGATGTCGTTTCAGAAAAAGGTGGGCACTTTGGAGCCAGTTTGGGCGTGGTGGAGTTGACGGTGGCGCTGCATTATGCGTTCAACACACCGGAAGACCAATTGGTGTGGGACGTCGGCCACCAAGCGTACGGTCACAAAATTTTGACTGGGCGCCGCGATCAGTTTCACACCAACCGCCAATATGGAGGCCTAAGTGGATTCCCGAAGCGCAGCGAAAGCGAATACGACACCTTCGGCGTAGGCCACAGTTCTACCTCCGTTTCGGCTGCCCTTGGGATGGCAGTGGCGAGCAAGCTGAGCGGACAGCACGACAAGAAACACGTAGCCGTTATTGGCGATGGAGCCATGACCGCCGGATTGGCATTTGAAGGACTCAACCACGGCGGTGCAGAAGACGCCAACTTGCTGGTCGTGTTGAACGACAACTGCATGTCCATAGACCCCAACGTCGGTGCACTCAAGGAATACCTGACGGACATCACCACGTCGAAAACCTATAATAAGGTCAAGGATGAAGTATGGCACTTGCTCGGGCGCATCTCCAAGTTTGGCCCCAACGCACAAGCCATTGCACAAAAAGTCGAGTCGGCTGTAAAGTCTGCTTTGCTCAAGCAATCCAACCTCTTTGAATCGCTCAACTTCCGGTACTTCGGACCCGTTGATGGCCACGATGTAGAGCACTTGGCACAGATCCTCGAAGACATTAAAGACATCCCTGGCCCCAAGCTGTTGCACTGCGTCACTGTCAAAGGAAAAGGCTACGCTCCTGCCGAAGAAGGCAGTGCCACCACCTGGCATGCGCCCGGAATATTTGACAAGAAGACCGGTGAAATCAAAAAAGCGGCGCCTGCACAACCCAAACCCCCAAAGTTTCAAGACGTATTCGGGCACAGCATCATCGAGTTGGCCAAACAAGATGCCCGCGTGGTGGGTGTTACCCCAGCGATGCCATCCGGTTGCTCCTTGAAGTACATGCTCGCTGAGATGCCCGACCGGGCTTTCGACGTGGGCATCGCTGAACAGCACGCTGTCACCTTCAGTGCCGGTATGGCCACCCAAGGCAAAGTGCCCTTTTGCAACATTTATTCGAGTTTTATGCAACGCGCATACGACCAGGTCATCCACGATGTGGCCATCCAAAACCTGCACGTCGTTTTCTGCCTTGATCGGGGTGGCGTGGCAGGGGCCGACGGCCCAACGCACCACGGAGCGTATGACCTCGCCTACATGCGATGCATCCCGAACATGGTCGTCGCAGCGCCCATGGACGAAGTGGAATTGCGTAACATGATGTATTCCGCTTCGCAATTGCACGACGGCCCCTATTCCATCCGTTACCCGCGGGGAACGGGGTCCATTGTGGATTGGAAACAACCCTTCGAAGCCCTGCCCATTGGCAAAGGACGACGGCTGCAAAACGGCAATGACATCGCTATCCTCAGCATTGGCGCTATTGGAACCCAGGCCACCGAAGCCTGTAAGACCTTAGCCCAGCGCGGCATCTCTTCGGCGCACTACGACATGCGGTTTGCCAAGCCGATTGACGAAATGATGCTGCACGAAGTATTCGGCAAATTCAAGCACGTGATCACCTTGGAAGATGGGTGCATCATGGGTGGATTCGGAAGTGCCGTGTTGGAATTCATGGGCGACCAAGGTTACCAAGCGCAGGTGCGTCGGTTGGGGCTACCCGACCGCTACGTCGAGCACGGCACCCAAGCAGAATTGTACGCCGAGAATGGGTACGATGCGGCATCCATTGTAGCTTGCGCTGTGGAAATGGCGGCACAAGCGGGCACGTCCAGTGCCATGCAATCCGCGTGACAATTAACCCATGGAAACTCCCCTTCCGGACCCCATTCGGAACCGCGTCGACGAAAGTGGCCTCATCGCCCTCGATTTGGATCAACTGGCGCCCAAGGCCATGATCCGCAGCCTCGACCTCAGCACTTACTTAGAGCAGGGCTTGATCCTCCGGGAAAAGCCCTTTCGCGGCGCCATGGCCGAGTTGAATGCCGCTGACTGGGATGGATGCACGGTGGCGCTTCACTGTGCATCGGATGCCATCCTCCCGGACTGGGCTTGGATGCTGGCAACCTCCAAACTCACTGCCCTCGGGGCACGGGTCTGCATCGGTGACGAAAACCGCACCCGCGAGCGCCTCCTCCTCGATGCCATCGAGGCCTTGGACCTCGAACCTTACCGCGATGGACGGCTGGTCATCAAAGGATGCGCGCAGGGCACCACGGCAGAGAGCTTGGCACGCGTGATTGAGCGGCTGCAACCGGTCGCCTTATCGATTTTTTACGGAGAGCCTTGCTCGACCGTTCCTGTGTACAAACGCCCCAAAAATTAAGGGCGATTTCGCACGCCGGGTGGTAACTTGGGGTCACGACTCAGGACCTCTTCACCATGATCACGCCCCCCTCTGAACGCAAGCTGTTTCTCATCGATGCGTATGCCCTTATTTTCAGAGCGTATTACGCCTTCATCAAGAACCCGCGGATCAACTCAAAAGGCCTCAACACCAGCGCCATTTTTGGCTTCACCAATGCGCTGCTCGATGTCATTCGCAATGAATCCCCCTCACATGTGGCCGTTGTATTCGATGCCCCCGGAGGATCGTTTCGCAACGAAACGTATTCCGAATACAAAGCCAACCGTGACGAGACGCCGGAAGACATCAAGCGGTCAGTACCTTGGATTCTAGAGGTACTGAAAGGACTAAATGTCCCAGCCATCAGCAAGGTGGGATACGAAGCGGACGATGTCATCGGATTTCTGGCGAAGAAAGCCGCAGTAGACGGTTTTGACGTGTACATGATGACCCCGGACAAGGACTTCGGTCAGCTCGTCACCGATACGATTCGGATGTTTCGCCCAGGACGCGGAGGCAACCCGGCAGAAGTCTGGGGGCCCAATGAGATTCGTGAGAAGTTTGACGTGGATGAACCCCTGCAGGTCATCGACTTGCTGGGCATGATGGGCGACAGTGCTGACAACATTCCGGGCATTCCCGGAGTCGGTGCCAAAACCGCGTCGAAACTCCTGCATCAATATGGAAGTCTGGAAGGGGTCATCGAGCACTCAGGGGAGCTGAAAGGAAAACTTAAGGAACGCGTCGAAGAGAACACGGAACTCGCATTGCTCTCAAAGGAATTGGCCACCATTTGCCTCGACATCCCCATGGAGTACGATTGGTCCTCGATGACGTTGGATGCTCCTCAGGCTGAAACCCTTCGAGGCACATTGGAAGACCTCGAATTCCGCACCTTAGCTCGGCGCATTCTGGGCGATGCCTCGTCCAACACCACTCCGGCAGGGACTGCTGCTCCCAGCCCTTCTGCGGACGAGCCAGCTCAATTGGACCTGTTTGGTGGAGGCGAAACCGGCGGCGAGGCCAGCGAGGCCGCGAGCGGTTACCGAACCGCCAAAGACACCTCAACCGATTACCAGCTCGTCGCGACAACGGAAGCCTTGGATGCCCTACTGGAGACTCTGCATGCCAGCGAAACCTTTGCGTTTGATACCGAAACCTCCTCCTTAGATGTGATGACCACCCAACTTGTGGGCATCTCGTTTTCGGTGGCAGCTGAGTCGGGATTTTGGGTGCCCGCCACGTGTGCACATTGGTCCGAGCAAGAACTCTTGGATCGGCTCCAGCCGATTTTTGCTGACACCACCAAAGAAGCCATCGCACACCATTTCAAATTTGATTACAAGGTGCTCGCCATTCGGGGTCTAGCTTTCCACAACAAGGTATTCGACACCATGGTGGCGCATTACCTGATTCAACCCGAAACCTCCCACAAACTCGACCGCCTCGCCGAAACCAAACTCGGTTATGCAACGATTCCCATCACCGATTTGATTGGGAAAGCCGGCAAAGCGCAGAAATCCATGGCGGATCTTCCCGTGGAATCGATCACGGAGTATGCCTGCGAAGACGCCGACATCACCTTCCAGCTGCGGCAGGTGTTCGGGCCCCGATTGGCCGAAGTCGCGGCGGATGAATTGTTCCAAACCGTGGAGATGCCCCTCGTCAAAATCCTGGCCGACATGGAACTCGAAGGGGTCCGTATCGATTCGGATGAATTGAATCGGTACAGCCAAGAACTGGGTGAACAGATTGAAGGGTTGACCCAAGAAATCCACAACCACGCTGGGCAGGAATTCAACATCGACAGCCCGAAGCAACTGGGTCCCATTTTATTCGAAACCCTCGAAATCAAGGCCCGCGTCAAGAAAACGAAGACCGGCCAATACCCCACCGGCGAGGAAGTCCTGGAAAAAATCAAAGAGGATCACCCCATTGTGCCGGCCGTCCTGCGGTACCGCAAACTCAAGAAACTCAAGTCCACCTACGTGGATCCGCTGCCCAAGTTGGTCAATGGCGAGTCCGGTCGGGTGCACACCACATACCAACAAACGGTGGCCGCCACCGGACGGTTGAGCTCCAAAGACCCCAATCTGCAGAACATCCCCATCCGGACCGAGGAAGGCCGCGCCATCCGCAAGGCCTTCATTCCCCGTGATGACAACCATGTGCTCCTAGCCGCGGATTACAGCCAAGTCGAGTTGCGCATCGCGGCAGCACTGAGCAAGGATCCGGGATTGGTGGACGCCTTTGTTCAGGGCCATGATGTGCACACCGCTACCGCTGCCAAGGTGTTTCAAGTCGATCCCGCGGCGGTTGACCGCGGAATGCGAAGCAAGGCAAAGGCCGTCAACTTTGGTATCCTGTACGGTCAAGGTGCCTTTGGCTTGGCCCAAAACCTTGGCATCCCCCGCCGCGAAGCCAAGGAAATCATCGATGCGTATTTCGTTGAATTCGCTCAACTCAAGGCCTTTACAGCCGATTGCGTGGACCGAGTACGCGAAACCGGATATGCCGAAACCGTTCTTGGACGCCGGCGGTACCTGCCGGATATTGCTTCCAACAACGCGACGGTCCGCGCCTTCGCCGAACGCAATGCCGTCAACGCGCCCATTCAAGGCTCAGCAGCAGACATAATCAAAGTGGCCATGGTCCGCATGCAAGCTGCGCTGGAAGACAATCAACTGGACGCCCGCATGATCATGCAGGTCCACGACGAATTGGTATTTGACGTGCCAGTGGGTGAGGTCGATGAATTGGAAGGCCTCATTGATACGGCCATGGCAGACGCTGTGAAACTCGCCGTGCCCCTCGTAGTGGACATGTCGACCGGTCAAAACTGGCTCGAAGCCCACTGATTTTCGAGGGGATTGCTCTGCACATCCCGGTGTGTGGAACTTTTTTGGTTGGTTTCCGTATAGGTGTCGGGTGAGAAGCATATTGGACTTCAATATCCAGACTAACAATCATGCGTTTTAATCAAAGAATTCAAGCCCTTCCTGTCCTCATCGGACTGGGCGCATTTTTAGCCACCGGCTGCGGTGGTAGCCAAGACGAGCACGCCGGCCACGACCACGGCACCGAAACGGAAGTGGTGGAAGGCATGGATGCCGATGGCATGGCGGTGACCTCCCGTCAAAATACCCTCACGAAGATTTTCCACGCGGCACCATCGCCTATGGAGACGGCTTCTCTTATCAAGCGCAGTGGCGCAAGCTTCCATGGCGATGCCTTGAACGGTGCCGACCGAGCAAGCGACTATACGACCAGTGACGCCCAAGCCATCAACTTGGGGATCTACGGTGCTGACCTAAGCTACGCCACCATTTTCGAAGAAAACTCAACGAGCCTCGAGTACCTCGCAGTCATCAAGTCACTCAGCGCAGAACTCGGCGTTGACGACGTACTGAGCGGAGAGGTCATGGAGGAAGTGGAAGCCAACCGCAACGACCGCGACATGCTTATCGACATCGTTTCCGATACGTTTTATGAGCTCAACGAGCGCTTGAAGTTCAACGGCCAAGAGGACCTCGCAGGACTGGTCGTAGCATCAGGCTGGGTCGAGGGCATGTACCTCGCTACCCGGCACCTCGACGAAGCGCCTGAAGAACTCAAAGCCCGCATCGCAGAGCAAAAACTCGTACTGGACGACGTCATGCGACTGTGCAAGAGCTACGAGCAAACCGAAGCATTGGCTGCCCTCCTGACTTCTATGGAAGCCATTGAAGCGGCGTACGCAGGTGTTTCCACAACCGAGGGCGAAGGCTCAACATCCCGAGAAGAATCCGGTTCATTCGTCATCGGCGGCGGACCGACCTTCAGTTCAGACGACGCCACGATTCAAGCCATTGCTTCCGCTGTGGAAGCCGTTCGTTCTGGCTGCATTCAATAAACGAGAAGTAGAATAGCAATGAAACATACACTCATACTCCTTTTGGCCTTCGGGCTGTTCGCGACAGCTGCTGATGCTCAGTGCCGTTCGTTCACGAAGAAGAATTGCCTGTCCTCGTTGGATGGATATATTCAAAACGACAACTACAACAGCGCCATTCTCATCCCTGGAGACGACGCCGAATTGATGTTGACGTTCTTGGCTGGTCAAGACTACCGACTCATCGTCTGCAGCCACCCCGTACTGGGTGAAGTGGCCTATGAAATCAATGACGCCCGCGGCAAGCGCCTGTTCGACAGCAACAAGAGTGAGCCGGACGTTAACTACGTTGACTTCAAAGTGGAAACCACACAGCAATTGCAGATCCATGTGCAGGTGCCGGAAAGCAAAACCGCCATCATGCACGAAGGCTGCGTCACCGTATTGGTCGGCTCCAAAAGCTGAACCAACAGCCCTGCTGGAAATGAAAACGGCCGCTCGATGCGGCCGTTTTTCATTGAGGTAGCGTGACCTTACTTCACCATCAACTGGGTCGCTGAACGGCGACCATCCGCCTCCACTACCAGCAAATAATTGCCTTGTGCCAGTTGGGCTGTCGGCACTTCAAACCGGTAAGTCCCTGTAGGCAACGCCCCTTCCAGACCGTTCCATATGTGGCGGCCGGTCAAGTCAAAGAGATCGACTGAAACGACATCAAATGGCTGGTGCGTATTGAACGCTAATGTGGCCGTTGACGATGTGGGGTTTGGATACACCGACAACGCGATACCTCGCAACCGCTCTCGCTCTTCTACATCTGCCGCAGTAAGCACCTCAATGTTGATGTCATCGAGGAAGATGTTGTTCCCAAGGCGGCTTTCAAACTCGAACTTCAACCGGAAATTCTCCGTAAAGAATTGCGTGTACGGAATGCTCAAGGTGTAGCTGTTCCATTCGTCTGGTCCGTTTGGTGTAAACACGTAAGGATGCGGTGGCGCGGAAGGCAAATCCGTGAACCCCCGGTGCATCCGACGCAAGCTCCACGTCTCACCGCAGTTTGGGGAGGCGTAAACTTTCAACCGGTCGTCCGTAACGTCCTCGTCTTCATCCGTGCCTTTGTAGCAGTATGCCCACTTGTACGACACCTGAATCTCTTCGGCGTTCGACATGTCCATGCTGCTCGTGATGAGCTGATCGCGGTTGTATTCGATGGCGTTGGACCAATTGTGAATGCGCAAGGAGCGGTCTCCCGTGTAGGCCGCTGCCGTTACTACCTCCCATCCGTTGCCGTCATTTGAAACGTCCACCATGAACCAATTTTCACCGAGCGCTTCAGCCTCGAAGCTGTCCACAAAAGGCGTTTCCATAGCGCCCACTTGGAGCACCTGGATGTAAGCCGGCTCCGTAAGGGATACCTCATTAACTCCATTCGAAACGGTCAACGCCACATCGAAAATCCCTGCCTGATCAAAGACGTACCAGGGCGACTCTTGGTCACTCGTTCCGCCGTCGCCGAAATTCCAAGACCAACCGGTCACGCCGTGGTAGCTCGCATCGAAGAATTGAATCGAATCGCCCACGCATACGGTCTGTCGAGATGCCGTGAATCGCGCCTCGCACAAAATTGGTTCCTGATCCACTCCTGTCTCCTCCAAATTCGCTGGCGTCCAGAGTTGATTGCGCTGCGCAGTACTGCTGTTCATGGCAGCTCGCATACGCAAGCGTTGGCCTTCTGTAAACATGCGGCCGCAGTAGGAATAGTCCATATAGTTCTGCACGTTATCTAAGGAGCCACAGGTCTCACCATTGAGGTTGCAGGTCGTCCAACCACTCGTCAACGGCGTATCGTCCACATTGTCGTCCATGTCACAATTGTCCGGGTCGCCCGGGCTGTTGGAGTTGCCCCACGGGTGGCGCAAGTTCATCCAGTGGCCTGCTTCATGTGTCAACGTGCGGGATCGGTAGTTGTTGCTGGTCCCGATGTTTCCTGTGTAATCATGGGCCACAACAATGCCGTCGTTGCCAGCGCCCATCGCTCCATTTACAGAACTGGGGTACAAACTGTACCCTGCGGCTCCGTTCGCATTCTCAACCACCCAAACGTTTAAGTAACTGTTGCGCGGCCATTGGATCAAGTCCTTCACATCACCATCACCAATGTACGTCAGCGGAGAAACGATGCGGTTGATGCCGGTGTGGCAATTGCCATTGGGGTCAATTTGCGCCAATCGAAATTCAATCTCCGAGTCTGCGGCAATATCCTCGAATTCAGTGATGACATCCGCCGTATCTGCACTGAGTTTGCGGAAGTCACGGTTCATCACCTCGATACCGCTATTTACTTGCTCTTCGCTGATGTTCTCGGGACCGTTGTAGTGAATGACGTGGAAGACCACAGGGATGATGATCAATTCGTCACGGTTGATGTCATCAAAGGCTTGGGTCTCGTCTTCCAATCGTTGCTCTGCTTCTTCCGCAGCCCCGCGCGTTCCAGGATGGGCATTGAAAAATGCCTCTTCCATTATCCACTGACCACAGTAACGAATGTCAGTTTCCGGAGGAGCGTCTTGCGCCACGCACAATGAAGCGAAAAACAAAAATGTTAAGCACCCTACAACAGGCAGCCAAAGGGTTCGAATGGCCATGGTTTCAATTCTTGGATGCGCAAAGTACCAAATTTTTCAGGGATTCTGGGAAACACCCGCCAAGATGGCCCAACAGCATCCCTACGCGTGTAATTTTGAAGCATGAACTTTTCTTCCCCATTGACCTTTGCAGCATTCGCTGTCTTGTTCGCTGCATGCGCCGGCAGCAACTCAACACCTTCAGAATCCGACGCACGGCCCCAAGTTCAAGAGATTTCTATTTTGAAACTGGATTCCCTGCAAGGGACGCTCCCCAATGCCATCCTCATTGATGTGCGATCGGACGAGGAGTGGGCTGCCGGTCACCTTGAGGGTGCTTCCTATATTTCGTTCGATTGGGACCACCGTTTGGACCCCTTGAAGGCCTTGCCGGATAACCGGCCTGTTCTCATTTACTGCGAAGCTGGTGGACGAAGCGGCGTCATTACAGAGGAATTGCGCATCATTGGTCACCCGTACATCGTTGACCTCATCGGTGGCATGGAGGCCTGGTCCGAAAACGCCCGCCCGGTGGCGTTTGATGAACCCGTAGCGCTGCCCTAACGCACCGCTGCAGGTTCGAGGCGAAAACCGATATCCGAGATGCCGGGCAATGGCGTTTCACGCATGCCGTGACGAATGCCAATGGCATAGTCGCCTGTCAGAGGAAAGCCCGTTTGGCTTCGAAACCCAATGCGATGGTCGACCAAGTTGCCAAACCCTGTCCCCAACCACCTGCCGCGTTCATCGGCCAGGTCACAAGCCAAGGTATCCCGCAGGGTCCGTCCATTGGGAAACGTAAAATCCACGAACAGGTAAATGTTGCTGAACGGATACCGCTGGTCGTGCCGGAGGTCGATGAAAAAATCATATCGGGCCAAGGTGTCTATCACCTGCCATTCGAAGGTCGCTTTCTCGTCGGCGTCCCATCCAAGATCCGGATCAAGCGGCTGCGTTTCGGCGTAAAACGCATCCGTTCCACATCCCCAACCCACCAAAACTAGAACGCTCAAGCACCAACGAAACCACGCTGCGGTCTTCACGACTTATCGGCTTTCGTATTGGCATTGCGCGGCGGGCGGCGGCGCTTCTTCCGGGGTTTGCCTTGTTTGTTGCTATCGGACTTACCTCCTTGCGGCGATCCGTTTCCGGATGCCTTCGCCTCGCCCCCTCCAGACTTATTTTTATTGCCCGAACGGTTCCGACCAGAGCGTTTTTTCCGGCGACGGCGTTGATCGTCAAAGCGGGTCAAGCTGTCCTGGCCGACCACGTTCGAGTACGTCTCATCCACTTCATCCGGCCCCTCTTCCAACGCAAATTCCGTGAGGCTGTGCGGGTATTCACCACGCTCGTTCATCTCGAGCAACTCGTGCATGTCCTCCAACGTCACCGCAACCGGTCCATTCGTGGCGCCATCGGGCGCAATCAAGTAAACCAAGCGCTTGAAAATGTCCATTTTGAAGACAAATGCCTTGCCCTCCTTCAACTTAATCTTGGCGTTGGGGGAAGGGAAATCCTTTACCGCCTCCACGTACTGGTCCAGTTCGAAATTGAGGCAGCACTTCAGCTTGCCACACTGCCCGGCCAATTTCTGGGGATTCAGCGACAACTGCTGGTATCGGGCCGCCGAGGTACTGACGCTTCGGAAGTCCTTAAGCCAGCTAGAGCAACAAAGTTCCCGGCCACACACCCCGATGCCTCCTACGCGCGCCGCTTCTTGGCGCGACCCGATTTGACGCATCTCGATGCGGACGCTGAATGCAGCGGCCAGGGCACGCACCAATTCTCGAAAATCCACCCGATCCTCAGCGGTGTAATAGAACGTCGCCTTTTTGCCGTCGCCTTGAAACTCCACGTCGGTCAACTTCATATCGAGGCCGAGGCCTTTGATGATGTCCCGCCCTTCACGGATTGTATCCGCCTCCCGCATGCTCGCCTTCTGCCACGTGTCGATGTCCTCTTGGGTCGCTTTGCGTTCGATGCGCTTGATTTCGTGATCGTCTTTGGTCCCCTTCGCGTTCATCTGTGCGCGGACGAGTTCACCAGAGAGGCTCACAACGCCCACATCCAACCCATGGTCTGCATCAAGTACGACAACATCGCCTACATGCACGTCCATTTTAGAGGGTTTGCGAAAGAATCCCTTGCGGTTCGCTTTGAACCTTACCTCCACCACATCAAACGGGCGCTGGCCCGATGGCAAGGCCACGCCTTCCAACCAATCGAATACCGTGAGTGATCCACAGCCGTTGACCCCACAATTCCCATTGCTGCGGCATCCCCGAGGTTTGCCGTCCGCTCCATTTCTACAATTGCTGCAACTCATTGAAGCGAAGATAAGGAGGTTCAGGCTGCCTTTCTCAGCAAAATATTCAACCGAGCGCTGATGTCCATGAACACCAATTTTCCATTGACGTTGCCCGCGATGTCCCGGTGGGCGCGTTCCAACACTTCCTGCATTTCCAGCACGTTACCGTGGTGGATGAACGGAGCGAATTTCATAGCAAATTGCCGCTCTGCTTCTGTCAATCGAACAAGGGATTGTGCTCCGTAATTGCCGACAATGCATTGGCGAACCATGTGCAGCGCATACCGCACAAACCGCTTCATGCCTTCTCGGCCGGGCTTCGCAAAATCATCCGACAATGCCACCGTGGTGACCGAATCGTTGGCGTAGCACGCCCGCATCCACGCGACGAACAGCCGGTAATCATCATCCGTGCCTTCTTCACCACGCATCCGCAGTGCCCCGGCAATGTTTCCGTCGGTCACATGCAAGAGCCCACGGGCTTCTTCCTCCCCTACACCGAATCGGGTTTTCAGTCCTTCAACGGCTTCGTCCAACCCGAGGCGAGGTACCTGCACTATCTGCACGCGGGACCGGATGGTTGCGAGCAACTGATTGGCTTGTTCACTCACGAATAGCATCACCGTTCGATCCGTAGGCTCTTCGATGAGCTTCAGCATTTTGTTGGCTGTATCCACGCGCATGGCTTCCGGCAGCCACAGGATAAGCACCTTCCAACCGCCTGCAAATGCCTTTAGCCCCAACTTGCGGTTGAGCTCCATCGCCTCCTGTACACTGATGAACAGCTGTTTGCGGTCGGCTCCAATGGCAGCGAGCCACTCCTCTTGGCCGAAGTAGGGTCCTTGCAACACGCGCGCTCGCCACGCCGCTTGGAAGGGCTGGGAAAGGGCATGATCCGAGCCGTCTTTTCTGAAAAACGGGAAGGACCAGTGTAAATCCGGGTGCTGCAATGTATCATACTGGTTGCATGAAGAACATTGCCCGCAGGCATCAGCTTCGGTCGGTGCGCTGCAGTGCAAGTAGCGGGCGTAGGCCAACGCCAACGCCAGCGCTCCACTGCCTTCGGGTCCATTGAATAACTGAGCATGGGCCACCCGACCCGACTGGGCTCCAGCCCGCAGCCTCGCGCCCAATTCGTGGTGTCCGATGACCTGCTCAAATCGCATGCAACGAAAGTACGGTTAAAACGCGGCGTGCGCCGAGGCATATACCCCCCGTCCCGCAGCGCTAATTCCACTAGCGAACACGCGGTAGTGCATGTCCAGCAGGTTTCGCACGCCCAAGCGGCACTCTACCTTCTCGTGCACCTTTGCGCTGAATTCAGTATTCAACGTCCACCAACTCGGCGCGCCCGTCTCAAGCATCAAATCCAAGTTGTCGGTGGCGTATGGGCCGAATTTGGATGCAGACTTGGCTCCGCTGAACAGCGCATAGCATTCGAGGGTCCACCAGCGGCCTTCAATGTCGGAAGCCACACGGCCGAACAACGGAGGAATGTGCGACATGGGGAGCCGCTCCATCTCACCTGTGGCTTCATTGGGAATGAACTGATCGCCAACCGTCCAGTTCACGGCCGCTTCGATGCCCCACGTCTTGGTCAGCTGGGCGTTGACTTCACCACGCAATCCCGCAATCAGCGCATGGCTCGCGTTCACATGAGTCTGAACCTGGGCGCTATCGCCGTCGATGAAAAACATCGGATCCCCATTCAGTTCAGTAAGCTGGGGAACAATCGCATCATTGAGCCGTGAACCAAAGCCACTGAGCGTCACGCTCAATACCTGTCGCGCTTGCCAATCCCAATGGATCGACTGCTCGATGCTGTAGAGGTATTCCGGCTTCAACGCATCGTTGGGCACGAGCACGTATCCTCCTTTCTCTCGCACCTTGCCCATGTCATCGACGTTCGGGTGGCGGAATCCTGTCGAGAACCCTGTATTCAACGACCACTCCCGGGAAGGGCTGACCCAACGATCGGACAGTCCGCCGGTCAAGGCACTGTTCTGCATGTTTACTGCCGCGAATGGCAATGTGTAATTCACCCCGGGATCGAAGGCTGCATCAAGTTGCGATTGGCTCCAACGTAAGCCCCCTGCGAAGCGGTGCTGCCGCCAGCGCATTTGGGCATTGGCGAACGAAGCCAAGGTGCGCATGGCACTCCCTCCATTGGGGTAGCGTGTGTCGCTGACCTCCAATGCGTCCGTCTCAATGTTCAATCGGTCGGCTGTCGACTCCACTGCATCCCAGCCCACATTGATGCCAGCGGTGACACGGAGGCCGTTATAGAAGCGCTTCGAAGCTGTAGTATAGCCGTTCCACACGCGCACGTTTTCCAGCTGAGTCTCCTCCCAATCGGACCCAAAACGTCGCTTGATGCGGGATTCTTCGATGGATTGAACCGATACGAGGGTATTCCAGGTGATGTCCCAGCGGGCAATGGACGAACCGTACCGCAACGACGCCAACGAACGGCGTTGTGGACCGTAATTCCACGTCGCCCATTTCGGTGCGTCTCCGCTCGTCTCAAACGTGACGTCATAGCGTGGAATGTCGCTGCTCGTGCTCCATTGCAGGTTCAAATCCCATACCCCACGGTGAGTCTGGTAGCGCAATTTTTGAAGCACATCGGTCTGATCGTAACCCGAGCCCATTTGCACGTCAGGGTCGTCATTGGTACGCACCCTGTCCTCGCCACCTTCACGCACCACATGCACCGAATCCAGGCCCCATGTGGCATGGCCGTGCCGGCGCCATTTCCCCATCCTCAAGTCCCCGTACCGCGCATGCGAAACGGACGTCAGTGTCGCCCAATTCCGGCCCGAATACTCGACGTCTCCGTGGACCATCGTGCTCTGGTTCGGCGAACGAAACGCCGTTGATGCGCGCACTTTCAAAGCCCGGTTGCCAACCCGAGGGGTGCGGGTGTGGTAATGGATGACGCCCCCCATGGCATCGCTCCCGAACAAAATACTGTTAGGTCCGAGCAATACGTCGGTGCGCTCGAGGATGTTGGGGTCGACGGTGATGGCATTTTGCAGGTGACCGCTGCGGTAAATCGCGTTGTTCATACGCACGCCATCGACCACAAGTAACACGCGGTTGGCCTCAAATCCCCTCAAAATTGGCGAACCTCCGCCTTGCTGGCTTTGCTGAACGAGGACGGATCCTGTGGACCAAAGTAGTTCCGCTGCGGTCTGGGGCACTTCCAATTGAACCACCGGTTTGGGCGCCTGCTCGGACACCATGTTGATGCTGGAAAGTGCAACCGTTTCCGCACTGGCCACGCCCTGGATCACCACCTCAGCCTGATCCAGGCTGATCATATCTTCCACCATGCGCACCTGCTCGGGAACGGGCTGTCCCGGATAGATGACCATGTCCATGAACCCGACCGATCGGAGCAGCAAGGTGTCCAGTTGGGCATTGCGTTGGATGGTCGCGTTGCCCGCCTCATCGGTCATCACCTGAACACCGGTGTTTTTGTTGACGATGACGGCATACGGGACCGGGGCGGCACCGTTCGAGGAAACTGCTTGGATTTTCTCAGGCTTCAGCACCGCCTTCTTCGCAGGGGTTACTTGGGCATTCAGCACGCCTGAGAAGAGCAGACAAGCCACCAAGGACAGGCGCTTAGCCGTCCACCAGTATG
Source organism: Flavobacteriales bacterium (assembly GCA_042095135.1). Taxonomy (GTDB): domain Bacteria; phylum Bacteroidota; class Bacteroidia; order Flavobacteriales_D; family Sanyastnellaceae; genus UA16. The sequence continues at coordinate 11,266 of JBELBV010000023.1, read as the reverse complement.
GTTTGCTTTTTCTACTCCGCTGTTCCATGGTTGCCCCTGAATACAAATATCACGCCAAAATCCTCCCTTCAACCCTTACTCAAATACCTGCTCCAGCACTTCATAACTCTTGATCTCCCGGAGCCCCCCGAGCTGGTGGCCGAGGTAGCGCAGCTGACCCTTGATCAGTTCCTTGCGTTCGGAGAAGGAGGCGGTGAAATGGCGGCCTGCTGCGCTCGTGAGGTCCATGAACCAATGGGACAGCGGCGGCGGCAGGTGATCTTCCGCTGTGCCCATGGCGTGCTTCCATTCGCCCGATTGCAGGTCCAACACATCTGCACCGGCCGAAGGAGATGGAGCCGGTGCGAGGCCCATCAAAGCAATCAATTGGCCCATGAATTCCGCATGGATCCAGCCGACCTGTTCTTCTTCTTCCACCCGCTTCAGCGCCGTCTGGAATAGTCTGTAGACCTCTGGATGCGCGATTTCTTCTGGAAAAAGTTTGCCCACGAGTTCGCACAAAAAAAACGCCACCGAACTGCGGCGTACGTCTTGGAACATGGCCACGGGAATGTGGGTGCGTCGCGCTTCCTTGAACCGCAAGAGTCCTTCCGACCCTTTGCGGCTCACGCCCCGCAGCTCAAGCATCGCTCCGGGATGCCACTTCCCTACTTGCCGGTTTTTGCCCCGGCCCTCTGTGACCCACAAGGCGACAGTTCCCAGGGTCTCCCCAAGCACGCGAACCACCCGACGCCCATCGTTGTAAGGAACAACGGACAGCACAATGCACGGCTCACGGTCAAGGGAAAGGGATTCGGCCATCGGAAAAACGTCGACCGAACGAATTTACAATCAGCGCCCGCAGGCCCAACAAAAGAGCACGGAATGAGGTTACTTTAGCAGAGCGTTGAATACCATGAGCGAAGATCACACAACCGAAGCGGCACCGAACTTGACTAGCGTTGATTGGTTTAACTACCAGCGGCGTTCCTCCCATCAAGTCCACGTGGGTAACTTGACCTTAGGAGGCGACGCTCCACTGCGCATTCAATCCATGACCACCGCCGACACCATGGACATCGAAAAAACCGTGGCCGAAAGCGAGCGCATGATCGATGCCGGGTGCGAATTGGTGCGCATCACCGCCCCATCGAAAAAGGAAGCGGAGGCCTTGAAAACCATCGCTTCGGCCTTGCACGAAAAGGGACACAACGTGCCCCTCGTCGCCGACATTCACTTCACACCCAATGCCGCCGAAATCGCCGCGGATCACGTTGAAAAAATCCGCGTGAACCCTGGCAATTATGCAGATAAAAAACGTTTCGAAGACATCGAGTACACCGACGCATCCTACGCGGAGGAACTCGAACGAATCCGCGATCGGTTCACACCGCTCGTGCTGAAATGCAAAGTCCTCGGCCGCGCCATGCGCATCGGAACCAACCACGGTTCCTTGTCGGACCGCATCATGAGCCGCTACGGCGACACGCCCAAGGGCATGGTGGAAAGCGCCATGGAGTTTTTGCGCATTTGCCGTGACAACGACTACCACAACCTCGTCATCAGCATGAAGGCCTCCAACCCGCAGGTCATGGTGCAAGCCTACCGCTTGCTCGTTGCCAGCATGGACGCTGAAGGAATGAGTTACCCTCTCCACTTAGGGGTGACAGAAGCCGGCGACGGCGAGGACGGACGCATCAAAAGTGCCGTGGGCATTGGTGCCTTACTCGAGGACGGATTGGGCGACACCATCCGTGTTTCATTGACCGAAGCGCCGGAAGCCGAATTACCGGTCGCGCGCATGCTCGTGGAGCGCTATGAAAACCGCCCACAAACCATTCAACCCTCTGTGCCGTTGTCGTTTGACCCGTACAGCTATGCGCGGCGCTCCACGCGGGAGGCCGCCGGAGCAGGGGGCAAGCAGGTGCCTCGCGTGGTGCATGACATGAGCGGTGGACCCGTTACCGAAGCCAAGCTCTTCGGCTGCGGCTACCGGTATTCCGTGCCGCTGGACAAATGGAACCTCGATGACTTTGCGTGCGACTTCATTTACGCCGGAGCGGAGCCCGTAGCCTTTGAATTACCCGGGACTTTAGCGGTGTTGCAAGACGCCGCGCATTGGCAAGATCGGACCCGCCATTACCCGGTTTGGCGCGCCACAGAATGGGTCGAAAACCATCCCGCTGCGTGGCATTTTGTGCGAGCCAACGGAACGGATCTGACGGACGCTTTCATTGCCCGTGTGCAACAGAACGAACGGACGGTGCTCATCTTAGAGGCGACCACCGAACATGCCATGTCTGAATTGCGCGCTGCCTGCATGGTGCTGGATGCGGCCGACTGCAACGTACCGGTCATTTTGTACAGATCATACGATGGTTTGGATGCGGAACGCTTTCAACTTTATGCAGCGACCGACGTCGGTGCGCCTTTGCTTGATGGATTTGGAGACGGCATCTGGATTGAAGGCCACGGCCTGCCCTTGCAATTGCGCAATTCGACAGCATTTGGGATTCTACAAGCGACGCGAACGCGCATCTCAAAGACCGAGTACATCAGCTGCCCCAGCTGCGGCCGGACGTTATTCGATTTGCAAGAGACCACAGCAAAAATCCGCGAAGTCACCTCTCACCTCAAGGGCATCAAAATTGGCATCATGGGCTGCATCGTAAACGGCCCCGGTGAAATGGCCGATGCCGACTACGGCTACGTGGGAACCGGACCGGGAAAAATTACCTTGTACAAAGAGAAGGAGGTCGTGGAGAAAAACGTCCCGGAAGAGCGGGCCGTTGATGCCCTCATCGAATTGATCCGAAGCCACGGCGACTGGGTGGAGCCTGTGGCGCAAGGCTGATTCAGGTCGTCGCCTCTTCAGCGAAAAACGCCCGTTGCCCGATCAAAATGGCGATGACCCCGCACGAAATGGCGGCATCCGCTAAATTCCAAATGGGCGGAAACACCTCGCGATTGGCCAAGGACTCGATGGGGAAGGATGAAGGCCAGCGTACAATGAAGTGGAACATGTCGACCACGTGCCCCATCATAAACGGCGCGTAGCCTTCCCCCGCCCATTCTGCAATCAAGCCCCAATGGCTCGCAGTGAATAATTGGCCGTACACTGCACTGTCAATGATGTTCCCGATGGCTCCTGCCCAGATGAACGCCAGGCACGTCAGAAACCCCTGATGCGCTCCCGATTCAATTAGTTTCTTGATGTAAAATCCGATGCCCACGGCAGCCACAAGGCGAAAACCGGTCAGCACCAATTTCCCCGCCATTCCTGGCAACGCCCAGCCAAAGGCCATGCCTTCATTTTCGATGAATTGCAATTCCAGCAACCCAGGGATGAAGGCCATGCGCTCTCCCAACGAGAAATTCAATTTCACCCACACTTTCAGGCATTGGTCGGCAACCAAAACGGGGACGACAACGGTCAAAACCCAACCCGAGAGTGTACGCGGCGTGCTCAAGGGGTGCTTACTGCTTGTTCTTAGCTTCGATCGACATCGTAGCGTGGGGCACCAAGCGGAGGCGCGCTTTGGGAATGAGCTTCCCGGTCACTCGGCAAATGCCGTAGGTCTTGTTCTTGATCCGCAGCAAGGCGTTTTCCAAGTTGACGATAAACTTCTGCTGACGCGCCGCCAATTGAGCGGTTTCTTCCCGGCTCATGGTCTCCGACCCGTCCTCCATCATCTTGAATGTTGGAGCCGTATCATCGGTGGTATTGTCGTCACTGTGGGACAAGGCGCGTTGGAGTTCATCGTAGTTCTCGCGGGCCACGGCCAGCTTCTCCTTGATCAATGCTTGAAACTCCTGCAAGTCAATATCCGAATAGCGTGTTTCTGCCATAACGGTTGTGTTTTAATCCTGTTTTGTCACTGCCAAGGCCACGTCGATGCCTTCGCTCAATTCTATTCTTTCGGCACCGGAAATAGTCTCCCAGCGCACCTCGTTCGCCAACGTCTCGTCAGCAATATAACCCAAATTGTCCTTCATTACGGCTTCCACTTCAGGCACCGCGTCTACGGTCAATGCGATGCGGTCGGTGACTTCGAGTCCGGCATCTTTACGCAAGTTCTGAACCCGGTTCACCAACTCGCGCGCCAGCCCTTCGCCCTTCAATGCATCGTCCAAACTGATGTCCAGCGCCACGGTCACCCCGCCTGTGCTCGAAACCAGCCATCCGGGAATGTCGTCGGTCAAAATCGCGACCTCCGTCGCCTCTACCAGCGCTTCTCCTTGTCCGTCCGCAGGATCCACTGCCACGCGACCCTCCCGCTCGAGTGTGGCAATGCCTTCGGCATCTAACGCGTTAACAGCAGCAGCAACGGCTTTCATGCGCTTGCCGAATTTGGGGCCCAGCGCCTTGAAGTCCGGCTTCACGCGCTTCACGATGGACACTTCCGTGTTCTCGCCGTCCCGAACCACCTCAATGGCCTTGACGTTGACTTCCCCTTGGATGAGGGAAGCCATGGTCTCAATGCGGCCGGCCATTTGCTCATTCAACACAGGCACCAACACGCGGCGCAAGGGCTGCCGAACACGCAATCGCTCCCGCTTGCGCAAGGACAACACCTGAGAGCTGATTTGCTGCGCCAGGGCCATGCGGGCTGCGAGTTCAGTATCAATGCAGGCTGTATCTGTTTCCGGGAATGACGCTAGGTGCACGGATTCCTCCGCACCGGTCAAATCCCTGTACAACCGATCAGCGTAAAACGGAGCGATGGGGGAAATCATAACCGACAGCGACTTCAGGCACGTATGCAGCGTCTGGTAGGCGCTTCGCTTGTCATCGCTCATTTCACCCTTCCAAAAGCGGCGACGCGATTGGCGCACGTGCCAATTGGAAAGGTCATCGATGGCGAATGACTGAATCGCACGGGCCACCTTGGTGGGTTCCAACGCTTCATAAGCTTCGGTCACCTCCTGAATCAGTGAATTCAGTCGGGACAACACCCACCGATCAATCTCGGGGCGATCGGCCACAGGAACCACATCGCCTCCTCCGGTGTACCCATCGATGTTGGCATACAGGGCGAGGAAATTGTAGGTGTTGTGCAACGTGCCGAAGAACTTTCGCTGAACCTCGGTGATACCATCCGCATCGAATTTGAGGTTGTCCCACGGCTGGGCGTTCGAAATCATGTACCAGCGGGTCGCATCAGGGCCGTATTGACCCAAGGTCTCGAACGGATCCACGGCATTGCCCAATCGCTTGGACATCTTCTGGCCATTCTTGTCGAGCACCAAACCGTTGCTGACAACATTCTTGTAGGCCACGGAATCGAAGACCATGGTGGCAATGGCGTGCAAGGTGTAAAACCAGCCACGCGTTTGGTCCACGCCCTCCGCAATGAAGTCTGCGGGGTACGACTGACCCGCGTCGATTTTTTCTTTGTTCTCGAAGGGGTAATGCCACTGCGCATAGGGCATTGATCCGCTATCGAACCACACGTCAATTAAATCCGCCTCGCGCCGCATCGGACCTCCGTCGGAAGCCTTGAGTGTGATGCGGTCGACGACGTGCTTGTGCAAGTCGAACTGCTCGTAATTGGCCTTGGACATGTCCCCAGGAACAAATTTTTCCAAGGGGTTCGCGTCCATCAGTCCTGCTTCTACTGCTTCAGAACAGGCTGCTTTCAACTCCTCTACAGAGCCGATGCACCGGCGTTCAGTTCCGTCTTCGGTTGACCAAATGGGAATGGGAATGCCCCAAAACCGCGAGCGGCTGAGGTTCCAATCGTTCAGGTTCTCCAGCCACTTGCCGAATCGCCCAGACCCCGTACTCGCCGGCTTCCAGCGGATGGTATTGTTCAGCTCCTGCATCCGCTCCTTCGCCGCAGTCGCGCGGATAAACCAGCTGTCCAGCGGATAGTAAAGGACTGGTTTGTCCGTACGCCAGCAATGAGGGTAGTTGTGCTCGTATTTCTCAACCAAGAACGCGAGTCCCTTGCCTTTCAGGTCGATGGCAATTTCCACATCAACCGACCGTTCCGGTGCTTCCCCCTCATCGTAGTATTCCTCCTTGACATACCGACCGGCAAGGGGCCCCACGCCGTCGCGGATGCGGCCTTGCAGATCCACCAACGGGACCCCTTGTCCCGTGCCATCGTCGATCAGCATAGGGGGAACGCCCGCAGCGGCAGCCACGCGCGCATCGTCCGCTCCAAAGGTCGGTGCCGTATGGACAATGCCCGTACCGTCTTCTGTGGTGACGAAATCACCGGGAATGATGCGGAATGCCTCACTCACGCGTTCCATGGGTTCAGCCCAATCAAGCAGTTGCTCGTACCGTGCGCCGCACAATTCAGCACCACTGATGCGTGCAATTACTTCGTGTTCCGGCGCTTTCTTTCCTCCAAAGTGCTTGCCCATCAGATCCTCCGCCAATACCACCAGCCCAGACTCGTCGGTGTACCTGTTCTTGGTGGCAACGAGGACGTAAGTGATAGCTGGTCCAACCGTCAGTGCCGTGTTGGAAGGAAGGGTCCACGGCGTGGTCGTCCAAGCCAAAAAGTACACGGGCAAATGGCCATAAACTTCTGCATTCTCAGATCCCGCGTGCTCGAGTACGCGTGCTCCGCACTCGGGCAGCGCCTTAAATTGCGCCACAACTGTGGTGTCTTTGACGTCGCGATACGCCCCCGGCTGATTCAGCTCGTGTGAACTCAATCCTGTTCCCGCCGCAGGGCTGTACGGTTGAATGGTGTAGCCCTTGTAGAGCAAGTCTTTGTTGTCGAGTTGCTTGAGCAACCACCAAACGCTCTCGATGTACTTGTTTTCGTAAGTAACGTATGGCGCGTCCATGTCGACCCAATACCCCATTTTGCGGGTGAGATCATTCCAAATGTCCGTGTACCGCATGACGGCTTTTTTGCACGCCTCGTTGTACTCCTCGATGGTTAATTTGACCCCTATGTCCTCTTTGGTGATGCCCAGTTCCTTCTCCACGCCTAGCTCCACAGGCAAGCCATGGGTGTCCCATCCCGCTTTGCGTTCGACGCGGTATCCCTTCAGGGTGTGAAACCGGCAAAAAATGTCCTTAATGGCCCGAGCCATCACGTGGTGGATGCCTGGCTTTCCGTTGGCGGAAGGCGGCCCCTCGAAGAAAACGTACGGCCGATCGACAGGACGCGTCTCAATGCTCTTCTGGAACGTCCCATCCTGTTCCCAGCTGATAAGGATGTCGTCCGCTATCTGAGGGAGGTTCAGGGAGCCGCGTTCAGGGAAGTTCGGTTGCGATGCAGAAGTGCTCATTCGGAATGCAATCGGGTCGGTTTACTCAAAGGCGCGAAGATAACAATGGCAAGGCCATGGAAGACCTATAACCCCTTGATTTAACTACACTTGGCTGAGCTTAAGCATGTTGGTCATGCCCGCATCCGCAATGGGCATGCTCGCCAAGTGAACCACAAAGTCGCCATCGTTGACGGCGCCCATTTTGGTCAATTCAAATTTGATATCGGCAATGGTGTGGTCCGTGCTCACCATTTTCAAGTAAGGAAAAGCCGAAACACCCCAAACCAAGGACATCTGTCCCAACACCCGCCTGTTCGCGGTGAACATGAAGATGTGGGCCTTGGGGCGCTGGCTCGAAACCTGAACCGCTGTGTATCCAGAGAAGGTCATGGTCACAATGGCCTTCGCATTGACGCGCTTTGCCAACCTGCAGGCGTTGTAGCACATGCTGTCGCTGATAAACCGGTCGTCCTCTGGACTCAACGGCGGCCGCTCATGGTAGTACATGCGATCTTGGCCCTCCATCGATTCAATGATGTCCGTCATTGCCGTCACCGCTTCAACCGGGTAGGCGCCTACGGATGTTTCCGCGCTGAGCATCACAGCGTCTGCGCCGTCCAATACGGCGTTGGCCACGTCGTTGACCTCAGCTCGCGTGGGAACCGAAGCCTCGATCATCGACTCCATCATCTGGGTCGCAACGATCACCGGCTTGCCCATATGCATGCAACGCTGGATAATGTCCTTTTGGACCAATGGCACTTCTTGCTTGGGGATCTCCACCCCCAAGTCCCCGCGCGCAATCATCACCGCATCTGTCTCCTCGAGGATGCCATCGAGGTCTTCCAGCGCCTCGGGTTTCTCAATCTTAGCAATGATTCGGGTGTGCTTGCCCTCCGCCTCGATGCGCTCTCGCAGTTCCACAATGTCTTGGGCATTGCGCACAAACGACAAGCCAATCCAATCCACATCTTGCTCCAAAGCATAAGCCAAATCCACCGCGTCCTTTTCTGTGATGCACGGCAATGAAATGGCAGTGGATGGCAAGTTGACCCCTTTTCGAGGCTTCAGAACTCCACCATGAACCACCTCACACCGCACCTGACCTTTCCCGTCTGTTTCCAATACACGTAATTCGAGCTTGCCGTCGTCCATGAGCACAGGCTCCCCTGCTTTCACGTCCCGGGCGAAGTGCATGTAACTGGTGTAAACAACACCTGCGGTCCCAGTCTCCTTCCCGGTGCGAATGACCAACTCTGCACCTTGTACGAGGTCGATTTGACCTCCTTCCAACTCACCAATTCTCAATTTGGGTCCCTGCAAATCGGCCAGCAAAGCCGTGTGCGTTCCCAATCTCTCATCCACCTTTCGGACGTTCGCAATGGTCTGCCCATGAATGGCATGCTCGCCGTGGGAAAAGTTCAAGCGTGCCACGTTCATCCCCGCTTGAATCAATGCTTCCAGCCGCTCCTCCGTGTTGGAAGCCGGGCCCATCGTAGCTACAATTTTCGTTCGTTTCATCGTTTCAATTCTTCAGCCCTCCACTTCAGGGGTTAAGTCTATCAGAGCCAGGTGCTCGATTGCGCCCGACTCGAGTGGGTCGAGTTGGAGGATGTAATTGACCCCCCGCATGGATCGAATGCGCTCCATGGCCTCCGCCATCGAGCCCACCTCATCCATAGCCTGAACGAGGTAGTCCATTTCCGCACCGCCCTTAAACCGCGCAATCATGCCGTTTGGCGCTTTGTTTTCAATGACATACCACGTTTGTGAGTCATGACTTGAGACGTCTTCGTATCGGTAAACCGCGTGTTCTGAATGCCCTGTGCGCTGCTGGATTTCTAGCACTTTGAAAAACTCCAACCGCCACTCCAGGTGCTGATTCAGCTCCCAAGCCAACCGGTGCGGTGGCAGGTGACTGCTCAGCCCCAAAAGTTCAAAATCACACGCGTCTGCGAAGTCTTCGTCAAGCCACTGCATTCAATGCGAATATACCGCGTCCGCTCAGAATTACAGCGGTTTTTCACGCCATTCTCCGCGTTCCAAAGCGACACGAGCTGCTTCCTGTTCTGCCTCCTTTTTTGACGTGCCAGCCCCTTCCGCCACCGGTCGGTCGTCGACCATCAATACCACCTCATGTACGCCCTGTGCTCGCTCATTTGATGCCTGTGCCTCTTTGTCCTCGTATCGGACCGTCTTACCTTCCACTTGTGCCCAATGGTACAAGCTGGATTTGAAGTCTAAGGTAGCCTCCATCGACTCTTCTGCGCCGTACCGCATGAGCATGGAAGAGGCCAGTGCGCAGGTCTTTTTGTAGCCGTGATCGAGGTAAATGGCGCCAATCAGTGCCTCCAACGCATTTCCAACGACCGCACTCGGTAGCGGGCGTTGAGCGATGGTCGTCTGAATGTACTCACCAAGTCCCATGGCCTCACCAATCCGATTGAGTGACTTGCGGCTCACCAAATTCGACCGCGTCTGGGTCAAGTGACCCTCTTCTTCATGTGGGTAATGGAAAAACACGAGCTCTGCCGCCACGGCGCCAAGAATGGAATCGCCCAAGAATTCAAGCCGTTCGTTCGACTGTTCTCCGGGCTCCAGTTCGGACATCATCGAACCGTGGGTCATCGCTTGTTTGTACCACGTGCCATTCCGCACGCGCACGCCGAATTCAGTTTTGACGAAGCGCCTGAAATCAGGAGAGACGCCCCCTCGGGTCCAACGGTTGGCCCAGTTTCTGTTGCGCAACAGTCCCAAAAGAAAAATCAGTCCAAAGCCTTGAACAAGACCGAGGCGTTGTGCCCACCAAATCCGAAAGTATTGGAGAGTGCTGCTCGTACTGTGCGCTCTTGCGCTTTATTGAACGTAAAGTTCAATTTGGGGTCGAGCGCCTCGTCGGCATGTTCAAAATTGATGGTTGGCGGTATGATGCCGTGCTTGATGGCGAGAATGCAGGCAATGCCTTCGATGGCACCTGCAGCACCCAGCAAGTGGCCCGTCATGGATTTGGTCGAGCTGATATTTAGGTCGTAAGCGTGGTCCCCAAAGACGCCTTGAATGGCCTTGGTTTCTGCAACGTCACCCAGCGGGGTGGACGTGCCGTGTACGTTCACGTAGTGAACTTCCTCTCGCTTCATACCCGCATCATCCAATGCGGATTTCATAACGTTCAACGCACCGAGTCCTTCGGGGTGAGGCGCCGTGATGTGGTGCGCATCGGCACTCATGCCACCGCCCACCATCTCACAGTAAATCGTCGCGCCACGGGCGACCGCATGCTCGTATTCCTCCAGGATGATCGCTCCGCCTCCTTCACCGAGCACGAAACCGTCCCGGGTAGAATCAAACGGACGGGATGCCTTGGCCGGTTCGTCGTTGCGGGTGGAAAGCGCCTTCAACGCATTGAATCCACCAATTCCACCTTCGGTCACGGCTGCTTCAGAACCACCGGTCACCATCACATCGGCTTTGCCCAACCGGATGTAGTTGAACGCATCAATCATGGCGTTGGTCCCACTGGCACAGGCCGAAACCGTGCAGAAGTTGGGACCGCGGTACCCGTGCCGCATGCTGATGTGGCCAGCCGCGATGTCCGAAATCATCATGGGGATGAAGAACGGACTGAAACGCGGGATTCCTTCGCTGCGGTGGAAATTAAGGGCTTCGTTCATGAAGGTTTGGAACCCTCCGATGCCCGAACCCCAGATGACCCCGGCGCGGTCGGGATTCACGGGGGAATCCTCTCCTGCGAGGCCTGCATCTTCTAACGCTTGATCGGAACATACAACCGCATACTGTGCGAACAAGTCCATCTTCCGCGACTCTTTGCGGTCGAGGAATTCGGACACGTCCCAATCTTTCACTTCGCAGGCGAACTGCGTCTTGAAATTGGTCGCGTCAAACTTAGTGATGGGAGCGGATCCGCTCACACCATTTACCAGTCCTTTCCAGTACGTTGGCACATCATTTCCGAGGGGCGTAATCGCCCCTAAACCGGTAACAACAACCCTTTTGAGCTCCATGGAGCCAGGATTATTTCGCGTTCTCG
>JBELBV010000022.1:30546-36690 GCA_042095135.1 Flavobacteriales bacterium | reverse complement strand
GCTCCCCCACCTGGACTTGAACCAGGGACCCTCTGATTAACAGTCAGATGCTCTAACCAACTGAGCTATGGAGGAATATTCGGACGGCAAAGATAATCCTTTCTTTTCGTTCGTGGACGAATTGGGAAATTTTTTTGCGCCTGCAGCCTATACGGTGGCGCGTGCAAGAATGTTACGCTGGACCGGACCACTCGAAAAAGAACCGGTACCTTTGCGGCAGATTTTTAGAAACATGAGTTTAGTAACTGTTGGTACTGTGGCCTTTGATGCCATCCAAACCCCATTCGCTTCTTCAGGCAAAATCGTTGGTGGGGCTGCTTCTTACATCGGGTTGAGCGCAAGCCAATTCGTCAAAGAGCAGCACATCATCTCGGTTATTGGAGATGACTTCCCCCAATCCTTCATTGACGAATTGGAATCCCGGGGTGTCAGAACGGAAGGGTTGGAGTGCCGCCAAGGCGAGAAGAGCTTCTTCTGGGAAGGGAAGTACCACATGGACATGAACTCCCGTGACACACTGACTACTGACCTCAACGTGCTGGCTGATTTTCAACCTAAAGTCCCGGAGGCGGCGCAAAATGCCGATTATGTGATGTTGGGCAACCTCGATCCCAACGTTCAGTCGAGCGTGTTGGACCAGATGGCCAAGCGCCCCAAGCTCGTTGTCTTGGACACGATGAATTTTTGGATGGACATCGCGCTGGAGCCCCTCAAAGCTGTGTTGCAGCGCATCGACGTGTTGACCATCAACGACGAGGAGGCGCGCCAGCTATCAGGTGAATACTCCTTGGTGAAAGCGGCGCAAAAAATTCTCACCATGGGTCCGTCCACCCTGGTCATCAAAAAAGGTGAACACGGGGCACTACTTTTCAACCAAGACGAGGTTTTCTTCGCCCCAGCGCTGCCGTTGGAGGAGGTGTTGGATCCGACCGGTGCAGGCGACTCTTTTGCCGGGGGCTTCATCGGCTACCTAGCGCACACAGACGATACGTCGTTTGCCAATATGAAGCGAGCGGTGGTCTTGGGGTCAGCGCTGGCTTCGTTCACATGCGAACAATTTGGCACGGAGCGCCTGCTGGGTTTGACCCAAGGGGAGTTGGACGAGCGCATTCAGCGGTTCGTTGACCTTATCGATTTCGACATTGTGTTGAAGGGCTAAGGCCTCGATTATTCAGGCCGTTCCGAAGCATATTCCGGTAGCCACCGCACCGGATCAAGCGCCGTACCATCCACCCACCATTCGAAATGGGAGTGGGGACCAGTGGAGTGCGTTCCCGTTCCGCCTAAGACAGCAATGGGGTCACCCGCCTGAACCCGGTCGCCCGCCTCGACGAGTAAGCTTTGGTTGTGCTTGTACACGGAAATGCGGTTGCCGGGGTGCTGAATATTGACCACATAACCGCCGTCTGAAGTGTACGAGGCGAGCATCACGGTGCCATCGTCCACCGCGTGAATCATCGATCCGACCGGCGCAACAAAATCAACCCCAAAGTGCCCGATCGCCGGATCGAACTCAGAGGAGATTTCACCTTGCAAGGGCGCGAATGGAATACTTTTTGAAGCCCGCTCGTTGGATTGCGCGCGTTGCAAAGCAAACCGGTCTTCATCTTCGACGCGTTCGCGCAGCGCCAAATCTTCCTCGGTCAACCCCCAATCGTTCAACCCCTCCTCTGCGTTGGCCATGGCTGCGCTATCCAACACCGCTGGCTCGACATCATTCAATACCGCCTGTCCCGTAAGCACAGTGCGCAGGTCGTTCAAGTACCTTTCCTGAATAGCTAGTGCGTTCAGCGCACTGTCCGCGCGTAATTCCGCATCGATGGCACGCATCCGGCTAGCCTCGCTGACATACCCGGGCACGATGTATTCACGTAGTGGCGTCCACGCTACGAGGAGGTAGGTAAGTCCTGCCACGGCGACCAATAGCGCGCTTGAAGTAGTGGCTAATCCCCATCGGTTGATGGTCATTTGCCACCGTTCCTTGTAGGATTGTTCCTCGTGCAGAACCAAGCGGTAGCGCTTGAACCAGCGTTCACGGAAGTCTTTGAGTTGTGTCATTGCGAGGAACAAATATCGCGGAATACACAAAAAGGCATCGTTTGGTCGCCGCGTTTGGAATAATTTAGCGGATTCTGCGTTGAGCACCTGTCCATGGGACCAAATAAGATGAGCAAACACGGGATGTTGGGATGGGGGATGGTTATCCTCCTTATGGTAACGGGATGTTCCACGACGCGGGACGGCTTTGCGTACCGAGCTTACCACAACATGCACGCCAAATACAACGGGTTCTTCTACGCCACCGAGGCGATGAAGGAGGCGGAGCAGGTACTGAATGAGGGTTACGAAGAGAACTGGGACGAGATTCTACCCATTTTCCCTCCGGTTGACGAAACAACCGCTCAGCAGGTGTACCCTTTGATGGAGCGCGCCATCGAGAAGTGCACGAAGGTGGTCGATAAACATACCATGTCGCCGTCTCGCCGCGAACAAAAAGACTTAAAGCGCCCCGAGCTGAACAAGTGGATTGACGACAATTACGACGTGATTGCACGGGCGCATTTGATCAAGGGCGAAAAGGAAAAAGCCCTTGAGGTGTTCCAGTACCTCGTGCGGACCTTGGATTACCCTGATGCCCAGGCGTGGTCAAATGCCTGGATGGCTCGCACATACATGGCATTCGACGACCGGGTTCGCGCGAGCAACACCCTTATCAAAGCCGCACAAATCAAACGCGTAGAGGACCCGGAGGTCATGGTTTATGTGCACGAGGTGTACGCCGCGTTTCACCTCAAACACGATGAGGTAGAGGACGCTATTGAAAAACTGGAAGAGGCGTTTGATTACGTAGAAAAGCGAAAGGACTACGCGCGATTGCTGTTCATTTTGGCTCAATGTTATGAGGCGGCCGGACAAGCGGAAAAGGCCATTGAGCGCTACAACGACGTGGTGGATTTGCGCACACCTTATGAGTTGGAGTTTTACGCCAAAATCAAGCAGGCCATGGCGTTTGACCGGCGCGAAACCGACAGCGAGCCCATCATTGAGTTGCTGGAGGAGATGCTGGACGATGACAAGAACGACATCTACCAAGACCAGATCTTTTATGCACTCGCCACCTTGGCGTTGGAGGAGAGACGACGAGACGATGCGGTGGGACTGCTTAAGGAGTCCTTGTTGGTAAATGACGAAAACACGCGCCAACGTATGAAGAGCTACCTCATGCTTGGCGACCTCTACATGGAGGATTTGGACTACACCAACGCCCAAGCGTACTACGACAGCGCTCGCACTTTCATGGAGGACGAGAACGAACGGTTTGATGAGGTCGATGCCATGGCGGACAACCTCACGGAACTCGTCACCAATTTGAACACCATCGCCGAGCAGGACAGCCTGCTTGAAATTTGCGACCTCCCCGAAGATGAGCGTGACGACCGCATTGCGGAAATCATCGCCCAGTTGGAAGAGGAGGAAGAGGAGCGCAAGCGAGCAGCAGAGGCAGCAGCGGCGGCGGAATTGGCCAATGCTGGTGATCAAGGCGCAGGCATGTTCTGGCCCTACAACGCTCAACTGAAAGTGGCGGGCCGACGGAATTTCCGTGACTATTGGGGCGATCGTCCGCTTGAAGACAACTGGCGACGTTCACTGAAGATGGACGTGGCTTTCTCGAATGAAATGGGTGTTGGCGAAGAAGAAGCCGGGACCATTGAATCGGTCGAGGACGGATTGGTGCCGGGTGAGATTCCTAGTTTTGACGAGCTGATGGCTGGGTTGCCGTGCGACAGCGCAGAGCGCGAGAACGCAGTGGCCATGATTGCAGAAGCGTATTACAACGCGGGCCTCGTGTACAAAGAGAAACTCTCGGATTTGGAAAACGCCATCGACACATGGACGGAGCTGACCGAACGCATGGATGAGAGCGACTTCCACCCCACCACCTACTATCAACTGTACCGAACCTACCTCCAGCGGGAAGTGGAAGAAAACTACCAAAGCCCGTTCTGCGAGACGTGCAATTCAGACTATTGGAGCGCACAAGTATTGGAGCGCTATCCAAATTCCGAGTGGGCCATTTTGATTGAAAATCCGGATTTCGCGGACCAAGAGGAGGTGCGGCGCGAAGAGGAGCGGTTGGCCTACGAAGAATTGCTTCAGCGCTATTATGCCAAAGCGTACCAGGAGGTTTTATTAGCGGCGGACGACATCATTAATTACCACCCTAGCAACAATTACGTGTGCAAGTACCGGTTGCTGCGCGCGCAGAGTATTGGTGGATTGAGTGCGCGAACAGGCGGCGATCGCCGGGCGTATTTTGATGCCCTGCAGTTAATCGTTCGGGATTGCCCAGAAACAGAGGAGGCGGAATTTGCGCAGGCACTGTTGGCGGCATTGAACGGCGGTTCACGCGATGCGGCAAATGAGGAAGGAGCGGACGAAGAGGAAGAAGAGGTGGTGGTGTGGGAGCACAAACCCTACCTCACGCACTACTTCGGCATGCTGGTGCCGGTGGGCCGGGGAAATGTGGAGGAATTGCGCGCAACCATTGCGGATTTCAATAGCGAGTTTTTCGCTTCCAGCGAACTGCGCGTGACCGCCAATTTGATCAACCGCAATTTCCAAATTGTGCTCATCAAGGATTTTAAGCGGCAGGATTACAGCCTAGACTACTACGAAGTCTTTACAAACAACACCGCAGAGCTCGGGGCGATCAACACCTCTGGTTACGCCTTGTTTACCATTTCGACGGAGAACTACATCGAGCTCTTCAAAAATAAGGAAATGGACAGCTACCAACGCTGGTTCGAAAAGGTGTACTTGGAAGGGGGTGAGTGACCCTTAGTGGTTTAGCGGGTTTCGAATTACCTTTGTGCCATGCTTGGAACCACCAAAAAGTCAATGAAACCAGAAACGTCATCGGATAACGCGGTCAACCGAATCGCGAAAGGCACCACCTTCGAAGGGGTGCTCCGCAGTGAAAACAACGTCCGCATCGACGGAACGTTTGAAGGAGAACTTATTACCAAGGGCCGCTTGGTCATCGGAAACTCAGGTCGAATCAAAGGCTCTGTGTCTTGCGCTCATTGCGAGACAGAAGGGGAAATGGAAGGAAATATCCTCGTTCAAGAACTCTTCGTTTTGAAGGCCTCAGCAAAGGTTCACGGCGACATCCAGTACGGACAGCTTTCTGTGGAGAATGGCGCGCAGGCCACGGGTAACTTGCACCTAACCTCAAAGGTCAAGGACATCAAGGAGGCTAGCCGCGACAAGCAACCAGTGGCTTCCAAGGCGAACGCCCAGCAGCCAGCCGCGGTATAACCCGGCAGCACGTGGAACCAAAGACCCCGAAGCGCACCCCACGATCCGGTGCTTTCCTGCGGTTTTCCGGCATGGCATTTACCATGGCGGGCTCCATTGGTATGGCCGTCTGGTTGGGACGCAAGTGGGACCTCAGCAGCGGCCACGAATTTCCCCTCGGAACCCTTCTTGGTGGGGTGTTGGGAACCGTAGCTGCAATCTGGATGGTGATTAAAGAGCTGTCAAAATAATCCAACTACCATGCGTTTCCCCGTGAAATTAGCCGTGGCTAATGCAGCCTTGCTTGGAGCCGGGTTGGTCATCCCGCCGTTTGCCTCCTTTGCCTACACGTGGGTGTGGGCGGCAGTGGTGTGCTGGTACTTCGGGTTGACCCTACTCTTGAATCGTTGGATCCACTCGGCCATGCGCCGGTCGTCCATGCAGTTCATTACAGCGGTAAACGGGTCGACGGCTATTAAGATGTTTTCAAGCCTTGCCCTCGTCACCGCGTACCTCGTTTTGGTGGGCGGAACGCACCGGGTGCATTTTGTGTTGGGGCTGTTCGTGGTTTTCGCTGTGAATACGGTTTTGCTGGTTGTTGAATCGCAAAATCATGCGCCTCGCGACCCTAATTGAAGATTTCCACTTCCGCAGGTAAAGAAATTCGCAAAACTTCGATGCTGCCTGTGTTCTGTGAATTACTTTTGCGCCGAATTCAGCTCTACCGCCAACAATGAATCGCTTTTTTAGCTCATTCAAGGCCCTGCTTGCCGCCTTGCTCCTCCTTTCTGGAACAGCGCTCTTGGCTCAAGACCACAGCCACGCTGATGAGCACGACGCACACGC
>JBELBV010000022.1:15021-30446 GCA_042095135.1 Flavobacteriales bacterium | reverse complement strand
CACGATGGCGACCATGGCGAGGAAATCCACGATCACGAATCTCACGCGGAACACGCTCACGAAGAGCATACGCATGACGCTCACGGTGATCACGCTCACGATGAAGAGTTCGTAGCGGGTACGTTCATCATCCACCACATTGCAGACGCACACGACATCCACCTCTTCGGCGATGTCCACATTCCACTTCCGGTCATTCTTTACATTGAGGGTGAGGGAGTGCAGGTCTTCATGAGCAGTGTATTCGAGGGCCACGGTCACGGAAACAAGGTGTGCGAAGTGAAGGGCATCACCTACACCATGCATGCGGAGGATGGTGTGGCTGCGGACGGCACTCCAGTAGTCTCCGGTCAGATCACAGCAGCTGATGCAGGCGCGCCCTTGACGGTGTACGACTTCTCCATTACCAAATCGATATTTGGGATGCTGCTCATTCTCGCAGTTATGGTGTGGATGTTCCTGAGCATCGCCGGCTACTATAAGAAGAACCCAGGCCAAGCGCCGACGGGAATGGCGAACGCGCTAGAGCCGTTGATTATTTTCGTCCGGGACGAGATTGCCAAACCCTCCATCGGAGACAAGGCGCACCGCTTCATGCCGTTTTTGCTGACGGTATTCTTCTTCATATTCTTCTGCAACCTTCTCGGACTGGTTCCTTTCCTAGGTGGTTTCAACATTACCGGTACTATTGGTGTAACGGTCGTGTTGGCGACGTTGGTTTTCTTATTGACCAACTTGAACGGAAACAAGCATTACTGGGGCCACATCTTCTGGCCTCCCGGTGTTCCGTTGCCGGTGAAGTTTATTTTGGTGCCGATCGAGGTGTTCAGCATCATCATGAAGCCGGCGGTATTGATGATTCGTTTGACAGCAAACATCAGCGCTGGACACATCATCATCCTCGCATTCTCGAGTTTGATTTTCATTTTTGGTGATGGCGGCCAAGCCGTCGGAGCCGGTTCTGGCATGGGGATATTCTCCACAGCCTTCATGATTTTTATGTATTTCTTGGAGTTGTTGGTGGCTTTCTTGCAAGCCTTTGTTTTCACACTGCTTGCCGCGATTTACTTCGGCGACGCCACCCACGACCCCGCACACCACTGAGTTAAAATCCATCCACAATAAAAACCAACACTATGGAATTGTTGAGCATTCTTTTTGAAATCGGAGTAGGTCAAGGCCTTGCAGGTCTTGGCGCAGGTGCAGCAGCGATTGGCGCTGGTATCGGTGTAGGCCGCATTGGCGGATCTGCATTGGAAGCAATGGCACGTCAGCCAGAGGCAACCAGTGACTTGCGTTCTAACATGATCGTTGCCGCGGCACTTGTCGAGGGTGTTGCTCTTTTCGGCATCATCATCTGCTTGCTCGTAGCACTCGGATAATAAACGATGGGAGCGCTACTTACACCGGCCCTAGGGACCGTCGTTTGGGCATCCATCGCATTCCTTGTGGTGCTTTTCATACTCCGCCGTTTCGCGTGGGGTCCGATTCTGTCTGCGCTGAATGAGCGCGAAGAATCCATTGCGGGCGCCTTGAATGAGGCGGAAAAGGTCCGCAAGGAAATGGAAGAGCTGGCCGCGAGCAATGAAAACCAACTGAAGGAAGCTCGCACGGAACGCGACCGCATGTTGCGTGAAGCCCGCGAGATGGCCGACCAGTTGGTAGCCGATGCCAAAAACACAGCACGTGAAGCAGCCACCAAGGAAGTAGCTGCCGCCAAAGATGCCATCGCTATCGAGCGCAAAGCCGCTGTTGCGGAGTTGAAGGCGGAGGTAGGCAACCTTTCCTTGGAAATTGCAGAGCGTTTGCTGCGAGAAAAGTTGGAGTCAAACGACGAGCAGAAAGCCCTCGTCAACCGACTCATTGATGAATCTCCATTGAATTAATCCATGGCCACTCCACGCGCAGCCATACGATACGCTAAATCCCTCTTCAGCCTTGCGGAAGAAAAAGGGGCGATTGACAAGATGGAAAAGGACATCCGGTTGTTGAACGACGCCGTTCAAGGATCCGATGACCTGGAACTTCTGTTGAAAAGCCCTGTAATCAAGGCCGACGCCAAGGAAAATATCCTGGTGAAAATTTTTGAGGGGAAGATCGAATCGCTCACGTTGGAGTTCATTAAGATTTTGGTGCGCAAGGGACGAGAATCCATTTTGC
This sequence comes from Flavobacteriales bacterium, assembly GCA_042095135.1. Classification (GTDB taxonomy): domain Bacteria; phylum Bacteroidota; class Bacteroidia; order Flavobacteriales_D; family Sanyastnellaceae; genus UA16. The sequence goes on along the minus strand of JBELBV010000022.1, from coordinate 28,286 downwards.
CCGCCATCATTGATGAGTCGCTGAACTTGATTCGCCAGCAACGCAACGTGCGTGTGGCAGAAGTGAAGACAGCGATTCCCATGGACGATGAGCTGCGCGGTCGTGTGAGCGCAGCCTTGAAGAATCTTCACGACGGAGAAGTTGAATTGAAGGAAACCGTAGTGCCTGAGTTGCTAGGCGGTTTTCAGCTGCTCATGGACAACCGCATGATTGATGCCAGCATCAAGCGCGAGCTGGAGCTCCTTCGCCGTCAAATCACAGATCACGATTACGAACCGGAACTTTAATCCGGACACCAAAACCGAACACCAGCCGAAATCATGGCAGAAATCAATCCAGCAGAAGTCTCTTCCATTTTACGTGAACAGCTCGCAGGCGTCAAGTCAGCCGCTGAACTGGAAGAAGTAGGTACAGTCCTTCAAATCGGGGATGGCATTGCGCGCATCTACGGTTTGACCAATGTGGAATCCGGCGAATTGATCGAATTCGAAAACGGTGCCCGTGGCATCGTGTTGAACCTCGAGGAAGACAACGTCGGTGCGGTATTGTTGGACCCTTCAGGTGACCTGAAGGAAGGTTCATCAGTGAAGCGTACAGGGCGCATCGCGGCAATCCGTGCCGGAGAGGGCATGTTGGGTCGCGTCGTGAACACGCTTGGTGAACCGATCGACGGCAAGGGCCCCATTCAAGGCGACTTGTACGAGATGCCGATTGAGCGCAAAGCGCCAGGTGTCATCTACCGCCAACCGGTAAGCGAACCATTGCAGACAGGCATCAAGGCCATCGACGCGATGATTCCAATTGGCCGTGGTCAGCGCGAGTTGATTATCGGTGACCGCCAGACGGGAAAGACCACCGTTGCGATTGACACCATCATCAACCAGCGTGAATTCTACGAGGCAGGCGAGCCAGTATTCTGCATCTACGTCGCTGTAGGCCAGAAGGGTTCGACGGTCGCTGGAATCGTGAAGACCTTGGAAGAAAACGGCGCGTTGCCCTACACTGTTGTGGTAGCGGCAACAGCATCAGACCCTGCGCCACTTCAGTTCTACGCACCGTTCACCGGTGCGGCGATCGGTGAATTTTTCCGCGATACAGGCCGCGCGGCGCTGGTGGTATACGATGACTTGTCAAAGCAAGCCGTTGCTTACCGTGAGGTGTCGCTGTTGTTGCGTCGCCCTCCAGGACGTGAGGCATACCCCGGTGACGTATTCTACCTGCACAGCCGCCTGTTGGAACGCGCAGCGAAGGTTATTGGTGAACAGGAAATTGCCTCTCAAATGAACGATTTGCCAGCGTCCTTGAAGGACAAAGTGAAGGGCGGTGGATCCTTGACGGCACTACCGATCATTGAGACCCAAGCAGGTGATGTGTCGGCGTACATCCCGACCAACGTGATCTCCATTACGGATGGTCAGATTTTTCTCGAGTCCAACCTCTTCTTGAGCGGCATCCGCCCTGCGATTAATGTAGGTATCTCGGTGAGCCGTGTAGGGGGTAACGCTCAGATCAAGTCCATGAAGAAGGTATCGGGTACACTGAAGCTCGACCAGGCGCAGTACCGCGAATTGGAAGCTTTCGCCAAGTTTGGTTCGGATTTGGATGAGGCCACCAAGGCGGTTTTGGACAAAGGTGAGCGCAACGTGGAAATCCTCAAGCAGGACCTGAATAGTCCGATGCGTGTAGAGGACCAGATTGCGATCATTTACTGCGGTGTAGAAGGCCTCTTGAAGGATGTGCCTGTGAACCGTGTGAAGGACTTCGAAGTGGCTTACCTCGACTACCTCCGTTCGAAGCACGCGGACACCATGGAGGAGTTGAAGAACGGCAAGTATGGTGACGAGCAGAAGAGCGTTCTCACTGCCGCTGCCAAAGAAATGACGGCTCAATACGCATAACCCATGGCTGGCGGACTCAAGGAAGTACGGGAACGAATTACATCGGTTCAAAACACGATGCAGATTACCTCTGCCATGAAAATGGTGGCAGCGGCGAAACTGCGACGTGCACAGGATGCAATCACCCGAATGCGTCCGTACGCTGAAAAGCTCCAAGCGGTGCTCTCCAATGTGAGCGCGTCCTTGGACAGTGGGGAAGGAGTCTACTCAGAAAAGCGCCATGTAAAGCGCGTCTTGCTCGTAGCCATCACGTCAAACCGTGGTTTGTGTGGAGGCTTCAACAATAACATCATCAAGCAGGTGAATAACGCCATTAAGCAAGGTGATGCGGAATACCATGTGCTCCCGCTGGGCAAAAAGGCCAACGACGCCTTCAAAAAGGATGCGTCATTGTCGCCGCAAGGCTTTGGGGAGGATACGTGGAAGATTTTTGACGACCTGAATTTTGACGCAGCTCAAGAGGTGGCAGAGGCCATCATGGAGCAATTCCGCGCAGGCGCCTACGACGCCGTCAAAATCGTCTATAACAAGTTTGTGAATGCGGCCGTCCAGGAGCCGACCATGGAAGACTATCTTCCATTGGAACCGCTTGAGACAAGCGAAGAGGGACCGAGCGGTGTCGACATCGAATACATCTTTGAGCCGAATCAAGCCGAGATTGTAGAGCGCATTATCCCGAACTCACTGAAGGTTCAGCTGTACAAAGGGCTGCTCGACAGCCACGCTGCGGAGCACGGCGCCCGAATGACAGCGATGCACCAAGCGACGGAGAATGGTGGTGAGCTGTTGCGTGAGTTGCGCATCTCCTACAACAAAGCCCGTCAAGCGGCCATTACCACGGAGATCCTCGAGATCGTCGCAGGTTCTGAAGCGCTTGACGCGTAAAAACCGGCTGGCATAGTCCTTGTGTTTGCCTGACCCGCATTAGCTTCGGAGAATGGGCTTTCAGACACGTATTTTGCTTTCCATGTTGCTCGTTGTTGTGCTGGCATTGGCCGGAACGATGTACGTGGCGTGGGATTTTGCCGGCGATCAGGAAGAGGCGTATAATGCCCGGCGCCTCGTCCGCAAAGAGGCTTCAGTGGAGCGAAGCCTGAACTACACCCTGGACCGCCTGTCGGACTCGCTCCGGACTGAAGATATTCCAAACGTATTCTCTGACCGCATTTGTGAGTTGGCAGACATCCACGGCATGGACATTGCCCTGTACCGCCCAAACGGCCGACTCCTTACACAATCAACACGTACTGATGACATTGGAGCTAGCATTCAGTTACCGGTGGACGTATTGGTGGCACTGGATGCCTCAGACGAACGCATCCAAGGGGTAACGGACAGCGACGTGGTCAATGTGTACTGGAATGTCCGGGACCGGAACGAAGCGGCGCTTGGAATCGTGGGGGTGCGTTATGAGAAACGGGCGTTAGAAGCCGGGGATTTCAAGGCGTTTTGGTCGCAGCTAGCGCCCTTGTACATCGTGTTGTTTTTGGGTGGGGCCATTCTTGCGGCCATTTTGTCCAATGGCCTGGTGAGACATTTGCGGTTGATTCGAGACCGCATGCGCGACCTGGAGCCAGGCGTTCAGCAAACACCGATTGAATACGATCGGTCGGATGCAATAGGTGAATTGGTGGACCAATACAACGCACTATTGAAGCAGCTGCAGGCGGCAGTGGAAGAACTAGCCAAAAGGGAGCGGGAAGGTGCCTGGCGCATGATGGCCATGCAGGTGGCACACGAGATCAAGAACCCACTCACCCCCATCAAATTGGGTGCTCAACAACTGGAACGTGCTTGGGTGGATGAAAAGGACGACTTCGATGAGCGATTGCGGCGTTACACGCGCGTTGTGGTAGAACAAATTGACATCCTCGCGGAGATTTCGCTTGACTTCTCAATGCTCGCAGCGGTTGGATTGGAAACGCTCGAGGAAGTCAATTGGGTAGAGGCGACAAAAGAGGTCGCTGCGCTGTATGAACAATCAAACCCACAAATCGAATGGCGTATGTCCATTCCTGATGCGCCCGTTGTCATTGACGGGTCGAAGGCGCACCTCACGCGTGCGATGAATAATTTGATCACCAACGCAATTGACGCCGTGGCCAATGAGCCCCATCCGTTGATTGCGATTGGCCTGGAGGTGAGCCCGGATGGGAAGGCATTCCTGACGGTGGAGGACAACGGAATCGGTATTCCAGAGGACAAACAGAAAGAGATCTTTCAGCCTCATTTCACATCGAAGGAAAAGGGCACAGGACTAGGCCTGTTTATTACCGACTCCATTGTCCGTCAATTGAATGGACGGATAGTACTTCGTTCTTTTCCAGGCCAAGGGTCGGTCTTCCGTTTGGAATTTTTGGTGAAATAAAAAAGGGCCTCTGAGTGAGGCCCTTTTCAAAATCACGCAGGTGTCGTTTAGAACTGCGCGCCGAATTGGATTCGAAGTTCAACAGCGTTGCCAGAGAATGGATCCTGGTTGTACATCGTGTAGTTCAACTGTGGCGTCACGTACCACCAGTCCTTTACATTGATCCACTTGCCCACTCCGACTCCGAAGCCTGAGTAGTCTATTGACCCATCTGGAAGGCCCGAGTCCATGTTGCCCGAGATGACTTGCGCCTGACCGTAGTAATTATCGCCGAAGAAGTAAGCACCTCCGAGGCGGACTTCAAAAGCCGAAGATGTTACATCATTACCATCGGCGTCTGGAGCCGTGTCTGAGTTGGAGCTCAGCGCCAAGGTGAGTCCAATGTTGTCCGCGATGGCGTATCCAACAAAAGGATCGACTGTCATGCCCTCGTCGGAGAAGAGCTTAAACACTTGGGTGGCGTCAGCAGTACCGAGGTACCACGTTCCCTTTTCCTGCAATGGTGCAGCATCCTGTGCAGTTGAAGCAACCGCGAATAGCGCGATAGCGCAAAAACTAAGTAAATGTTTCATTCCAAAAATTTTGGTGATTGATGTCACAAGTATGAGCGCTTTTTTCGTGTGATTTGAACACGACCTATGGAGTTTTCAAAAGCGTATTGTTGGCAGGGGGCCTACAGACCCTTTGACTCACAGGCCAAAACGAGCAATAAACACGATGAACTAAGCTCGCACACACTTTATAAATTATTTCGGGCCTCCATTAACATTATGCAGAGGATAAGTTCAGGTTAAGAAGTTGTAAATCTCGGCACATAATTATTTTCTTGCTAGCACTAAACCCTGTCCTCGAGACAAATTTTAAATCCTGATAAATGAAAGCAAGATTATTACTCTTTGCGGCGGTGCTGTTCAGTGGAGCAGCATGGTCCCAAGGCAAGGTGACCGGTAAGGTTACCGACCGAGCCTCCGGCGACGGATTGCCCGGTGTTGCCGTTGTTGTTTCTGGCGAAGGCGTGGGTGTATTCACCGATGCTGACGGATCCTATTCCATCACGGCTAATGCTGCCAGCGACGAACTCATCTTCAGTTTCCTCGGATACGGAACAGAGCGCGTGGCCTGCAGGGGCAATGGCATTGTGAACGTAGCCATGTCGGCTGGTGTTGACCTCGACGAGGTTGTGGTAACCGCTCTCGGGGTGTCCCGTGATAAAAAAGCATTGGGCTATGCGGTCCAAGAGCTGGGCAACGACGCCTTCACGGAAGCCAAAACCGACAACGTCGTTAAGTCGATGACCGGTAAGATTGCAGGTGTGCAGGTCACATCTGGTACGGCAATCGGCTCTTCATCAAAAATCATATTGCGTGGTGCTAGTTCAATCACCGGCGACAACCAACCGCTCTTTGTAGTGGACGGTGTACCGATGGACAACTCGGACTACTCGAGCGGCAACCAGCAACGTTCCGTTGGTGGATATGACTACGGTAACGCGATGCAGGATTTGAACCCTGACGACATTGAGTCGGTCACGGTTTTGAAAGGTCCAGCGGCAGCGGCACTTTATGGTTCGCGCGCATCCAATGGTGCAATCGTAATCAAGACGAAGACAGGTGAAGGCCACCGCGCTTCCGGCAAGTCCGGATTGGGTGTATCGGTCAGCAGCACCGTTGCATTCAACGACGTGTTCATTTTGCCTGACTACCAGAACAGCTACGGCGGTGGCCCAAGCACAAGCTGGGCAGACACCATCGACGGCCAGTACATTCCAGATTACGCACTGGACGGAAGCTGGGGCCCAGCATTGGACGGCACGCCTGTTCGCCACTGGGACAGCTGGTACGATTATGAAGGCGACGAAGGACTTGGCGAGGTCCGCCCCTGGGAGGCCAACCCGAACAATGTTGCGGACTTCTTCCAAACGGGCGTTATGTACTCGAACAATGTGAGTGTTACAGGCTCGACAGACGAGAGTTCGTTCCGCTTGAGCTATACGAACCACGATCAAACCGGTGTTTACGAGAACAGCTCATTGAATCGTAACACATTGAGTTTCTCCGGCAACAGCCAAGTCAGTGAAAAGCTGAGCGCAAGCGTTTCAGCCAATTACGTTCAGCAGAAAGGCCAGGGCCGTCCATTGACGGGATACGGTGAGTCGGTGATGTCTCAGTTTACGCAGTGGTTCCACCGCCAGTTGGATATGGACCGTTTGCGCAATTACATCAACCCCGATGGAACGCAACGTACCTGGAACCGAAACAGCCCGACGGATCCTGCACCGAACTACTTCGACAACCCGTTCTGGGAGCGTTACCAAAACGTACAGGATGACCAGCGCGACCGTGTGTTTGGAAACCTGACGTTGAACTACAAGATCAACGACAACTTGAGCTTCATGGGCCGTGCGCTTACTGACTTCTACATCGATCGTCGCCAAGAGCGCATCGCCGTAGGTGGTGTACGTGAGTCTTCGTACAGTGAGTACACACGTCAACTCCAAGAAACAAACTTGGACGCGTACTTGAACTTCAATAAGGAGATCAACTCGGACTTGAATGTGGTCGGTTTCGTAGGTGTCAACAAGCGCATCCGCGATTACAAGCGATTCGGTGCTTACACACTGGGTGGTTTGAACACGCCTGGCCTCTACAACGTGGCCAATGGCGGTGACGGTTACCAGATCAGCGACTACGAAGAAAGCAAGGTGATCAACTCGTTGCTCGGTTCTGCCAGCATCGGTTACCAGCGCACACTCTTCATTGATGTAACCGCTCGTAACGACTGGAGCTCTTCGCTTCCGGAAGCAAACAACAGCTACTTCTACCCATCGGCTACAGCCAGCTACGTATTCAGCGAAGTTGCAGATATCGAGGGTTTGAGCTTCGGTAAGTTGCGTTTGGGCTGGGCACAGGTTGGTAACGATACCGGCCCATACCAGACCGGTTTGACGTACGGGGTGAACCCGAACTTCGGAAGCAGTGGTTCAGCCTCTGTACCGAATGCACAGAACAACCCGGACTTGCGTCCTGAGAAGACGACCAGTTTCGAAATCGGAACAGAGTTGAACTTCTTCATGGATCGACTCCGCATCGATGCGACGTACTACAACAACATCACCGAGGACTTGATTTTCAATGTACCGGTATCAGCCGCTTCAGGTTACACCAGCGCGGTATTGAATGCGGGTAAGACGCAAAACCGCGGTGTTGAATTGGCTGTTTCAGGAACGTTGATTCAGTCTGAGGACTTCCGATGGGACCTCGGCGTCAACTTCGCTAAGAACAACAACGAATTGCTCGAATTGGCTGATGGTGTGGAGAACATCCGCTACACCAGCCTCTTCGGGGTGACGTTGGAGGCGCGCCCAGGACAGCCACTCGGTACGTTCTACGGCTATGACTTCGTTTATGACGACAACGGTAACAAGTTGGTCGGAACCAACGGTCGCTACTTGCGCACGCCAGGTGTTGTTCCAATCGGAGACATCTTGGCGGACTTCACCGGTGGTGTTTGGTCTGACATCCAGTACAAGAACCTCTCGTTCAGCGCACTGGTCGACTTCCAGAAAGGCGGATCAGTACACAGCTACTCGAACCAGTGGGGCAAGTATTCAGGCACCTTGGCTGAGACAGCTGAAGGAACCGTCCGTGAGGACGGTGTAACAGTTGAGGGCGTTTACGGTACGTACGAAGTGGATGAAGACGGCAACGTCGGGGCCATCACGTACTTGGACGCAGCCGGTGAAGAATCGGCATCAGCTGTTGCCAATGAAACCAACATTTCTGCACAAGGCCACTACTTCTACAACCAAGGATATGTCATCCACGCGGCTGACCAATATGACGCAAGCTTCGTGAAGCTTCGTGAGCTGCGCTTGGACTACAACTTGCCCGAGAGCATGACCAGTGAGTTGCCATTCAGTAACATCAGCATTGGTGTTTACGGTCGCAACTTGGCCATCTTGCACAAGAACGTTCCACACATTGATCCTGAGGTTGCAACCTCTTCTTCTAACGTACAAGGATTCGAGGGTGGTCAGCTTCCTGCTGAGCGCACCATTGGCTTCAACTTGAAGTTCAACCTCTAATTCCCACCTTTTAAAAGATTATGAAAATGAATAAGCAAATTTTCTTCCTGGTGGGCTTGATTGGAGCCCTTGCCTTCACGGGGTGCCGCAAGGACTTCGAGGAGATTAACACCAATCCGAACGAGCCCACCGCAGTGTCTACAGGCTTCCTGTTAACCAGTGCGCAGAAGGCGACCATGGACCGGGTCTATGACTCGTTCTGGGGCAGCCGTCGTGGCATGCAAACTGCACAATACTGGAGCTCTAACCAGTACTCCAACGAGAGCCGCTATCAGTACCGCGATGCAACAGCGAACAACGCTTGGGCTTCGTTCTATGCCGGTCCTTTGCAGGACTTGCAGACCATCATCGACCTCAATTCCGGGGACAATGCTGCGGATTATGCAGGTTACGGTGACAATGCGAACCAAATCGCAGTGGCCAAAATCCTCCAAGCGTGGATTTACCAGCACTTGACGGACGCCTTTGGCGACATTCCGATGTCGGAAGCGTTGCAGGGCGTAAGCAACACTACGCCTGCTTACGATAGCCAAGCGAACGTGTACGCTGCATTGATCACGATGCTTGATGACGCGATGAACGGTATGACCGGTGGAGCTGGGCCGCAAGGTGACCAGATTTACGGTGGCAACATGGACCAATGGACCAAATTCGCCAACTCACTGAAGTTGCGTGTAGCAATGCGCATGGCAGATGTCAACGCAGGCCCTGCACAAGCAGCGGCTGAAGCAGCGTTGACTTCTGGCATGATCATCGCTGGAAATGAGGACAACGCGTTGTTCTCATACCTCAGTGGTGCTCCCAACAACAACCCCATCAACGAAGATTACAAGACGCGAAACGATTTCGCGGCGTCCAACACCATGGTGGATTACTTGACTTCATTGAACGATCCGCGCATCGGCGTTTACTACGCTGAGGCTGCAAACGGAGGTGGTTACATTGGAGAGGTGTACGGCTTGACTGAAGCGAATGCGGCCATCACCATGAACGACGACGTATCGCAGCGCGGTGCGGCGATCTTGGCAGCCGACTTCCCGGGCATCCTGTTCGATGCGGCCCAGACACACTTCTTGGCAGCTGAGGCAGCCGAGCGAGGCTGGACTAGCATTCTTTCTGCAGAAGAGCACTACAATGCGGCGATTGCATTGAACATGAACTTCTGGGGCATTACCGACGAGGCCGCAATTGCGGACTATACTGGTCAGGACGCAGTTGCCTACGCTACGGCTGAAGGTGATTGGAACACAAAAATTGGTCGCCAGAAGTGGGTGGCTCTTTACATGCAGGGTTACGAAGGATGGGCTGAGTACCGTCGTTTGGACTTCGGTCTTTTGAACGCTTGCGCAGACGGAGCGTTGGCTGGAGATGGCAACGTACCCACTCGCATGTGGTACCCGCTTGATGAGCAAACGCTCAACGGTGACAACTGGTCAGCAGCAACCAGTGCGGGTGCAACGGATTTGTTATCTACGAAATTGTGGTGGGACGTCAACTAAGGTGAATCACCCCCTGATACAAGAAAGCCCCGCATTTGCGGGGCTTTTTTTGTTGGTGCCCAGTGAGCATTTGGGTCAGAATAGCTAATCGATGCTCATGAAGAGGCAGCCTGGCCTGGAACTGTTGGAGGGCGAGCCAGAATGAACACCCGGGTGTTTCCTGCCAGCAAGCACAATGTTCAAACTTGATTGCAGGGAATCACGACGGGTCGGCTTGGCGTTGCGTCCATATCGAATGCCGCCGTTTGCAGGTTGAGCAAATGACGCCCGTCCTGAAGCGTTTCAGGAATGAAAACAAGCTCAGTAATGGTCGATTGATGCCTTGGGTTGTCTGGATAGGTCCAAAAGGCGTGGTGGGCCGCTAAAGCGCCTCCATCGACCTCGCGATCGACTGACGGCAGATCTACCAACAGGTGGTCCACGTTGTGCTCGACGAGCCAGGTCATGGCTTCCGTATCGAAATAAGGTGGATTGGTGTTGGACCAGTTGCGTCCGACTTTGGATTTGTCGTTGGGCAGGGTACGGACGATGATGGCCGGTGGCAGTATGGATTGCACATTCCAGTGCTGGGAAATGGACAGGGTCAATTCGCGTTCGGTGATGACCTGATCGCCGTCGCGCGCCTCCGGGAATACGCTGACTAATAGGCAAGGCATGAGGACGGGAAAAGTCAGCTCGTTGACGGAGTGCGCTTCGGGCGAAATGTGCCCCAAGCACTCCGTGTGCGTTCCGTTGCCGTGCGGGTTGAATTGCACATCGCGGAAATTCACGGCTCCGCCCTCTGCGACGGAGCCCAAAAATCCGTTGGCCCGGACCACCTGGAGTTTCATGAAATCAACGTACCAAGCGCGGGAGCCGTGTCCGTCGCCCATGGTGATACTCAAGTCTTCATTGGCGCCGCCGCTAGCTTTGAAAGCCACCCCTTGAAATTCCAATTCCATGGAAACAAGGTACGACGGAGCCCCTCATTTGGACACAAAAAAGGCGGCACCCATGGCGCCGCCCTTTTCAAATGTTGTTGGCTGTGTATCAGTCGAACAAGAAACCTACACGCAATGCACCCTGGAATACGTTTCCGATAGTGGTATTGCTGATGTGGTTTGGCCAAGGGTAGTACAGGTCGTCAGAACCTGAGCCGTCAGGCCAGTATTCGTTGTAGATCACACCGTCCAATGCGCTGAATGGCAATTGGCCCACGAATTCACCTGCAACTTCTGCGCCCGCTGCTTCTGTAGAGAAGGCATTGTTGAAGTACATGTTGAATGCCGTCAAGTTGTCGGTGGTGATGCTGTGGTTGCCAAACGAGGTGCTGCTGAAACCGAGGCCGGCTTCGAACCCGAGGTAGATGGCATCCGAGAAGTAGTAGTCGGCACCGAAGAGGATGTTGAATCCGACTTGCGTGAAGCCCTGCTCGTTGCCCAAGTTCCAAACGATGTATTGGTCAGGCTGACCGGCATCATTAATGTCTTGCGGTCCCCAGAACTCCTGCGTATCCGAACGGTTACCAATGGTGATTGGCAATTCAAATGCGATGTAAGGAGAGAGGTTGTCCATCCCGTCGAAGTGCATTTCGTAACCGGGAGCGATTCCGAAGGCTGAGCTCTTCGTGTTGATGTTCAACTGTGGGCTGACCGGATCAGCTTCGTTGATTTCACCGTCCTGGTACCAAGCATGTACGTCGTTGGAATTGGATATGGTGAGAGACAAACGGAAGGCACGGTTGTCTTCCAAGAAGTTACGGTACTTGAGCGTTGATCCGTCGATGGGGCTACCTCCGAACGGAGTGAATGCCACCTCGATGTTGTGCTCATCGCCCATTTGCTTTTGGGCCTGAACGCCCATCGTGACCAGCGCTGAGAGCGCCAAAGTGAACATGAGTTTCTTCATGATGTTGTGTTGTGTTTCAGGAAATTTCCGAACGCAAGAAAAGCAAAAAATACTCAAGTACGCATCAATCGCCCGAACTTTCGCACATGAAAGCATGTTCAAAACCGAGCATTCCACATCATTGGTCGAACTTTTACACAGTGGATGCCTTCCGCAAGAGCGGGGGTCAAATGGTAGAGCGGCTCGCGGATTACCTCGTGGAATCGCAGGAAAAGCGGCATGATCATGTGCTGCCGTTCTCTCCACCAGAGAAGCGCCTAGAGTATTGGAAATCAAAACTTAAAAACAAGACAGGTACTGAACCGGGCGCCCTTTGGAAGGCGAATTTGCTCGAAGAGGTGCTGACTCAATCCAACCGGTTGCACGACCCGCGTTATGCGGGCCATCAAGTGGCTGTTCCCTTGCCTCAATTGGCTTGGCTTCAGGCCGCAACTGCGCTGCTCAACAACGGCATGGCCATCGACGAGATGGGTCCGGCGAGCAGTCCCATGGAGGAAGCAGTGATGCAGGAACTAGCTCAATTTATGGGCTTGGGAGGTTCGTCTAGCGGCATTTTGTGCCATGGCGGGACGCTGGCGAATCTGACCGCCTTGCTTGCCGGTCGTCAACGAAAAGCTTCGGGCAATGCGTGGAAAGACGGCTCCGTCCGACCGTGTGCCGTTTTGGTGAGCGAGCAGGCGCATTATTGTGTGGATCGGGCTGTGCGGGTGATGGGATGGGGTGAAGCGGGTATTGTGAAGGTTCGGACGCTGAGCAACCACCAAATCGATCCGGAAGCATTGCGAGAATCGCTCGCAGAAGCCACTGCCCAAGGACTGGAGGTGATCGCTGTGGTCGGCAATGCGTGCACGACATCGACAGGGACGTTTGACGATTTGGAGATGCTCGCTTCGTTTGCACAGCAAAACGGCCTATGGTTCCACGTGGACGGCGCACACGGTGCGGCGCAAATCTTCTCGGAACGCAACAAGGCCCCGTTGAAAGGCATCGAAAAGGCGGACTCGGTGGCCATGGACTTTCATAAGATGTTGGGTGTGCCGGCGTTGTGCACGGGGCTATTTTACCGCAACGGTTCGGATGCGTACTCGGCATTCAGTCAGGAGGCAGCGTATTTGTACGAGAACGAGCAGGCGGAGGAGTGGTGGAATTTGAGCAAACGAACCTTCGAGTGCACAAAACGCATGCTGAGCGTGGCCGTTTTTGGCATTTGGGAAGCCCACGGCCACAAATTGTGGGAGAGTTTGGTGGACCGGTTGGTGGACCGAGCTCAAACGGCTGCACGTGCGATTGTACTGCGGCCGCATTGGGAACTCTTTGCGCACCCCCAATCCAACATTGTGTGCTTCCGCTTGAAAGGCACAGACAACGCGGCGCTCCGGCACGCCATGCTGGAACACGGGCCGTATTACATCGTTAAAACGGTGCTCAATGGAGAGACCTGGCTTCGGTGCACCTTCCAAAACCCGTTAACGGAGGACGGCGATATTGAAGTGTTGCTCGATCGTTTGGAGGAGCTTGCCGAATCGGCG
>JBELBV010000022.1:0-14921 GCA_042095135.1 Flavobacteriales bacterium | reverse complement strand
ACCGGCATTTCCTCGTCAATGAGGGCAATTGGCCCGTGCTTCATTTCCGCTGAGGGATAGCCTTCCGCATGGATGTAACTGATTTCTTTGAGCTTCAGCGCGCCCTCCAACGCCACCGGGAAGTTCACACCGCGGCCGAGGTACAGGGCGTTTTCGTTGTTGACGAAGTGGCTCGCAATTTCCTTGATGCGCGTGTCTTGCTCCAGCAGCTTTTGGACTTTGTCCGGAATAGCGTTGAGCTCAACCAACAAACGGTTGAACCGCTGGGTGGAAAGCTGTCCCTTCTTTTTGCCGACTAACATGGCAATTAGGGTGAGGACGGTCAGCTGCGCAGTAAACGCTTTCGTCGAGGCAACGCCAATCTCGGGTCCGGCGTGGGTGTACGCGCCGCTGTCGGTTTCGCGGGCGATACTCGATCCTACGACGTTGCACACACCGAAAACGTGGGCGCCTTGTTGCTTCGCCAATTGAATGGCAGCGAGCGTATCGGCGGTCTCACCCGACTGCGAAATGGCAATGACCACGTCGTCAGGCCGGATGATGGGATTGCGGTAGCGGAATTCCGAAGCGTATTCCACCTCGACCGGGATGCGGGCAAAATCTTCAAACAGGTACTCAGCCACCAGTCCTGCGTGCCAACTGGTTCCACACGCGATGATTAGGATGCGTTGTGCGGCGTCCCACTTTTCCCAGTGGTCATCGATTCCGGACATTTTGATATCCGATCGCTGCACGCTGATGCGTCCTCGGAAGGAATCCATGATGGAGTTGGGCTGCTCGAAAATTTCCTTGAGCATGAAGTGGTCGAAGCCGCCCTTTTCGATGGCTTCAATCTGCATTTCGAGCTCGTGCACCTCCGGGGTGATAACCGTGTTTTGAAGGTTGCGAATGGTCAAGCCGTGCTGACGGTGCATGACCGCGACCTCTTCGTCGTCCAAGTAGATGACGTTTTGCGTGTGCTCGATGATGGGTGTCGCGTCAGAAGCGATGTAAAACTCATTCTCCTCGCCGACCCCGATGACGAGTGGGCTCGATTTGCGCGCAGCAATGAGCAAATCGGGCTCGTTTGCGTCAATGATCGCAATGGCGTAGGCGCCTTCCACCTCCTTCAGTGCCATTTGGACGGCATCGGCGATGGGCGCGTTCGATCGGTTTTGGACTTCGTCAATGAGGTGGATGAGCACCTCGGTGTCAGTGTCACTGACAAAGGCGTGGCCGTTGGCTTCGAGGCTGGTGCGAAGGGATTCGTAATTCTCGATGATGCCGTTGTGAATCATAGCGAGCCGTCCAAACCGCGCAGTATGCGGGTGGGCGTTGATGTCATTGGGCGGCCCGTGCGTGGCCCATCGGGTGTGTCCGATGCCCATGGAGCCGGCCGGAACTTCGTCGCCAACAAAGGCCAGAAGGTCCTCGACCTTTCCTTTTTTCTTTTTTACTTGGATGGCATCTGTCCCATCAAAAACGGCAACACCAGCGCTGTCGTATCCGCGGTATTCGAGTCGCTGCAGCCCTTTGATGAGAATGGGGAAGCAGTCTTTATCACCTATGTATCCAACAATACCGCACATCGCAACACGAATTTAATAACAATACCTATTCGCTCCACGTCACCACGAGGCGGGCGTTGGGCTTCCAGTTTGTGGTGTCGCCCGCGAGCGGCTCAACCGCAGGTCCGTTCAGGATAACGCCTTGTAGCGAGATGCCCGCACGTGAAGACACAACGTAGAGCTTGTCCGATTCGTACGTGCCGTTCAGCATCTGCTGAAAGGTCTGGGAAATGTTGAATCGGTAAGCCTTCTCAGCGGCGTCGTAATTGCCGTTAATGGCGAGCCCGATGGACGTTTGGTCTGGCGTAGAGACGGCTTCACCGGCATCGTTTTCCGAAAGGATGAACAACTGGGAAGGGATGGGGTAACGCGGGTCGTTGTATTGGGGATCCACAGGCAGCCACAATTCGGCTTTGTGCACCGCTCGATCCTCGTCTAGTTCGCTTTCCCATGCTGTCAAACCTGGCAATTGGATGCGGGTTTTGAGGCCAGCTCCGGAAAAGACCCCGGATTGCAGCGAACCGTCTAAGGCGGTGATGTAGGCTTCGTCCAACGCTTGGAAAGGCGGGTACCACTGGTGTGCGAAGAGGTTGTTGCGCGGGCTTAGTCCGTTGATGATGAAATCGTACGTGGCGGCGCTATCGTTGTCGCTGTGGTAGTGCAACCGCATGCGGCTCAGGCCGGTTGTGACATCGATGCCGACTGCACCCTGGCCGGGCCCATTGGGTTCTGGTGCAATGAGCAATCCCGGAAAAAATTCCCGCCAATCTTGGTTGGAATCGTAGATAGATGAATCCGCTTCCAGCAAGGACTGCCCAAAAACATCGTCCAGGTAGACACGAACCTCTGGCGTGACGGTATCGCCACCGATGTAAAGGGTTTCACGCGGGTTCAATACCACAGGCTGGTAGGCCGGGTCGGCCAGGTTGATATTCGTGGTAGCGATCGCCTGGTTCGAATAGTACGCGGAATCAAAGGTGAGGGTATCAATCAACTGCTCGACCCGGATGTTCTGGGGACTCAATTCTCCGTACCGGTCGCCGGTGTAGTTCAAAGACAGGTAAATACTGTCGACCACGGGATTGGCCCCGAAGTCAATGTCGGGAGCACTCAATCGAAGCTGTGCAGCAAAAGCACCTTGGTGCAAACCAAAAAACGGGTGCTCCATGTTGCCCAATACAGCCGTGCTGAGATGGCTGGTTTCCAAGCTATCCTCTCGAACTGTTTCGAATGTCAACGCAAGGGTGTCGGTTTGGTACAAGCCCAGCAGATCTTCCTGGGCAAACTCCAGTCCGATGTCAGTGGTTGGCTTTTTGCAACCGGTCAGGAGGGCGAATCCTAGAATACTCGCCACGACTGCCCCGTACTGACTTGCGGTGATCTTTATCATGCCGCGAAGTTCAACAATTACGAGACAGCCTCAGCCTTTCCCTCTAAAATCGTATCGTAAAAATTGTTGATGTCGGTGACGTAGCCTTCTTCACCGTGGTATCCGAGGACAGGAACTCCCGCCTGCTCGATTGCTTGAGCGGTTTCAGGTGCCAAGTCTTCTGACCCAACGATCAAGCCGTCGGAGTGTTGAATCGACAAAGCATTCAAGGCATCAAACGTGGGGGTGTCAATGCACGAGATGGAGTCGCCGGTGATGCCGTCTTGTTGCATTTTCTCCGCCATACGGCTGTCCAATGCGCCCTCAAATCCTTCGTCGTAGATACTGGTGATGATCTTGCTGTCCGCGAAGTAAGGGTCGCTGGCGAAAAGCTGCTTCAAGTAAACGGGAACAGCAGCCGTCATCCAGCCGTTGCAGTGGATGATGTCCGGCGCCCACCCCAACTTCTTCACGGTCTCAAGCACGCCGCGTGCAAAGAAAATGGTGCGCTCATCGTTGTCCTCAAACAATTTATCATCTGCGTCATGCAAGACCGCTTTGCGCTTGAAATATTCGTCGTTGTCGATGAAGTAAACCTGCATGCGCGCTGTTGGAATGGACGCTACCTTGATGACGAGTGGATGGTCCGTGTCGTCAATCAAGAGGTTCATGCCGGAAAGTCGAATCACCTCGTGTAGCTGGTGACGACGCTCGTTGATTTTACCAAAACGAGGAGTAAATACCCGAATCTCTCGCCCCTTTTCATGTACCGCCTGCGGGAGATTTCGGCTCACAGAGCTCATCTGTGTCGCTGGCAAGAACGGTACAATATGTTGGGATATGTAGAGGATTCTTGCTTTCTCCATGACGGCCAGTGGTTTGTTTGGTTCGAACGAATAACGAAAGTACGTAATTTTCGGTCGAAATCCAAGCAAAACGGGGTGAAACAAGGGGTTGAAGCGATGAACATGTGTACGACCATTGAGGAGCTAAAAAACACCATCCGCGCATCGAAATCTAAGGGCAGGCGCGTGGGCTATGTGCCGACCATGGGAGCGTTGCACCCAGGGCATGCTTCGCTCATTGAACAGGCAGCTGAGGCCTGCGAGGAGGTGGTGGTGAGCATTTTCGTCAATCCAACCCAGTTCAATAACCAAGAAGACTTTGAGAACTATCCCCTGACGATGGATAAAGACCTGAAAGTGGCGCAGCATGCGGGCGCAACATTGGTCTTTACGCCGCACGTTGACGAGTTGTATGGAGGCAATTTCGAGGTCGCGCCTGTGGACTATGGCCTGCTGACCTCGGCGTATGAAGGGCAAAAACGCAAAGCGCATTTTGACGGTGTTGTGGCTGTGGTGCGAAAGCTGTTTTCAGCAGTCGAACCGGATATGGCGTTCTTTGGAGAGAAAGACCTGCAGCAGCTGGCGGTGATCCGGAGATTGGCGCTGGAAGAGTTCATGGGCCTTGAAATCGTGGGTTGTCCGCTGGTTCGCGAATCCGACGGACTAGCCATGAGCAGCCGAAACGTGCGGCTGTCCAGTGCTGCCCGGCATGACGCCCTCGTGCTCAATGGCTGGCTCAACCGAATCAAAAATGCGGCTCGAGTTCAAGGCGATGTCCAAGCATTACTGCGCGCCATTGAATCGGAAGCATCCGTGATGAAGGGGGTGGAGTTGGAGTACATCGATGTGATAAATGCCTCGTCGTTTGAGCCGTGGCATGTTGGGCCTGTCGGGCCTGACGCGTTTGCCGTTGTTGCGGCCCAGGTGGGCGGGGTTCGCCTGATTGACAATTGCGCTTTGGCCTGTTCGTAACCCCATGCCCCGCAACGTGCGGGATTGGTAATTTCTTCAGACCTTTGGGAAAATTTTTGGCCATGTTCAATGCAATGAATCCCGGTTCTATCCTGCTCATCGCCCTGGTGGTGCTTTTGTTGTTTGGCGGAAAGAAAATTCCGGAGTTGATGAAGGGACTCGGGAGGGGCGTGAAGGAATTCAAAGACGCGACCAACAAGGACGAGGAGGAACAAGACGGTTCCGAAGGCTAATGAGGCGACTGACGGCGCACTTTGGTGCATGTGCATTCAGTGCTGTGGCGGCCTTGGGATGGGGCCAGGCCTCGACACCAACGGCTGAACCAGTTGCCATTTCCGATACGATCGTAGGTGAAACGGTCGCATTAAGCGCTGATGAGTCATTGCTTCCCGAGCCTTCTTTAGCGGAATTGGCGTGGCTTGATTACTTGGGAGAGAACTGGTGTTTTTCTTCGGACACAAGCCTGCTGAACATCCACAATTTTGAAGCGGGCGAAACCCCGGTACTGGACACCGCGGCCCTCCAGGCCCGTATGGATTGGCTCGACAGCCAATCGCCGTTGGATCTTGCTTGGAACCCGGTGGCCCATTCGCGCATCGCTTTTTACTCCAGCAAACGCAAAAAGCACTTGGGCACCATGCTCGGACGCGCTCCGGGCTATTTTCCGCTTTTTGAAGAAACCCTCGATCGCCACGGCCTCCCGTTGGAACTGAAATACCTCGCGGTGGTGGAATCAGGCCTGAATCCGATGGCCCGTTCCCACGCCGGCGCGCGCGGCTTGTGGCAGTTCATGTACGCGACAGCGAAGTACCAAGGATTGCGCATCGACTCGTACATCGACGAACGGCGGGACCCGGTGCGCAGCACGGAGGCGGCTTGCAAGTACCTGAGCCGATTGTACACCCTGTACGATGATTGGTACCTCGCGTTGGCCGCGTACAACGCCGGTCCTGGCAATGTGAACCGCGCGATTCGACGCAGTGGAGGCAAACGAAACTTTTGGGAGATCCGGTTTTTCCTGCCGCGTGAAACCCGCAATTATGTCCCGGCCTTCATGGCCGTTGCCTACCTGATGGAGTTCCCCGCCGAACACAACATTTTCCCACGCGATGTGGCTCCGCCCTTTGCGTTTCTGGACACCGTGATGGTGGACGAGGTGATGCGTTTTGACCAAATTGCGCCGCTGTTGGACCTCGATGAGTCGACGCTCGCGCGGCTGAACCCGATGTACCGCATGGACATCATTCCTGCCACAGAGGAACACTGGCCACTCGTGTTGCCCCAACTGGAGATCCCTGCTTTTTTGGCCTTCCAAGACAGCATGCGGCTCATCGAACCCGAACGCACGCCGGCAATCGTCTTTGTTCCGGAGCCGGTGACCTACCGCGTAAAAAGTGGGGATGTACTTGGGAAGATTGCTGACCGTTATGGAGTAAGCGTCCGGCAACTCAGGGAATGGAACGACCTATCCGGTTCCATGATCCGCATCGGACAAAAGTTGATCATCCATGCAGACCCCAGCAAGCTTTAGATCCATCGTTCTCGTCCTTTGCGTTGTGCTCTTTTCATGCGGTAGCCAAGAAGGTGCGCGTTCAGCGTTGACGGGTAAAGTTGGGGCAGCGGGTGAAATTGTGGTCGTGTGCGATGAGGCGGTTTGGAGCGGTGCAGCGGGCGACACCTTGCGGGCGATTTTTGACCAGCCCTTTCCCGTCTTGCCGCAATACGAGCCATGGTTCGACCTTGTGCACCTCGAGCCGGAGTCGTTTGACCGGTTTTGGAAGCCCCACCGTAACATCATCGTCCTCGAGTTGGCAGATCGCGTGGATACCCAGACTCCCGAAGTCAAGATTTTCAAGGAAAAATACGCCCGTGAGCAGCTCTATGTTGTCGGCCAAGCGCGCGACGCAGCAGGTCTGGCATCGGCGTTGAATGCACGCGGGTCAGAGTTATTGAGCGCGTTTCATCGGATCGAGGTGGATCGCTACACGGGGTTGATTGGCTTGAGTGAAAACGAGGTGATCCGCGACGAATTGGGCCAAATGGCGGGTCTGCAACTGACGGTACCACGCGATGCCCGGTGGGCGAAGAAATCGTCAGATTTTCTGTGGATTGACCGCCAATTGACCCGAATGAAAGGTGGGGACAACCACGACGTGCAGCAGGGATTTTTCGTATACCGGGAGCCGTACACAAGCGATGAGCAGTTTTCGATGCAAGCCCGGCTAAGCAAGCGGAACGAAGTGCTCAAAGACCATGTGCCCGGTCCGACGCCCCGCTCGTTCATGACAACGGAAATGCGGTACACCCCTTCGTACGAGGAAGTGGTGTTCAATGGCGGTTTTGCCTCGGAATTGCGTGGACTGTGGCGCATCGAAGGCGACTACATGGGCGGTCCTTTTTACAGCCTCACCGTGTACGACGAGCGCAGCGGAGAATTGGTGACGGTAGAGGGATATGCTTACGCCCCCTACTTCGACAAACGCGAATACATGCGCGAAGTCGAGGCCATCGTGCGTTCCCTCATCTGGTACGAAGCCCCAACTCCCGCACCGACGCCATGAGGGGCACCGGGTATTGCATGGTGGTGTTGGCATCGGCAGCTGTCGGTTGTGCACCAGAGACCGTTCCTACGCAATGGGATTTTGACTCCAGCATTCGTGCGTTGACGGTGGCGTCCGATGGCGATGTTTGGTGGGCCGGATCGGCGGGGCTTGTGGGGCACTGTGCGAATGGAGCATGGACCGTTGATACGTTGCGCAGCCCTGACGGAGGCACACCGGCCTTCCGTTCCATTGCGGTGACCGAGGATGCGGCTTTCGCCTTGAGCATCGCGTCGCCGGCGCTTCTGTACCGCAAACCACACACCGATGACAACTGGAGCCTGGTATACACCAATCCGGACTCGCTGGCCTTTTTTGACAGCATGCACTTTTGGGACAATCGAGAAGGCATTGCCATGGGTGATCCGCTGGGCGGATGCTTGAGCGTCATCATCACCCGGGACGGTGGGGCGACTTGGTCGGCAGTGTCCTGTGAGGACTTGCCATCGGCAGAGGAGGCCGCCTTTGCCGCTTCAAACGGCAACATCGCGTTGCTCGGAGATGAAGTTTGGATTGCCTCAGGGGGAGTGGCTTCACGGATTTTCCGCTCGTCGGATCGAGGGCGAACCTGGGAAGTGGTGGAGACGCCCATCGTGCAGGGAGGCACCATGACGGGCCTATTCAGCGTGGCCCGTTGCGATGAGGTGAAGGGGATGGGATGGGGCGGAAATTGGGAAGCGATGGACGACAATGCGGCGAACAAAATCGCTACCACCGATGGCGGCGAGACGTGGGAATTGCTGACGCCGGGTGCCGGCCCAGGCTACCGATCGTGCGTGCAGTACGTGCCGCACTCCGACTGCCAATCCATCTGGGCCGTGGGCATTCCAGGAATCAGCCGCTCAAGTGATGGTGGCGCAACCTGGACCACTGAGGCCGACAGCAATTTCTACACGGTTCGGTTCACCCCAGACGGACAAACCGCCTGGCTTGCCGGACGGGGCAAGGTCGCCTGCCGCCCGGTTCAGCACTGATTACTTCACGACGATGGTCTGTCCCGGTTGGTTATTGACACCGATGACGTACGAACCGGCGCTCCAAGTGGAAGCGTCGAATTGCCATTGGGTTGTTCCCGACGGAGGGCGCACCGATGCCGTCAATTGGCCGGCAGCGTTCCACACGTTCAACCGGTGGATTTTAGTGTTGCTGCGCACGGTGAGCTGATCCACAACGGGATTGGGCCATACGTTCGCGAGCGCTTCGGCTGGCTCAGGCTCGAGCCCGACAGATACATCCCCTTTGGCAAAGGCGTATTGTCCCTTCTTCAAGTCCAGTACGCGGAAGAGTCCAGCGCCGTTGGCAAGCGATCCTGGCTGCCACTCGTAGGACTCGCATTCCTGCCAAGGCTCGCTGGCATCGGGGCGCCAAGCGAGGAAACCGTTGGCCTCCGTGCCTCCGTAGAGTTCATAATCCAACGCGTCGGCATCGTTTCCATAGTACTGCAGCCGCGCATCGAGGTGGATGCCTTCAGGCCAAATCCCGTCGACAACCCAAAAGTGGGTAGTACTCAGCTCGTCCACGTATGACTCGACAGGCCCTTGGTCCGGCGCCGCCCAATGGTGCTCAACCCGTACTAACGCGGAGTCGCCTTCCGGCATCGCATCGCATCCCACACGCATTTGCACCCACGGCAGGTTTTGGATGCCTTCGGTGTCGTCGATGGTGTACATGAAGTCCATGCGGCCTTGGTTCAGGCGCCCATTTGGATTGAGCGCGATGAGCGCTGGTTGGTCGATTCCTGGGTGTTCAATCACGACCTCATCGTACTGGCCACTGGCGACGATTTCGGAGTCGTACCGGTTCCAGTTGGCGTCCCAGACGGCCACATCCAACGGCTCTGACATGTGGTAGTTGTCGCATGCACGGAGTTTTTGCTGCAAGTGCAGCGTAGAGGCTTGTGCGCCCGCCGTCACGGCGGAATCCAGAACCCAGGTGGAGAACCCTGGCTGAAGCACCTGGGCTTCAAACCACGGCGTCATGTCCACACCGGTGACTTCCTCCAAGGTCGCCTCGAACTGAGCGGCGTCCATGTAGCTGTCGTACAGCTCGGCCACCACCGATTGCATCCCCGAGCGAAACAGTTCATCGCCGAGGTAAGCCCGCAGGTTGTGCACGATGGACGCGCCTTTGTAGTAAGTATGGCGGCCGTAGATTTCTTCATCGGGCATAGGCGACAGCGGATGGAACCCGTTGTCTTGGATGTGGCATTCTTCGAGGACGAATAACTGGTTGTCCTTGACCACATCGATGAAGGCTTCTTCGCCGTCTTTCCACTCCACAAACAGATGCGAGCTGTATTCCGCAGGCCCTTCCTTCAGCCACATGTGGTTGTGGATGCGCGGGGCAACGATGTCGCCCCACCAGTGGTGTCCGAGTTCGTGGCTGAACAGGTCGCCGTTGGCCACCAGCCCTTCGCCCACCATGAATTGCGGGTAGGCGATGTTGGTGGGGATTTCGAGGGCGCCGTCAGTGGTCAACACGTACCCGACGCGTTCCCAAGCATACGGTCCCCACCAGTATTCCAAGGCATCAATGGCAAAACCTAGCTCCTGGAATTTGGTGACCATAGGCCCAATGTGTTCGGGCTTGCCGGTGAGGCGCACGGGGACGTCCCCGTATGCTCCGGTGTGTACGTAATTCGAGTCAACGTAGGGCGCCACCGCGATGGCGGATTGGTGGGTTGTGATGGGGTGGGTTAATTCGAAGCTGCGCTGAACGGTGTCGCCGGCTAACACCTGTTCCCCGATGAGGTGGCCTTGGCAATGGGCGGTGCGCCCTCCGGCACTGGTGACGTGGTAGGTGTAGGCGGCGCGCTCGACGAAGTTGTCAAAACACGGGTACCACACCTTTCCAAAATTGGGCGGAATGGTGGTGAGGCCGATGCCCAAGTTGTAGATGTAGTCGCTCACGAAATAAAACCCACCCCAGTACGGATCCTGGTAAGGCGAGCCTTGGTACCAGACGTCGATGGCGTAGACCTGATCGGTCGCCCAGCCTCCTTCAGGCGCATCGATGTGCACTTCAGATTCTCCTTGATCAAAAGCGACCGCGATCCCATCGACGTGGATGCTGTCCACGGTCAATTCCACCAAGTCAAACCACAGGTCCGTGGCTCCTGCATCAATCACCTCCAACTCAATGGCCGCGTGGGCATCGAGGAGTTGGTAGCTGTAATTCGTGACATCCAGCGTCAATTCATACGTATGCACATCGAACGAATCGCTGCGTGCGATAGAGGGCTCCATGTCGTAGTTCATCATCCACCGAGGCGCTGGCGTGGGTTCGACATCCCGGCGCTCGTCTGCTTGGTGGCGGTAGTGGTGGCACTGCACCGGGTTGAACACACGCGGTGTGCGCAAGGGCCGTTGATCGGATTCTTGGGACAAGGCGGGGAGGGCAAACAAAAGGGCTAAGGCGCCTAACCCAACGATTCGCATAAGATGTGAGTGATGCATGTGGGCAATTTACATCAACCGCCTACTTTCGTGGCATGAACAACGCACCCATTGCCTCCGGAAAATTCGTCGAAATCAGCTACATCCTCCGTGAAGCCAATGGCGATTCAGAGGAGTTGGAAATCTGCCCCGCGGACGAACCCTTTGGATTCATGGCGGGGGAAGAACAAGTGCTCCCGTCGTTTGAAGCGGCATTGATCGGTCTGAAGCCGGGCGATTCATTTGATTTCAAGCTTTCGGTCGAAGACGCGTACGGCGAGGAGGACGATGAGGCGTATGTCGAAGTGCCCAAATCCGCCTTCATAGTGGACGGTGAATTGGACGAAAGCGTGCTGGAAATCGGTGAGGTGGTGCCCATGCAAACGGAAGACGGGGACGAAGTCATCGGCGTCGTGGCAGAGGTGCGGTTGAATTCCGTTGTGGTGGATTTCAACCACCCCTTTGCCGGCTTGGAACTGCATTTTGTCGGCGAGGTTTTGCGGGTTCTGGACGCCCCTCCAGCCCGTTGATGGGCAAAAAGATTCGGCGGTACCTTTGAAGCATGCAACGCACGGAAATCGAGTCTTTGGGGGAGTTTGGATTGATCCGTCGATTGACGGAACAAACAGTGCTTCGCCAGCCATCTTCATTGTTGGGCATCGGCGACGACGCAGCGGTCATCAATCCCGAAGGCAAACGCCTGGTGGTTTCCACAGACATGTTGGTCGAAGGGGTTCATTTTGACCTCTCTTACGCCCCCTTGAAGCACCTGGGCTACAAAGCAATCGCGGTGAACCTTTCTGACATCTGCGCGATGAACGCGTTGCCGACACAGGTCACGGTATCCATTGCGGTGAGCAGCCGCTTCTCGGTCGAAGCGCTCGACGAGCTCTACACCGGCGTGCACAAAGCGTGCGCCGTCTACGGAGTGGATTTGGTCGGCGGAGACACATCGTCCTCCACGTCTGGATTGATGATCACGGTTACGGCATTGGGGTTAGTTGACGGAGACCAAGCCGTTTCGCGCTCGGGAGCCAAATCCGGAGATTTACTTGTGGTGTCGGGAGACTTGGGCGGGGCCTATATGGGCCTGCAAGTGCTAGAGCGCGAGAAGTCGGTTTTTCAATCGGCCCCGACGGCCCAGCCGGATTTATCAGGACATGAGGGCATCCTCGAACGTCAGTTGAAGCCCGAGGCGCGCACCGACGTCATCCGCGAATTGGCTGAACTTGGTCTCAAGCCGACGTCGATGATTGACATTTCCGATGGACTGGCGTCGGAGGTGTTCCACTTGTGTGTGTCGTCTGGGTTGGGCGTCAAACTATTCGAGGACAAACTGCCCATCGACCCGCACACCTACAAGACCGCTCGCGACTTCAACCTCGACCCCACGCTCTGCATGCTCAGCGGCGGCGAGGATTACGAACTGCTCTTTACGATTTCCCAAGACGATTACGACAAGGTGCGCAACCACCCCAAATTGTCCGTGATTGGCCACATGCTCGAAGACGTCGAGGAGAAGACCCTCGTCACCAAAAACGGCCTTGAAACGCCCCTCAAGGCCCAGGGTTGGGACGGCATTCAGAAGTCAAACCAAGGCGAGGAGTCGTAAGCGATGTGTGGAATCGCAGGCGTATACGGCATCAGTGATCGGTCGCGATTCCCGGAGGCCTGCGGCGCTGTGGGGCGCATGGTAGAAGCCATTGCGCACCGCGGACCTGACGCGTCCGGGGTGTGGATGGAAGAGGACGAATTGGTGCTTGGCCATCGACGCTTGAGCATCATCGATACCCGGGAGGCCTCCAACCAGCCATTCATTGACGGCACAACAGGCGATGTGATTGTCTTCAATGGAGAGGTGTACAATTACCGTGAATTGCGTGCTCAACTCAGCGGGGATTACGCGTTTCAAACCGACAGCGATACCGAGGTCGTTCTCGCGGCCATGCAGGTCTGGGGCCGGGCGGCGTTGACCGAGTTCAACGGGATGTTTGCGTTTGCGTATTGGAACCAAGCACGTCGAGAATTGACGTTGGCCCGCGACCGAATGGGCATTAAGCCGCTGTACTACGCACACGCCGATAACATGGTCGTGTTTTCGAGTGAAGTGCGCAGCTTGCTGGCATCGGATTGGATTGAGCGCAAGCACGACCCAGTGGGCCTGGCCGATTATCTTCGCTATCAGACGGTGCATGCGCCTCGTACCATGGTGAAAGGGGTGAGCTTGCTTCCGGCGGGCCACTGGATGCGGTTGCAGGGTGAAGAGACAGAAACGGGTCGTTGGTGGGACCCTGCTGCTTCCGCGGAGCCATCTGGCCGCTCGCGAAAAGAGGAGTTGGCGCAGATCCATGAGGCGCTTTCCCGCTCCGTGGAATTGCGGTTGCGTTCGGACGTGCCGTTGGGCGCCTTTTTGTCTGGAGGGATTGATTCGAGCGCCATTGTTGGCTTGATGAAGCAAGCGACCGAGCAGCGCATCTCGACGTTCAGCGTCACCTTCAACGAAGGTGAATTTGACGAGAGTCCGTATTCCCGCTTGATTGCTGAACGGTTTGACACCGACCACCACGAAATCCGCCTGACTCCGGATGCGTTTCTCGAGGAGGTACCCTCGGCGTTGGAAGCCATGGACCACCCGAGTGGTGACGGACCCAACACCTATGTAGTGAGCAAAGCGACCAAAGCCGCCGGAATCACGGTTGCGTTGAGCGGGTTGGGGGGAGACGAATTGTTTGCGGGGTATCCGGTATTTCAACGCACAAAAGCGCTGTGGGACCAGCGTTGGCTGGGCTCCTGGCCCAAAGGCCTTCGCAAGCTCGCTGGGGGAGCGTATGCCGCATATAAAAAAGACATCACGGCTTACAAGAAAGCCGAGGCGCTCGCCGGGGATTACTTTGATCTGCTGCACACCTATCCGTTGTCGCGTCAGGTTTTCCTTGAACAGGACATTCGCCGATTGGCACCAGGGCTGGCGGACCATCCGAATGCGGTGTATGGCTACTTGATGGAGGAGCTGGGCCCCAAAAGCCGTGGCGAGAAGCTCCCCATGCTAGGCCAGGTAAGCATCGCGGAAATGGGCACCTACATGCAGCACACCCTGCTACGCGATACGGACCAAATGTCCATGGCCCACGCCCTGGAGGTACGCGTACCGTTCCTCGATCACAACGTTGTTGCCGCGGCTTTGTCCGTATCGGATGAGGACAAGTGGCCGCATTCGCCCAAGCAATTGCTTACGGATGCATTGCCGAATTTGCTCCCGCCCGAAGTCATTGACCGCCCGAAGATGGGCTTCACCTTGCCGTGGGAAGTTTGGATGCGAACCGCGCTGAAACCCATGTGTGAAGAAGGCCTTAAGGTGCTGTCAGAAATTGGGGCTTGTGCCGAACAAGAGGTGCAATCCATTTGGAATGCATTCATACAAGGCAGCCCGCGCTGGTCGTTTTCGCGGGTGTGGGCCTTGGTGGTGCTCGGGCATTGGATGAAACAAAACCGAATTGCCTGACGTGAAAAAGCGTGTGCTGATAGCGGTCGATTGGTTCACCCCGGCATTCAAAGCAGGCGGTCCGATTCGAAGCGCATACAACCTCGCTGCGTTTTTATCCCAAACTCATGAGGTTTGGGTGGTAACGAGCAACCGCGATTTGGACGAAGAGCACCCTCTTGACGTCCGAGTCGATCAATGGAGCACGGTCGAAACGAACACCAACACGATCCAAGTTCACTACACATCTGACATCGGTAAGAGCCAGTGGCAGGACATTCTGGATGAGGTAAAGCCGGAGGTCGTTCACTTAAACAGCTTGTTTTCAAAAGGCTTCACCTTGTTGCCATTGCGCGTTCTTCGGCAACGACCCAACGTGCGAGTGGTCATGGCTCCGCGGGGCATGCTCGGTGAAGCGGCGCTTTCCATCAAGCCCCTGAAGAAGCGGCTGTTTTTGGCATTGGCCCGGGGCATGGGATGGATGGATGGCATCCGATGGCACGCCTCTTCTGAGCAAGAAGCCATGGAGGTCCGACAAGCCTTTCCCCGAGCACACACCGCGGTTGCACAAAACCTACCTTCTCCGCAGCCCTCCGAAAATCCATCACGCCCAGACGACCACTGGAACATCGCTGTTATCGGCCGCATCCACCGGGTGAAAAACCTGCATTTT
>JBELBV010000021.1:0-37192 GCA_042095135.1 Flavobacteriales bacterium | reverse complement strand
GGTCCACGCCGTCCTTGCGAGCCAACCGATCGGCTTGTAAACCTCCGCATACCACCACGTGCTTGGCGCGGTATCCCTGCGTGGTCTTATTGGTGCGAACCACCGTCTCGTCGCCATCGCGTTCAAACGATGTGACCTCCTCGCCCAAGCGGAGCGCGCTTCGGGGCTGCTGGCCCAATGCGAGGTCGACCATCTTCTTCGTCGCAGCCCGGTAATCGATGATGCCCGTGCACGGCACCCACAGAGCGTCGATGCCCTTGCAGTGGGGCTCAATCTCACGGAGCTGGTCGGCATTGATGCGCTCAAGGCCTTCGATTTCATTTTGGTACCCGATGCCGTGGATCTTTTCCAGCATGGGGAGCTCGCTCTCCTCGACCGCCACCACCACCTTGCCGCAGACGTCGTGGGGAATGTTGTGCTCTTGGGCAAAGCGGACCAGGGCACGCCGGCCTTCGACGCAGTTTTTGGCTTTGAGCGAGCCGGGCGGGTAATACAAACCCGAGTGAATGACGCCGGAGTTGTTGCCCGTTTGGTGATCCGCCAGCCCCTTCTCCTTCTCAATCAGGAGCATGGTCCGATCCGGATGCCTCTGCTGCAATTGATACAGCGTCGCGGCTCCTACAATTCCACCGCCCACAATGACAACATCGAATGCGTCGTCAGCTCGTTTCGCTTCATTCATCGGCGCAAAAGTACAAAACGCTCTATCTTGGCAACATGAGCGCAACGGCCACGAATCACCCCAAAAAGGTTAAAACCGCTTGGGCCATGTACGACTGGGCCAACAGCGTATACTCGCTGGTCATCACCACAGCCATCTTCCCGATTTTTTACAACGCCCTCACCTCAGAGCGCAATGAGGCGGGTGAGATTGTCAACGACGTGGTGACGTTCTTCGGTGCCGAATTCATCAACACCCAACTCTACAGCTACGTCCTCGCGGCCAGCTTCGTCGTCGTCATCATCGCTTCGCCGCTCCTCAGCGGCATGGCGGATGTGTCCGGGAAGAAATTGCAGCTGATGAAAATCTTTTGCTACACCGGGTCGTTGGCCTGCATGTCCATGCACTTCTTTGATGCGGCGCATTTGGAATGGAGCATGCTGAGTTTGTTCCTGGCCAACATTGGATTCTGGGGTAGCCTTGGCTTTTACAATGCGTTCCTCCCTGAGATCGCTCCCCGCGAAGAACACGACAAGCTGAGCGCCAAAGGATATGCGCTGGGGTACGTCGGCAGCGTAGTGCTGCTCTTGGTGTGCCTCGGGTTGATCATGGGCATCGGCAGCCACATGACCCCGTGGGCCTTCGTCTTGGTGGGCATCTGGTGGGTGGCGTGGGCCCAACCGGCCTTCCGCAAATTGCCCTCCAACCCCTTCAACAAAAAGGTAACCAGCGACCTCTTCATCCACGGCTTTCGCGAATTGCGCAACGTCGCCAAAGAACTGACCGAGCGAGTGGACCTTATCCGGTTCCTGTGGGGATTCTTCGTGCTGTCGATGGCGTTGCAAACCATAATGCTGATGGCTTCATCGTTCGGCATCAAGGAAGTGAACCTCGCCGACGACCAGCTCATCATCGCCATCATCGCCGTCCAGTTGCTTTCCATCCCCGGGGCGTTTTTCGTTTCGTGGGTGAGTAGTAAGGTGGGCAATATCCGTACCCTCATCTGGTGCCTCGTGGTGTGGATGGGGGTCTGCGTGTATGCATACAGCCTCGTCAACGATGTCAACGGGTTCTACGTCGCCGCAGGCGTCATCGGGTTCATGATGGGAGGTACGCAAAGCCTCAACCGCAGCAGCTATTCGAAGATGCTGCCCAGCACCGAGGACCACGCGTCATACTTCAGCTTTTATGAAGTCCTGGAAAAGGGCGGCCTCATCATCGGAATGTTCAGCTGGGGCTACATCGAGGGCTTTACGGGCTCTATGCGGTCCAGCATCCTGGCCCTGATCATCTTCTTTGTGGTGAGCATTGTGCTGTTGAGCTCGATTCCGAAAACCCAGCGCATCTGACGCTAGTTCTTCGGTAGAAAGGCGTGCTCGAGCAATTCGAATTCGACCCTCCGGTTTTGTTGTCGGCCTCCTTCCGTGGCATTATCGGCTGCAGGATTGCGGCTGCCGTGCCAGGCCAATTTGAGGCGAGCGGGATCCACGCCGCGTTCCTTTAGGGCATCCATGACCGAAGCGGCTCGCCGCTCAC
Organism: Flavobacteriales bacterium; assembly: GCA_042095135.1. GTDB lineage: Bacteria > Bacteroidota > Bacteroidia > Flavobacteriales_D > Sanyastnellaceae > UA16. The sequence goes on along the minus strand of JBELBV010000021.1, from coordinate 34,995 downwards.
TCAGCACCAAGTTGTACGCTTCGGTACCAATGAAGTCGGTGTGGCCATTCACTTCAACAACAAGGAAGCGGTTGGACCGCATTTCTGCTGCCACGGATTCCAATTGCGCGAGGGTCGCTGGCGTCAATTCGATCGAATCAAAATCAAACAAGACTGCGTCCCACCTGACATGCTCACGTTGGTACACCTGCCACGGCGGATCGGTTACGCCTTCGGCAATGGTCCGGTTGAGGCAGCTGCACTCGTCCGGTTGGTCCATCGGTGTGATCTTGATGCCGTCCAGGTAGACATATGCCCACGCACTAGACTCGCTGGGCGCGTCCCGCCGTTCAAGCACCTTCAGCTCGGATGGTGGTCGGAAATTGCCAATCGTCACATGTGCCTCGCCGCCTTGGGCTTGAAACACGTCACTCAATTTGGTCCAGCTCCAGCGGTCGCTCAGCAGATTCAAGAGCGGATTCTCGACTTGGGCAACGGCCTCCAAGCGCCCTTCCCCCACTTCACGCAACCGCGACGCGCTAAAATAGAACCCCATACCGTCGGTAATCAACCGCCCCATGTCCGCCGCGCAAACCCACCATTCCACGCACACCCATTCGCCGGCCTCGAGCGGTCGTTCGAGCTCCGCGTGGAGGTATTCGCGGTAGTTGGGTTTGGACGAAGCGTACAAGACGAGTCCGGCGTATGCCTCGCCATCGAGGGGCTGTTGGCTTCCGAACATGTTCTTGGGAACGCCCGAAGCCGAACCGGCGGCGCAGGCATCGAAATGATCTGGGGTACCCGCATTGCATTGCCCCCACCCCTTGAGCGTTTTCAGCTCGGATTGCGTGTAGTCATTGGGGCACCACTCCATCTCCTCGAAACTTCCGTTCGAAATCAGGTTTTGCGCCCACCCATTTGCTGCCGCCAACAAGAGCACAAAAGAAAGCCACCCCCGCAAGCTGCAAGGGTGGCTTTGAAATGCTATGGTACGCGCAATGCGCTGCACTGTGGTGGATTTACTTCACCAATTCGAAGACAACCCGGCGGTTCTTCGCACGGCTGATGTCCGAGTCGCGGGTGCTCGCAGGGTCATCGGCCTCCATTGAATCCGCGATGAATCGGTCCGCGGCGATACCAAACTCGCCAAACTTCTTCACCACTTCTTCTGCACGCTTGTAGCCGAGCTCACGGTAACGCGGATTGATTTTACCTTCGTTGAACTCGTCCGTGTCAGTATGTCCGATGACGCGGAGCTTCCAAGAAGGGTTGTCCTTCAAAAGGTCGGCGAGGCGCTTGATGGCCATTTCGCCGGCGCCGGTTGGGCGGCGCTTCAGGAACGCGTAGTAAACGGCCGAACCGGCCACCACATCATCAGCTGAGGCGTCTGGACCCGGAGCAGCAGCGCCGAAGACCAAGTCCGTTCGGATTTCATCGGCCGCTGAGCATGCACATTGCGACTTTGCTTCGATGGGTGTGACTTTGACGTTATCCAGGTAGTAGTAGGCGTGACCCACTTGAGTCCCCAGCACGTCAGATGGCTTTTTGACCTTCTCGTCTTCGATGTCCTTGTCGGTGTGAAAGCCTCCAATGATGAGGAACTCCTCTTCGCCGGTGCCGATGTACGTGCCGCACACGGTTTCCCAACCGTCGACCAAGGACATGACCTTGTCAGTTTTATGCAAAACGTCTGGTGTGCGCACCAACAGACCCGTGTTGCCTTGCTCTACCTTGCGGTCGCTCAACACCGCACCGATACCATTAACGGCATAGCGAGACAAGTCGCTCAGACTGATGTCAAAGGACACGCAGTACAGCTGGTTCTTTTCCATCTCCGTGGTCAGCTCCACTTCGTAGTATGTGCGTTTGACCTTGGGGTCTTTGCTGAAGGCGCGAAGGCCTGCGTAGCATACACCGTCAGCGGCTTCTTGCGTGCCGTAGATGTTGTCAGGAATGTTCACCTTTTCGGACTTCATGCCTTCGGCGTACAGGTCCAAGAGAACCTCAGTCGCACGGAACCAATCCTCCGTGTACGTCTCCAATTCACCTTGCTTTTTCAATTTGCGCAAGTCTGAATTCTCAAAACTTCCGTTGGGAACGAGGTTGTCCTCTTGAGCGGTTGCGGGGTTGGCCCCCAGCACCAAGAATGCCACGAAGGGCACCATTGCTAATCGCTTCATCATCGTTATTCCAGTTGTTTTCATTTCTAAGTCAGGCCCAAAGCCGGGAGTGCAAGTTAGCCACTTTCAATCAATGCAAAATTTTGAAGACCGCTTCTTTCAGCAAAAAGGCGTCGGGCGTAGTGGCATTGCCTTGGCCTTTGGACTTGCGGTCGGCTTCCCGGAGGTAGCCAAATACCCTGCCAACTTTGTCCATGGGGTAATTGCGCGCAGCCTCCGCGTACTGCTTGACCGCAAACGGGGCGCACCGCAGCGCCTTGGCAGCGGCCGGACCCGAACGGTCCTTCAAACCGTGGTACGCGTAGACCTTACTGAAAAAGCTATTGAGCACCGGCATGACCATCGCCACGGGATGGTCTTTGGGATTCGCGGCAAAAAACTCCGCGATGCGCTGGGCACGCATCAAGTCTTTTGACCCGAGGGCACGCTGCAATTCAAAGACGTTGTAATCCTTGCTGATGCCGATGTGCTTCTCAATGTGCTCTGGCTCAATCGCTGTCCCTTCGGGCAATACGATGCTGAGTTTTGTCAGCTCGTTGACCACCTTGCGCAAATCATTGCCTAGGTATTCAGCGAGGATCTGGGCGGCTTGCGGCGAAATGCTCAAGCCGGTGTCGCGGACGTAATTACTGATCCACTCGGGCAATTTGTAATCGCGCACTTTCTCGCTGAGGAACAAGACGCCCGCCTTGCTGATTGCCTTGACGGCCTTGAGGCGGCCGTCCGCCTTTTTATTTTTGAAGCAAAACACCAGCACCGTGGAGGCCACAGGTGATTCCGCGTAGGCTTCCAGCTTTGCCATGTCGTCCTTGCGGCGCCATGCGGACCAATCTTGGGCTTCGCGCATCAGCACCAGTTGGCGCTCAGCCATCATGGGAAAACGCCGCGCCGCCTCCAGCACGTGGTCCACATTGGTATCGCGCCCGTACACTACCGTTTGGTTGAAATCGCGCATGGATTCCTCAACTACGTTATTTTCAAGGGCCTTGGCAATCTCGTCAATGAAGTACGGCTCCTCGCCGTGCAGGAGGTACACCGGCTTCAATGAACCGGCTTCAATGTCTCGAATAACCTGGCGATGCGGCATGCCTACGAAGATAGAATGCGGATGCGGTATTTTTGAGCCCATGGCACAGGAGTTACCGACAGCACGCATCCAACTGGGACCGTGCACTTACGTACCGCTCAACCTGCCCCCGTTCGAGCTGAAATGGCAACTTGGCAGCGATGGCAAAAGCGTAGTCACCCCCTGCCTCGCCCGAAAGAAAACTGTGGTGCTCGAACCGGAAGAATGGGTCCGACAGCATTGGCTTTATTACCTATCATCCTCCCTGGGGTATCCATTGAGCCTAACCTCGGTCGAGATGCCGTTGCAATTGAATGGCCAAGCCCAGTTTGCCGACGTGGTGTGCCATGCCCCGGACGGTCATGCCCTCCTCATGGTGGAATTGAAACGTCCGGATGTGGCTTTGAGCAAACCTGTTCTGGACCAAGTGCTGCGTTATCACTTGGAAGTGCGAACGCCGCTAGTGGTGATTTCCAACGGCTTGCACCACCAAGGCTATCGATTCGACGGCACCCAATTCAACCCGTTGGACGCCATCCCGAGCTATGCTGAGATGAAGGTCTAAACGCCGCGCGTGCAGAAAATGCGCGGAGATAACCCCATTGGAGTATTTTCGCGCCATGATCATTCAAGAAATCATTGCCATCGCCGGCAAACCCGGCTTGTACCGCATCCTGGTGACCAACCGTTCCAACCTCGTTGTGGAGTCCATGTTGGACCGCAAGCGATTGAGCATTCCCGGCACCAGCCGCATCAGCAGCTTAGCCGACATCACCATGTACACAACCGGTGAGGACATATTGTTGATGGACGTTCTCAACCGCATGAACGAGCACGTGGGGTCCAACGATGCGCCCAATGTCAAAGGCGACGCGCAAGCCACCCGCGATTTGGTGGATGAAGTCATTCCTGAACTCGATCACGAGCGCGTGTACAATTCGGACTTGAAGAAACTGGTCCAGTGGTTCAGCGTTCTGAAAGAGAACAACGCCTTCCCGTTGGAGCAAGAGGCAGCCGAAGCGGAAGAGGCAGCGAAGGCAGAGGATAAGAAAGAAACGACCGAGAAGCCCGCAGCCAAAAAGCCCGCAGCCAAGAAAGCAGCAGCCAAGAAGCCCGCCGCCAAGAAAGCAGCCGCTAAAAAGCCAGCCGCTAAAAAGGCGGCAGCCAAAAAAGCGCCTGTCAAGAAATAACCGCATGAAGGAAATCGCAGTCATCGGCGCAGGGACCATGGGAAACGGAATCGCCCATGTGTTTGCGCAATCGGGATTCAATGTTACCCTGGTCGATGTACAAGACGCCGCCCTCGAACGGGCGCTGAGCACCATCGGCCGCAACCTCGACCGGCTCATCAAGAAAGAAAAGATCTCAGAAGCGGATAAAAAGGCCACACTAGGCCGCATCCGCACCAGCACTGCCATGGATGAGGGCGTGGCCAACGCCAACCTCATCGTGGAAGCCGCCACCGAGCGCACCGACCTCAAACTGAGCATCTTCAAAGCCATGGACGCCGCGGCACCCGCCGATTGCATCCTCGCCACAAATACCTCCTCCATTTCCATCACCCAAATCGCAGCAGTAACCAACCGCCCGGAGCAGGTCATCGGCATGCACTTCATGAACCCGGTACCGGTTATGAAATTGGTGGAAGTCATCCGTGGATACGCCACCAGCGATGCCACGTGCACTGCGGTCATGGAACTCTCCAAGGCCCTTGGAAAGGCGCCGGTGGAAGTCAATGACTACCCGGGGTTCGTGGCCAACCGCATTTTGATGCCCATGATCAACGAGGCCATCATCACCTTGCACGAAGGCGTGGCGGATGTGGAGGCCATCGATACGGTCATGAAACTGGGAATGGCACACCCCATGGGGCCACTGCAACTGGCCGACTTCATCGGATTGGATGTCTGCCTGAGCATCTTGCGCGTACTGCATGAGGGATTGGGCAACCCCAAATACGCTCCGTGCCCGCTCCTGGTCAATATGGTCACGGCTGGTCACCTCGGCGTCAAGAGCGGTCAGGGGTTCTACGTGCATACACCGGGCAGCAAAGACTTGGTGGTGGCGCCCAACTTCCGCTAATTCTCCGATATTCGGGGCATGAAAGGTTCACGCGAACGCCTGCACGAAATCATTTTCGAAGCGGATACGCCAGCCGGCAAGAGGTTCGACGTGCTGCTGCTGTGGCTCATCGTGGCGAGCGTGGTCACCGTGATGGCCGAGACAGTGCCGGACTGGCACGACCGCTACCGCGGCACGTTTGTCGCGCTCGAATGGGTATTCACGGGGCTCTTCTCCATCGAATACATCACCCGGCTGCTCGTGGTCAAGCGACCGCTGCGCTACGCCACGAGCTTTTTTGGCCTGGTCGATCTGCTTGCCATCCTCCCCACCTTCGTGGGGCTGCTCATTCCCGGATCGGGTAGCTTGCGGGTCATTCGTATTCTGCGCCTGCTGAGGGCGTTTCGCGTGTTAAAACTGGTCGGGTTCATTGAGGAAGCCCGCGGCCTGCAGACGGCACTGCGGGTGAGCCGCCGGCGCATCATCGTCTTCTTAAGCGTGGTGTTGGCCCTGGTGACCATTCTCGGGACGTTGATGTACCTGGTAGAACACGGGCAATCCGGATTTTCAAGCATTCCAAAAAGCATTTACTGGGCGATTGTGACTGTTACGACCGTTGGCTACGGCGACATCGCCCCTCAAACCATTGCCGGCCAAGTCATTGCGTCATGCATGATGATCATCGGCTACGCCATCATTGCCGTCCCTACCGGCATGATCGGCGTTGAAATGATTCGCAAAGGCGCAACCTCAGGAAGCGTTTCAACCCAGGCGTGTCCAGCGTGTGGCCGGGATGGTCATGACCCGGACGCCGGCTATTGTAAGCACTGCGGAAACGCGTTGTAAATTTCCTTGCATTCATTGGCTTGTTTGTTAAATTGCCAAACCTGTCCGCCGGACACTTTTCCGGCGTTCAGCACGCAAATTCACGACCATGAGCCAACCAACTCGCTTATTTGATTTTCCCCGCTACCAATTGGCCAACCGCCCTTTGGAGCTTATGATGTCGATGCCGAACAACGGCAACCGCGTCTCGTACTCAACCGAACAATTCGTCGAAGCCGTCGATCGCACCGCGCGCGGATTGATTGCCATGGGCCTCAACACAGGCGACAAAGTGGCCTTGGTGTCGCACAACAACCGCTGCGAGTGGAACATCATGGACCACGCCATCATGTCGGTGGGCGCCATCAACTGCCCGCTGTACCCCACGATGACGGAGGCGGATTACGAGTACATCCTCAACCACAGCGAGAGCCGGTACTGCGCCGTCAGCAATCAGGAACTGTACGATAAGGTGATGTCCATCAAGGACAAGATCCCGAGCCTCGAACACGTGTTCATGTTCGAGCACGGCAACGGCAACCACTGGTCTGCCATCGCCGAGGCCGGCAGCGACGAACAACAGGCCGAACTCGATGCCCGCATGGCAGCGGTCAAGCCTGAAGACTTGGCGACCATTATCTACACCTCCGGCACGACGGGTACACCCAAGGGGGTCATGCTCAGCCACAACAACATCACCCAGACGGTCATGAAGAGCATTCCGCGGATACCGCCGGTGCTCATGGATTCGGATTACCGGGTGTTGAGCTTCTTGCCGGTGTGCCACATTTTCGAGCGCATGCTGCACTATTTGTACATGTACATCGGAGCCAACATCCACTTCGCCGAAAGCCTCGAAACGATCAAAGAGGATTTGGCCTACAGTCAACCCACGGTCTTCACGGCCGTTCCGCGTTTGTTGGAAAAATTCTACGACGGCATCGTCCAGAAAGGACGGGCAGCCGGTGGTGCCAAGGCGGCCATCTTCAATTGGGCCGTGGACCTCGCGCTGCAATGGGAGCCCGACGGCCAAAACGGCGGTTTCTACGAATGGAAATTGGGCATCGCCCGCAAGTTGGTCTTCAGCAAAGTCAAGACTGCCCTCGGTCTCGACAACATCCGGGCCGTGGCATGCGGTTCAGCTGCATTGGCCCCGCGCCTCGCGCGCTTCTTCTGTGCGGCGGGCATTCCGATTTACGAAGGCTATGGACTGACCGAGACTAGCCCCGTTGTGACGGTGAATTCCGACGTCGAGCCAGGCCTCATGCGCATTGGCTACGTCGGTAAGCTCATCGACGGTGTCGAAGTCAAATTCGGTTCGGACGACGAAATCCTCGTTCGCGGATTCAACGTGATGATGGGGTACTTCAAAGACGAAGCGAAAACCGCTGAAGTCATGACCGACGATTGGTTCCACACGGGCGACATCGGCCGCATGGACGACGGATTCTTGAAAATCACCGACCGCAAGAAGGAGATGTTCAAGACGTCTGGCGGTAAATACGTCGCTCCTCAACTCCTTGAAAATGCCCTCAAAGCTTCCTTGTTCATCGAACAGGTGATGGTGGTTGGCGAAGGCCAAAAGTTCCCCGGTGCATTGGTCGTTCCCAATGCCGACGCTGTGGAAGAATGGTGCAAGCGCAAGAACCACCCATTCCCGGGAATGGAGAGCATCCGAGACGATGCACGGATCGCCGCGCGTATCCAAGAGGACGTCGATCGTTTGGTAGAGCCGTTCGCACAATGGGAAAAGGTCAAAGCCATCCGTATTTTGCCGACCATGTTCGCCATTGAGAACGGTGAGCTCACGCCGACGCTCAAATTGAAGCGCAAGCCCATCAAAGAGCATTACCAAGGCGAAATCGATCAGCTTTACGCGTAAAGCGAAACCCTCTAATGGCAGAAACGCTCATCAACCTGGATTTCGCGCTGTTCAGGCTGTTCAACACCCCATGGGCGGGTGGAGACCAGATCATGTGGGCAGTGTCGGGCCTGTGGTGGTGGACTCCACTCTACCTGCTGCTCCTGTGGGAGCTCTGGAAAAAATCAGACCGAACGTGGGACCGTACCCTCGTGCGGGTGTTTTTTCTCGCCCTGTGCATCACCGGCACGGACGTCATCTCCGCACGGATCATCAAACCCGGCGTGCAGCGGTTCCGGCCGTCGCACTCCATTGAATTGCGCGATGACGTGCACTTGGTGACCCCACCTGGCCAATCTCAACCATACCGCGGTGGACGCTTTGGTTTCGTGAGCTCGCATGCCGCCAACTACACTGGAATTGCCCTGTACTTCGGGCTCCTGCTGGGCGGCGGGGCGTGGCTGTGGGTGCTGCTCGGTTGGGCGGCTGTTATTGGATACAGCCGGATGTACCTCGGGGTGCATTTCCCACTGGACATAGGCGGGGGCATGCTCCTCGGTGCCTTTATTGGGTACGTTATGTGGCGCGTGCAAAACAAACTTGTCGGAACCCCCATCAACCTCGAATGAATTTCCTCGCTGTTTTCATCGGTGGCGGGCTCGGCAGCCTCGCTCGTTACAGCCTCGGGCTGGGGATCAGCAAGCTCGGATGGCTCTCTCCGTGGGGTACGCTGGCCTCCAACGTGTTGGCTACGGCCTTGCTGCTGACCTTAATGGTCCAGGCATCAACAGGTGCTGCCGGTTGGCCGGCGAAGTCTCAACCGCTCTTCCTCCTCCTGACCGTGGGGTTTTGCGGGGCCTTCTCTACGTTTTCCACCTTCGCTGCTGACACCCTCACATTGCACGGATCGCATGGGCTGGCCTGGTCGGCAACGAACGTCCTTGCCAATGTTCTGTTGTGCCTTGCCGTCGGAGCCCTGGTCTGGACGAATTCTCCCGCCAACTGATGGCCACCGACACGCTCCGGTGTACCTTTAACTGCTGCACCTCAAATTCGCTTCTCTGATGAAACCAACTGCATTGATTCGCCTTGCTTTTTTCACCCTGTGCGTAGGCTTGATGTTCGGGCCTTCAATGGCCGTAGGCCAAATTGGATTGCCCCCCGAGCAAGAACCGCCGAAAGGAGGAAAAGTGGACGAGCAAACCCAAATGCAGAACCGCATCCAAGAAAAGGATGACATGAAAAAGCAGATGGCTGAACGGGGAGAGAAGACACCGCCCAAAAGGCCAGCGCAACCGGTGCAGCGGGCGCCGCGCCCTACGCCCACGCCAACAGCACCAACAACCAACCTCGGCGAGCGGCCCAAATTGGTTATTGGCATCACCGTGGACCAAATGCGCATGGACTACCTCTACCGGTTTTGGGATTCCTTCGGCGATGACGGCTTCAAGCGCATGGTCGAAAAGGGATTTGTATGCGGTGACCACCACTTCGGCTACGCCCCAACGTACACAGGACCCGGCCACGCGTCCATCTTCACCGGCACCACCCCCCGCTCCCACGGCATCATCGGCAACGATTGGTACGACCGCGCCACAGGAAGCTCCGTGTATTGCGCTTCGGATGCGTCTGTGCGGACCGTCGGTATTTCGGATGCAGCCAACACCGCCGGGCACATGTCGCCCCACCGCATGGAAGCCACTACGCTGGGCGATGAGCTCAAGCTCGCTACCGGAATGCAATCAAAGGTGATTGGAATCAGCATCAAAGACCGCGGGGCCATTCTGCCAGCGGGACACCTTGCGGACGCAGCGTACTGGTTTTACGGCCAGGACGAAGGCAAGTTTATCACCAGCACGCGCTACATGGAAGAAGTGCCACGGTGGGTGGAAAAATGGAACAAGGCCAACTGGGCCGGCCGCTACATGAAGCAGCCCTGGGCGATGAACCTCTCGGAGGCGGCGCTATCCATTCAAACTGAAGACAACACGCCGTATGAGCGGCCCTTCAAAGGGGACAACAACCCGACCTACCCCTACGACCTCAAAGCACTCAGCGAGGCCAATGGCGGCTTTGACATCCTCAAAGGCACACCGGTTGGCAACACCCTCGTTGTGGACTTCGCCATCGCGGCCATTGCCGGTGAAGGACTTGGGCGCGACACGTACACCGACCTGTTGGCTGTCAGTTTTTCTTCAACGGATTACGTCGGGCACCAATTCGGGGTGCACGCCTGGGAAACCATGGACACCTACGTTCGCCTCGACCAGCAACTCGCCCGGTTCTTCCGATCGTTGGACCAAACAGTCGGTGCCGGACAATGGATGTGCTGGCTTACCGCCGACCACGGCGCCGCGACCGTTCCTTCACTCGCACAAGACGCAGGCATCCCGGTCGACTACTGGCAACCCGGCAACCTCATCGACGATGCCAAGGCGGACCTAGCTGCCACGTACGGCGAAGGCGAATGGGTGCTCAACTACTCCAACGACCAATTTTTCCTCAACCACCCACTCATCCGCGAGCGCGGGCTGGATCTCGAAGCGATGCAGCAACGCGTTCAGGCATTGGCCTTGGATTACGAAGGAGTGTTTGCTGCGGTGACCGGCACAGACCTTGTACGCGGCAACACCGCTAACGACGAAATCCTCGAACGCCTGCGCAGCGGCTGGTCGGCCTCGGCTTCCGGCGATGTGATCATCGTACCCAAACCCGGGTGGATTCAATACAGCCGCAGCGGCACGACCCACGGCTCGCCATTTGCGTACGACACCCACGTGCCGTTGTTGTTTTACGGCTGGCACGTACCGGCAGGCATCACCTATGAGCGAACCTACATCCGGGACATCGCCCCGACCGTGGCTGCGCTCATCCACAGCCCCATGCCCAACGCCACGACCGGGCGGCCCATCGAAGACTTGTTCGATTGATGGCACACCCCGCATCGCACACCATCGCCCTGACCATCCGGCGGTTGCTGGACGGGGCACCGCGCATTGAATTGACCGCGGTCTTCCCTACGCGTGAGGCGTTCAACGTGCAGCTACCGACGTGGCGTCCGGGGCGGTATGAGCTGGGGCAATTTGCGCAATACGTCTTCGCCATGGAGGGGCAAACCTCCGATGGCACATGGAAAGCTCTGAGCAAAACCTCACTGCATACTTGGCACGTCCCTTCGGAAACCGCAGCCGTGCGGTGGGTGTTCCACGCCGACACGTTCAATGCCGGTTCCACCGGAGTCGCTAACGACGTGCTGTACATCAACCCGGTGAATTGTTTCCTATACCATCCGGATCACCAAGATTGGGGGTACAGCATTGCCCTCGACGATGTGCCTGCCGAGTGGGCGGTAGCGACGGGGTTGCCTTTGGAGAACGGAAAACTGCTGGCACGCGACGTCCAACATGCGATGGACAGCCCCATCCTTGCCGGCCCCAATCTGTGGCACCGCACCTACACGTCGAACGGCATTCCCTTTCACATATGGGTGTACGGGGAGACCACACCGGACGAGCAGCGGTTTGTGCAGGAGCACCAGGACTTTACCGACGCACAGATCGCCCACTTCGGGAGCTTTCCTGCGCCGCATTACCATTTTCTGTACGTGCTGCCCGAACGGGAGGTGCGCCACGGAGTGGAGCACGAAGACACGACCGTCATTGCCCAAGGGCCGTCAGCGAAATGCCGCACGGAGGAAGGCCACATGGAACTGATCGGCATCGCCTCCCACGAATTGTACCACGCCTGGAACGTCAAGCGCATCCGACCAGCGGAGTGGACACCCTATGACTTTTCGAAGGCGTGTCCCAGCCGCATGGGGTACGTCGCCGAGGGCGTTACCACCTACATGGGGGACCTCTTCTTGTTCGAAAGCGGCGTAGTCGACCTCGATGGTTGGTGCCGATTGACCGAGCGCCTCCTCGACCGTCACGTCAACAATCCCGGGCGGTTGAACATGAGCGTGGCCGATTCGAGCTACGATACCTGGTTGGACGGGTATGTGGCCGGTGTGCCCGGGCGCAAAGGCTCCATCTACGTCGAAGGCGCCGTGCTGGCCTTCTTGTGCGATGTACGCATCATGCAGTTGACCGGCGGCGAAGGCTCTTTGCAAACTGCCATACGGCTGCTTTGGGAGCAGTTTGGCGAGCCGCGCATCGGCTTGACCGAAGCGGATTATTGGTCGGTGCTGAACGAAGTCGCCGGCGCTCCGGATGCCTTGGACGACCTGCGGAGCGATTTTGCAGACGGCACATCCGACAGCTGGGACGCACTCGTGGCTGCCATGGAATGGCAAGGGTTGAAACTCAGCAAGGAGAAGCGAGACGGCGTGTGGCGAACGGCCCTCGTCGCCAGCTAGTGCCCCTCAGTCAACACCGACAGCGCCGCGGAAGGCGTGGGTCACGAGGTTGGCCCCCATTTGCAAGGCCCACTGCCGAATCTCCTCCGGATCGCGGTGTACTTGGTAATCTTCCCAGCCATCGCCCAGATCGGATTCGTAATCGTAAAACACCACAAGTCGGCCCTTGTGGAACAGTCCCAAGCCCTGCGGCGGCAGGTCGTCGTGCTCGTGGACCTTAGGCAGGCCTTGATCCAAGTCGTAGGCCGCGTGAAATACAGGGTGCGACCACGGTACCTCCAGCCAATCCGCATCGGGCAAAACCTTGGCCATTTCTCGGCGCACATACGGGTCCATGCCGTAATTGTCAGAAATGTGCAGGAAACCGCCCGCCTCCAAGTAGCTCCGCAAGTTTTGCGCTTCGGAGGCCGAGAACACGACATTGCCATGTCCGGTCATGTGGATCCACGGGTAATCAAACAGATCGGGCGAACCCACCTCGACCGTGGCCACTTCTTCGCCCAACCCCATGGCCAACTCGTCATTGCAAAAGACGCGAAGATTGGGAACAGCCGTGGGGTTCGCGTACCAATCTCCCCCACCTCTGTATTTCAGCACCGCCAATTGATAAAAGCCATTCTGAGCGGCAACTTCTTGGGCCTCAGCCGCTAAAAAAAATCCGAACACCGCCGCTTTTATAAAAACCTGCCGAAAATGAAACATAGAACAAAGGTAGTTCGTACCCTTGCTAACCCACGACCGTAAAGGGTTTTAAGTTATATTTGCGCCCCTGAAAAACACTCTTGCATCATGCAAAACAAGAATGCAGTTCTGCTCTTCACCGTTCTGTTGTCGCTCGCGACACTTTACACCCTCAGTTTCAACTGGGTGGCGAACAATTACGAGGATGAAGCAGCCAACTATGGAGCCTTCGTAGCGGACTCGCTCGAAAGCACCGGAGAAATCACCGAAGACGAATGGGAAAGCACGCAGGCACAGGCCGCGCGTGAGTTCTTGCGCGACAGCGCCAACGCGGAAATCTATCCGATGTTGGGCCACACCTACCGCGAGGTCATTGAACAGGAATTGAACCTGGGCTTGGACTTGCAGGGCGGCATGTCGGTCACGTTGGAAGTGAGCATCCCGGACCTCTTTATCGCGCTGAGCGATTACTCCAGCAATGAAACCTTCCGACAGGCCATCGCTCAAGCGAAGGAGGCTCAGCGTTCTACGCAGGGCTTGACCTACGTCGAGTTGTTTGAAGCAGCTTGGAAGGACTTGAACGGTGCATCGGAGAACCCGGTCGAACTGTGGCGAATCTTCCACAATATGGAGAGCAAGGACCTCTTCCCTGCCCAGTCCACAGAAGACGAAATCTTCGCTATTCTCAGCAACGAGAGCACCACGGCAATTGACAACACCGAAAGCATCATCCGCAAGCGGATCGACCAATTGGGCGTTGCTCAGCCAAACGTTCAGAAGGTCAGCGGCGGGCGCATATTGGTTGAGCTGCCGGGCATCGACGACCGCGAGCGTGCGCGCAAGCAGTTGAAGAGCACGGCCAACCTCGAATTCTGGGAGACCTTCTTCAACGACGAAGTGATCCAACGCCTCGACGCGGCCAACACCGCCATCGCAACCGCGAACAACCCAGAACTCTACGGCTCATCCGCCCCTGCGGACAGCGCCTTGACCGACGAACAGAAGATTGCCAAGATTCCGTTGTTCCGCTACTTGCAGCCGGAATTACAGCGCCGATCGGCGGTTGTTGGCTACGCGGCCATCGCAGACACCAACCGCGTCAACGACTTGTTGCGTCGACCCGAAGCGCGCCTTGCATTGCGCAACGACTTGCGCCTGTTATGGGAAGCCAAGCCGAGCCAAAACTTCGCAGCGTTGTACGCAGTCCGCGACGACAGCCGCAAGGGCAAAGCCAAGCTCTCAGGCAAAAGCATCGTTGACGCTCGCGTGTCTTACGATGAGATTGGTGACGTTGTTGTATCCATGACCATGGATTCAGAAGGCGCCGGCATTTGGGGCCGCATGACCACCGAGTGCGCAGCGGACAACCAACGCGCCGTGGCCGTCGTGCTGGACGGGTTGGTCTTCAGTGCGCCAAGCGTACAAACTGCCATCACCAGTGGACGCTCACAAATCAGCTTCGGTTCGGACCAGAGCATAGAGCAAAAGATGCTCGAAGCCAACGACCTCGCCGGCTTGTTGAAGGCTGGTTCACTGCCCGCCCCGGCGCGCATTGTGGACGAGGTGAGCGTGGGACCGCAGTTGGGTGAAGAAAACATCCAATCGGGTTTGAGCTCGTTCGTGATCGCCTTGTTGGTGATCCTCCTCTACATGATATTCTACTACAAGGGTGCAGGTATTGTTTCCAACTTGGCTTTGATTGCCAACCTGTTCTTCTTGATTGGTGCCCTCGCATCGTTGGGCGCTGCCTTGACGCTGCCGGGCATTGCCGGTATCGTCTTGACCATCGGTATGGCGGTTGATGCCAACGTACTCATCTACGAACGCATCCGTGAAGAAATGCGCGGAGGCAAAGGCCTGATGGTGGCATTGAAAGATGGTTACCAAAAAGCCTACAGCGCGATCATTGACGCCAACATCACCACGTTGTTGACAGCATTCGTTCTGTACAGCTTTGGCAGCGGCGCTATCCGCGGTTTCGCGACCACGTTGATTATCGGTATTTTCACCTCGCTCTTCTCGGCCATTGTGTTGACGCGCCTCGTGTTCTTCAGCCGATTGGAAAACAAGAAAGCCATCAGCTTCTCTTCGGAACTCACAAAAAATTGGTTCACCAAGATCAACGCCAACTTCGTGGGCAACCGCACCAAGTTCTACATTTTGAGCGGCTTGTTGGTCGTTGGAGGAGTGGGCAGCTTGATGACGAAAGGCCTGCAATACGGCGTTGAGTTCTCCGGCGGCACCACATTTGACATCACATTCGACCAGGAGGTAGACGTGCAGCAAATCCGTGAGTCGTTGGCTACGGCCTTCACCGAAGAAGGCAAGGTGGGCAACCCCATTGTTCAGACCAAGGACAGCGATGCGAAGTTGCGCATCATGACCAACTACATGATCGACAACCCGGATGCGAACCAGGACGAGATGATCCAGGCGGCATTGGACCAAGGATTGGCGATTGCCGGTGTGGATTACACCATCGACCAGTACAACAAAGTGGACAGCACCATTTCGGATGACTTCCGAAGTGGAGCGAAGAATGCAACGATCTTCTCGTTAATCATCATCTTCTTGTACATCTTCTTCCGATTCCGCAAGTGGCAGTATGGCCTCGGCGCGTTGATCGCGATGGTACACGACGTGGTGATTGTGTTGAGCTGCTTCAGCGTCTTCGCGGGCATCCTGCCATTCACCATGGAGATTGACCAAGCCTTCATCGCTGCAATATTGACGGTCATCGGTTACTCCATCAACGATACGGTGGTCGTATTTGACCGCATCCGTGAGTACGTCGGGTTGTACGGTTCGAAGCGAGGCGACGAGGAGGTCATGAACGACGCCCTCAACAGCACGTTGAGCCGTACCATCAACACCTCGCTCTCGACGTTCGTCGTGTTGTTGACCATCTTCCTCCTCGGAGGCGACAACATCAAAGGCTTTGTATTTGCCTTGATGGTCGGTGTGGTCGTCGGTACGTACAGCTCCATCTTCATTGCAACACCAAGCGTATTGGACTTGAGCAAGAAGCTCAAGGCGTAAGGCTTTGAAAACGCATTTGAAAAGGGCGGTCTTCGGATCGCCCTTTTTTTATTGGCGCCGCGAAAGCATGTTACACTAATGTTAACCCGGTGTTAACCGATTTAACACAGGGATAACACGGGAATTCCCCGGATATCCTGGTTCAAAAGGGACTTTTGTGCCACAATCGCTTGGCATGACTGAACTCTTTACCATCATCGGATTCACCCTCGCGGGTTTCTCCGTCATCGCGAACGACAGCGTCCAAACCCTTGGAACTTGGATCGCCTCCAACCGCGAAAAATTCAAGTGGACCACGCTGTGGGCAGCCGCATCCACTGTCTTGATTTTCACCATTGTATACGGCTGGTACTCCGGCAATGGAGACATCTCGTACGGGCGATTGACCAAAATCCCGTACATCGAACCCCAGTGGTACCATGCCGTCGCCCCATTGGCACTTGTGTTGCTGACGCGTCGAGGCATTCCCGTGTCCACGTCCTTCCTCGTGCTGTCTGCCTTCGCATCGACATTTGTTCTCGAAAAGATGCTGATGAAAAGCATCATGGGCTACGGACTCGCAGCGGTGGCCGCGTACGTCCTGTGGCTCATCATTTCTCGGTTCGTCAACGAAAAAGAAGACGTCAGCCCCGGCTCTAAAAAATTCTGGCGGGTGTTTCAATGGATGAGCACTTCTTTCCTTTGGTACACCTGGCTCTCCCACGATGTCGCGAACATTGCTGTGTTCCTCCCGCGTCAGATCACTGTGGTCCAGCTGATCATTGTGATTGCGTTTTTTGTCTCCGGTCTCGCCTATATTTTCTACAAGCAAGGCGGAGCCATCCAGCAAATTGTCATGGACAAGCAAAGCACCAAGTACGTGCGGTCCGCCACGCTCATCGACCTCGTTTATGCATTCCTCCTCCTCTATTTCAAGGAGTTGAACAATATTCCCATGTCGACCACCTGGGTTTTCGTCGGCTTGTTGTGCGGGCGTGAATTGGCATTGAATACGGGATTGACCAAAAAGGGCAACCTTAAGTCGATCTTCCCCATTGTCGCCAAAGACTTCTTGAAGTTGATCGTGGGACTCCTGGTCAGTGTCTCCATCGTTCTCGCCATCCACTACGGCACGGACCAAGATGGCGACGGGACCCTCGAAACACCTCCGATTGAATTGCCCACTCAAGCGTTGGCTCCTGTCGAATGAGCCGTGCTGCGTAACACTTCCTTAACAGTAATGCAATGTTCTGCTTCAATTGCCCTTGACTCTGGGAAGCAATTTTGCAGCACAAACTTCAAAAAAGGAATATGAAAAACTTTCTACGCTCAGCACTCGCGATGGTCACCACCTTTGGTCTCCTTGCAACCATTAATGCCCAGGTCATCATCACCGACGACGGCTCTGGAACAGGAACCACGACATGGACCAGCGACAACGTCTACGTACTCGATGGCTTCGTCTTTGTGAACGACGGCGATGTCTTGACCATCGAGGCCGGAACGGTCATTAAGGGCATGTCCGGATCGGGCGCGGACGCTTCTGCTTTGGTTGTTGCACGCGGCGGTCAAATCCAAGCCAATGGTACGGCTGACGCCCCCATCATCTTCACCTTCGAGGCGGACGCGTTGGACGGTTCTACACCGTACAACGTGCGCGGCCAATGGGGCGGTGTCATCCTTTTGGGCGATGCCACATTGAACTCATCTCCAGGTGAAACCCAAATCGAAGGCATTCCGGATACCGAACCACGCGGTCTTTACGGCGGAACAGATGATACGGACAGCAGCGGATCGATGACCTACGTGAGCATTCGCCACGGCGGAACGGACATCGGTGCCGGCAACGAAATCAACGGCCTTACGCTAGGCGGTGTAGGCTCAGGAACGACGCTTGACTACATCGAAGTCATTTCCAATGCCGACGACGGGGTTGAATTCTTCGGCGGCACAGCTTCCATCAAGCACGTGGTTACAGCCTTCTGCGGTGACGACTCATTTGACTACGACGAAGGATGGCGCGGTTACGGCCAGTTCTGGTGCACCATCCAAGAGGAAGGCGAAGGCGACCGCGGCGGTGAGCACGACGGCGGCACGGATCCTGAGGACGGTATGCCTTACGCGCACCCCGTCATCTACAACGCGACGTACTTGGGCCGTGGTGCCGATGCTGGCAAGCGTGCACTGACTTTGCGTGACAATGCAGGTGGCGAGTACCACAACTCCATCTTTTACAACTGGGGCAAAGGCGTCGACATCGAGAACCTGGCTTCAGGTGAGGATGCGTACGCGCGTTTCGAAAACAACGAAATCGCTTTCGCGGGCAACGTATTTGACGCCTGCACCAGCTTGGGCCTCGACGCCACAGCGAGCGACCTGTTCAAAATCACCATGGGCTCCGGTTGGGCAAGCGAAGCAGATTCAACAGAAGCAGCGACTAGCTCAGCTGAAGCGTTCCAAGCTTCTTTCGCAGCCAACAACAACAGCGTTGCTGCTACCGGTTTGAGCTGGGTGGTTGAAGAAGGTTCAGGTTTGTTGGGCTTGGTTCCCAACGCCGACGTACCTGCAGGAGCCAACCCTACCATGGAGTGGTTCGATGATGTGACCTACGCTGGAGCATTCGATCCGTCTAACGACTGCACGTGGTTGGAAGGCTGGTCCATGCTCAGCAGCCGAGGATTCATTGGATGCAGCACGGGCATCGCACAAGCGGAAGCCACTGCATTCGCGGTATTCCCGAACCCTACCAACGGCCAGTTCACCATCACCAGCGATTGGAATGCATCGCAAGCCACCATTCAAGTGGTTGACTTGAACGGAAAGCGCGTATTCCAAAGCATCGAAGCGCTGAGCGCTGGTCAGCAGCTGCCTGTTGACTTAACCCATGTGGACGCCGGTCTGTACATCGTCACGGTGTCAGATGGCATCCGCACCCACTATTCGAAATTGATCATTGAGTAACCCACTCACATATCCAATCAGGAAAGAGGCGCCGGCTTGGTGCCTCTTTCTCTGGTTTTGGACCTACCTAAACCCTGCCTGAATGAAAACCTATTTGCTCGCCCTCTGCGGATTGATCGCATCCCTCAGCGCCTTCGGCCAAGGCACCATCACCGGTACCGTCATTGACAAGGCAAACGGTGACATCCTGCTCGGTGCGACCATCATGATTGAACCCGGAGGAACCGGCGTGATGAGCGATTTTGATGGCAACTACACGTTGTCGGGATTGGCGCCGGGAACGTACACCGTCATCGGTCGTTTCATCGCGTACAATTCAAAGGAAGAGCAAGTCACCATCACGGGCAATGAAACGGTCAACTTGAATTTTGAGTTGGAATCCACGGTCATCGCCATCGACGCCGAAGCGGTCGTCGAAGTGCGCCAAAACAAGGCAAGCGCCGTTTACATGGAAAACGTCAAGAAGAAGGAGACGTCCATGATCGACTACGTGTCTTCCCAAGAGATCAAAAAGAACGGCGATAGCGACGTCAGCAGCGCGATCAAGCGCGTGAGCGGGGTGTACACAATTGGCAATTTTGTAGTTGTCCGCGGCCTGAGCGATCGCTATGTACGTACCGCGCTGAACGGCGCGGAAATTCCGTCGCTCGATCCCAAGCGCAGTTCGGTATCCATGGACATCTTCCCGACCAACCTCGTCGACAACTTGGTCGTCGTGAAGACCCTCAACGCCAACCTTCCGTCCAATTACTCAGGGGCGTACATCAACGTCATCACCAAGGATTTCCCGGACAGCTTCACCTTCAACTACTCCACCTCAACTGGATTCAATACCAACGCCACCTTCAACGATAACTTCATCACCAGTGAGGTGGGCAGCACCGCCCTGTGGGGGTTTGACAACGGCACGTTGGACATTCCGAACATCGTCGACGGCGTGGACATCCAATCGCCGCAATATTCTAACTACTACGACGCGTTGGTGTTGGCTGGGTTCGAGCAGCAATTGAACGATTTGGGCATCAGTGGAGCGGAGGACATCGGCAGTAGCAGTGGCCAAACGTCCATCATCAACATCGTCAACGCCATCGACGAGATTGAGAGCCTGAGTCAAGTCAACAACGAATTCATGACGGCCATTCGCGACGAGCAAAATCAGTTGCTGTCCAGCCAGACGCAGGCCTTTGGCAACACGTGGGAGCCCATCCAAGGCGCTCCCTCGTTGGACCTATCCCAAAGCCTCTCGTTCGGTGACGTCGTCAAAGTCGCAGGGCGCTCCTTGGGGTACAACTTTGGCTTGCAACACAAAGTCACCAACCGGATGTACGAAAGCGGTTCGACGGGCCGCTACCTGCTCACCGGCATCGAAACCGAGAAGAACGAACTCGACGTGCAGCGCCAGTTCACCGACACCCGCGGCACGCAATCCGTCTACACGTCGGCCCTGTTCAACCTCGGTTACAACATCAGCCCGACCAGCAAAATCGGATTCACCTACATGCCCACCATTTCGGGCATCAACGACGCGCGTTACCAAGACGGCATCAACCCCAGCGACGCCGTGGGCCTGGGCCAAGAGCAGCGCCAACAGCGCTACCTCGAGCGCAGCATGAACATCTTCCAATTGCGCGGAACACACGAATTGAGCGAGAACGTCAACCACAAAATCACGTGGAGCGCATCGTACACCAAAGGCAAGCAGGTCACCCCCGATTTGCGCTTGTTCATCAACAGCTACGAAAACCTACCGGGCGGATTGGTGTACAGCGATGCCTCCGGAAACGACATTACCGAGGATGCCCTGGCCCTGATTGCAGACGGTGAGGATTTGAGCGAATACTACCCAGGATACACGATCACCGAGACCAGTTCAGACGAACTCGCCTACAGCATCCAAGACAACCTCTACCCCTCGCCTACACGGTTTTACCGCACCATGGACAACGCGACGCTCGATCTGAAATTGAACTTCGAGAAGCCCATCGCAGAGGAATGGGGACCGGAAAATAAATTGGCCTTGGGCCTCTCCATGGTTCAGCGCACCCGAGATTACTCGGAAAACCGTTTCAGCTTCGTGTCACAGGGCGTTGACTACAACGGCAACCCAACCGACTACTTCAGCGCAGCCAACATGGAGATCATTCCCGGCACGTCTTCAGGTGCCACCAATTACCTATACCTGCGTGACGACACCGACATCCAAAACAGCTACGAAGCCCAACAAACGGTGCTCGGAGGCTACGCCATGGTGAATTTTGACCCGCGCGAAAACATCAAAGTGAACGGCGGAATCCGCGTGGAATCCACCGACATGTTGCTGGAAAGCGACAAGTTGCTCGATGAAGACTTGCTGCCCGAGTTGGAAGGCAAGTTCCGCGGTACGCTGGATGTTTTGGACATCTTGCCTTCATTGAACATGACCGTGAAATTGGCCGAAGAAGACCTAAAAGTCAGCCAGTATCGGTTTTCTGCGAGCCAAAGTGTGGCCCGGCCGTTGTTCCGTGAGAAGGCACCCTTCTCCGTGTTCGACTTTGAGATCCAAGAACAACAGACCGGCAACACCGACCTGAACCGCACCAAGGTCCTGAACATCGACAACCGATTTGAAGTGTTCCCCGGGTTGCGCGAATTGGTATCTGTCAGCTTGTTTTACAAGCACTTCACCGATCCGATTGAACAGGTGATCATCTCCACAGCGGCCAATACCGAGATCACGTGGAAGAATGTGGAGAGTGCCCAGTTGGGTGGCGTAGAATTTGAGCTCAAGAAGAACCTCGGCTCGCTCGGCGAGGCGTTCGAGGCGTTCAATGTGGCCTTCAATGCCACCTACATCCAAAGCGCAACAGCCATCGCCGAGGACGAATTGATTGAAATCCGGGCAACGGATCCCGATCACTTGGACACGCGACCCATGTACGGCCAGTCACCTTACATCGTCAACGGCATCGTCAATTATGCCAACGATTCATTGGGGCTGTCGGTGAACGCCGGTTTCAATGTAAGCGGACCCAAGCTGGTCTTGATCACACCCGGTGGAACGCCAGACGTATATGATCAGCCAAGGGGAGCACTCGATGTGAGCGTAACGAAATCGTTGGGTGACCGCTTCACGTTGAAGTTGCAAGGCCGCAACTTGCTCGATCCTGAGTACCGCCAGTCGTACAGCTTCAAGGGCGATGAATACACCTTCCAAAGCTTTACGCGCGGCCGCACGTTCTCGTTTGGCCTGTCGTACAACTTCACGGAAGAATAAGCCGCGGGCCGTCAGCGCCCGTCAGAGCTTGAGCTCGACCTCAATTTCCCAATTGGGGTCCTTCTTCTTTTGCTGAATCAGCTTGATGATGTTAATCGCGATGTCGTTGTACTCATTCGACGTCAACACGAAAGTGGCTTCTTGCACGAGCTTCCCGTCGTCCAATGCGACTTCAACAGAAGACAAGGTAGCGGCCAACTTGCCGTTGTAGTAGACCGACGTGCTTTCGTAGGTCAAGCCTTCGGTGCTGTACCCTTGGAGCAATTTGGTGCTGTCGGGAGCGCATCCGACCATCAGGAGAATCGCGCTGGCTGCGAGGAGATTTTTCATAATTACAAAGTAGTTCATGCAAGCTGAGTTCGCATGAAGGGAGTGTGAAAAATAATCACAGCCCGATGGCCATAAACTCGCCGAACACGTCAGGGCAAGAACGTACCGCCGCGCAGCGCCTGGTACGGACTGAGCCGTTCCAAGTTGAAGGCGACGGTCACGGCCGGTGAACCCGACGTGGCCAGCGTGTACCAGACATCCCCCGCTGGGATGTACGTCACGAGCGGCACCTGCAACTTCAGGACGCCCGCATCCCATTCCAATCCCGTTACCACGCCTTCTTGACCGGAACTAAACACCGCGCCAGCGTACACATCGATGCCGGCGAACAACGACCGGGCAACCTTGACCGTCAATAACGAACGGACCGGATGGTTGCTGTACGTCGTGCCGCCCTGCAAGGCGAGGCCGCCCTGTTCTTGAGCGACGATGCGACTGGCAAACGTGTCAATCTTTCTCGAAAACGTCAGGTGGTCGCGAAGCACGTCGTCGTTGCCGTTCAACCCCATGGTCTGCAATCCGTAAACGTAGTGATCGCCGTGCGACGTTGCGGCGTAGCACCGCCAACTCCAGTTGGCACCTGAGCGGTTGATCTCACGTTCGCCTTCCCAAGCAGCTTCCCAAACACTGCCTTTGAACGCATGATTTGGAAACAAACCGTGCGAAGCGAACGTCGCAAACAAGTACTGATTGTACTCGTCAAATGCCAGGCCGGCCCACGTTCCGCGCAACTGGAGGGACTGTTGGGTCCGAACGTTAGATCGTTCCAATGTGTACGCCAAGCGCAGAGCTTGCCGGTACTCCGATGTCACCGGAGCAAACCCCGGATCAATCACATCTGCGCCATACCCACCGCGAGATCGCATGTCGATGGCACTGAGTTCAAGCCGCGCCCGGTTGCGATCGGCGGGGTTGCGGTTGAAACTTCGGATGGCTTTGAGTTCGTGCCGTCCGTACCGCACATCGAAATAGTCCGAAATGAAGCCATCTGAGAACGAACGTCCGGTTCCTTCAAAACGCCACTCATTCCGTTTCAATGACAACCGGGCCATGCCATTGACCTGGTTGCTGCCAAGTGCGTACAACGGCATCGCCATCCACTCAAAATCCCGCAACGGCAGCACGGAGTTGTGCAGCGCTGCACCTACCATGAAGCCATCTTGTTCGTTCCAACCGAAAACGGGGAGCCAGCCCAATTGGGTGCGGTTGCCGTCGTCCAACCGGGTGATGGCGCCGAACTGCAGGGGTTCGACCGCCTTCAAGAGGCCGCGGGTGCGGCGGGTGTTGTTGTGGGGGTTGTTATCCAGCATCACGCCGTCGTGGTCGATGCGGTACGCGTCGTATGCCTGCACGTCAACTTCCGTCTGTTCGCCCGCTGCGACGCCCGGGTTCCATCCCAGGGCCTCCCACTCGCCGTCCTCTCGCTGCCCGTGTAACGACCAAGGCCCTTCGAGTTCGCCTTTGTTGCGGACGGTCACCGCGGTCGTTTCGCCGCCGCTGCGAACCGAACGGATCGCGTAGTCCGTTTGTCCCGTCGTAGGCACGAGCCCGTCAAAAAACCACCCGAGGTCCTCCCCGGTGCTGGCTTCGAGCGAGGCCCGCAGGTCCTCCGGTGCGGGGTGCTTGAATTTCCACGCATCAAAATAGGCTTGCATACCGCGGTCGAAGCGTTCCGTCCCGAGGCTGTTGCGCAGGTAATCGAAAGCGGCAGCTGTTTTTTTGTAGACCACCGTGCCGTAGTTGATGGGACTGAAATCACTGGAATGGCATTGCATTGGCTGATCAATGGCCATACGGGCGCTGAGGAAATACGAGAATACATCCCGGCTCTCGTAAGATTTCCCGACTAGGTCAAAGCGCTCCATCAGCGGCGTAGCGCGTTCTTCAAAACCGGTCAGTCCGAGCTTATCTCTGTATTTCTCGACAAAGTACCGGGTTTCGTTAAACGAGTTGATGCCCTCATCCATCCACGCGTTGGTGCGTTCGTTGCTGCCGAGGATGCCGTAGAACCAATTGTGCCCCACCTCGTGCACGATGACGGTTTCAAGCCCGAGGGCGCTACCGCTGTTGCCGATGACCGTGACGTTGGGGTATTCCATGCCGCCGCCCGCACTGATGGTGCCGTCGACCGCGGTCACGTGGTTGTACGGGTACTCCCCGTTCCATTTGGAGTAGTAGTAAGTCGCGTCCTCGATGTAGGCCAAAGACGCGCGCCACAGGTCAGCGGCTGCTGGGGTAAACATCGCCCAAGAGGTCACCGGTCGCCCCGAGTACGGGAGCTCCACTTCGCCCTTGAGCACCCACCAGCGTTTGTCTGCGAACCAGGCGAAATCGTGAACGTTGGATTGGCGGTAGCGCAAGGTCTTCGTACGCGACGACGACGCGGGGAATTCCATCGCCTCGTCCGTATCAAACGCCTCCGCATCAAACGCACTGCCGTCCACTCGGCGCGCCGTTGCCAGTGCCAAAGAGTCCAAGAAAGCCAGCTCACGCTCGTTGTCCACCTCACTCGGATCCAAATCGCCCGTCGCTCCCACCACATAGTTCGAGGGCAGTGTGATGCTCACGTCAAACGAACCGTATTCCGAGTAGAATTCGCCTTGGTTGAGGTACGGCATCGGGTGCCAGCCGTCGCGATCATACACGGCGGGCTTAGGGTACCACTGGGTGAGTTGGTAGGACTCGCCAATGTGGCCAAGCCGGCTGATCTTGCCCGAAGGCAACTTCACGCGAAACGGCGTGGTGTACGTGAGCGACGCCCCGGGGACCAGCGGCTCCGGCAGGTCGATTCGGGCGATGTCCTGGTGCGCTTCGTCAAACGACCACGGCACCGGCGCTCCGTCAATGCGAAAGTCGAGCGAATCAATGCCACCCAATTCACGCTGCATCGCCCAGAACATGAAGAGGTTGCCTTCACGAAATTGCTGCCGCGCCAAAGCGGTGGTGCCGTCTTTGTAGGCATTGGGCCAGAGGTGAACCCAGAGGACGTCCAAGGCATCCGGACTGTTGTTGCGATACGTCGTGGCGATGGTGCCATGCAATTCGTGGCGCACATCGTCGAGCGCCACCTCGATGCGGTGGTCGACGTCCTGTTGGAAATACGTTACGTTCGTTTGCGCAACCGCCCAGAAAGGGAGCAGCATCAACGAGAGAAAAAGAGCCGGAAGCTTCTGCATTAAATCAGTTTAATCGTCCAGGGATAAATCAATTTTGGCACGGAGCGTATCGTCCAATGCACGAACGGTCAAATCTACCGCATCGTATTTAGCCTTGCGCTTTTTGACCCTGACCACATCGTGAAGCAGTCGATCCAGCGAAGCATCTTCGACGAGCTCCACGTCCGCGGGCACCATGAGGGTAACCTCCACGTGCTGGCCGCGGTACAAGTCTGAGGCGGGAAACGACAGAACGGAGGGCAAAGTAATGACGCCATCCGATGACACAATGGGCGTAAAGTCCACATGCTCGGCACGCTGGTACGAAAGAGGCTTGTGTATGCCCTTTGCTTGTTTTTCAATCCACAGCTCCGGCACGCCCTCATCGGTGCGCAGGATGTCCACCTCCACGAGCGGTACGGACACTTCATCTTCACGGAACACCCAAAAACTAGCCGGTGCATCGCCTTCCATCGCAGGCGATGGTTCGGCACGCAGGACCAAGCGCTCCAAGCCTTCGGGGATGGCGATGGATTCCTTGACCGTGGTTTCTTCCCGAAAATCCAAGCCGGTTTTCACGGCGATGATGCAGCCGCCTATCAAGCCACACAAGGTGATGACGCTAGCCGTCACAAATCCTGCGCGGGCGCCCGTCGCGTTCAATGGCGATTTAAAAATCAACCGCAACAAGAGCCACACAAACAACATCAAAGGCAGCGCGCAGAAGGCCAAGCCCAGCATCCATAAGTGGCCCGCCAATACGCCCCGGGGGAGCACTAGTTCCATCCACCGCGTCACCGTACTGGGTTCTGGACCGACGTTGATGCCATCGATGAGTATGTCCTGCCACCCCGTTAGAAGCGCAAAGACTCCGAAAGCCAGCGCGAATAGCATGACCACGAACGACAGCAGAAACACCCAACCGACGCCTCGGAAGAACCAGCTCACCACCTTGCCCAGCGTGAGAAAAAATTCGCGAATAAATGCAGCCAGTTGATGTCCGGGACGTCGGGCCCGCAAGTGGTTTTCGACCCGCTCGTATTCGGACTGCACCCGGCTCTTGATGTTTTCGAAGGTCGCCCGCTCGCCGCGCATGGCCATGCGGTCAGCGACGGTCTCCGCTTTGGGCGTGATGACCCACAGCACGAGGTAAACGGGCAATCCAATGCCGGTAGCGAAGATGATTAACAGCGCAATGACACGAACCCACACCGGATCGGCATCGAAGTAATGGGCCATGCCCGCAGCTACTCCGCCAATCATGCCGTTTTCTGGATCGCGAAACAGCCGGCGGTTTCCCTTCGCATGCCCCGCATTGGCCTTCGGTGCATCTTCTTCGTCCACGAAGTCCTGGGGACTGCCAATTTGTGCACACGCAGCAGTCACGTCATCCATGGTGATGACCTGACGGCTTTCCCCTAGCGCCTCTTGAAACAACTCGGCCAAGCGGGCTTCCACTTCGCGGATAATCTCCTCCTTGCCTTCGGTGTTGGCAAGTGCGGCGGCGATGGAATTCAAATAGGCTTGGAGCTGCGCGTGGGCCTTCTCATCCATGTGGAACAGCAGGCCTGCCAACTCAGTGTCTATGGTCTTATTCATGATTTTTTGGGTTCAGCGTTGATGGAATTCACAGAGTGCACAAAGGCCTCCCAGGTGCTTTCGAGTTCCGCCAGCATGGATTTACCGGCGGTAGTAATGCGGTAATATTTCCGAGGCGGTCCAGCGGTGGATTCCTCCCACCGGTAGTCTAAAGCCCCGGAATTTTTCATGCGGGTCAAAAGCGGGTATACGGTCCCTTCGACGACTAGTAAATCGACCGCCTGCAAGGCATCGATTATGTCCGAGGTGTACGCCTCTCCTTCACTGATGATGCGCAGGATGCAGAGGTCGAGGACCCCCTTCCGCATTTGAGCCGCTGATTTGGCAACTTCTTTTGTCATACCGCAAATGTATAGGTTTATCTAGGTACTATGCAAAACAAAGTACTTATTTTAACAAATTAGCATGCAAGGAAGAGTAGCATAAAATTCGGATGAAACTCCCCGCCATGTTGACGTACATTCGCGCCATGGGCATGACGGAAATCGTATTTGCGTTCCTCGTTTACCTCCTGCTGTTTGGAGCGAAGGGCATCCCTTCGTTTGCTCGCACGATGGGCAAGGCGGTGCGTGAGTTCCGCAGCGCCACCGATCAAATTCAGCGGGAGATCCTGTCCACCACAGACGACATTCGCAAAGACGTCAACGATGTGCGCAATTCCATGGACCCCATGAATTCGGTCCCCAAACGGCCGAGTGACGCACCGAAAGCGGACCAACCCCCGACCGATTCGCCCAAAACCAAGTAAATGGAGTTTTTGACCTTGATTGCCGGCTTGGTTGTTTTGGTACTCAGCGGAGACTACCTCGTGAAGTTTGCGTCGGGGCTCGCGGTGAAAATGCGCATCCCCCCGGTCATTGTGGGATTGACCATCGTTTCCATTGGTACGTCAGCACCTGAAATCATGGCGTCGGCCCGAGCGGCCTTGGAAGGCAACCCCGGCATCACGGTGGGCAACGTCATCGGTTCCAACATCGCCAACCTGGCCCTCATCCTCGGCGTGACCGCGCTGATTCACCCGGTCCGCGTCGACCGCTCATTGATGCGCAGCGATTGGCCCGTGCTCATGGCCGCGTCGTTAGCATTTTGGTGGTTCGCTCGTGATGTTCAGATTACTCGAAACGAAGGCATGATTCTGGTGGGCGGCGCCGTCGCTCTCTTGACCATGCTGTATTTCCGGAGCCAACGAGCGCGGATGACGGAAACGCCCACGGAAGACACCGCCGAAGAAATGGAAGATGCCAACCGGCCGCTGGCCGTCTTGTTGGGCGGGTGCGCAGTGGCGAGCTTGGGGCTGTTTTACGGCTCGGAGTGGTTCGTTGACGGAGCGCGGTGCATCGCCATCAACAACGGAGTGAGCGACCACATCATTGGCCTCACCGTCGTGGCGTTCGGCACCAGCGTTCCAGAACTGGTTGCTTCGGGCATCGCGGCCTGGAAGCGCGAACCGGATTTGGCCCTCGGCAACCTCATCGGCTCCAACATCTTCAACATCTTCCTCGCCGCCGGTATCAGCGCGAGTATCATTCCGCTGCCCGTGGATGCGCAAGCACTGGAATTCGATCTGTGGTGGATGACGGGAATCGCCATTGCCGTAGGCGTGATGATGATGCACCGCGGCCTGATTCACCGGTGGAAAGGCGTTTTGTTGCTCCTTGCCTACCTCGCCTATGTTGGGTGGATTGGGGGTGCGGTGGCGGCGGTTGCTGCAATTTGATGCCCACGTCATGGAGAAAGAATTCATCATCAACACTGGCCCTTGTGCGTGTTGGGTTGTTCGCGATGCTTTTGCCGCAGCCCAATTTAACGCCTGGCACGCGCACATTCCCTGGCAGCAAAACGCCATCACTATTTACGGCAAAGAGCACCTAGAACCCCGGCTGACGGCTTGGATGGGCCCCGCATATGCTTATTCCAGCATTCGTTGGCCGGAACGCGCACTGACGCCGGAGGTATTGGAACTACGCGATGCAGTGCAATGTTATTGTGCTTCTTCCCCCGTCTTCAATGCTTGCCTATTCAACCTCTACCGCAACGGGGTGGACTCAATGGGGTGGCACCGCGACAACGAGCCCGAAATTAACCCAACGTGCATCGCCAGCGTTTCGTTTGGGGCGACCCGGGACTTCGCCATTCGGCACCGTCAAACCAAGGAGAAATGGATGGTCAGCGTCGGCCACGGCGACCTCCTGGTCATGGAAAACTTGCAGCGCGATTTTGACCACGCCTTGCCCAAGCGGTTGCGCGTCGAAGAGCCGCGTATCAACCTCACATTCCGAGCTCTTCGCAACTGAAGCATTCAATTGAATTGGATACCTTTGGTCTGCGGTACCTGTAAAACCTGAAATCATGTCCGTTCACAAATCAGCCAAACGCATCACGACACAAGTCCTAGCCGAAATGAAAGCAAACGGCGAACCCATCGCCATGCTCACGGCTTACGACTACTCCATGGCCACCATCGTGGACCAAGCCGGTGTCGATGTAATCCTGGTCGGCGACAGCGCATCCAACGTCATGGCCGGGCACGAGACCACGTTGCCCATCACGTTGGACCATATGATCTACCACGCATCAAGTGTGGTGCGTGCGGCGAAGCGGGCGTTGGTCGTCGTCGACTTGCCCTTCGGAACGTACCAAGGCAATTCAAAGGAAGCCCTGAATTCGGCCATTCGCATCATGAAAGAAAGCGGCGCCCACGCCGTGAAACTCGAAGGAGGCAGGGAAGTCCGCGAGAGCATCGAACGGATCCTCACGGCCGGCATTCCCGTCATGGGACACCTCGGCTTAACGCCACAATCCATCTACAAGTTTGGTACTTACACCGTGCGGGCGAGGGAAGAAATGGAAGCGGAGCAACTGCGAGCAGATGCCAAGATGCTGGATGAAATCGGCTGCTTTTCAGTCGTTTTTGAGAAAATCCCAGCCGGTCTGGCCAAAGAGGTGAGCGCCTCCATCCAATGCCCCACCATCGGCATCGGAGCAGGAAGCGGTTGCGACGGTCAGGTCCTCGTGCTCCACGACATGTTGGGCATCACCCAAGAATTCAGTCCGCGTTTCCTGCGTCGCTACCTCGACATGGGCGATCAAATGAATTCGGCCATTCAGCAATACGTCCGGGACGTTCGCACCCGCGATTTCCCGAACGAAGACGAACAATACTGATTCATGAGCGACCGTTCCGACGTCGCCAGCCCCTCCCATTGGGCACGCCAACCCAAGGCTCCCATCGTGATGAGCACCATCGACAACCTCGATGTGCTCTATGAAGACAACCACATCATTGCCGTCAACAAGCGATCCTCGGACATTGTACAGAGCGACTCCAGCGGCGACACAACCTTGTGCCGCGTGGTGGGCGAGTACATCAAACGGAAGTACAACAAACCAGGAGACGCGTTCATTGGGACCGTGCACCGCCTCGACCGGCCGGTAAGCGGCGTCATCCTGTACGCACGGACGTCGAAGGCCCTCTCCCGATTGACCAACATGTTCCGATTGCGGGAAGTGCAAAAGACGTACTGGGCGGTGACCAAGCCGGCCCCTGCCCCCGATGAAGGGCAAGTCGTGAACTACTTGATCAAGAACAGGGACTTGAACAAGAGTTTTGCCCATGACACCCCGGGCAATGGCCGCAAAGAGTCGGAATTGACCTACCGCACCGTAGGCCGATCGGATCACTACCATTTCGTGGAAGTCAAACCTAAAACAGGGCGGCATCATCAAATTCGTGCAACGTTAGCAAGCCTCGGTGCGCCCATCAAGGGCGACATCAAATACGGCTCACGCCGGACCAATGACAACGCCTCGATTCACCTGCACGCCCGTTGCATTGAATTCGTTCATCCGGTGCAGCGCGTGCCCATGCGCATCCTCGCCACACCTCCTGATGACCCGGTCTGGAACGCTTGGCTCCGCCTCGACCACGGCGTGAGTTAATTGGTGATAAAATGCACTTTGACGGCCTGAAGAGCGCTTTATCTTTGCCGCCATGAGTGCACAACCTGAACACGTCAAGTGCCTGATCGTTGGATCGGGTCCCGCCGGATACACAGCCGCCATCTACGCCGCTCGGGCGGACATGAAACCCGTTTTGTACCAAGGCATGCAGCCGGGAGGACAGTTAACTGAAACCACCGAAGTGGATAACTTCCCTGGCTATCCCGAAGGCATCAACGGTCCCCAAATGATGATGGACTTGGAAGCTCAGGCCAAGCGCTTTGACACCGATGTGCGGAACGGCTGGGTGACGGAAGTCGACTTCACCGGACCCGTCCACAAGATTTGGGTCGGCGAAGGCGACGATCGCACCGAAATCCATGCTGATAGCGTGATCATTTCAACCGGAGCTTCTGCCAAGTGGTTGGGCCTCGAATCGGAATTGCGGTTGCGCGATGCCGGTGGTGGGGTGAGTGCATGTGCGGTATGCGACGGATTCTTCTACCGCGGACAGGAAGTGGTGATTGTAGGCGCCGGGGATACGGCGTGCGAAGAGGCCAGCTACCTCGCGAAGCTCTGTTCCAAGGTGACCATGCTCGTCCGCCGTGACGAAATGCGCGCTTCACGGGCCATGCAAAACCGCGTCTTGGGCATGGAGAACATCGAGGTGTTGTGGAACAGCGAAACGGTTGAAGTCATCGGTGAAGACGGCGTCGAAGGCGCGCGCGTCAAGAACAACAAAACCGGCGAAGAGCGCGTCATTCCGTGCACCGGTTTCTTTGTAGCTATCGGACACAAGCCCAACACGGACGTGTTCAAAGGCTGGATCGACCTCGACGAGCAAGGCTACATCAAATACGGTGAGCCCGGCACGTCCAAGACGAACCGCGAAGGTGTCTTTGTAAGCGGCGACGCCGCAGACAAAACGTACCGCCAAGCCGTTACCGCCGCCGGCACCGGTTGCATGGCTGCGCTCGACGCCGAGCGTTACTTAGCCGCCCGAGGCATCCACTAGTCACACGTGTAGCCGTAGACGCCGAGCCACATCAAGAGGTCCGACGTTCCGCGTTGGCCGTCGGCGTCAAAGTCGCCGAAGCACAAGCCGCCGTACCCGCCAATGCCGCCGTCGCCTGAGCCGTCACTGACGCATTGACCGGCTTCGGCATCCCAAACGGTGCCTTCCCCGCAGTACGAGGGTGGCAAGACCACGCATGCCCCGTTGTCTTCCGTGGCGTCGGGATTGAAGTTCTCCGCGAGCGGATCGGTGCAGCCCAATACTTCGAACGAATCGCACACGCCATCTCCGTCTTCATCGACCAGGCACACTCCATCGCAATCGTATCCGGCTTCGGGATAGGTGCATTCGGTCGACGTATCCGCCAGTGGATTGAAATCGCATGCCGCAGGATCCATGCAGCCTGACGTGTAGCACGAGCCGTCGTCATCGGTGGCTGCTGGGAAGTAATTGTCAGCATTTTCGTCCGTGCATCCCGGGAACTCCAATTCATCGCAGATGCCGTCGCCATCGGTGTCATTGACGCACTCACCCGCACAATCGTACGCCGGAGCCGGATAGATGCAGCTGCCATCTTCATCGGTGGCCGCAGCTTCAAAATTGCACGCCTCACTGTCTGTGCAGCCGGCTATCTCAAATGTATCGCACACCCCGTCACCATCCGCATCGGACAGGCAAGCGCCAGCGCAATCGTATTCCGGCTCTGGGTAAATGCACGCCACGGGGTCGGTCACCCCTTCTGCGAAATTGCAGCTCGCGGGGTCCTCGCAGCCGGCCACCTCATAGGGATCGCAGACACCATCCCCATCCGTATCCTCTAAGCATTCCAAATCACATCCGTACCCCTCGGGTGCAAACCAACACGTGCCGTCATCGGAATTGGCTTCCGCATCGTAGTTGCAGGCATCTTCCGCAGTGCATCCGGGTGCGCCAGCGCCAAATTCAAACGTAGCCAACTGCTCATCAAACGGATTACCTCCTAGAAAGCACTGGAGATTCAGCTGACCCGAAAGCAGCCCGTTTGTGGTGACTTGAGCCAGCAGCACCTGTAGGTTTTCATCCGCATACCCGTTGTCACTGCCCGGCAACACAAACCAACTGCCGCCAACTTCCGACTCCAGCACGAAGTTCTCCCCGGCCTCGAAAGCGGCCTGCTCGGCAATAATGCCCAAGCTAGAAATGCCTTCTTCGTTGGTGCCAGCCGGCGCCAAGTCCAACCCAATGGTCAGCCAACTGTCGTAATTCAAATCCGGGAGGATGGTCAAGAAAAATTCATTCAAGTCGGTACCGAATGATCCACCAGCAGGGTGCTGGAAAAAGGAGGTGGTAGTCGAAATGTCAATGGGCTCCTCAGCACTGCCGTACACTGCGCCCACGAAATCTGCTGAATCCGCCAACTGCGCGTAAACCCGGTACGTCGTCATACCAGTCAAATCCGAGTTGCCGACCATGCCGTCGTGCACTTCAATGGTTTCCACAGTGATCGCGGTGACTTGGGCACGCAAAGGGAGTAAAGTGGCCGAGCAGCACAATAGAAGTACGGCAGTGACCAGGCGATTGGCAATGCAAAGCATCGAAGTAGGTTTTGGTTAGGGACTACCTAATTTAACCTATTCATCGATTATTATCAAAGTTTTATTTGGTTTTATATCAGAAAACCAGACCGAAGATGTCGGCGACTAGGGCAACTGCACCGGTCAGCACGAGACCGCTGAGCACGAAAGACAACGCAATGCGGCCCAACCGCGTCTTCCCCCAATCCATCTTCTCCCCCCAGATGATCGCATGCACGAGTGGCGCGCCGACGATACTCGTCAAAAACACAACGAGAAATCCAATGATGCTGAACGGCATGTAGCTCCACATGAGGAGCGCCGCACCGACCAACGTCAATGTCAATTCGGCATCGCGATCCAATTGAATCGTCGTGTCGTGGCTTTGCGTTTCTACCAAGCTTGGCGTTATCGAGGCCTTACGGATCCCTTGTGGCGTTCCGACTGCCAGTGCTTGCAATGCGACTGGATTGGCCGTAGGATGGGACGGGGGACGATGTGAAGCATGTGGAGTTTGAAGCACCTCAGATTCCCACGCTTCCGCTACCTCGGTTTCGTACAAGGCAACCATGGTCCCTTGGTCTTCGGGGGCGACCCGCGAATGCGAGGCACGCTCAACATGCCAACCGGGCATCAACGAGCGCTTCTGAATGGAACATCCCGAAGCCAGCGCAGCGATGGCTGCGACGAGAATCAATACTATCCTCTGCATACCTGAAAACTACAGGCCAGTCCTGCGTTGTCACCCAAATGGCATGAAACTTTTCGACACTTCCAACGGTTGGAAACTCGAATGACGCTGTCCATGCCCACCGTAGAAGATTGCTTCCTGCCTTTGTTGCGGGTGCTCGCAGCTGGTGGCGAACCCATGGTGGAACAAGCAGTGCTTAAAGCAGCAAAACAAGAGGAATTCAGTGCCCTCCCTTCCATCTTCCACATTCAAACGGACAAACGAGGTGTGCCACTCATTCAACGTCGCATGGCTTGGGCCAAATTCTATTTGAACGCCGCCGGATTCATCCAGCACCGTTCGCGCAACCTCATCCAAATCACAGAAGACGGACGCTCCGCTGTCGAATCCAACGATTGCAGCTGGACATTACTCTCATCTTCCCGTGCTTGGGGACAAAAATTTGGACCGGGTTGGCTCCCACCTCAAGCG
>JBELBV010000020.1:0-2215 GCA_042095135.1 Flavobacteriales bacterium | reverse complement strand
CCGGTGACGATTACCACGTGTTCTGAGTTCTCAACCTTCGACACACAATTGGCCTTGTACCGGGCCACCGATTGCGGCGATTTCGCAACCTACGAGTTGGTCGGGGCCAATGACGACTGGTGCGCGGGTTACCGTTCGACGATGTACACCAGCTGCTTGGAAGTAGGTGAAACGTATTATATCCAAGTCGATGGATGGGCAGGCCAAACCGGCGATGCTGATGTCTCCGTTTTCACCTCTGAAACCTTCGATGCGTCAGCCGATGCTCAGGTGCGCAATGTGGCGTGCCCATTGGACAAAGATACGGCGCCGGACGGGTTCATATTGGCCTACATCAACCAAGGAGGTTCGGATTTTGATTGCACGTGGTCGGGACCAAATGGGTACACTTCCACCGATTCGTGGATTTTTGACTTGGCCCCTGGGGTGTACACTGCGGACATTACCACGACATGCGGCACGCAATTCACCATTGAGCGCACGGTTGCTGCTCCTGAGGCCTGGAGCGTGAGCACCACCGTGACCGAAGCGAGTTGCGAGGAGGCCTCGGATGGGGTCATAGAGATTGAAGTGGAAGGCGCCTCGGATCCGTACACCTTTGCTTGGACCGGCCCGAGTGAGTTCACCTCTGAACAGCAAAACCTCGACAGCCTGTCGCCAGGGACTTACCAGTTAAATTTGACCGATGCGAATGGCTGCGCTTACCCCGTAACCGCATTTGTTCCGGAGGTGGAACCCAGTGATTTCACCATTGGCAATGACACCATTATCTGCGAGGACGAGCCGCTGCTGATCTACGGTCCGCTCGGTTACGACTATGAATGGCAGGACGGCTCCAACAACCAATTCTTTTACGTTTCGCCGGGTGATTTCGAGCCTGGAACGTACAGCATTGTCCTGAGTGGAACGACCGACTCAGGATGTGAATTCGCCGATGCCATGATTCTGACGGTGCACGATTGCTCAGTTGGGGTCGGTGAAGTGGGGCTGGGAGATGCCGTTTTGTACCCCAACCCGGCATCCCAAGATGTCTTCTTCGAAGTGGATCCTGGGGCCAGCGGCTGGACAGTTCGTGCGTTTGACTTGGCCGGGCGCGAAGTGGCATCCACGCAATGGATGGGCAGCTCGACTGCCGTGTTCGATGTGGCCGGTTGGAAGAACGGTCAGTACGTGTTGCAGTTCCAGGACGCACAACGCGTCATCGTGCGCCAACTAGCGGTTCAGCACGGACTGCGATAGAGCCGCGCACGTGGCGTCGATTTGTTCTTGATTTAAGTCGCGGTGGATGACCAAGCGCACCCGTTGCGCCCCGAAAGCGAAGCAATGGATGCCGTCATGTGCAGCAGCATCCACGAATTCTGCAGCTGTTAATCCTGAGGCGATTTCAAAGATGACAATGTTGGTCTCGACGGGGTCCACGGTAGTGACCCGACTTAGCCCTGTAAGCACATCGCCGATTTGCTTGGCCCGGTTGTGGTCCTCTTGCAGCCGAGGCAATTCGTGATCCAAGGCGTGGTTGCACGCCGCTGTCAAAACACCGATCTGGCGCATCCCACCGCCAAAGACCTTCCGCGCACGATGGGCTTCAGCGATGAAGGCTTTTGAGCCGATCAATACCGATCCAACGGGGGCACCAAGGCCTTTGGAGAAGCACACTGAAATGGAATCGAACAATTGCCCATACGCCTTCCAATCCTCTGCAGCGGGTAGCGTATTTCCTGCGCGTGCCACCATGGCATTCCAACACCGTGCACCGTCGAGGTGCAAGGGCAGTCCTGACGCATCACATCCTTCTCGAATGGCCTGAATGTCATTCACGTTCCATACCGCTCCACCGCCACGGTTACACGTATCTTCGATGCATACGAGCGAGGTGCGGGCGTAGTGGCTGTCGGACGGGTTGATTTCCGCCACGGCATCTTCCCATGTGAACCGTCCGTGGTCGCCGTGCAGCAGGCGGACCGAGGCGCCAGAGTTGCGTGCGATGCCGCCACCTTCGTAGTTGTAGATGTGCGCCATCCGGTCGCAAATGACCTCGTCCCCAGGTTTCACATGGACGTTGATGGCAATCTGGTTGGTCATGGTACCGGAAGGGCAGAACAACGCCGCCTCGTGGCCAAACATTTCTGCGCACCGTTGCTGGAAGGCCTCGGTTGTCGGGTCTTCGGCGAAGACATCGTCCCCAGTGCGGGCGGCGTGCATCGCATCCAACATG
>JBELBV010000019.1:15260-38009 GCA_042095135.1 Flavobacteriales bacterium | reverse complement strand
GTGTGCTCTTCCGATCTCGCCAACCCCGACCACCTCATCAACGGAAACGACGGTGGCATCAACATCAGCTGGGACCGCGGTGCAAACTGGGTCAAGTGCAACAGCCCAGAAGTCGGCCAATTTT
This sequence comes from Flavobacteriales bacterium, assembly GCA_042095135.1. Lineage (GTDB taxonomy): Bacteria > Bacteroidota > Bacteroidia > Flavobacteriales_D > Sanyastnellaceae > UA16. The sequence goes on along the minus strand of JBELBV010000019.1, from coordinate 37,885 downwards.
ACGCCGTAGAAGTGGACAACGCCGAGCCCTACCGCATCTATGGCGGCCTCCAAGACAACGGAACTTGGCGCGGCCCATCCACCTACCGTGACACCCCCGGCTGGCACCAGAGCGGACACTACGCGTGGACCTCCATCGGGGGTGGAGACGGCATGCAAATCGAAGTGGATCCGCGCGATCCAGATGTGGTCTTCACCGGGTCTCAATTCGGCTACTACAGCCGACAGGACCTCAATGCCGATGCCTACACGGGGATCCATCCCCAACATGCCCTTGGCGAGACGCCCCTGCGCTGGAACTGGCAAACACCCATCTGGCTCAGCCGCCACCAGAACGACATTTTGTACATGGCATCGAACCGGGTGCACCGGTCGTTTGACCAGGGTGCCAACTGGGAAACCCTCAGCGGGGACTTGACCCGCGGTGGCATCCCGGGAAACGTGCCGTTCGGCACCATCACCAGCCTGCACGAAAGTCCCTTGCGTTTCGGCCAACTCGCGGTTGGAACGGATGACGGGCTGATCCAAGTCAGCCGCGACGGCGGGTACAACTGGACGCAGTTGACTTCACCGGTGCCCCAAGACCCGAAAAACGATCGCACGTTCTGGGTCAGTGAAGTGCTCTGGAGCGCGCACCACCCCAATCGGTTGTACGTGGGGCTCAACGCCTACCGCTTGGATCATTTTGATTCGTACGTATTCGTCACTGAAAACGACGGCCGCACGTGGAAGCGCTTGGGCGATCGAACGATAGTTGACGGCCTGCCTGCCGAGCCCGTGAATGCCTTGATGGAATCCGCGGACTGGGAAGATTGCCTCTTCGTGGGCACCGACGGCGGATGTTACACGAGTTTGGACCGCGGAGCCACGTGGTCCACCCTCCACCCCGACTTGCCGCGTGTCCCCGTGCACGACCTCGTCATCCAAGAACGCGAGAACGAGCTCGTCATCGGCACCCACGGGCGCAGCATTTGGGTGGCCGACTTGAATCCGTGGCTCGACCATGCCGACGAGGCCATCGCCATCGATTGGACAACAGAGGATGCAGTTGCTTTGGAGTGGAGCGAACGCTGGGGGCAAAAAGGATGGGCTTGGAGCGAGCCGCGCACCGTAGAAGTGGCGTTCAGCGCCTTTGCACCGGAACGCACCGAGGGCCAGTGGCTGTGGGTGGACAGCGCCGGAACCGAACAATTGGTAGATGAAACAGGAGTCGTTGAGAAAGGGTGGCAGACGCTGCGCATCCCCGCGCAGTGGACGACAGATGAAGGCTTGGCATTCCCTGCTCTCGGCACGTATCAATTGCAATTCAGAACCGCGTCAGGCGCAGGGCTCAAGGGACCGGAAGTGACCGTCGCAGCGGCCGATTGAACGCCGGGCGTCAAGCACGCAGGTGCTCCGGGATCGAACAGACCGGAATGGGGTTCATTTTGTGCTGGTTGGCCCGGTTGAGGCGGATGTAGACCGCCATGACCTCGCGCTGGCGCTTCGTCCAAGTTGAAGGCTCTGCGTCGGCATTCGCCATGGCCCATTCGAGTTCGGGGTAGGTCGCCCCCAACTGGTCCTCATCTGTGCGATCATCGCCCCACAAGCCGTCGGTCGGGGGGGCATCTAAGATTTCTTGTCCGACGCCCAGCGCCGCTCCCAGAGCGAACACTTCGGTTTTGACCAAATCCGCAATGGGACTGACGTCAACGCCGCCATCTCCATACTTGGTGTAGAATCCCACACCGAAGTCCTCGACTTTGTTGCCCGTTCCGGCGACCAACGCACGGCGCTGTGCGGCCAGCGCGTATAGCGTCGTCATGCGCAACCGAGCCCTAGAGTTGGCCATGGCCAGTCCACCTGAAACATCATCGGCGTCGGGCAATGCGGCCACCAACTCGTCATAGACCCCAGTCAAATCGACCCGAGCGCGGGAGACGTTCTCAAAACGTTGCTCCAGGGATTGCATGTGCGCCTGAGCTCGGGACACCTGGCTCGGGTGTTGGTGGATCGGCATTTCGACGACCCATGTGGGCAAGCCCGTCTGGGCACACAGCGTTGACGTGACAGCGGAATCAATTCCACCGCTGACGCCCACCACCCAGCCATCCATTTTGGCATTGCGTGCATAGTCGTGCAGCCAGGAAACGATGTGTTGTGCCAGTGCGTTCATACCTCTTAAAACATCACACCGACACAAAGTTCAATTTGCCCGGTTTTGCCCTTCATTTCACCAGCGACAGGCAGCTCAACGCCTGCATCGTCATCAAATTCAAAGATGACCTCTTCGCCCGTTCGGGTTTGGTACACCGGGAAGGCTTGGTACTGGTTGCGCAAGGCCATGTTGTAGCGCAACCCAACAGCCAGAGCCGTCGTGCCGGTGAAGCGCCGCTCAAAACCCAATCCGATGATCATGCTGGGACGAAACAGCAAAGTCTGATCCACCAATGATACCAAGGCCGGATCGGTCGCTCCCGCATTGACAAAGGACCACGTGCCGAGCGAATCCGAAGCGGCAAAAGGAGTGGCCGTTCGTGTGCCTTCGGAGCGCACATTGAGCCCGAGTCCCACACCGAACTGCCCGTAATACGTGCTGTATCCGATTTCTTTGGTCCGCATCTTGAACGTCAAAGGAATCTCCACGTACTGTTGCTTCTGATCGAGCTCTACCCGGCTGATCACCTCCCCTTCCACAGTAGTAGTGCTTTCGAAATATGCGATGCGCCCCCCATTGTAAAAGATGTTGACCCCGGTGCCGATGGCATACGTATCGGTGAACAGGGCGTCGAAGATGAATCCATACCCAAAGTGGGCCTGACTGCCCAAGCCGACCTGGGACAACTCACGTGCGTCCGAGAAGGAAATGTTCGGGGACACCGTCAAACCGAGGTGGTAGCCCTGGGCCTGGACCGCTGTGCATGCGGTCAAAAAAAAGGCGGCCACGACGAGGAAATGCTTCATGAAATGGGGATTGCGCGGGGAGTGTTTCATCTTTGCAACGATTCAAAACTAATCCGTGGTTTTGGAACGTTCACAACGAAGACCATGCCAATGCTCACGTCTCAATGTTCAAGAAAGCCGGCCTCGGTGCTGCTCATCGCAGGATTGGCCTTCATCGGCTGCGGCGAAGAACGCCACTTCAACGTGCCCTCCTCGGCGTTTGAAACTGAGGTGCCAGAGCCCGTGAACGTGCGGGCGGTGATGACCATGGGTGACTTTGAGGCGTGGCAATCGGCTACCGGTGCATTCGGTTTCGCTTACACGGAGGACATCCTGCGCATCGGTGCCGGAGATGACCCAGCCACCGTGGCCGAATTTGAAACGTTTTTGACCCACCCCAACGTCGCCCCCATCGAGGCGGCCATCGACACCACCAGCGGCGCGCCAGAACGCTTGGCGCAGAGCGAGGAGGAATTGACGCACGCATTTCAACGGTTTCACCACTGGTTCCCGCAGGCACAGCTGCCGCGGCTGATGTGGATGAACACGGGATTCAACTACGCCGTATATCCCACCGACCAACACCTCGGCATTGGGCTGGAATGGTACTTGGGCGCGGACCACCCCATTGTGTCAACCCTGCCTCCAGAGATGTTTCCGCAGTACATGCGCAACCGCATGGAACCGGATCGCATCTCAGCTTCGGCCTTCCGCGGTTGGCTCTTGGTCCACTTCAGCGACCCGTGGTACCGCACCGATCGCTGCGTTGACGAACTGCTGTTCTGGGGCAAAGTGCTGTACATCATGGAACAGTGCATGCCCGAGGCGCCGAAAGCGGAATTGCTGGATTGGACGCCCGAAGCCTGGGCGTGGGCTCAGACCCATGAGCGCGACATCTGGTTGGAACTCCAGCCCCAGGATGCACTGTTTGACACCGATCGCACGCAGTTCGGTAGATGGTTTAACGAAGGCCCGTTCACCCGCTATGGCGCCATTCCGCAGGACAGTCCGGACCGGCTGGGCGCGTACATGGGATGGCGTATGGTCAGCGACTTCATGGACAAGCATCCTGAGGTCGATTTGGCCGCGCTCGTGGAAGTGACCGACATCAATCCCGTGGTCAAGGCGTACCGGCCTTTGTAATTCACCACCTTTGCACCTCAATTTATACGCTCATGGCCGATTCACAGATCACCGTCCAGGTTCAAACGGATGAAAACAAAGTGCCCACCGCCATCACCTGGTCGGCGGACGACAGCGACGTCGCCAACCAAACCGCCAAAGCCATGTCCCTCGCCATGTGGGACGAGGCCCAGGGCAACGCGGTGCACATGGACCTTTGGACGAAGCAAATGAGCGTCGAAGAAATGCGCCACTTCGTGTGCCAAACCATGATGACCTTGGCCAACACATTGGAAAAGGCGACCAACGACAAGGCCCATGCCCTTGCCATGCGCAGCTTCACCGAAGAATTGGCGAAGCGATTGGGGGTCTTGAAAGACTGAGGAGTTAAGCCTCGTACAGGGCGTTGGTCTGCTCGATGAACCTCAGCAATTCCTCGCGCCCTTCGCCCTTCTCAGAGCTTGTGACGTACACAGGTGGCATGCGGCGCCATTGCTTGAGCATTTCCACCTTGTAGCGCGGCAGAAATCCGGTGCGCTCCGCCTGATTGAGTTTGTCCACTTTGGTGAAGACCATGACGAAGGGCAGTTGATTTTCACCCATCCACGCCATGAATTCGAGGTCGACTTTTTGCGGAGGATGGCGGCTGTCGAGCAGCATCATGACGCACATCAAATTGGGCCTTCCGGTCAAAAATTGCTCACTGGTGCGTTGCCATTTGACCCGACTTTTCTTACTGACCTTCGCGTAGCCAAACCCCGGTAAATCCACTAGGTACCAGCTGGTTCCATCGCCCGTTTGCTCACGGCCTTCGTCAATCATAAAATGATTGATCAGCTGCGTTTTGCCCGGCGTGCCCGAAATCTTGGCCAATCCCTTTCGGTTGGTCAGCATGTTGATCAACGATGACTTGCCCACGTTGGAGCGGCCGATGAACGCGTACTCAGGACGGTCAGCAGGTGGGCACTCCTTGGGGTGCGCACTCGATTTCAGAAACTCCGCCGTTTTGACCTCCATGACAGATCAGCCCGCTTTGCCGATGCCCCTCGCGTCGTACCACGCCTCGAGGATTTGGTTGAACGTTTCAGGGTGCTCCATCATGGGCGCATGTCCGCATTCGTCGATCCAGAACAGGTCGCTGTCGGGGAAGCCCGCCTTGAACTCCTCGGCCACTTCGGGCGGAGTGATGATGTCGTTTTTACCCCAAATAAGGCACACCGGCGCGGTCATCGCTGGTAAGTCTTTCGCCATGTTGTGGCGGATGGCACTCTTGGCAATGGCCAGGATCCGGAGCACCTTCTCTCGGCTGTTGACGGCTTCGAAACATTCGTCCACTAGCTCCTCCGTCGCGTGTTTGGGGTCGTAAAAGGTCACGGCCACTTTGTCGCGGATGAACGACTTGTCTTCCCTACGCGGAAAGCTGTTGCCGAAGGCGTTCTCGTACAATCCACTGCTGGCAGTCAAGCTCAATGACGCCACCTTCTCGAGGTTGTTTTTGGTAAAAATCAACCCCACGTGACCGCCGAGGCTGTTCCCCAATAGGTGGACTTTGTCAAGTCCCATTTCCGCCACAAACCCTTCGATGTGCTCCGACAAGCTTTTGGCGCTCGTCTTCCGCATGGGCAATTCATAGATAGGTAGCATGGGGATGATCACCCGGAAGCGACCCGAAAAATGGTTGAAGACGTCCTTGAAATTGCTCAAGGCGCCGAACAGACCGTGGAGCACAATGAGGGGCTCGCCCTCGCCGGCCTCTACATACTTGTACGGGCCGCGTTCAATGATGGCAGGTTGATCCATGGGTTCCAATTAGGAGGCAAAGGTCGAACAAACCGAGCGCATTCGCCTACAAGCCCCTGCACGCTGTTCACAAGAACTGTTGAAAACGTGTTGATAGCGAAAACCCGCCGTCAAAGCCAAAATCCGGCAAATCCCCGGCCCAATTGACTTATCCCTACTTCCGTCTTTAAAACTTTTCCACAAAGTGGGAGAAAGTGTCATATCGTGGGAGAAAGTGGGAAATCTTGGGTATTTTTGATTTTCCAAACGATCATGCTCAATCTGCTCGGAGAATACACGTGTAAAATCGACGCCAAAGGGCGCCTGATGTTCCCTGCGCGATTGCGAAAGCAGCTGGAAACTGTGCTGCACAATGGGCTGGTCATCAACCGCGACATTTTTGAAGGGTGCTTAGTGGTTTACCCGCAGCCCGAATGGGACAAAGTGAACCGCGAGATGTCCCGTCTAAGCCGGTACAACCGAAAGCACCAGCTGTTCCAGCGCAAATTCATGAAGGGAGCCACCCACGTCGAACTCGACGGATCCGGCCGCATCAACATTCCCGCCCTGCTGCTCGAGCACGCCGGCATTCAATTGCCTGCCGACAACGAGATCATCGTGTCCGGCCTCGGCGAGAAGATTGAACTCTGGAGCAAGGCCCGCTACGACAAGAGCGTCCTCGATGACGCCGAAGATTTTGATTTCGGCACCCTCGCCGAAGAGGTCCGCCAAGACCTCGAACCCAACAACGAGAATTAATCCATGAATCCCGGCACCTACCACGTTCCTGTTTTGGCCGACGCTAGCATCGCAGGGATTGGTGCCCCTCTGCTTCCAAGCGGAATCTACGTGGACGCTACATTCGGCGGTGGCGGACATTCCCGCCTCATCCTCGATGCGCTGGACATGAACGGCCGGTTGTACGGATTCGATCAAGACGCTGACGCGCATGCCAACGCGTTGCCAGATGAGCGGTTTACGCTCATTCCCGAAAACTTCCGGCATGCACGCAATTTCCTCCGCCTGAACGGCGTCCGTCGCATCGACGGTTTGTTGGCGGACCTGGGCGTTTCCTCCCACCAATTCGACGAGGGTGCGCGCGGATTCTCCACTCGGTTCGATGCGCCTTTGGACATGCGGATGAACCAGCGGGACGGGTTGTCCGCTGCCGACATCGCATCGAGCTACACCGTTGAAGACTTGACGCGGATGTTCCGCTTGTACGGCGAACTGAAGCGGCCCGACAAGGTTGCCCATGCCATTGCACGGGCCCGTGAAGACCAGCGCATTGCCCGGACAGGCGATTTAATGGAAGCCACCAAGCACTTAGCCCCCAAAGGCAAGGAGAACCAGTTTCATGCTCAGGTTTTTCAAGCGTTTCGCATCGAAGTCAACGACGAACTGGGGGCCCTCAAGGCACTGCTTGAATCCACCATCCACTTGATGAAGGAAGGCGGTCGGCTGACGATCATTTCCTACCACAGTTTGGAAGACCGGCTGGTGAAGCACTTCATGCGATCTGGCAACTTCGAGGACGACATCAAACGCGACCTCAAGGGCGCCGCCCTGTGCCCATTTGCCCCGCTCAACCGCAAAGCTATCGTCGCCGACGAAGAAGAACAGGCCCGCAACCCCCGATCGCGCAGCGCTCGACTGCGCGTGGCCACCCGAACCGCATTGTCCTTGGACGAGATCAATTCCTTGGCTGCATGAAGAAGCTCTTCTCCTTCCTTCGCAAACCAAAGACCAAGCCGAAAGCCGGACCGCGCAACCGCGTGCTGACGGCTGCTGAAATCGCGGCCCACGATGAGCGAAAGCGCAAGCTGGCAGAACAGCAGGCCAAAGCCGCTTCCCGCAAAAAAGCCCAGCACACTGCCAAGGCCGCCAAGCCGCGCAACCGCATCCTGACCGAGGACGACTCAGCTACCACCGGCGCAAGCCCATCACGCACCCGCTGGTTCAAACGCCGAAAGCAACGCAGCCCACAAGAGCGTGCTGCACGCCGTACGCAGAATTCGATCGGCCCCATTGTTCGGGACATCCTGAGCGGCGAGTTCCTGACCCGCGAGGGAGTCACCCGCCACATCCCATACCTCATCTTCGTGAGCGTCCTGTTCATCGCGTACATCGCCATGGGCTACCAGTTCGAGCGGTTGGAACGCGAAAAGCTGAAAACCAAACGCCAACTCGAAGAACTCAGCGCCGAGTACAAGACCCTCAAGGCCGAATTCGAGACCCAGCTCCAGCAGAGCACAGTCGAACAGAATATCGCCGAATTGGGCCTGCGCCAGAATGTCGAACCCCCGTTCCTACTGGAATACCAATCCGTTGAGCCATGAAGAACCAACGGGAATTCAACAACCGCACCTGGCTTTCTTTCGGACTGTTCGTCGTCCTGGGACTGGCCATTTTTGGCCGCATCCTGTGGATCCAAGGCGCTGAACACGAACAATGGAACGCCGTGGGCGAACGCTTTGAGTCGAGCGTCCAATCCATCGCTCCGGCGCGCGGGCAGATATACGCGGCCAACGGCAGCGTCTTGGCGACGTCGGTGCCCGTCTTTGAGGTGCGCTGGGACAGCAAAAGCGAAGCCATCAATTGGGATACCTTCGACCGCGAACTCGACGACCTGTGCGCAGGGTTGAGCGAGATTCTGGGGGACAAAAGCTCCTCTGATTACCGAGAAATTTTGCGCAACGGGCGCAACATGGGCCGCCGAAACACCTTGGTTGCACGGCGCGTTTCGTACATCAAGCAAAAGCAACTGGTCGAACTGCCCTTCATCCAACGTGGCCGGTTCAAAAGCGGCTTCACATTTGCGCGCATCGAGCAGCGCCGCAAACCGTTCGGCGACTTGGCCGGCCGAACCATCGGCATCGACCGCGACGAAAGCCGGGTCGGCCTGGAGGCCAGCTGGAACGAAGAACTCGCTGGCGTGACGGGTCGCCAGTTGCAACGCCGCGTCGCCGGAGGACAATGGATGCCCGTCTCGGATGATTACATCGTCGAGCCCGTGGCCGGATACGACATCATTAGCAGCATCGACATGCACTTGCAGGACGTCGCGAGCAATGCCCTCCGTCGGCAGCTGCAAGCGCACGACGCCGCATGGGGTACAGTCATTCTGATGGAGGTTGCGACAGGCAAGATCCGCGCCATGGCCAACTTGACCCGGACCCAAGAAGGCACAGGCGACACTCCATCGGTGTACCAGGAGTCATTCAACCACGCCATCGGCACCGCCGTGGAACCCGGATCCACGTTCAAATTGGCGTCCTTGCTCACCGCCATGGAAAGTGGCGGGGTCAAACCCGACGATGAAATCGACACCGGCAATGGCGTTGTGTCGTTCTACGGCAAACGCATGTCAGATTCCAACGCCGACCAAGGCGGGCACGGCACCCTGAACACCGAGGAGATCTTCGAAGTCAGTTCAAACGTAGGAACGGCCCTCACGTTGAAAGGCGCCTTTGGGGAGGACCCACAGGCCTTCTTGGACGGCTTGCAGCGGTTGGGCGTGCATGAACGCACTGGCATTCGCCTCGCCGGTGAGTCGCAGCCGCAGGTGTACACGGAGGTGGGCAGCGGCCGGTGGTCGGGGCTTTCCTTGACGCAAATGTCCATCGGCTACGAGGTCACACAGACCCCATTGCAAACCTTGAGTCTCTACAATGCCATTGCCAACGGCGGCACGCTCATGCGTCCCCAGCTTGTCGAGCGGTTGGAATCGAACGGCACGGTCGTTCGCACCATCGAACCCGAAGTAATGAAGCAGCGCATTTGTTCGGCCACCACCCTAGAAGCTTGCCAGCGGATGATGCAGCGCGTGGCCGATCCGGAGGGCCAAGGAACCGCCCAGTTCATTTTTGCCAAGAGCCCGTACACCGTGGCCGGCAAGACGGGCACGGCGCGCATTGCAGGGCCCAACGGCTACGAAGGGCGCTACCGCGCTTCGTTCGCAGGCTATTTCCCCGCTGAAGCTCCTCGCTACTCCTGCATTGTCGTGATTGCCGATACCCGCAGCGGCGTGTATTACGGTTCAAGCATCGCTGGTCCGGTGTTCCGTGAATTGGCCAACAAGGTCTACGCCACCGACCCCACGTTCCACGAAAGCAGCCAGGGCCTGTTGACCGAAGCGCACCGCTTGCCGGGTGCGAAAGATGGAGCCCGAGAAGAATTGATCAGCCTTTACACCGCTTTAGGCCTACCCTACACCGGAGACAACTCTAGCGACTGGGTGACCGTCACGACCGGAGACAGTGCTGCCGCCCTCACCCCACGCGCCATTCAACCGTCGCACGTACCGGACGTGCGGGGCATGGGATTGCGCGATGCGCTCTACTTGCTCGAAAACGCCGGACTTCAGGTGCAGACCAAAGGATCGGGCACCGTTCGCCGGCAAAGCCTGGCGCCGGGATCCGCCATCAACCGCACCTCATCCATCACCATCGAATTGTCTTGAACGCATGAAGCTCCTGAAAGAAATCCTCTACGGCACGCGCATCCAAGACATCTTGGGTAACACCCACGTGGCCATTGAGGACTTGGCGTTCGACAGCCGAAAAGTGAAGGCCTTCAGTTTGTTTGTCGCCATCCCCGGCGTTTATGTGGACGGCCACGATTACATCGAACAAGCGATCGAGAAAGGCGCAACCGCCGTCGTATGCGAGCAGTTGCCTGAACAACGCGTAGACCACGTGACCTACGTCCGCGTATTGGATGCTGCTATCGCCCTCGGCAACATCGCTTCGAAATTTTACGATGACCCCAGTGCCTCAATGAAGGTAGTCGCGGTCACAGGAACCAATGGGAAAACCACTACAGTCAGCTTGCTCCACCGCTTGTTCCGATCCATTGACCGCCGCGCGGGCATGCTGTCAACGGTTGAAAACCGCGTGCTCGATCAAGTCATACCGGCCAGCCACACCACGCCCGACGCCCTGCAGATGCAGCAACTGTTCCGTCGCATGGCGGATGCGGGTTGCAAGTACGTGTTCATGGAGGCAAGCTCCCACAGCATCCACCAGCACCGCCTCGCAGGCACCAAGTTGGCTGGAGCTGTTTTCACCAACATCACGCACGACCACCTCGATTACCACGGGGACTTCAATGGCTACATCCAAGCCAAGAAAGGCCTCTTTGACTTGGTCGGTACAGACGCCTTTGCCCTTTACAATCAGGACGATTCCCACGGTCCCGACATGGTACTGGATTGCAAAGGGCGCGTCAAAGATTACGCCTTGACCTCCATGGCCGATTACCGCGGGCGCGTGGTGGAGAACACCCTCGAAGGCCTGCAATTGCATCTGAATGGCCACGACCTCTACAGTCAGTTGATCGGTGATTTCAATGCCTACAACCTGTTGGCGGTGTATGCGGTCGCGGCGGAATTGGGCATGGACGAACTCGAGGTGCTCACCCACCTGTCGCTCCTCAAGGCGCCTGCCGGCCGTTTCGAGCGCGTGCAAGCTCCCGAGGGCATTACCGCCATTGTGGATTACGCCCACACGCCCGATGCCTTGGACAACGTCCTTAAGACCATCGACACCTTCCGAGCAGGTAGCACCCAAGTCATCACGGTGGTGGGCTGCGGCGGCAACCGCGATACAACCAAGCGGCCCGTCATGGCGCGTGTGGCAGCGAAATGGAGCGACCGGGTATTCCTAACCTCGGACAACCCCCGAGATGAAGAGCCCGATGCCATCATCGATGACATGCGCGCAGGCCTCGATCCCATTGATGCAAAAAAATGCATCGCCATTACCAACCGTCGGGAAGCCATCCGCATGGCCGCCCAACTCGCCAGCGAAGGCGACATCGTGTTGGTGGCCGGCAAGGGCCACGAGACCTACCAAGAGATCAAAGGTATCCGCCACGATTTCGATGACCGCGAAGAACTCCTGAACGCTTTTAACCCTGCCTGATGCTGTACCACCTCTTCACCTACCTTGATTCCGTGATGGACGTGCCCGGCGCAGGCTTGTTCCAGTACATCTCGTTCCGCGCGGGCATGAGCCTGATCACATCGCTGGTCATTGGCATCCTCTTCGGTAAGCGCATCATCGAATGGCTGCAACTCAAGCAGGTGGGTGAAATCGTACGCGACTTGGGTTTGGAAGGCCAGATGAACAAACAGGGCACCCCGACGATGGGCGGCCTCATCATCATCGCGGCCATCCTGATTCCCACCTTGCTCTTTGCCGACCTGTCCAACATATACACACAGATGATGCTTCTCGTCACGGTGTGGCTCGGCGCCATCGGTTTCATCGACGACTACATCAAGGTCTTCAAGAAGAACAAGGAAGGACTCGCGGGGCGATTCAAGGTCATCGGCCAAGTGGGCGTAGGCATCATCGTGGGCTCCATCATGTGGTGGCATCCCGACGTGACCATCAAGGACCCTGCTGACCGCCAGTACTCGGGTCAAGTCGTCGAAATGACGGCGACCGATGGGACCATTTTTGAGGTGTTCGAAGCCGGCAGCGGACTCCCCATCTGGGAAGCGAAAAAGTCCTCCGAAACAACCGTACCGTTCATGAAGGACAACAGCTTCGATTACGAGCGCTTGGTGGCCTGGATGGGCGACTGGGCCATCGGTTGGGGCTGGTTGGCTTTCATTCCATTGGTCATTCTAATCGTGACGGCGGTCAGCAACGGTGCGAACCTCACGGACGGCATCGACGGCTTAGCCACGGGGAGCAGCGCCATCATCGGATTGGGCCTGGCGGTGCTGGCCTACGTTGGCTCCAACATCGTAACAGCGGATTACCTCAACATTCACTACATCCCACGTACGGAAGAGCTGGTCGTGTTCATCGCCGCGTTTGTGGGCGGGTGCATTGCCTTCTTGTGGTACAACGCCTTCCCGGCGCAAGTCTTCATGGGTGATACGGGCAGTTTGGCTTTGGGTGGCATCATCGCTGCCTTTGCCATCGCAATCCGGAAGGAGCTGCTCTTGCCTGTGCTGTGTGGAATCTTCCTCATTGAAAATCTGTCGGTCGTTTTGCAGGTCGGGTGGTTCAAATACACCAAACGCAAGACGGGCGAAGGCCGGCGCATCTTCTTGATGGCGCCGCTTCACCACCACTACCAGAAGCAAAACATTCCCGAGTCCAAAATCACCGCACGGTTCTGGATCGTCGGCATCCTGTTGGCCGTCGTCACCATCGTTACCCTGAAAGTTCGATAACCCCATGTCCCAACCCATCGTACCCATACTTGGAGCAGGAGAAAGCGGCACAGGTGCTGCCCTGCTCGCGGTGCGCCAGGGTTTGCAGCCTTGGGTGAGCGACGTGGGTGCCGTATCGACTGATCGTGCCGCCGAGCTGGATGCTGCCGGCGTGGAATGGGAAGCCAATGGACACGACGAGGCACGGGTACTCAACGCTGCGGCAGCCGGTGCCCCGATCATCAAAAGCCCGGGTATTCCGGAAACCGCTCCGCTCGTGGAGCACGTCAAATCAGCCGGCGGGGAGCTCATCAGCGAAATTGAATTTGCCAGCCGGTACGCGCGGACCGACAAGCAGCGTGTCATCGCCGTAACCGGGTCCAACGGCAAAACCACCACCACGGCCCTCATCGCAGCGTTGTTCGAAGACGCTGGATGCGATGTGGCCAGCGTGGGGAACATCGGCAAGAGCTGGGCCCGGGATTTGAGCGAACGCTCGCGTCCCGCAGATTACCAGGTGGTTGAAGTGAGCAGTTTCCAGTTGGACGGGGTCACCTCTTTCCGGCCAGACGTTGCTATTCTCCTGAACATCACCCCTGATCACCTCGACCGGTACAACCACGACATCGAACAGTACGCCGATTCCAAATGGCGCATTGCTTCCCATCAAAACGCGTCGGACATCCTTGTCCTCAACGCTGACGATCCGTTGTCCATGGCCCGTTGGAAACGCACCCAAGCAGCTGGTACGCTTGCTGCCCGTGTGGTGGCGGTTTCGACCGGGCAGACCAAATCTCAATTGCAAAACAACCTGGCCAAAAACGGCCTCAACCCCTGGGGCTTGGCTTCGGTCGATCGCCCAGACCAACCCTACGAATTCACCATCAATCTTCCTCATCAAAACCCATTTATCATGACCATCCAAGAATTGGCACTGCAGGGCAAACACAACCTGTACAACAGCATGGCAGCTAGTGTCGCTGCCCGCGCACTCGAACTCCGCAAAGAAGGCATCCGCGACAGCCTCGCGCAATTTGACGCCATCGAGCATCGCATGGAGTTTGTCGTCGAGACCAACGGCATTACGTTCGTCAACGACTCAAAAGCCACCAACGTCAACAGCGCTTGGTACGCGCTGGAAAGCACCGACGGGCCGATCATCTGGATCGCTGGCGGTGTGGACAAGGGCAACGATTACACGTCCCTGTTGCACCTGGTAACGGCCAAGGTCGACCACCTCATCTGCCTAGGCAAAAACAACAAAAAACTCATTGACGCCTTCGGCGACCGCGTGGACAACTGCCACGAGGTTAGCACCGCCGCGGAAGCCGTGCAGCTGGCCTACCAGTTGGGCACGCCAGGCCACACGGCCCTGTTGTCTCCCGCATGTGCAAGCTTTGATTTGTTCGGCTCGTACGAAGAACGCGGACGCGAATTCAAGGCAGCGGTACGCAACCTCTGAACATGTCCGACGGGAGCAGCATGAACATGCACCGGCGCATCGGCGCCTGGTTGGAAGGGGACAAGGTCATCTGGATGGTCACCTTGATCCTCAGCCTGTTATCGCTGTTGGCGGTATACAGCGCCATTTCGTCGTTGGCGTACAAGTCAGACGGCGGTTCATTGCGTTTCCTGTTCAAGCAAGGGGTCATGCTCGCCCTCGGGTGGGGCGTCATGCTCCTCATTCACAAGGTCAATTTCCGGTACTTCTCCCGGATTTCTCAGGTGCTCATCTGGGTGGCCGCGGTACTACTGGTGTTGACCCTCGCATTTGGGGCGGACATCAACGAAGCCAAACGCTGGCTGCGCATTCCCTTCGTGGGGCTGACGCTACAGACGTCCGATTTTGCCAAGGTGGTGTTGGTGACTTACGTGGCGCGGGAATTGAACAACCGGCGCACACAATTGCACGACTTTCGTGCCGGCGTGCTGCCGATTTTGATCCCCATCGGAATCATATGCGGGCTCATTCTGCCGGCCGATTTTTCGACCGCCGCGCTGCTCGGTGCAGTGTGCGTGGGCATGCTGTTCATCGGAGGCGTGCCGTGGCGGCACATGGCGGGCATTGCGGGAATGGGCATGCTGGGTCTCTTACTATTGTATGGCATAGGCAAAGCGGTGCCCGAGGCGTTGCCGCGTTTCGGAACGTGGGCTGGGCGATTGGAACGTTTTGCCGGAGTAGGGGCCGCTGAGGAAGGTGATGCCCTGGAATACCAAATCGAACTGGCCCAAGTGGCCATCAACCGGGGCGGCCTGCTTCCGACAGGACCGGGGACAGGCACCTCCCGCAACTTTTTGCCACACCCTTATTCGGACATGATTTACGCCTTCATCATTGAGGAGTGGGGCGCAGTCATCGGCGGATTGGGACTGGTGTTAGCGTATTTGATCCTGCTGTACCGGACCATGCGAACGGCCACAAGATGTCCTCGGCATTTTGGTGGATTGCTCGCCATGGGCTTGGGCTTCATGCTGGTGTTCCAAGCTATGATCAACATGGCGGTTGCCGTTCGACTGTTTCCCACGACCGGGCAACCCTTGCCCATGGTCTCTTACGGCGGCACTTCCATGATTTTTACTTGCCTCGCCATCGGTATGATCTTGGCCGTGTCCCGGTCCGTAACCGACCCCGACAACTGGGAAAAATCACCTAAGAAAACGCGGCCTACGGGCAACCGACTTGTCCGTGAACCCGAACTCCATGGCTGATTCTGCGCACCCCCTCAACCGCGTCATCGTTTCCGGAGGTGGAACGGGTGGCCACATCCATCCCGCTTTGGCCATTGCCGACGAAATCAAGCGCCGGTATCCGCAGTGCGATATCCTCTTTGTGGGGGCCAAAGGCCGGATGGAGATGGAAAAAGTGCCCGCCGCTGGTTATTCCATCAAGGGACTTTGGATCACCGGGGTGGACCGCAATTGGCGCAGTCTGCGCAATTGGCTGTTTCCATTCAAACTGATGAGCTCCCTCTGGAACGCCCGCCGCATCCTCCGCCGCTTTCAGCCGGAATTGGTCGTCGGAGTGGGAGGATTTGCGAGCGGGCCGGTGCTCCACCAAGCCACGCAAATGGGCATTCCCACGGCCATCCAAGAGCAAAATTCGTTCCCGGGCATCACCAACCGGTTGCTAGCGAAGCGCGTAGGATTGATCTGCGCCGGGTTCCCGGGCTTGGAGCGCTGGTTTCCAGCGGAACGGATTGTGGAAACTGGAAACCCCCTGCGGATGCAGGTGCTGGATGCCGTTTCAGACCACGGACAATCCACCGAGGCCGCTTGGAATCACTTTGAATTTGACGGGAGCCGTCCGGTTGTGTTTGTCATGGGCGGCAGCCTTGGCGCCGCATCCATGAATGGAGCCGTATGCCGGATGGTCGAAGGGACGACCGAGGCCTTGCCGTTTGACCTCATCTGGCAAACCGGCGCACGGTACCACGATTCCATGCGCGCACGCATGCAAACTTGGCCAGGCGCTGTGCAAGCGGGAATTCGCTGCTTGGGCTTCATCGACCGTATGGACCTCGCCTACCGCTGCGCCACGGTCATTGCCAGCCGAGCCGGCGCGATGTCCATTGCCGAATTGGCCTTGGTGGGCAAGCCCACCATCCTCGTTCCTTCACCCGTGGTCGCCGAAGACCACCAGACAAAAAACGCCCGCTCCCTGAGCGACCGCGACGGAGCCATTCTGCTCCCCGATTCGGAAGTGGTTGAAGGCCTGGAGGCTGCAATTGTTGGCCTGTTGCACGATACAAATCGAGCAAAATCCTTGCAAACCAACCTCCTCAACGCCGCGCGTCCAGAAGCAGCCAAAGACGTAGTCAGCGAATTGGAAAAGCTCTTATGACCGGCACAACACACGTGTATTTCATTGGCATTGGCGGCATTGGCATGAGCGCAATTGCACGCTACCTCCACGCCGAGGGCATGGCAGTCGCCGGGTACGACCGGACGGAATCGGAGCTCATTACACAATTGAAGGCAGCCGGCATGTCAATCAGTGCTGGAGCGTCCGATGCTGAGGCATTGGCGCATTTCAATCGCTGGTTGGACGAAGTGCCCCACGAGCGCGCGCTTGTCGTTCGAACACCCGCCGTTCCAGACGAATTCCCGGTGTTGGTTCGCGCCCGAGAAAGCGGCTGCCGCATGGGCAAGCGCAGCGAGGTGCTCGGTTGGCTTACCAAAAACAAACCCACCTTGGCCGTAGCCGGCACCCACGGCAAAACCACGACTTCCGCCGTACTCGCGCATGCAATGAACGGGCAGCCTGCCGGATGTCGGGCTTTCATTGGTGGAATCATGGTGGGAACGCAATCAAACGCCGTATGGTCGCCGAATGCGGAATGGACCGTGGTTGAAGCGGACGAATTTGACCGAAGTTTTCTGCACCTCCATCCGACCCATGCGGCGATTACAAGCGCAGACCCCGACCACCTCGATGTGTACGGGGATACCGCTTCGTTTCACGAGGGCTTCAAGGCCTTCGCGGAACGCATCAGTGGCACGCTGTTCTTGGAGGCCGCAGTCCGCATCGAAGGCGTCGAGGGCAAGCGGTACGGCGTAACAACTTCGCGGGAGGAGGCGGAAGCCTGGCATGCAGCAGCCACCAGCCTGCGCATCGAAGGTGGCTGGATGACTAGCGATGTCTGGATCGGCGGGGGGTGGCACGAAGGCGTACGCTTTCCCCTCGCAGGCTTACACAACGTAAAAAATGCACTAGCCGCCTTGTGCCTAGCGGAGGCATCGGGTGCATCCGTGGAAGGATGTTTGCGGCAATTGGCCTCCTTTCAAGGCATTGAAAGGCGTTTTGCCTACCACGTCCGAGCAGAGCACGGTATATACATCGACGACTATGCCCACCATCCGGTGGAATTGGAGGCGGCAATCGCCGCTGTGCGGTTGCACCATCCAGGGCGAGAAATCACTGGGATTTTCCAGCCGCATTTGTATTCCAGGACGCGGGATAACCTGGTCGAATTTGGTCGGGTCTTGGCCCAGTTGGACCGCGTTTTTTTGTTGCCCATTTACCCCGCCCGAGAGGCGCCCATCCCAGGAATCGATTCACAAGCCCTGTTTGAAAACATCCCCCACCCCCACAAATTCCTCATCGAATCAAATCAGATATTCGATAACCTGAAGGCGTACCCTCCCGACGTACTCATGACCCTGGGGGCTGGCGACATCGATCGATGCGTGCAACCCCTGGCCCACTGGCTTCGCGAGGACCCTGAAAGATTTAAAGCTCGCACCTGAACACACCATGATTCGAACCATCCTCTCCATCGCCTCAGCCGTTTTGCTGATTGCCGGCAGTGGGGCCTTGGTTGGGTTTTCGCTGGAACGCGAGTCCAACGCGCGTTACACAGGATTGGAAGTCGACGTCGTCGAAATCGACGGCATGTTTTTTGTCGATGCCGCAGGAGTTCGCGACCACATCTTCGCCAACGACAGCATTGCTGGTGCCTTCGTCGCGGATCTATCTCTGCATGACGTGGAACGCTGGGTCCGTGAAATCCCCGCCATCGATGGGGTTGAAATTTACCCGGGGTTGAACCGCACGCTTCATGTGCAGGTCACCCAACGCAAACCACTGGCTCGGGTGCACACCTCGCAGGACGAACCGGATTTTTATATTGACTCCGAAGGGACCCCACTCCCTCTCTCACCGTACTACACGGCCCGGGTGCCCGTCATCCACGCCTCTTCATTCGACGCCGCGTCTGAGGCATTTGCCTTGGTCCAAGCCACCGCGAACGACCCGCTCTGGTCGGCCTTCATAGATCAGGTTGAAGTCAAAGACTCCGGCGCGCTCGATGTAGTGCCTCGGATTGGAGGGGCGCGAATTGCGTTTGGTGATACCCAGCACCTCGAAGAAAAACTGAACAAACTTCTCGTCTTCTACACCGAACACGTCGAACGGGGCAACCTGAACGTCTACAAGCGCATCGACTTGACCTTCGCGGATCAAGTAGTCGCCCAACGGTATTACTAAGCAACCTCTATGTCCATGGATTCTGCATCAAACACCCCAGAAAAAATTGTCGTTGGCCTTGACATCGGCACCACAAAAATCGCTTGCTTCGTCGGGCGCCGCAACGAACACGGTAAAATCGAAATCCTCGGTTACGGAAAAAGCGAATCCGTGGGAGTGTCCCGCGGTGTTGTAGCCAACATCGAAAAAACCGTGGACTCCATCCGCACCGCCATCGAAGAGGCCAAGCGTACTTCCGGGACGGTATTTGTGGACGTCAATGTCGGCATCGCCGGCCAGCACATCAAGAGCCAGCAAACGCGTGGCCAACGCACCCGCGACAACCTCGAGTCGGAAATCAGCCAAGTCGACATCGATGCGCTGATTCAGGACATGTACCGCCAGGTGATGCAGCCCGGCGAAGAGATCCTGCACGTCCTGCCGCAGGAATACACCGTGGACAACGAAGGCGGCATCAAAGAGCCTGTGGGCATGAGCGGCATCCGTTTGGAAGCCAACTTTCACGTGATCATCGGCCAGATTGCGGCCATCCGCAACATCAACCGGTGCATAGAGAAAGCGGAACTCAATGTGGACCAATTGATCCTTGAACCCCTCGCCTCTTCCGCATCAGTCTTGAGCGCTGAAGAGCAGGAAGCTGGTGTAGCGTTGGTGGACATTGGCGGTGGCACCACCGACATCGCGATTTTCCAAGACGGCATCATTCGCCACACCGCGGTCATTCCGTTTGGCGGCAACGTCCTCACCGAAGACATCCGACAAGGTTGCCAAATCATGAAGAAGCAGGCAGAATTGTTGAAGCAACGATTTGGATCGGCCATCGCGACCGAAATGAAGGACAACGAAATCGTGTGCATCCCCGGCTTGCAAGGACGCAACCCGCGTGAAATAAGCTTGAAAAACCTCGCCAGCATCATCGAAGCGCGCATGACCGAAATCATCGAACACGTGCACTTCGAAATCCGCAACTCCGGCTTCGCTGATCAGTTGATTGGCGGCGTGGTCTTGACGGGTGGTGGGTCGCAATTGCGCCACATCACCCAGCTCTTCCAATACGTGACCGGCATGGATTGCCGGGTCGGTTACCCGAGCGAGCACTTGGCCGAAGCGCCCAATCAAGAGGTCACAGCACCGAGTTTTGCCACCGGCGTCGGCCTTGTCATCAAAGGCTTCGACCGAATGGCCAGCAACGGCGAAAACGCGACCGACGAAGAACTAGGCAATGAACGCACCGGCATCCTCGAACGCATGCGCAAGTACTTCGTTGAAGACGAAGAAATTCAATAACCACAGGAACCCGAATTGAGATGAACGATATGAGCACTCCCAACCCCTACCCGTCCCTCACCTCTCCGATTAAAGTCATCGGTGTAGGCGGCGGCGGATCGAACGCGGTGAACACGATGTACGACCGCGGTATCCAAGGCGTGGATTTCATCGTGTGCAACACCGATGCCCAAGCCCTTGACGCAAGCCCGGTTCCTGTCAAAGTCCAGCTCGGCGCTACCCTCACCGGAGGCCAAGGCGCCGGTTCCTTGCCGGACGTTGGCCGCAATGCCGCCATTGAAACGCTCGAAGAGGTCAAAGAACTGATTGGCAACAAGACCAGCATGGTCTTCATCACCGCCGGAATGGGCGGCGGCACTGGTACCGGTGCGGCTCCTGTCATTGCCCAAGCGGCCCGCGAAATGGACATCCTTACGGTGGGCATCGTCACGATTCCGTTCCAATTCGAAGGCCGTCGCCGCAGTGCGCAAGCCACCGATGGGTTGGAGAAAATGCGCGAAGCCGTCGACACGTTGCTCATCATCAGAAACGACAAGCTGCGCGAATTGTATGGCAACCTGTCGATTCGAGCAGCCTTCAACAACGCCGATGAAATCCTCTGCACGGCCGCCAAAGGCATCGCGGAAGTCATCACGCTCACCGGTGAAATCAACGTCGACATGAACGACGTCAACACCGTCATGCGCAATTCGGGTCGGGCCATCATGGGATCCGGCAAGGCGAGCGGCGAAGGCCGGGCACGCACCGCGGTCACAGAAGCGCTGGAATCGCCCCTACTCAACGATTGCGACATCACAGGCGCCAATTTCGTCTTGCTCAACATCACGTTCGGCACCGAAGAAATCCTCATGGATGAGATCATGGAAATCACCGACTTCATCCAGGACGCTGCAGGGCAGTCCGCGGAGGTCATCTGGGGCTACGGTGTAGATGAAAAGCTGGATGAGGACCTGTGCGTAACAGTCATCGCCACCGGTTTCCAGGCGCAAGACCAACTGGGAACCCCAGCTCAACCGCGAACAACGGTGTTCACCTTGGAAGAAGAACCCAAGGAAATCAAAGCACCCGTTCAACCAACCGAGCATACAAAAGCCCCTACCGTTGAGTCCCTCGCAGAAGAGGAAATGCCGTACATCAAGCAGGTCGAAACTCCGGAGGAATCCGAACCCGACACCGCCGGTCAACTCTTCGACTTGGTCACGGACGAAGCAACAGAGCCTGCTGAGGAACCCGCACCTGAACCTAACGCTCCGGACGACGCCCCACCGGTGACCGGTGACAATGGCGACCCGCCATCGGTCACGGTCTACACACTGGAAAGCGAGCCGCTACCCGCGACCAGCGACGAACCCAACCTCGGCGGTATCCGATTCACGGAGACACCTCCTTCACAGCCCATCACACCCGTGCAACCTCCAGTTGAACAGCCGTTGTCCCAAACACCGGACCTCGCGCCGAACGCATCCCGCGAAGTGATCCAACCCGTGGCCCGAACCACAGATGGTGACCTGCAAGCGCGAAACCAGCGCCTTTCGCAATTCACTCGGAAGCTCAAGACCCCCGGAGGTCTCGCAGACCTAGAAGCGGAGCCCGCTTACAAGCGTCGGCAAGTGATCCTCGACGACATCGACCACTCATCGAAGTCACAAGTCAGCCGGTTCACACTGCACGAGGAGACCGACGAAGACGGCGAACGAGCGATTGAATTGCGCAACGACAACCCCTTCTTGCACGACAACGTCGACTGACCATGAGCATGTACAGCATCATTTCGGATGGCATCAAAGACGCCATGCGCAACAAAGATCGTGAGCGACTCGCTGCTCTGCGCGATGTCAAAAGCAAACTCATGCTCGAGGCGACCAAAACCGGTGCGGACGGGAACGACATCCCCGATGCTACCGTACTGGCAATCCTCACCAAGCTCTTCAAGCAACGCAGTGAAACCGCCGACCTCTATGCTGAGCAAGGACGGGCCGACCTCGAAGCAGAAGAACGTGCACAAGCTGCTGTAATTGCAGAATTCTTGCCCCAACCATTGACGGAAGAGGAAATCAAAACGGAAGTGGCAGCCATCCTCGCCGAAACGGGCGCCTCAGGCATGGCCGACATGGGAAAGGTCATGGGCATCGCTTCGAGCCGCATGGCGGGCAAGGCCGATGGCAAGGTCATCGCCGGAATTGTGCGTGGGGCCTTGAACAGTTAAGCGCATTGCTTGTTAAACCGTTGAAATCATCACCAATGAAAAACACATTCACCTGGATGGCCTGTGCCGTCACCATCGCACTAGCGTCCTGCGGTGCCCCTGCTGAAACCAATTCAGAAGAACCCGCTTCTAAGGAGGAAACCAAAACCACCG
>JBELBV010000019.1:2437-15160 GCA_042095135.1 Flavobacteriales bacterium | reverse complement strand
AGGCCCGGGCTCGTCCCGGGCCTTTTTCGTTTTCAGTAGGCCCATCAGAATCCATACCTTCGCATTCGGCATGCGTTGGACCAATTACTTCATTCACCCCGGAGATAACCGGTATTACGTATTCTCGTTCCAAGAAACGGAGCATGCGGAAGAATTCGAGCACATGCTTCGTGCCGCAGAGGTGCCGTTCGAACGCCACGAAGAAGACGACCAATGGCTCTTTGGCGTGCCGCGGACCCATTTCCGTGAAGCCCTGCGCTGCAACCACCTCGTGCACGCCCAACACCGCACCAAGTTCATCCCCGTGGCTGGGTTGCGCTACGCCTTGCTCATTGCCACCGGGGCGGTGCTACTCGTTGCACTCGTGGGAGCGCTGAGCAATTCAGGGAACGCACAAGGACGCACTCCTAAATGGGAATTGGGGGTCAGCACCGTTGGGGTCCTCCCGCTGGAAGCCGTGGGCTACGAGTCCATCCAGGCCAACGATGAGGGGCTGACATTGGAATGGCAACCACAAGCTGGCAGTGGCTTTGGACTTCGGCTTCACCGGAATTTCAAGGGCAGCAGTTGGAGCATGGAGACAGGGCTCGAAACCCTGCGCATGCGCTCCGATTGGGGGCTATCGTTTGCTTCAGAGATCAGCGGCGAGGAAACGGCGGACACCTTGTCCTTGCGCGCCGGACGTTACCGACTTCCGCTGCTGGCCCAGACCAAGGTCCCCATGAACCAACGGTGGGAATTGCTCGCCGGAGGCGGGGTATGCGTCGACTTTTTGTTGAGCGATGTCTTCACCACGGGCTACCAGCAAATTGGGCTCATCTACCACGAATACCAAGTCGAGGAAAACCGGCAACGGCGTTGGACGGTTCCGCTCCGCGCTGAGATTGGAGCACTGTATCGTCCGGCGAACGCCAAAAAGGCGGGGCTCTATGCCGGGTGCATCTGGTGGCGGGAATGGTCCACCAATCGATGGGGCGAAGCCCAGTGGGAGCGTGATCTAGAGAAAGCCAACGTTCGGCTCTTCATGCCGCAGGCGGGATTTGCGCTGGAATTCCGCATTATCCTCCCGCAATAGCAAGCGCTACTCGTTCCAATCCGTCACGTACTCCAAAGGCTTGCGGTGGCTCTTCGGCCACGCACCGTCTTCCGGGTACCCCATGTAGAAAATGCCGAGAACCTCTCCGTTTTGAGGCAACCCAACAAATGCCTTCACCTCGGGCAACTGCAGGAATTTTGGCGTGGACCAAAATCCGCCAATGCCGTGGGCTGTGCAGGTGAGGTACATGTTTTGGACTGCGCAAGCGACTGCCATGCGTTCGTCCTCGATGCTGATGCGTCCATTGGGATCGGGCTCCAATCCCAGCACGACCAAAGCGGTCACCTTTTCGCCCCGTGCCTCCAATTTGGCCACCTTGCTCCCCGATGCCTGCTCGCCCGCATGCTGTGCGTACCATTCGGCCAATTTGGGGCCGATCCGCTTCATGCCCTCCCCCACGTAGGCCTTGAAACGCCAAGGCTGCGTCATTCCATGGGTCGGTGCCCATGTGGCATTCGTCAACACGTGTTCAAGGATTTCCTTGTGCACCTTTCGTGTGGAGTAGCGCTCAGGGCTGATGCTGCGTCGGTCCCGGAGCAATTCGGTGGTTTCGGAAAGGTTATGGCGCATGGTGCAATGAATGTGAAGCAAAGGTACAGCACCGCTTGAGCGCGGCCTGTCCTTTGGTGTATTTTCGGGCATGCGCAGCATCCTCATCTTCTTGACCGTCCTCGGCGGTCTCACGCCTTTCGCTCACGGCCAAGCGCCCGATCAGCCTATGCAGCACGCCGGTGACAGTGCCTTCGTCCGAGCGATTTATGACGAAGCCCTCGCCCGTGGGGAGGCGCATGAAAACTTGCGCCAACTGACCAAGGACATTGGCCACCGCCTGAGCGGCTCACAAAGCGCATTCGACGCGATGGACTGGGGCCAAGGCGTACTGGAAGGATACGGCGCCGATTCCGTCTGGGTCATGCCAGTCCAGGTGCCCAGTTGGACACGAGGGACCGTGGCACAAGCCTCAGCCATCATCGACGGGAAAGAGCACCCGTTGCATGTCACGGCGCTCGGAGGGTCGGTGGGCACTCCCAATGATGAACCGCTCCGAGCTCGCGTGGTGCAAGTCAAATCCTTGGATCGGCTGGAAGAATTGTCCCGTGAAGAAGTGGAAGGACGGCTCGTGCTGTTCAACCGCCCCATGGACCCGGTGCTCATCAATACAGGAGCTGCGTACGGCGGGGCAGTGGACCAGCGCGGACGGGGCGCCGTCGCCGCGGCAGAAGCCGGCGCTGTCGGTGCGTTGGTGCGATCCATGACCCACGCACTCGACACGTTGCCGCATACCGGCGCCATGTACTACCAAGCGGGTACGGACAGCGTGCCCAGCGCGGCCATCTCGACGGTGGATGCCAGCTGGCTCGCCAATCAACTCAAGGAACACCCGGACTTGGAGGTGATACTGGAAATGAACTGCCGGGCCTTCCCCGACGTCGAACAAGGCAACGTCATCGGCGAATGGCGCGGAAGTGAATTGCCCCATGAAATCATCACGCTCGGTGGCCACTTGGATTCGTGGGACATCGGGGAAGGTGCTCACGACGACGGCGCCGGCATCGTCCATACGCTCGAAGTCCTGCGCATCTTGAAGGCGCTCGGATACACCCCACGGCGGACCATCCGATTCGTTTTGTTCATCAACGAAGAAAACGGCAACCGCGGCGGCAAGACCTATGCGGCCCACGCACAGGAAGACCATACCAATACCGAATTGCGGTACGTCGCAGCGCTGGAATCAGATGCAGGCGGGTTCGTGCCGCGGGGCTTTCGAATCGATGCCGCCGATGCACCCACAGCACTCATCCAATCGTGGAGTCCTTTGTTTGACCCCTACAACGTTCACCAATTTCGACGCGGAGGCGCCGGGGTGGACATTGGTCCGCTCAAAGCATTATCACCGCGGCCGGCCATGATGGGATTGAGTCCAGATGGGCAGCGGTATTTTGACTTCCACCACAGTTCCCAAGACGTGTTCGAGAACGTTCACAAGCGCGAGCTCGAACTCGGCGCTGCGACGTTTGCTGCAGCAGTGTACTTGCTCGACCAGCACCTCCCTAGTTTGGGCACGGCTGATTGAAGCCAATCAAAAAGATTAAGAGGTCCGCAACCGTGACGTAACCACTGCCGTCGAAATCGTACGGACAATCCGTGCTGCTGACGCACCACCCCATCGCCTCGTCCCATACCGTTCCAGGCCCGCATGAATTCGGGACATCGAAGCAATCAAACGTGCAAGAACCGTCGTCCACGTTCGCGTTTTCGTAAAAGTTACAGGCCTCAGGGTACGTGCATCCCGGGCACAAACCACCGGACAAACACGGGTCAATTTGCCAAAGTTGGGTGGATGCTCCATCCTCAGCAAGCAACCAGTGCTGGTCCATGACGATACCTGTGTGGTTGGTCGTGGTGCCGCTCGGCCATTGCACCTCCACCGAAGAAATGCCCAACACATCGCCCAGGCCGAAGGCTTCCCAACGGCTGTTCTGGCCCAAGTAATTTTCTCCGGCGTATGTCATGCGCAATTGAGACGATCCGTCGCTTGTGTGGACGATGACTTTGGCACCGATGCCGTCTCGGTTGCTCTCGGTTCCCTCGAGGAGAATTTTCACCCAATGGTTGGTGTTGGGGGTTCCACGCAGTACTTGCGCAAATTCCCCCACGGCATGGGACACCAGATCCGGGAAACCATCGCGGTTGTAGTCCCCGACCGCCGTGGCGAAGGACAGGGTGCTCTCCGTCTGAAACTGCGGCTCATCGGCTTCGGTAAATTCGCCGGCTGTGTTGTAGAACAGTGCATCCGGTTCGTCGTTGTAGATGCCGAGCACCTGCGGATAATTGGTGTACACGCTGTACCCATTGGCAACGTGCAAATCTTCCCATCCATTGTTGTCGACGTCCAACCAATTGGCGGCCCAGCAGATGGCATCCACCTGCACCTGGTTCATGGGGACATCGCCCTCCTCGTCATCGATGCCAAAGTTGCCTTCCCCGTCGTTCAGCATGAGCCAATTCATGTCTTCCGCAAACGCCGTCAAATACACATCCGAATCCATGTCCCCATCGAAATCGGCCACGCTCGTGGACATGCAGTTGATGGCAACGTCCAACCCCGTTTCTCCCCCTTTCTCAATGAATGGAAGTATGGATCCCGCAGGCTGCTGTTCGAAATAGTAATTCTCGTAAATGATGCGGTCGCGAACAACGTGCAAATCCAACAAACCATCGTCGTTGAAGTCCACCCATTGGCCTTGAAAAGACTGAATTCCTAGGACGTCCAAACCCTGCGAGGCGGTCGTTTCGGTAAAGGTGCCGTCGCCGTTGTTCTCGTACAGCTCGTTGAATGGGTACTCATCGAAAGACGATGTGTAGTTGCAGACGAACAAGTCCAGAAAGCCGTCCGCATTGTAATCACCAAAACTCGCCCCGAAGCTTTTGCGCGACGCTTGATTGATGCCACAAGTGGCGCTCACGTCCGTAAGTCCCCCCTCTCCATCAGCCAAGAACAACTTGTTGGCCGCCAGGCGGTACGTCACAAACAAGTCCTGGTCCCCGTCGTTGTCGATGTCTGCCCAGAGCACCATTTTGGCTTCTTGTGGGTAAGCTGGCAGGTTGAAGTCCACCGGCGTGAATCCCTCCTCGTCGCCTGTACCTGCGAAGAATTTTAAGTCGCCTTGAAAATCCGCAAAGGTCAAATCGTCAATATAGTCCCCATTGAAATCGGCAAAGCTCACGCCAGCCCCCAAGAAGCCTCCGGTATGCTGGGTTTCGAGCTGCACAATGTTGCTCACGTTAGCAAGCTGCCCCACTCCTCTGGTTGCAGGAGTGAACAATAGCAGCGCAAGCGCGATGTGGGTGGTAAATGATCGGCCATTCATGACAGAGGGCGTGCATTAAGGGCAATCGATGGCGAACATCGCCAGGAAAATGAGGAGATCGGCTACGTCCGTTACTTGGTCGCCGTTCAGGTCGGTCGGGCATTCGCTCTCAACGGGAACGCATTGCTGCACAAGCGGGTCCCAAGCCGTGCCCGGACCGCATGTGGTCGCGTTGATCAAGCATGAGAAGTCACAGGAACCGTCTTCTTCATTGGCGCTGCTATCGAAATTGCATGCCTCCGGATACGTACATCCGGGACAAGCTCCCAATGCACACGGATCTGGCCCGGTCTCCCCTTCCACAAAAACCAAGCTTTGGTTGGGCTCCAGGTTGTAGTACTGATCAAGCACCCCAGAGGGCCAATGCACCGTGATGCTGTCAATGCCCGAAGCAAGGCCCAGTCCAAAGTGCTCCCAACGGCTGTTTTGTCCCAGGTAGTTTTCGCCGCACGTAGTCATGTGGTACCCGAGCAAGCCGTTCCGGTACACTCGAATCTTTGCGCCGATGCCGTCGCGGTTACTGATGGTGCCTTCAAGCCTGATTTTGACCCACCGGTTGTCGTTGGGAATGGCCTCCAGCACTTGGGCGTATTCGCCGACAAGGTTGTTCACCAAATCCGGAAATCCGTCCAAGTTGTAATCGCCAGTTACCGCTGAAAATGACAAGGCTTCTACATCGAAAAACCCGGTTGTGTCTTCATAGAAAACGCCGCCTTCGTTGTGGAAGAAGTTGTCGGGAACGTAAGGGTAATTCTGGAAAATCGCCGGCCACGACGTGTAGGTCGAAAATCCGGTGCACACGTGCAAGTCCTCCCAACCATCGTTATCCATGTCGAACCACGTGCCGGCCCAGCTGGTGAGGTTGACCATGACGCTGTCTCCCTCTTCAGGGTCGTGCAACTCGAACACCCCTGTCCCGTCGTTCACGACGAAGTGGTTGCCTTCAAACATCCCGGCGGACATGTACAGGTCTTGGTCGTCGTCCCGATCAAAATCCGTGGTCGCCGTGCACATAGCATTGATGGAATAGTCCAGTTCCATGGCGTGCGCATCGTTGAAGAAGTCGCCGTCCTCTGTCTGCTTGTAGTATTTGTTTTCGAAGCAAATCCGATCGCGAATGAGGTTCAAATCCAATAATCCGTCTTCGTTGAAGTCCACCCATTGGCCCTGAAAGTTCTGCGGCAGCGGCTCGCCCATCGGAAAGTCAAACGTGACCTCTTCGAAGTAACCTCCGCCCAGGTTCCGGTAAAATTCATTGAAAGGTGGGTCCTGACCGCTGACGTAGTTGGCGATGAACAGGTCAAGCAACCCGTCGTTGTCATAATCCCCGAAGCACGCACCATAACTCCGTCGGTTGGTCTGGTCAATGCCGCATTGGGCACTGACGTCCGTCATTACAAGGTCACCTTCATTGATGTAGAGCCGGTTGGCAGCCAGGCGGTACGTGATGAGCAAATCCTGGTCTCCGTCATTGTCGATGTCTGCCCACAGGATGCACTTGGCTTCGTTGGGATAGTCCGGCAAATTCAATTCATAGGGGATGAATCCTTCTCCATCGCCCTGGTAAAACTGCAAGTTGCCCATGTGATGGGCAATGCTCAAATCGTCCAGCCCATCACCATTGAAATCTGCCATGCTCAGGCCTGCTCCCAGGTAACCACTCGTGTGGTCCGTCCAAATGTCCATCTCATTGCTGACATCCACAAAAGGCGCTTGAGCCGCGCCCGACAGCGCTGTGAGCAGCCCCACTAGCAAAGCAGCCGCAAGCATCAGCCCTTGGGTGGGCTGAAACGAAATGAAATGCGATGCTATTTTTTGGACGTGCAGCATGTGGAAACCAACTTGGTTCCATTGCTCACAGGTTACTTAAAAATAACGCGCAACGTCAACAATTCCAATTGAATGCGCCCAAATCGCACCCTCAGGGGCAGAAGGACGCAAATGCATCCAGCATGACCAGCAAATCTTCGACGTTCACTGCTCCGTCAGCCGTCAAATCCGCCGGGCAAGAAAGCTGGCATACCTGTACTTCCGAATTCCAAACCAATCCCGGCCCGCAAACCAGATCCGCAATCAGGCAAGAGAAATCGCAAGTCCCATCATCAAAATCTGCACCTGAATTGAAATTACACGCATCCGCATAGAGGCATCCTCCAGTAGGAGTGGCGCTGGTCTCCCCTTCCAAAAGCACAATGGATTGATTGATGTCAACATCGTAGTAGACATCGACAATCCCGGAGGGCCAAGCGACAACCACCGAATCCGCGATGCCCTCAGATCCCAATCCAAAATGTTCCCACTTGCTATCTTGAGAAAGATAATTCTCACCACAGTGGGTCATCCGGTAAGCCGCATTTCCTTCCCTATACACCCAGATTTTCGACCCCACACCGTCTCGATTGCTGGTCGTCCCTTGCAATAGAATTCTCAGCCAATTGTTCTCATTGGGTAAGGACTGCAGGACCTGTAGGTTCTCGCCAACGACATGGTTAACGAGGTCTGGAAAACCGTCCGCATTGAAGTCGGTTACCGCGGCACAAAAAGACAACATGGCCGTTTCAAAAAATCCTGTAGAATCCTCCTCAAATGCACCCGCTTCATTCCAAAAGAAATGGTCGGGCACAAACGGGTAAAGTGTAAGTACGTCGGGGTACATCGTATACACGCTGAAGCCCGTACACACGTGCAAGTCCTCCCATCCGTTGTTGTCGGCATCAAGCCAGCAGGCTCCCCAACTGGTCAAATGAACCGCTAAGCTGTCTCCATCGACGGCCTCGTATTCATCAAATTCACCACCCTCATTTTCCATGAAAAAATTGCCCTCCCACATCCCGGCTGACATGTACAGATCTTGGTCTCCATCCCGATCAAAATCGGAGGTTGAGGTGCACATAGCGTTGATTGCGAGGTCCAATCCCATGGCATCCGAATCTTCTATGAACGATCCATCTTCTTGCTGCTTGTAATAGCGATTTTCAAAGTCCAATCGGTCCCGAATCAAATGCAAATCGAGCAAGCCGTCCTCATTGAAATCAACCCATTGACCCTGAAAGCTATGCGTGACAGGCTCTCCAATCACAAAATCAGGTGTAACGTCTAGGAACAATCCATCTCCCAAGTTTTTGTACAATTCATTGAGCGGAGGGTCTTGTCCAAATGCGTAATTCGCCACGAACAAATCCAGCAGGCCGTCATTATCGAAATCGCCAAAACAAGCGCCGTAGCTTCTGTAATTCGCTTGGTTGATTCCAGAGGTTTGGCTGATGTCGACAAACTCCAAATCACCATTGTTCCGGTAGAGCTTGTTGGCCGCCAATCGATACGTAACAAAAAGGTCCTGATCACCGTCGTTGTCAATGTCCGCCCAGATTGGGGCCTTGGCTTCAAACGGATAGTCGGGAAGGTCGATTGTGATTTCTTCAAACGCGGTGCCATCTCCGAGATAGAAGCGTAAATCTCCCGCATGGTGAGCCAACGTAATGTCATCGTATCCATCCCCATTAAAGTCCACGGTGCTCAATCCTGTCCCCCAGTATCCGCCCGTGTGGTCAGAATAAACGTTGACTTCATCGGAAACATCTACAAACGCTACTTGGGTCCTTGCCTTTGGCTGGAAAGAGAGCACCATCAACAAGGGAAGCATCAATTTGATGCAACCGTGCAGGTAAGGGCAGTATGACGGTTCATAGTGCATGTGGGATTCGCCTTTGTTGGCCCAACCCCTGCAGGTAAAACTAAACTAACCCAAAAGAGCATACGTGCTACAAACAAAAGGTGCCAAATTCCGCCAGAAACACCAACAAGTCGGCCACGTCCACTTGGTTGTCCCCTGTGAGGTCGGCAGGGCAGGGATTTTCACATTGCGCAGTCTCCGGATTCCAAATCAAGCCCGACCCGCAGACCAAATTAGCAATCAGGCACGACAAGTCGCACGACCCATCATCCGTGGAGGCATCGGGGTCATAGTTGCACGCACCTTCGTACGTACACCCAACGCAGTTTGGAGAACACGACGTGCCCTCAGTCAGTTCGAGAACGGTCTGTACCGTCACATCGTACCAGGTCTCTACGGATCCGAGGGGCCAGTGCACCTTGATGGAATCGACGGTCGTGTGATTCGCCAAGCCGAAGTGCTCCCAACGGCTGTTTTGGGCCAGGTAGCCTTCACCGCAGTACGTTTCCCGGTACCAGTAATCCGAACCGACCCACAATTCAATCTTCGAACCTACAGCATCGGCATTGCTCTCTGTGCCGTGCAGGAGGATACGCATGGCGTTGTTGCCGTTGGGGGTGCTGCGGCGGATTTCGGGCGAGGTGCCAATCTTGTGGGACACGAAATCAATGAACCCATCGCCGTTGTAGTCCCCTGTGGCCGTAGCATACGTTAAGGTGCTCTCGGCTTGGAACAAAGTACCCGGCGGAATCAGATTTCCTTCGGCATTGAGGAAGAGCTCATCCGGTTCGTTGGGGTTGTTCATCAACACCGCTGGATAATCGACGTAATCCGCGAGGCCTGTAGCAACGTGCAGTTCTTCCCAGCCGTCCGCGTCGATGTCCAACCATTGGCCCGACCAGCACACCTCGTACATGGCCACCAGTTCGGTCGTCACAATGGTGTAAAAGCCGTCGCCGGTGTTTTCGAGGAGTTCGTTGCCCTCCAATCCCCCGGCCACGAACAGGTCCAGGTCACCATCGCGGTCAAAATCATGCGGGCTCGTTGACATGCAATTGATGGCGACGTCCATCCCCCGCAATACCGCCTCCTCCACAAAGGTGGCCTCCCCCGTTTCAAACCCCTTGTTGTGATAGAACAGATTCGGGTAAATAAAGCGATCGCGTACTACATGCAGGTCCAACCACCCGTCGCGGTCTGCGTCCATCCACGACGCCTGGAAACTCTGCAAATTCATACCGCCCATGCCCATCGCTTCCGTCACGTCTTCGAACTGGCCGTCGCCCAGGTTCCGGTACAGCTCGTTCCCTTGCGGCACATCCACGGCGTACCCGTAGGTCGATACAAACAAGTCCAACAACCCATCCCGGTCAAAGTCCCCGAAGGCTGGGCCGAAACTTCGGCGGTTGTCCTGTGCAATACCGCACGTCGCACTGACGTCAACCATGACCATATCTCCTTGATTGATCCACAGTTTGTTCGGGGCCAAGCGAAACGCAGCAAACAAATCCTGGTCGCCATCGTTGTCGATGTCGGCCCAGAGCAGGCCTTTTGATTCTGCGTTGGGCGTCTCTAGGTTGAGATCAATGGGCACAAAACCGTTGTTCTCGCCGAGGTAAAACTTCAAATCCCCGCTGTGGTGGCCGAAGCTCAGATCGTCAATACCGTCGCCATTGAAGTCGGCAAAGCTGACCCCAGTACCGAGGTAGCCCGCTGTGTGATCGGTCTCCAGCCCCAGGAGGCCGTTGTCTACCACCAATTGAGCGTCCATCCCGTTAGTCGCCAACATTGCTGCCCAGAGCAGCGTTCCTATTCGCACATGCAGACGCATCTTCTCTCCCGTCATTCGGTTTCCTTAAGATACGAATTCGCATGGGATTGGGCATAAAAAAAAGGGCCCGACCGAAGTCGAGCCCTTTCTTCTAAAGGAATTCAGATTATTCGCAAACCGTACCGAATGCTCCGAGGAATACCAGGAGGTCGGCAGTGGTTACAGAACCGTCTTCGTTGATGTCCGCTGGGCATGGGTTCGACAAGTCGAATTCACATGTTCCATCGTCAACACCAGCTGTTGAGTCGTAGTTAGAAGCGTCGGCGTATGTACATCCGCTGCAATCGTCAAAGTTACATTCGTCGATTACGAGGATGTTCGCTGCTGGATCGTAGTTGCAAGCACATGCAATGTCGCAACCCTCAATGCAGTTATTACCGCCGATGCTGATGTACTCAGGACCGTAGTTCTCACCGCCGGTAATGACACCGCCGAAGACACCTGCAATCGACCATGATGGCTCGAAGTTGAAGGTATCGTCACCTGTAGTCAAGATGTAACATCCTGCCTCCATGCAGTATACCTCCTGCAAGTATGAACCATCGCTGTTATCATTCGTCAAAGACGTGTTGATGACTACGTTGCCGTCGAGGTCAGTGATTACGATGTCGCAACCTGTCCATCCGTCACCGAAGCTGTCTTCCATCGTGATGGTCAAGCACGTGCCGTAGCAGCAAGAGCCGTCTTCGATGGTCGCCGTTGGGTCGTAGTCACACGCTTCAACGTCGGTACAACCGGCGCATGTTTCGTATTCACACGTACCGTTCTCGGTAGTCGCTTCTGCATCGTAGTTACAAGCGAAGTCATCCGTACATCCGCAGAGGATGTCCGCACCCGCAGAGAATGGGTAGATGTCGGTTACCAATGAACCGCCCGCACCACCGGCAAGGATTTCGTTGCCGTCGCCGTCAGTTACGCTCCAAGACTGCTCACCAGACCAAATGAAGGCACCGGTAAACGCGTACGTGTAGCAACCTGGATCCAAGCAAAGTACATCCAAACCGTATTCTGGTCCGTCGAAGTTGTCCTCGTCAACCGTGTAGAATGCTTCGTCGATGTAGTTGGCAGCTACAGAGTTGCCGTCACCGTCGAAGATTTCGTATCCACCGGGTGAACCTGAGTTGCCTCCAGTCCATCCGTCACCGAACGAATCGTACATGTTCA
Source organism: Flavobacteriales bacterium (assembly GCA_042095135.1). Classification (GTDB taxonomy): domain Bacteria; phylum Bacteroidota; class Bacteroidia; order Flavobacteriales_D; family Sanyastnellaceae; genus UA16. The sequence goes on along the minus strand of JBELBV010000019.1, from coordinate 3,524 downwards.
CCAAGATGGTGGTACCACCTGGGTTGTCATCACAAGCACAAGAAGTGTACTCACAGATGTCGTTCGTCTCGATGTTAGCGTCTGGGTTGTAGTTACAAGCCGCAGTGATGGTGCAACCTTCAATGGCAGTCTCACACGTCAACTCGATTTGGTATGAACCCATGCCGTTGTATACACCGTCGTTGTCGTAGGTGACATAAACGAAGTAGTACAATGATGGGTCAGAAACGAATTCCATGTAAGCGTCGTCCTGGTCGAAGAAGCCACAGCCTTCAAAAGAAGCGCTGTTGTCAGCTACTCCACCTTCGATGTCCAATACGCAGTCGTAAACACCGCAAGACATGCTTGGTGAGGAGTAAACCTGAACACGCGTATCGATAACTGAACCACAAGTGTTCAACGTGTGCAATTCACCAGTACCAGCGAATGTCCACCATACACCTGGGAGCGGATCGAACGGCAAGTCGTTCGTGCCGTCGTCCACAGCGTCAGCCGTGATAGAACCGTAGCTGCCTGATGAGAAGCCGAAGCTCTCAACAACTTGGTTACCGTTGAAGTAAACGTTTGCCGTAGCGCCGTTCCATCCGTCACCGAATGAATCGAATCCTTCGAACAAGAATTCACCTTCAGCCATGCCGCATACCCAGTCACCTGCAGTTGCAGTACCGGAGAATACGTTTCCAGCAGCGTCCGTGATGCTCCAAGAAACCTCGCCGTCCCATGAACCACCACCGGCAGTCACGTAAGCGTAGTTCTCGCCAGCTTCACATGGAGAGCATACAACGTCTGGGGCGCCTTCAGCAGTCGCACCACCCATTGAGCCTTCCTGGTAGCCTACGTTGCATTCCAACGCAAACGCGTTTTCACACTGGTCGTTGTCAGGTACTTCAGAGTACATGCAAGTACCGTCGTCCTGGTTGGCGTAATCCAAGTAGTTGTCTGCAGCCGGGTCAGTACATCCGAGGAAGATACCCGTGGTCGTGAATTCGAAGTCTCCGCATTCAGCTGGATCCGTGGTACCTACGAAGAAGTAGTAATCGGTGTCGGGCTCGAGTGCGATGAACGACTCGATTGAACCGGCACACGT
>JBELBV010000019.1:0-2337 GCA_042095135.1 Flavobacteriales bacterium | reverse complement strand
CCAGTGAACGTCACGTCGTCCAACTGAGGCGTTGCATCTTCACAGTAATCGTTTGATGGGAATTCCGCACAGTCCTCACAGGTAACCTCGAGCAAGAACTCCGTACCGCTTGTGAATGAAGAGTAGCGAGAAACGTAGATGTAGTAGTTGTTACCCGTTTCAGCCAAGAAAGCCACACCGGACATCAATCCACAGTTGTCATCGTTACCCACGATGGCTTCCAATTCGCCTTCATCGTTGTAAACGAATACGTGCAACTTGGTGTCTGATACTGGATCAGCGAAACCAGAAGTTGAAGTTGGTGTGTTGCACGTATTGGCAAACACCTGGTAATCGCCGTCTGCGTTGAATTCATACCAAACACCGCCTGTGGTTACCGTAGTACCCGCGAATGTTCCTGTTAGACCTTCTTCGTCAGAAGCGTTCTCCAAAGAGCCGGACACTTCCATGTCACAACCAATGGCTTCAGCATCATCGATCGCGTTGTTTGGTGGAGGGCAGATGCAAGATCCATCGTCTACAGTCGCAGAAATATTGTAGTTAAAGCAGAAAGGATCAGTACATCCTTCGAAGCCACAATCTCCAAGCAATCCGAAGTCAATAAACCATCCGCCATTCGGGAATCCAATAGGAGGAGGGAGCGGGCCGTAGTAGTTCGATGCAACCTGGTCACCGTAAACCGTTCCAAATTGATCCGTAATGACTACCGCAATCTCGTCATCGGCACTACCACCACCAGAGGTGAAGATGTAACAGCCGAGTGGGATGCAGTGGAAGTCAATACCCGCATCAGCGATGTACGTGTCTGCCTCGTCCCAGTTACCTGAGAGAGACGTAGTTCCGTCGAAAGAGTCCATGTAGTAGTTCGCACCGTTCCAGCCATCACCACCGAGATCGTACATCTCGACAATCGCTACGTACGTACCAGCTTCACAGTAAATGCAAGAACCTTCGTTCTCCTGTGTCGCCGTTGGGTCGTAGTTGGCAGCAGCTTGGTCCATGCAACCAATGCATGAGTAATCACAAGAGCCGTCGTCAACGTTTGATCCTTCTGTGTAGTTACACGCCAATTCGTCGGTGCAACCAGGAACAGCTGGCAAGCAGAAAGAGGTAGATTCTGATGAACCGTATTCCCCTCCGGACGCTACAACTGTTCCATTGCCGTCATATACAGAGTAGCTACCCTGTCCGTATGAACAGCAGATGCCGTCACCGAATGAATCGTACATAGTGAACGTAAAGCACGCTGCATTCAGGCACAAATCTGTGCCGGCAGAAGCTCCACTAGCGATAACCATTCCCAGGCTGTCAACCAAATCCCAAGAGATTTCAGATGCGTAGTTGTCAGGAGTGATGTCGATAGTCAACGACTCGTAAGAGCAAGAGCCATCGTCAGCTGTGGCGAACTCGTCGTAGTTACACGCAGTCATGTCCGTGCAACCCAAGAATTCGCAATCGCCTGAGTCAGACGTAGCAGTTGGGTTGAAGTTGGACGCGTTGCTGTCCTGGCAGCCAGGACCGAAGCACCACGTGTCAGAAGTCTGAACAGACCATCCTGAACCACCACCGTTAGCGATGGTAACGCCGTTCCATGTAACAGCCCAAGTTCCGCTGGAACCGATTCCGTCACCGAACGAGTCGGTCACTTCAATGTAGTAGCAAGCGTTGTCTTGAACACAAACTTCTTCGTTAATGGTTGAAGAGTTGGTGTATGTACCTGCAGACAATGATCCAACCACTTCGCCAGTGTCAGCGTTGTACATGTTGAACCCAGTCTCTGAAGACCAGTAGTTGTTCGACACGTTAACGTTCATCAAGATGGTGGCGCAAGAACCATCGTCTTCTGTTGCATCTGGGTTGTAGTTGCACGCAGTTTCGTCAGTGCAACCAGCAACTGTAACGGCGCCAAGGCAGAAATCAGAAGAGGTGCTGCTGCCGTACCAGCCTACTGCACTGCCCAACACGTTGCCGTCGGCATCGGTAATGGTGTAGTCTGTACCACCGTCGCCGTAGTCGTCAGACATGGTGAACGTGTAGCAAGCATCGTTGGCTACGCATGCAACGACAGTCTCAGAAGATCCGTCAGCCGCGAGTTCGCCACCAGTGTAAGCATCACCTGAAGCGATTTCTACGCCATCAGAAGTAAGTGACCAAGAAGACTCTTCTGGCCATGAATCATAGTCCAGTGTGATGGACAACTCAACTCCTTCGCACTGCGCGAACGCGGCGGGAGCCGAATAGAGATAAAGCGCGAACATCGCTACGATGCCACAACACTTTGTAAACGTGTTAAACATTTGATTTGGTTTTGGTTAGAATTCTCAGACAATTTGGATG
>JBELBV010000018.1:0-39166 GCA_042095135.1 Flavobacteriales bacterium | reverse complement strand
AGTCAATCCCGCGTGGGAAGCGCAGATTTTGACATTCTTGCCCGAGTAGGCAATGGACTGTCGGATTTGATCGTACACCCTTCCTGTGGAGAAGTTGGCAAATGTACCCGTGAACGGAATTTTGCCTCCAATGGTCATCCCTGCCGCAACCCCCATCATGTTGGCTTCTGCGATGCCCACTTGGAAGAACCGATCTGGGAAGGCCTTCTTGAACCCGCCCATTTTCAAGGAACCCGTCAAATCGGCGCACAGCGCAACAATGTTGTCGTTGGCTTGGCCTGCTTGCAAGAGACCTTCCCCAAAGCCGCTGCGCGTATCCTTGGATTCAGTCGGCGTGAGGGTTTCGATGTAGCGTGAATTAACCATTGAGTGAGAGATGTGTAGTGAATCCGGAGCGGATGTTGATTTGTTTCGTCAATGAAAAGGCCTTGGAACGTGCCGATCGGGAACGATACACCACCGTGTAATCCCCCGGTTGCAGCAAGTACCGACCTGAAGGGTTTTGGGTGCCTACATCCCATTTGTACACCACTTCTCCGGCATCGGTGAGAATGGTGCCGTATCCTGCTGCAGAGGCATCCAACTGGAGGTAACCCGGCTGAGGAATGATCACTGGGGCGTCTTGGTCTTCTTTGATTTGAATGCCCTCCAATCGTATCGGAGGGTACGTAGGGAAGAACACGTCGTACTCACCGGCAAGCACCTTAAGCCGCTCATTGAGCGCCAAGGTGATGAGCGGCGCAGCTTCTCCTAGTCGGTGAATCGCAATGGGCAAGTCACCATAAGCATTGCGTTCCCCGCGGGCAAACTGGGGAATGACAGTGCCTTGACCAGCATTTTCGAAACGAACGTGGTTGTGCTTTCTCGGTGTGAAGCGAACACCATCACGCTCGAGAGGAGGGATGGTGTGAACCACAATTCGGTATGTTGGGACAGGGTCCACGGGGATGGTGTCGGTTTCTCCAAAGGGACCCAGCGTGTGTACAAAACGTTCAAGGAGTTCGCCTGAGTTCGAATCGAATAAGCTCGTGGCCACATTGGTCACCGTCGCTTTTCCTTGGCCATCGATCAAATCCACCTCAAAGGATGTGTCGAGCATCGCCTGCTCGATGACAATGTCTAACACCTCTTGGAAAGTCTCAGGATCTGCAGCATCGAAGAAATTGCCCACGCACCGGAAGGTGTCCTTGTACTCCTCTTCCAATCCAATTCCGATGATGAATGGCTTTACGACGATACCCTCTTCCTGAAGCATACGAGAAACCGCACACGGGTCTTCATCGCATGCTTCGATGCCATCAGTAATAAGAACGATCACCTTGCGTGCGTCTTCAGCCGGGAAATCCTCCGCCGTGCGTTCAAGGGAGCGCGCTATGGGCGTGGTACCGCGGGCCTGAATTCGCGCAAGTGCCTTTTGAATCAACAAATTGTTGCCCTCAGCCAGCGGCACCACCAGTTCTGTGTCATCGCAGTCTTGTTCGCCTTGGACAAATTTGGTTTGATGGCCATATACACGGAGTCCCAACTTCAATCCGGGTATACCGTATAAGCTAGCCAACGACTCAGAAAGAAGAGAGGTGGCTACTTCAATCTTCCGCTTGCCCTCCCAATATGCATTCATGCTATTGGAAGCGTCGAACACAAACAGAATATGGGTGTTCGCTTCCACATCAACCGAAGCATCTTCGCGTTGACCATAGGCGCAGTCGACGCCGAAAAGCAGGCACACCATCAACCCCAAGCTCACCCGGGTAAGCACGTGACCTTTCACTATATCGACAGAAGCGCGCATTCAGAAGGTCAATCAGTAATCGGCGTGGCTTGTTTGCAACTGCGCCAGAGCGCTTTCCAATTGCGCATCATTGGGCGCAATGCCATGCCACTCGTGTGTGCCCTCCATGAAGTCGACACCTTTACCCATCTCTGTTTTCATGAGCACAACCGTTGGGCGGCCCGTACCGCGATTGGCTTTCGCTTTCGCAATAGCATTGCGAAGTGCATCGAAATCGTGGCCATCACATGTCAATACATGCCAATTGAATGCGGCCCACTTACCAGTCAAATCACCCAAATTCATGACATCATCTGTCGAACCGTCGATTTGCTGGCCATTGCAGTCAACAAAGCTGATCAAATTGTCTACACCATGATGTGGCGCATACATCGCAGCTTCCCAGATTTGCCCTTCCTGCAATTCACCGTCGCCGTGCAACGAGAAGACCCACGTGGATTCCCCATTCAATTTCTTCACTTGCGCCGCCCCAATGGCTGCGCTCAAACCCTGGCCCAAAGACCCCGAGGCAATGCGAATCCCTGGCAATCCTTCTTCCGTCGCCGGATGGCCCTGTAACCGCGTATTCAGCTTGCGGAACGTGGCGAGTTCCTCCACCGGGAAATACCCTCGGCGGCTCAACACGGAATACCAAACCGGGCTGATGTGACCGTTGGATAAGAAAAATAAATCCTCACCTGTTCCATTCATGTCAAACTGGTCTGGATTTAGCCCCATGACGTCAAAATAGAGCAGCGTCAACAGGTCTGCGCATCCCAAGCTTCCACCCGGGTGGCCTGAAGAGGCACCGTGCACCATACGTACAATGTCACGACGCACTTGTGTCGCCAATTGATTGAGGTCCTGATTGTCCATGAAGTTCTAACGATATAAGGGATTGAAATCGTGCGTAAAATTACCGCAGATGCTACGGATACCCTGAGAATTGTTGAGAAAGTGTGAAAACCAATTGTCCCTCTCTGCGTACCTTCGTCACTCTGAAAAAACATCGATTTCAATGGCTTTAAAATGCGGCATTGTTGGACTCCCCAACGTCGGTAAATCCACCCTGTTCAACTGCTTGTCCAACGCCAAGGCACAGAGCGCGAATTTCCCATTTTGCACCATCGAACCCAACGTTGGCGTGATCACTGTTCCCGACTCGCGGTTGGAGAAGCTGGCCGACTTGGTCAAGCCTCAGAATGTCGTTCCGACCACCGTTGAGATTGTAGACATCGCCGGGCTTGTAAAAGGTGCGAGTAAGGGGGAGGGCTTGGGCAACAAATTCCTCGGCAACATCCGCGAGACCGATGCCATTTTGCACGTGTTGCGGTGTTTCGATGACGGGAATGTGGTTCACGTCGACGGCAGTGTCGACCCCATCCGAGACAAGGAAGTGATTGACATGGAGTTGCAGCTGAAAGACCTCGAAACGGTTGAAGCCCGCGCCACGAAGATCAAGAAGGCAGCCCAAACCGGAGATAAGGATGCAGCTAAGGCTTACGGGTTCTACGAAAAGGTGTTGGTCGCCTTGGAATCCGGACAATCAGCCCGAGCCATTGAATTGGACGATTCCGAGACAGTGATGATGAAGGAATTACAGCTCTTGACATCAAAACCCGTACTCTACGTTTGCAACGTCGATGAAGGATCGGTGGTGAATGGGAATGCCTATGTCGAACTCGTCAGTAAAGCGGCGGAGGCAGAAGGCGCGTCCATCATGGTCATCGGCGCCGCCATCGAAGCCGATATCGCTGAATTGGAAACGCATGAAGAACGGGCCATGTTCCTCGAAGACCTCGGGTTGGAGGAGGCCGGTGTTGCTAAATTGATTCGACAAGCGTACGCGCTTTTGGACCTGCAGACCTACTTCACTGCGGGGGAGAAGGAAGTCCGCGCCTGGACCTTTCGCAGGGGCTATACAGCTCCTCAGGCCGCAGGGGTGATTCACACCGATTTCCAAAAAGGCTTCATCCGGGCGGAAGTGATGAAATACGCCGATTTTGTGGCCTTGGGATCGGAGTCAGCTGTGAAAGAAGTGGGCAAGCTCAGTGTTGAAGGCAAGGAGTACCCAGTTCAAGACGGGGATATCATGCATTTCCGTTTCAACGTATGATACGCATGCGCAACAGCTTTTGGCGGTTCACCGGAGTGCTCGTTATTCTCGGCTTTATCGGCTGTAGCTCGAATCAACCGGTGAACAATGCTCCATCGGATGTGGTAGCCAAAATGGCCGCACAGGAATCCGCCTGGAATGCAGGCGACATCTCATCCTTCATGGAAATTGCTTATTGGAATGACGACGCCCTGCTCTTTGTGGGCAGCAAAGGGCCGACCTATGGCTTTGAGGCTACCTTGAACAATTACTTGAAAAGCTACGGATCTCCCGAAGAAATGGGACAACTTCATTTTGAACTCATCGAATGGAAACCGCTTGGCTCGAAGCACGGATTTTTATTGGGCAGTTGGGCATTGGACCGTAGTGAAGAATTGGAAGATCTGTCCGGTCACTTCACCCTCACGTGGGAACAAATGCCCGATGTCGGCTGGGTGATCATTGCCGATCACAGCAGCTAGTGTAACTCCCATGAGTTGGATGTTCCTGATTCTGGTCGTTACGGTTATTGCTTCCTACCAAGCGATTAACCGGCCCATGCTGAAAGAGCAGCTGTTGTACCATCCTTACCGCGTCAAAGCCTTCCATGAATGGCACCGAATTGTTACGCATGCTTTCGTTCACGCCGACTTCACGCACTTGGCATTGAACGCTTTTGTGCTATTCCAGTTTGGCGCTCGGCTCGAGGGGTTGATGCAACAGACCTTAGGGGTGGCGTTCTTTCCACTGCTTTACTTTGGAGGAATCGCTTTTGCTGCGGTTCCCGGTATGGTTCGTCACCATGACAATCCGAGTTACAGAAGCCTAGGAGCAAGCGGCGCTGTTAGCGCGGTGCTGATCGGCTATATTTTGCAGTTTCCCACCGCGGAACTGCTACTTTTCTTCGTTGTGCCGCTCCCCGCTTTCATCGTGGGTATCTTGTTTTTTGTGTACGAACATCAAATGGACAAGCGTTCTGCCGGCCACATCGCGCACGATGCTCACCTCTGGGGCGGTCTGTATGGATTAGTATTCACCCTGGTGACCTCACCGCAAGTAGTGCCGTCGTTTATCGACGCAATCAGTACGTATTTGGGCTTTTAACTGCCGGTTCCTTCGCGACAATCCGGAACAAATCTTCGTTGTCTCTTTTCATGAAATACTTTTCACGGGCAAAGCGCTCAAGTCGTTCGGGATTGGACGTGAGGTCAACGAGTTGATTTCGTGTGGCTTCTATCTCCAACGCATAGTGAGCAACTTGATTTTCCAGTCGATTCAGCTCCAATTGGCTCTTGGCGAGGTACACCAGGTCAATCTCGGATATGAAGGTCACCCAGACTAGCCCAACCGCAGCCGTTAAGACATAGCGGTTGCTGAACCACTCAAGGGCCTGAAGCCACAAATCAGCTTTCTTCCTCATCCGACGTGCTTTCCTCGGAGACGGCATCGTCCTTAAGTGCTTCTTGCGCGCCTTCCGGCATGGAGAGGAAGCCGCCTTTGACGACGGAAATCTTCAATTCACTGCCGCCTTTTTTGAAATCTGCTTTAAGCAAATCGCCTTCTTCGATTTGCGCGTTGATGATCTCCTCTGCAAACGGATCCTCAATGAATTTCTGAATGGCACGCTTGAGCGGACGTGCACCGTATTTTTCGTCGTACCCCTGCTCGACCAAGTAATCCTTGGCCTTCTTCGTCACTTCAATGCCATAACCCAAGCCCTCGATGCGGGCGATCAGGGCTTTCAATTCCAAGTCAATGATGGCGTGAATGTGATCGCGATTGAGGCTCTTAAAGACTACCACATCATCAATGCGGTTCAAGAACTCAGGACTGAACGCCCGCTTCAACGCCGTTTGGATGACGGCATCGCGGTTGGCGTTTTCGTTTTCTACCCGAGCAGAGGTTCCAAATCCAACGCCCGTACCAAATTCGGCCAACTGTCGCGCACCGATGTTGGACGTCATAATGATGATGGTATTACGGAAATCGATCTTGCGACCCAAGCTGTCTGTCATCTGTCCATCGTCGAGGGCCTGCAACAAGAGATTAAATACGTCTGGGTGCGCCTTCTCAATCTCATCGAGCAATACAATGGAGTAGGGGTGGCGACGTACCTTTTCAGTGAGCTGACCACCTTCTTCATATCCCACATAACCGGGAGGCGCTCCCACTAGTCGGCTAATGGCAAACTTCTCCATGTATTCACTCATATCGATGCGAATCAGCGATTCTTCCGAATCGAACATGAACCGCGCCAAGATCTTCGCCAGCTGGGTTTTACCGACACCGGTTGGCCCGAGGAAAATGAACGAGCCAATGGGCTTGTTGGGGTCCTTCAATCCCGCCCGATTGCGCTTGATGGCGCGCGCTACTCGAACTATGGCATCGTCTTGGCCAATGACCATTCCTTGCAAATCGTCGTTCATGCGGGCGAGGCGACCCGACTCCTTTTCCGCGATGCGCTGAACGGGAATGCCAGTCATCATACCCACTACGTCGCCAACGTGATCAACGGTTACGGTCACACGCTTGTTTTTACTATCCTCTTCCCATTGGAGCTTAGCCTTTTCGAGCTTATCGTTCAACGTTCTTTCTGTGTCGCGCAGGCGTGCAGCTTCCTCGTAGCGTTGCGATCGCACCACGCGGACTTTCTCCTCTTTTATCTTTTCAATTTCCTCCTCGATTTGAACGACCTCATCGGGGACGTTGATGTTGTTCAGGTGAACTCGGGAACCCACCTCATCCATGGCATCGATCGCCTTGTCTGGCAGGTGCCGATCCGTGATATAACGCGCGGTGAGGTTGACGCACGCGTCAATCGCCTCAGGCGTGTAAGTCACGCTGTGGTGCTCCTCATACTTGTCTTTAATGTTGTTCAGAATTTGAACGGTTTCGTCAATGGACGTTGGCTCAACCAATACTTTTTGGAATCGGCGCTCAAGTGCTCCGTCCTTTTCAATGTGCTGGCGGTATTCGTCCAAGGTGGTTGCGCCGATGCATTGAATCTCACCACGGGCAAGTGCCGGCTTGAACATGTTAGAAGCATCGAGGGAACCGCTTGCTCCACCTGCACCGACTATGGTGTGAATCTCGTCAATGAACAAGATGACATCCGGTGATTTCTCCAGTTCATTCATGACCGCCTTCATGCGTTCTTCAAATTGACCGCGGTACTTCGTACCGGCTACCAATGATGCCACATCGAGCGTCACAATGCGTTTGTTGAACAACACACGGCTTACATTCTTTTCGACGATGCGCAAGGCCAAACCTTCGGCAATGGCGCTTTTACCAACTCCAGGCTCACCGATGAGGATGGGATTGTTCTTCTTGCGGCGAGAAAGGATTTGAGAGACGCGTTCGATTTCTTTCTGGCGTCCAACGATGGCATCCAAACGGCCCTCTTCGGCCATCTTGGTCAGGTCACGACCAAAGTTATCCAAGACAGGTGTTTTGCTCTTGGGGTCCACTTTTCGGGCTGAACCGCCTCCTGAACCACCAAGGGAATCATTTCCGCCTTCTTCCTCGCCGTAGTCCGCCGCCTCAGCTCGCGGTGCGGGACTCGATTCGCCTTCCTTGGAATTGTCCATCATGCTTTCGTATTCCTCTTTCGCCACGTCATAGTCAATATTAAAAGCAGAAAGGGCCTTGGTCGCCACGTTGTCCTCGTCTTTCAAGATGCTCAGCAGCAGGTGTTCTGTGCCAATCAAATTGGATTTGAAAATCTTCGCTTCGAGGTAGGTGATTTTCAAAATTTTCTCCGCCTGCTTCACCAAGGGAATATTGCCTGCTCCGACCGAAGACCCCGCCGTTGGTCGAATGCTTCCTTCCAACGCCTTCCGCAACTTCTGCAAGTCGACATTCAATCCTTCCAAAATACGCACTGCCGTTCCTTCTCCTTCACGGATAATGCCTAACATGAGGTGTTCCACACCAATGTAGTTGTGCCCTAACCGCAGCGCTTCTTCTCTGCTGTACGTGATGACGTCCTTTACCCTCGGCGAAAATTTAGCGTCCATGTTGCTTTATTTCTATTTTTCTGTCTCTTCAGAAGGAACATCTTTGATGCAGCCCCTTCGACGATTCTAAACTACAATCCCTATACAACAAACATCTTGCCAAGGGTATGGTTTATCCACAGCACATTGGTGAGTTTTGTGGGTAAGTGAGGGCGCCGAAAACCCGCTACAGGCGGATTGCCTGCGTATTTTCGTTAGCGGAATGAGAAGAGGCGTTTGGAACCAAATTAGGAATAACTGACACGATGGCAGAAGGAGAAAAAATAGTCCAGATCAATATTGCCGAAGAGATGAAATCAGCGTACATCGATTACTCGATGTCCGTCATTGTCTCTCGAGCTCTTCCAGATGTGCGGGACGGATTGAAGCCCGTTCACCGGCGGGTGCTGTACGGCATGCTGGATTTGGGCGTCCTTTCGAACCGAGCGTATAAGAAGAGCGCAAGAATCGTAGGGGAGGTGTTGGGTAAATACCACCCGCACGGCGACAGCTCGGTATACGACACCATGGTCCGGATGGCACAAGACTGGTCCTTGCGCTACCCCATGGTCGACGGCCAGGGAAACTTTGGCTCAATTGACGGCGACAACCCTGCAGCGATGCGTTATACGGAGGCACGCCTCCGAAAAATCGCTGAGGAAATGCTCGACGACCTCGACAAAGAGACGGTTGACTTCCGTCCCAACTTTGACGAGAGTTTGAACGAACCCACCGTTCTGCCATCAAAGATCCCTAACCTACTCGTGAACGGTGCGTCCGGCATCGCGGTCGGGATGGCCACCAACATGCCCCCGCACAACCTTAGTGAGGTGGTCGATGGCGCCATCGCATACATCAACAACAATGACGTCACCGTTGATGAGCTCATGGAGCATGTGAAAGCCCCGGACTTCCCAACCGGCGGCATTATTCACGGCGTTGAAGGCGTACACGAGGCATTCCATACAGGCCGAGGTCGAGTAGTAGTTCGAGGCCGTGCGCGCATCGAGGAAACCAAGACGGGGAGGGAGGTCATCATCGTTGAAGAAATTCCCTACCTCGTCAACAAAGCCGACATGGTTCGAAAGACCGCTGAGTTGGTCAACGACAAAAGAATCGAAGGCATCTCTGAAATTAGAGACGAATCGGATCGGAAAGGAATGAGGGTCGTCTACGAAATCAAGCGCGATGCCATGGCGTCTGTCGTGCTCAACAAGTTGTACAAGTACACCGCACTGCAGAGTTCCTTCTCCGTCAACAACATTTGCTTGGTCAAAGGGCGACCTCAGCTGCTCAACCTGAGGGGGTTGATTTCCAACTTCGTTGAACACCGCCATGATGTGGTCACGCGTCGTACGCAATACGATCTGCGCAAGGCGCAAGAGCGTGCCCACATACTACAAGGATTGATTATTGCGATCGATAATCTGGATGCGGTCATTGAACTGATCCGCGCGAGTGCTACCCCAGAAGAAGCGCGCAACAACTTGATGGGTACGTTCGAGCTATCCGAAGTTCAAGCACGAGCCATCCTCGACATGCGCTTGCAAAAGCTGACCGGCCTCGAACGCAACAAACTGCGTGCAGAGTACGATGAGCTCTTGGCTACCATTGCTGATTTGGAAGACATCCTGGCACGCGTGGAGCGCCGAATGGAAATCATCACGCAAGAACTGTTGGACGTCAAGGAACGATTCGGGGACGAACGCCGCTCGGACATTGAGTTCAGCAGCGCCGACGTCCGCATGGAGGACCTGATCGCCGACGAACAAGTGGTTGTAAGCATCAGCCACGCGGGCTACATCAAGCGCACTCGCTTGACCGATTACCGATCGCAGAGCAGAGGAGGAGTGGGGTCCAAAGGCGCAACCACACGCGATGAGGATTTCGTCGAAAACATCTTTACCGCTACCAATCACAATTGGCTGCTGATCTTCACGGCCAACGGTCGGTGCTTCTGGATGCGCATTTTCGAAGTGCCCGAAGGGTCCAAAACATCGAAAGGCCGTGCCATTCAAAACTTGATTCAAATCGAATCGGACGACAAGGTCTTGGCCTACATCCCGGTCCAGGACTTGAAGGACGAGGAGTACGCAAATAACAACTTCGTTGTCTTGGCTACGCGCAAGGGCTTGATCAAGAAGACGACCCTTGCAGCGTACTCACGCCCTCGATCCAATGGAATCAACGCCATCACCATCCGCGAAGGCGATGAGCTTCTCACAGCCCGATTAACCAATGGCGACAATGAAATCATCATCGGCAAGAAGTCCGGCAAAGCCATTCGATTCCACGAAAGCACGGCCCGAGCTGTAGGCCGCACCGCCATGGGCGTGAAGGGAGTAACCCTCGAGGGACCAGAAGACGAAGTAATCGGTATGGTTTGTGTCCGTGGTTTGGATAGCGACATCCTTGTCGTTTCCGAAAACGGATACGGAAAGCGATCAGCTGTTGAAGATTACCGCATCACCAACCGAGGTGGTAAGGGCGTTAAAACGCTAAGTGTCACCGAAAAAACCGGTTCCCTCATCAGCATCCTGAACGTTACGGATGATGACGATTTGATGATTATCAATCGATCGGGTATCACCATCCGAACCGGAGTCGAGGACTTGCGGGTCATGGGCCGAGCCACACAAGGGGTGAAGTTGATTTCGCTGCGAGGCGACGATCAAATTGCTTCGGTGTGCCGCGTTCCTAAAGGAGACGATGAAGACGTTGTAGCCGAAGGAGAGGAGCCAACCACTGATTCAGACAACACTACGGAAAGCGCTGAGTAAACCACACTAAGCGCGTTTTGAATTGTGGCATTACTTTTGCGCTCGAATAGCACATCAAGACCAAACCAGTGATGAAAAACATTTTCGCCATCGTGTTCATTGCGGCCGCAAGTGTCGCTGTAGCACAAAAACAAGTCGTCTCAGCCTACAACGCCAACAAATCGGGCGATTACAAGGCTGCAGCAGGGTACATAGAAGAGGCCATCACCATTGAAAAGGCGGCAATCAAAGACAAAACCTGGCGCTACCGAGGCGAGATTTATTTGAATATAGCCAATGACAGCGCATTGGCAGTCGAATTCCCGAACGCCCTGTGGGTCGCTAAGGAATCGTACACCAAGGCAAAGGAGTTGGACATCAAAGGCAACTACGAACGTGAAATCATCACGGGACTGGGCTTGGTCCAAACCACAGCAGGCAATCAGGGCATCTCAGATTATACCTCCGAAAACTACACCAGGGCTGCAGCCAAGTTCGACTTGAGCGGCGAAGTAGCGGGTATGTTTGACGTCATCGACACGATGGCCGTATTCAACGCAGCGCTTTGTTATGAAAAATCAGGAGATGTTGATTTGGCGGTTGCGCGCTATAAAACGTGCGGAAGCTTTGGTTACCAAGTGCCAAACGTGTACCTATTTGTGGCCAATTTGCTCCGCCAAGATGGACGCGTCGAGGATGCGTTGACGGAACTACAAGCCGCGCGTGAATTGTTCCCTCGTGAGCAAAGCTTGATCATCGAAGAGCTCAATATTTACCTTGAAAGCAAGGACTACGAACGTGCTGAAAACAACTTGAAACTCGCTGCAGAAGGAGACCCGACCAATGAAATCCTCTGGTTCAGCCTAGGCAGCGTCTATGACAATTTGGGTAAAACCGAACTCGCCGCAGAAGCATACCTCAAAGCGCTCGCATTGAATGCGGCATATTTTGATGCGAATTACAACCTCGGTGCGATGTACTTCAACGAGGCTGTTCAAGGGATCAACGCAGCAAACGACATGTGGAAGCCACGAATGACCAAGGCTGAAAGCGCTGAGCAAAAGGGTCTCGAGGATACGGCCAAAGAAAAATTCGTTGAAGCACGACCATTCTTAGAAGCAGCACACGAGGCATCTCCTGAAGACATTGATACCATTCGTTCTTTGCGTGACATCTACGCCCGAACAGGACAAGATGAGTTGATGCTCAAGATGAGTGGTCTGCTCAAGTAATCTTTCCAACGTACAACAGCAGTCAAGGGGGCCATTCGCTCCCTTTTCTGTTCTCCATGTTAGTTAACATAATATTTATTATCATTCAAAAGGGGTCATTCTAATACACTCAAGTTCAACGCACTGTTGATTTGACTGCCGAATACGGAACATTTTGAAATGAATGACGTAAATTTGCATCCGCACGGAGGTTTGGCAGAGTTGGTCGATTGCACCGGTCTTGAAAACCGGCGTACCGCAAGGTACCGGGGGTTCGAATCCCTCAGCCTCCGCATCAGAAGCGCCCGCATCAGCGGGCGTTTTGCATATCCAGAAATTCCCATGAAACGGTTTGGCGACTTGCCTAGTTTACAAGACTGAACTACAGGTATATGCGATTCGCTCGACGGTGGCATTAATCTTCACAACGGTTCAAATCTCCCCACAGGTGCGTGTTTATGGCTAGTGGTCCATATGCAATCAGCCTTACAGACAGCGACAATGCTAGGTTTTCGGTAGTGCGGTCACGGACGTCATTTCAGTCAATATTGCTCGACAATAAAGTCGTGCTTTGTCAACCCCTAATCTTGGAATCCACTTTTTCCATCATCTGATTGTTTCTTTGCGTTCTATCGAGACTCTATGCCTTCGTTCACACCCCATCCCACTTCTTGGTATGCCGATAACGGTTGGATAGAAGCGCTGGGCCTGGAAGCCGTCCAATCCAGCGCACCATTAATGGCAGCACGAGTCAAAGGAGTTCCTGCCTGGATCACACCATCATGGGCATTGGAATCCCACGTTAATGCGTCCAAACTCGCAAGCCTGTGCACGGAATTAGATGCTGTGCATGTCCCACTTGTTGTCTGCGATCTTCCACCCGGTCTCCGTGGAACGTGGGGGCCGTCTTGGCAGGTTCAATCACGTCATACACGTTGGCTTCAAGCAGATGAAGCAGGCGCCTTTCCAAATAGACCTAAACATCGAACCAAACAGGCACGCAAGGGAGAGGAACGCGGGCTCCGCATCGAAGCCACCAACGACCTTGACGTGTTGCTTGCATTGCACCAGAACGCACGCGAACGGAAGTCCATCGCATCCGATGCAAGCAAGCTCAGCGCCTTGCTCGCTTGGGTACTTGCATCCGACCACCAAAGCACTTATGTCGTCAAGGACGAAACGGACACAGCCATTGCCAGTGCCACGTTTTTACACGATTCTGGACGAACCATTTACGCGTTTGGAGGACAGCTTCGCTCTCCGCTTTCGGGGTTGGCAACCGTCATGCTCATCGAACAGGGCATCACGGATGCAGGAATCATAGGCAACAATGTCTTTGATTTCGGGGGCTCCGCGGATCCTGGCGTCGATCGTTTCTACGCAGAATTTGGGGCAGAAAAGCAATACCGCGAGCGAGCCGTGCGCGTCGCTCCTTGGGCCAAACCGTGGTTGAAATTGATGCGCCCAGATATGTTTGCAGCCGATTGAATCAACGGACCACCGTCACAGGGCCGGTGTGGTGAAATGGTTCCGTGTCGCACACGTGGTGCGCATCAAAAATCACGTAATACGTCCCTTCTGCGATTTCAGGACCTGGCCTCCACCCCTTTCCCGCCTGGCTTGTGGCAAACATTTCATTGCCCCACCGATTGAAAACCTGCAAGCGGTAATCGATAAACTGACCGGGGTCCAGCACGGCTAAAGGTTCACCGTCAGGACCAATCAACGCAGCGGTTAAGACATCATTCTTAGCGTCGTTGTTCGCAGAAATCACGTTGGGTACCACGTATTCAACACCCAACATAGGCGGTGGAACGTCGGCCATGACGGGCCAAGACGCTTCAATATCACAGTAAGCATTGTACAGGGTGATGGACCCGTCGTATTCACCGATGCCCGGAAAATAAGCTTCAACGGTCGGTTCGTTGGAAGTAAGTACCCCCGGAAAATCCCACGTTACTTCATCCGCGCCATCTCCAAGGTATTGCAGGAGGGTAAATCCGGTTTCTTCGCACATTGACAAGGGTTGGATGATCCAGACCGTATCAAAAGGCAACACAGGTAAAACGGTGACTTCGAGCATCAACACATCCGGACATTCCGTTCCGGCACCCGCGGTGAGTGTAACGCCATAGGTTCCGTAAGTCGGGTAGGTAAACGTAGGACTCGTTTCCGAATTCGGGAGCCCTGCGCCTCCCCCAAAATCCCATGAAAACGGTCCGCTATCAGGCGACAGGTTCTCGAAAGCGACCTCTAGGCCTGAACAAGGTTCCGAAATCACTTCAAAGTTTGCCTCAGGCAAGTCCGGCAACTCAAACGAGATACTCGCGTCGTTCTGGCACCCAAATGCATTGGATTCGAGGAAAACATTGATGTTCTCCCCTTCCGGAAACCACACTTCGTTGGGGTGCTGGTTGTTGAGAACTGAAGGCATAGAATTATCGCCGAAATCCCAGTTGTACGCAATGTAAGGCGTCCAATCGCTTGTATCTAGAACCACAGTTCCCGACCATCCACCATCGTCACACGTCAAATCGACCACGTCAAATTCCGTGTCCCAAGGGTCATGGGCGACCACTTCAAAAAACAACGAATCCGCGCAGGTTCCTGTTTCAAAGTAGAGGCTTACGTTGTAGATACCGGGCTCATCGTAGGTGAATGTTGGTTCGGCTTCATCACTCACGTCTTCATCTGTGCCGTCCACCCCGAAGTCCCATGTGTAGGATTCACTGGGGTTGGAAAATTGATCAAACTGAGCCATCATGCCCGTGCAAGGTTCAGGGGTGTCGTAACCTGGAGAAAGGATGTTGCACGTCACGACGTCCAAGGTGAAATCACGTAAGATGCTGCCTATTGGCAAGCCGTCGCGCCACTCTGTGACGCAAATACCCAAAGCGAATTTGCCTGTCAAATTCGGGGTGCCCGTGAGTTGTCCTGTTACCGGATTGATATTCAATCCGGCAAGGGCTCCAAGTGGATTGGCGGCATTGAAGCCTGTTGCCCATCCAACTTCTGTAAACGGCGGACCCGTAGGTGGATTGGGAATGGGGGCCAAATACGAGCCTCCCAAATAGATCGAACACAGCGAGTAGCTCAGCGAATCTCCGTTCGCGTCCTCCGCCCCGTTATTCAATTGAAACGGGTAGTTGTTGCATACAAATGCCTGCGGCAGTTCAGAGAAGGTCGGGGAAGAGTTGGGGTTGGCAAGTGTGAGGCTCGGCGGAATGGTCGTTGTCAACGAAAAGCCTTGGTCTTGTGGCATCTCCAAATTCGTAATGGCTGGCGACCGACAACACCGCTGATGCACCAAGGTGTAAGGCTGCTGACTCGGTTCAAGCGCGATGTTGACGATGTATTCGGCGCGCTCGATGCACAAATCCTCCGGCAGGAAAGCACAATTGTTTGGGTTTTGTGGGATGACGTCCGTCACCAAACTGAAGTCCAAATTGCCGGACACAGTGGTGATCAGGCTTGATCCTTGATACACCCCAATGGCTGCTGAATTGTCAAAACCGGTTTGGTTGGTGTTCGCCGAGCTGCAATCACGGTAGATGTAGCAGTGCACCTCAAACTCATTCTGTCCCGAGGCATTGACCCCCTGATACACATACGTCAACTCGCCCCCCACCAAGTGCGTCGCATCAACCTGCTGAGGCAAAGCCAAGCAAAACAGGGCCGCTGCAGCGGACACCCAGCATGTATGAAGTCGTTTTGTTTTCATGGGGAAGTATCCCAATTTACAACATTGCCAGTGATGTAGGAAAGGGAATACCTTTGCGGTATGAACGCTTTGAAATTCGCTGCGGTTGCATCTTGGATAGTGGGAGGGTGGATCGGCCTTGGTGCCGTAAACGCCCAAGGGCCCATTTCATGTGATGTTCTGCGGTTCCAGAGCGCTGAAACAGGTTTCCTCGAAGTACATGTCGACTTTGAAAGCGGGCTCTTTCATGCCGTTCAAACTGCTGATGGCTGGCAAACCCGCGTGCAAGTCGAAGCCGTCGTTGAATCGCCGCAAGGCATTGTGAATTACGGAAAAACCAACATTGAAGGACCGATCGGCTCGGACTCCCTCGCGGCGCTGGATAGCCACCAATTCCACCTCGAGCGCATCACCGTACCAGCAGGCACGTACAATGTTTCCATTACACTTCGGGACCAAAGCGGTCACGGGACGTTTGAAGAAACCACATCGATCCCTGTTGAATTTTTGGATGTGGATGCACCCGCCTTTTCAGATCCTTTCGTGGTAGAGGCTTTTGCCCCTGCAGCCACTGAAGCGCCCACCATGCTGACGCGTTCAGGGTACGAAATGCTACCGCTTGTCCAAGCAGAATTGTCAACCGAGGCATCGAAGCTTCAATTTTACACCGAGCTGTACCGGGTGGATGAAGTGGTTGATTCATTGTTCTTGCTGCAATGCTGGTTGGAATCGGAGAACGGCACAATTGTGCCCTCCACGCGCCGCTTCTTTCGCAAGCAGGCAGCGGCCGTTCTGCCCCTATTCACATCCATTCCGCTTGCAGACATTCGAGAGACTCAACGCGCTAGACTCGTTGTTCAGGCATTGACACGCAACAACGAACTCATTGCCGAAAATGTCCTTCCCCTTCAATTCGTTGCCCCCAACAGCACACTGGGTTTGGCAGAATTCGGCGGGGCCTTACCGGCTTATGTCGCAGCATTCACGGATTCGTTGACGTTGCAACAACACATTCGGGACCACCATCCAAAAGCCGATGCTTCGCAACGCAAAACCATTGACGGGTTCCTCGCCGAGGCCACAGTTCCACAAATGCAGGCCTTTCTCGCGTATTTCTGGGAACAACAAGCGCCTGCCAATCCCGAGTTGGGATGGCGTACCTACACCACCGCCATTGCCTATACGGATTCAACCTACGGTGCGTGCCGCCAAGGACACGGCGCTGAAACAGACATGGGGTATATCTACCTTCGGTACGGCCCGCCCAACACCATCGTAAAGCGGCACAACGAAACCGATTATTACCCTTACGAGATCTGGCATTACCACCGTGCTGGACCGTTCACCAACAAGCGGTTTCTCTTCTTTTCTCCCCACATGGTCGCGGAGTGCTTCACCCTATTGCATTCCGATATGTTGGGGGAGGTTTCGAACACCGACTGGCTGCAAATCCTACGCAGCCGAGAAAATCCGCTGCGCGTCACCAACAGCCAGTTGAATCGCCTAAACCCCCGCCGAGACACATTCTCGGGCGAAGAACCCGAAGACCTCTTTTTCAACCCACGATGAAGACCTTCAGCCCTGCAACACACCAGGTCGCAGTCGTCATTTTGAATTGGAACGGCAGGCACCACCTTGCCGCGTACCTACCAACGGTAATCGAGCACTCACAGGAGCACGCCGATGTAGTGGTCATTGATAACGGAAGCACCGACGATTCCCTAGCGTGGATGAAGCAACATCATCCCGAGGTACGAATTGTTGCACTCGATGAAAACAAGGGCTTCGCAGGGGGATACAACGCGGGACTGGAAGCCATAACTGCAGACGTGTTCGTCTTGCTCAATAGCGATGTGCGGGTATCCCCCGACTGGATTCCTCCGGTGCTTGACATGCTGTACAATGAGGATTATGTAGCTTGCCAGCCGCTCATTCGAAACGACACGGATCCGGAATTGTTCGAATATGCAGGAGCCGCTGGGGGCTTTATAGACCGCGATGGATTTACGTTCTGTGCAGGCCGCATTTTCGAGGTATTCGAAACCGATCATGGACAATACAGATCGAACCGAGAGGTCTTCTGGGCTTCCGGGGCGGCCCTTTTTGTCAAAGCGGATGCATGGCGTGAAGTGGGCGGACTCGACGAAGACTTTTTTGCCCATATGGAGGAAATCGATTTGTGCTGGCGGCTGAAAAATCGAGGGTACAGAATCGGTGCGTGTGGACATTCCGTCATTTACCACCTCGGAGGTGGAACATTGCAGAAAATAAGCCCTGTCAAGTCCTACTTGAACTTCCGAAACAACCTGTACATGCTGGTGAAAAATCACCACCAACGGGCACTGTACCCCATGTTGATTCGACGCATGGTTCTCGACGGCATTGCCGCCTTGAAGTTCCTTCTTGAAGGATCAAAGCCGTTGTTCGCTGCTGTCTGGAAGGCACATCGGGATTTCAAAGCCAATTTCCGCACCATGAAGGATCGTCGGAAAGCCGAAATTCAAGCATGCAAAAAGAAGCCTGGACATCAGCCCAACCGCACCGGACGTTACAAAGGCAGCATCCTAATTGATTATTTCCTTCGGCGAAAGCAAACGTTTGATCAACTCGACACCAATCGGTTCTGGAAATAGCGCTCAGAAAGCGAGAAGTCACGGTTCTGAATCTGTTGTTACCTGAGGTGAATTGCGCGGGAGTATTGCTGGATGGATGTAAAGCCCTTCCGTTCGCCGATGACAAAATTTGCGCTGGCCCTCTGGATGGGATGCTTGCAATCGCCTTTGACCTTACCTGTAGCCCTTGTCTTGCCTCTACTTTATCGACGGCCCAAGGCCAGAACAGGCGTGTTTAGCCTCATGCTCCTGTTTGCGTTGGGTTGGACAGCACGAACGCTACAACAAACGTTGAACCCCATGCTTTCGAAGCCCCAAACGGCCTGCTGGACCTGTACGGCAATTGTCGGAGCAGGAGAACCGCCATTTCGATGCGAGAGTGAGAAGGGACACGTATACGGCGCAGTAGCGACTAAAGACCCGCCATTGGAAGCCGCGTTTGTCGGGACGTTGTGGCCCTTTCACAGTGCTTCATGGCGGCAATTTCAACACTCCAAAGGCGTCCACGGAACCGTTCGAAGTACGGTCCCGTCTTCCCTTCCACTGATCGAGCAACCTGAAGAAGAATCTTCAAGCAATCCCTTATGGGAATTCTTGCACACTCGGTTCACCGGCCGAGCCCCCGGTCTGCTCCTCGCATTGATCAGTGGCGACAAGCACTACCTGAATCCACAACTCAAAACCCAGCTCAGCCATGCCGGTTTGGCGCATTTGATGGCGGTCAGCGGGTACCACGTCGGGCTCGTATCCTTTCCATTCCTTGTGCTATTGCGACACCGCAGAGCCGGGTTCCGCTTCGCAGGTTTCATGGGGTTGACAGCGACATGGAGTTTCATCACCTTTTGCGGCTTCCCTACCTCGGCTGTCCGTGCTGGACTGATGCTCACCGGTTACGGTTTGTCCCAACTAGCACGGTTAAATCTATCTGCCATGCACTTGATGAGTACTGCAGCTTGGGCCATGCTCATCTACAACCCCCAGTGGGCCGTGGACCTGGGCATGCAATTGAGTTTCGTTGCGGTGTATGCCATTCTCTTGGGACTAGAATTGCTCAAGGCCGGACGCTTTCGGCATCCCATCCTGCTTTACACCGCTGTTCCCATTGCCGCTCAGTTTGGAACGGGGTTCATCGCATGGCCCACATTCGGGCTATTCCCCAAGTATTTTCTGCTCTTTAATTTACTGGCTTCTCCGCTGATGGTTGCACTGGGTGCTGCACTTGCCGGCATCATCGGCATGGAATTCATTCTGGGTTGGGATCAAGGGGTACTCATAGCGAGCCAGGCAGTCGATGCTGCCTTGAATCATGTCTTAAATGGACTGTCGACTTCGTACAATGAAGCTTGGACCTGGGACCTACGAGTAGTAGACGAATGGCTGTTGATTGCAATGAGCGCTGGAGCCCTTGTGGGGGGAACGCTGGTTGTTGCACGTAAAATCGCGATGAGGCAATTCCGGAGGAGCTTCTGCGCCCTCGGATTGGGTTTGATTCCATGGATGATTTGGCAAGTACATCATCGAGCCACGGTGAGTTATCGGTATGGGATTATACTGGATGCTGCGACTTCATGCAACACCTCGATGACCACGAACCCGCAGGACAGTGTACGGCTGATCTCCGAACGCGTAAAATTTGGTGGGACCTGCCCCCCCCATGTTGCATTATCACCCAAGCCCATGGATTCGAATTCTGCGGAAACGTGGGTTTTAGCACCTTCCGAGCTCACCGGATTTGGGCAATTGAAAAGCCGCCCTTTCGCCTGGAAACGAATGGACGGCTCAACCGTACTTTTCAATTATGGAGAGGACACCGTCTACTTGAAGAAGTGGGATCGGCCGTCCATCGTGGAGTGATTAGTTCAAATGCAGGAGATTCGTCAGGACTTGATCAACGTAGCCTTCCCATTCTGGCAAATCTGCTATGGGCAGGATGGCATTGACACGGTTGTTCCGTCGACTGTAGATGGCCTCAACGTAAAAACCATTCAACTCAAAAATGCAGAGGATGTATCGGTTCTCAACGATGCGTTGGGCCAAACAAACCCCGTGGTCCCACATATAATTCGTTTTCTCGTCGAGTGGGAGGCGGTTGAAAGCAATCAAGTCCATTTTAATATATACTAAGTGAAAATTCGTAGGGATTCTTACGTGATTCGGCGAAAAAAGGTTGCGGTCTGAATTGAATTAACTTTGAATCATGTCCACCGTACAACTTGTCGAATGCCCGCGCGACGCCATCCAAGGATGGCCTCACCCGGTTTCCACTGAAGACAAGATTGCTTATTACAAAGGGCTACTAGATGTGGGGTTCCATACCCTGGATATCGGAAGCTTTGTATCGCACAAAGCGGTTCCACAGATGAAAGACACGCGGAAGGTGCTGCAATCCTTAGACCATGAAGGCGCCTTTTCCAGCTCGACAAACGTTCTCGTCATCGTGGCCAATGAACGCGGTGCCAAAGACGCTGTTGCTGCACCTGGGGTTACCCACGTCGGTTTCCCCATGAGCATTTCTGAAACGTTCCAGTTGCGCAACACGGGTGCCGACCTCAATCGGGCATGGGAACGGCTGCAAACCATCCGGGACATCGTCGAAAAAAACGGCCACAAGTTAGTAGTGTACTTGAGCATGGGGTTTGGCAATCCATACGGCGATGCATGGGGCCCAGAGCTCCTCATGGAATGGGCTGCCAAGGTTGACGAAGCTCTTCGTCCCGAGGTAATTGCACTTAGCGACACCATTGGACACGCCAATCCGGATCTCATACGCTCCGTCTTTTCGGAATTGACCAAAGGGGGACTGAACGCCGCGCTTGGCGCCCATTTGCATGCGACGCCTTGGGAAGCAGAATCCAAAATTCAAGCTGCGTGGGAAGGCGGGTGCCAGCGGTTCGATGGTGCCCTTGGAGGGATCGGTGGTTGTCCCATGGCTCAAGATGAGTTGGTTGGAAACTTGCCTACAGAAGCATTGGTCTCCTTCTTGCAGGCTCACAGTGAACTTGATTTGAATGCACGCGCATGGAACCAATCGCAGGCGTTCGCAGTTGACTTGTTCAGGTAAAAAAAAAGCCTCAACTAATCAGTTGAGGCAGTATTCAAACAAGTTGACATCAAACTGATGCCGGTGCAGGTATATCTGTTCAAACTTGTGAATGTCGATGTGGATACGGTAGTGTTTCATGAGCATGGTTAAGTGCTCTTTTCTACGCATTCATCTAAAAAAAGTTTCGTTTTATAGTCAAATTCCAGTAGTCAGCACAGCGAGAACCAAGCCGGCAATGGTCACCAAAAGCTTGTTGCGGTTGAAATGGTGACCGTCGCTTGCCTCGAACAAAATGGTGGTGCTGATGTGCAGGAGGATGCCAATCAACAAGCCCCCTGACCACACCGGAACACTCTCACTCCATGAAGTTTCCGCATGGATTAAGACATCATACAGCAGCATTCCAGCCAGTGGCATCAACCCGAAAACAGCCATCGCTAGCCAACGTGAAGAGCGCTTGATACCCAGCGCGTCCAACATCCCCATCAACACGAGTGCAACGGGCAATTTGTGCAAAATCAACCCCATCAATAAGGCCATATCGACGCCTTCGATGCCGTGCAAATGCACATGACCGTGGTGGTCGTGATCGTGATGTGCGTGTCCGTGTTCGTCCCCATGAAGCGGCATCGATTCAATTAAGGCGTGCAAACACAAACTGAAAAACATAGCCCAGGGCATGCGCTTAGAACCAATGGCATTGGAGGAGTGCATGTGGCCGTGCTCAATTCCTTGCGACCCGTATTCCAATACACCCTGAAACAGGAACCCCAACACTACAATCCATCCCACATGATCTCCCATTGCATAGGTTTCTGGGATAAGATGATTGAAGATGATGCCAATCAGAAAGGCACCGCCAAAGGCTAAAATCAAGCTCAAATGGTCCTTCAGCGCTGAGCCGAAACGGTCATACGCACCCGCTCCAAGCAAGGCGATGAGCAACAATATGAAACCGGCTAACCACATGGAAATTTTCGAGCGACAAGTATACTGCGCGGAGCAAGCTCCTCCCAAGTATTCAACGCATAATTGCCATAGTGCGCTTCGACCATAAGGCCCGCCGCGTGCAGACGTTCTCGCCAGTCATCCGGTGTCAACGCCCTGACGCGTTCAACGTGATGCTGAATGCCCGATGCATCTTCGTATTGAATACATTTCTCAATCCAACCATTTGCAACGCGACGGTGGATGGTGAAGGTGTAACCTCCCGATTCCTTGACCTCATGCTCCACCAATCCTTGCACGACTTGTGCAGGATTCAAGAAATCCAGAATGAATAGCCCATTGGTTCTCAAGGTATGAACCACCCCCGTTATGGTCTGAGTCAAATCTGCATCGTCTTCGAAATAACCAATGCTCGTAAACAAGGATGCTACGGCATCGAAGGCATTGGATTCCACGTGCTCCTCTAAGGTGCGCATGTCTCCTTCTATGAAACGCAGCTGATCAAATTCTCCATAATGCAACCGAGCGGTCTCGATGCTATTGGGACTCAAATCGATACCTACTGCGTGCTTTCCTAGTTCTGCAAAAGCCGCAGCATGGCGGCCTGCCCCACAACCCAAGTCCAACACACGGTGGCATTTTTCACCCAATACCTTTTCTGTCAAGGCTTGGATAAATAGGGTGGCTTCGGCTTCGTCCCGTGCTCCATACAAAGCATGGTACGCTGGTGTGTTGAACCAGGTGACAAACCAATCGGCATCGCTTTTCCACAAATCAGTCATCATTACTCTTCTCAAACCGCAGCGCGAAGTTCGGCGTTGTGAAGTTAATTTGATATATGTCCGGGATTCTGCCATCCGATGCGCACTCTTCAGCGCGTTTCCGCACAACTGCTCAGGCTGCAGTTGAATTGCAATGGAACGGTGTGATTCAAGGAAACACCACGGACTTTTTGATGCGTTGGATGGAGTCTCGCCTCGACCAAATCGGTGCCCAGCCCCTTCAAAAGAAGCGGGTGATCCGCGTCACCGTCGAGCTATTGCAGAACATGCATCACCACGCCATTCCGCATGCCTCAGCCCCTCGGTTCACCATCTACTCGACTGAGTCAGATTCTTGGCGCATAGAAGCATCGAACGCTGTTAATCCCATCCATGTAACGGCACTGAAGGAATCTTGGGAGTCCCTCAAGTCTAAATGTAACAACGAGCTCCGCTCGCTTCAACGTGAAAAGCTTGCGGGCGATTCGCGAAGCGATCACGGTGGTGGCGGCGTTGGACTGAATGAGATTCTCCGAAAGACCGCCGGTCGCGCGGATATGAACATTGAAAATCAAGCGGAAGTAGCCCGGGTTACTTTTTCTGCTGAAATCCCCTTACAGTCATGAGCACCATTCAACTTGAAGGCACTGCGAAAACACCACACGTCGCATTCCATGACGCTCCTCTGTCCATGGAAATTTCCGGGCGCTCCATTCCCGAAAATTCCATTGCATTTTACACACCCTTGCTGGAATGGGTGGATGAGCACTTGAAAGGCGGAGGTACGCTTGACGTGTCAATTCGATTGGAATACTTCAACACCAGCAGCAGCAAATGCCTGATGGATTTACTCAAGCGCGTGGAACAATCGCCAGCAGAAGCCGTGGTGCTCTGGTATTATGAAGAAGAAGACGAGGATATGCTCGAGGCAGGTGAAGACTACGACGCCATTATCGACATGCCTTTCCGGTTGATCGCCACTGCGGGTTAATCAAACCGTTTCCCCCACCCCCAGCGTTCTGGCCATCGATTGGCCAACATGAAGTATAACGCCAAGCTCATCGCCCACAGCACGAGCAGGTTGAAAATCGGAGTCTTGATGGACCACTGTCCGAGCTGTTTCTCGGGCGCATAATACGGAGCATTCCAGGCCTGGCGACCGAGCGGCATCTGATGGATGAACGCTGTTTCTTGTACCAAACCACGCTCCGTCAACGCAATTCGCTCGTGCCGGTCTGTCTGCATCACCCATTCGTGCAATGCGTCGTTGTGGTGGACATCCTTAAGTGCTTTTAGGTCGGTTGACTCAGCGAGGGCTGTTCGAGCAACATCGCGCGCCTTAAAGGCCTCTTTATAAGCCTCCTTGAACGCATTGCGCACATCGTCCACTGACTCCAGTTCAGCGGTGGCATAACCCCACGTCACCAATTCTTCCAGCGCCCCATTCCATTCGCGTGAACGCATCTTTGCATCTTCGATGAGGCGGTATTGCTGGTACCAGAAATCCCTGCGCCATGCCGCGCGTTCCATGCGATCTTCGAATTCCATAAACGGAGCGTCTGCCTCATTCTCCCGGGTCAGATGAACCGCAAGGGATTCAAATCCCCAGCGCGATGCCATCAAATTCCCAATCAATGGCACCCGGTCCACCTGGGTAAAGATGGGATTGAATCGATCGAATCGAATGATGGCCCCACCGAAAATGATTTGTGGAATGATAAGCAACGGGATGATGATGTAGATGGTCTTAGCCGACTTCATCGCAGAGGATAAGTTCAAGCCCAATACGTTCGCAAATGCACTCAAACTGAACAGAGTCATGAAGAGCATTCCAGCACCCGTTGGAATGCGAAGGACAGCGACTGCGACCGCCGTAAAGAGCAAACTCTGCACCGCGGAAATCCCGAGCATAACGCTCATTTTGGAAGCGAGGTACGCGTTCCAATCCAACCGCAGAAATCGCTCACGTCGCAAGGTCGGGCGGTCGCGGAATATCTCTTCAGCACTGAAGCTCAATCCGAGGAACAAGGACACGATCACGGAAATGAAGAGGAACTGCGGCAAGTTTTCGCTCAATCGGTAGACAAACTCACCCTGCCCACTTTGGTAGCGTGTGAATACCGATAAAATCAAGGCCAACACAGGTGCCTGCAGCAGGTTCATCCACACGTATTGCTTATTCTTGCTTTTGGCGGTGACGTCCCTTAGCCAAAAGGTTTGGAACTGCTCCCACCAACAGGGGACAACCGTGGGCTGCGGAGACTCCAATCCAGCTGTGTTTCGCTGGCCGTTGACATCCTCCTGAATCATATTGTAGTAGTCGTTCCATTCCTCCGGAGAGACGCGTCGGTTTTCCGTCAGTTGACCATATTCGTCAACCATACACGACGCAATCGTATCAAAAATCTCTTCCGGATTGACGGTGCCACACGAGGTGCACATCGCTTCTGAAACTTGCACTTGGTTGGACATCTGTTTGAGGTAAGCCAAACACTCCAGCGGATTGTCCTGGTAGATGGGGTAGCCGCCAACGTCCAACAACAACAACCGATCAAACAACTTGAAAATGTCCGAACTCGGTTGGTGGATGACGACGAAAACAATCTTTCCGCGCAACGTCAGTTCCTTTAGGATGTCCATGATGTGCTCGCTGTCTCGGCTGGACAAGCCACTGGTAGGCTCGTCAACAAACAGCACAGCTGGCTCGCGAATCAATTCCAACGCAATATTCAAGCGCTTACGTTGTCCGCCCGAAATCGTTTTGTCCAGTACAGAACCCACGCGGAGGTCCCGTATTTCCCACAGGCCGAGGCGACGAAGGGTCGACTCAATGCGCTCCAATCGCTTCGCCTCAGACGCTCCCCCCAAACTCAATTCAGCGCTGAACTTGAGGTTTTCGTAAACAGTCAATTCACTGATTAATACATCTTGCTGAGCAATATGGCCTAGGCTTCCCTTTGAAATACCGTCATCCCCGTAAATGGAGTGGCCATTCAGGTAGACCTCACCAAACGTCGGATGCTGCGATCCATTTAAGATGTTCAACAATGTGGATTTGCCCGAACCACTGGCGCCCATGATGCCAATCAAATCCCCCGATTGCGCTTTGATCGACAACGGTCGAAGCGCTGCCTCCTTGGGGTAGTTGAAAAAGTGTGCGACGTTCACGGCCTCAAAATGAATGTGCTCCTCAATGCGATCGCACGTGCTGCAACACTGCACAACATCACTGAAGAACACAGCATGACCCGATGCATCCTTGATGACACTTCCTTGCGCCATGGGTGCAATGGACTGCCGTTGCACTGGATTGCCGTTCAATTTCAAATCGCCACGACCCAAATCCTTGATGAAGAACAGACCATCTGCCGAAACCTTGCAAACGACGAGATTCGTGGTTTCTTCATGAGGCAGCGGAACCTTAAACAACGAAGCCTCCAACCCATCGGCAGAGGCACACTTGACCAGCGCTTTCAATCCATTTGAATCCGATGGAAGCAAGTGAAGCGCATCGGCTACGGTGTTGAGGAAACTGTCGGCATCATCAATCGTTCCGGTGGACTTGGCCATCTCCGCGAGGCGGGCGAATACAATCAAACGATCTTTTGCATCGAGCTCGGCAATGATCTGTTGGCACAGCACCAGCAGTCGGACTGAGAGCTTCGAACGCCTTTTAGCCAGCAACCGTTCATCGTCGGAATGCGGCATGCGCTTGTTCATTCGCGCAATTTCCGTGTCGTACTGTTTGAGGTAAGCCTGGGTGTAATCGTAGGACAACCTCCCGGCCAAGTAACGCTCAGCGGCTTGACGACCATACATCGCTTCACGCGGCGTTCGGCCTGCGGCAAATAGCGCAAAGAGCCGAACAAGGGCATCAAGGATTCCAGTGGTCATCATGTTGACTTCCTACGGAATTCCTCCGAAAAGGTTGCAAATCAAAGGTCAACAGCTCATTGCTGTCGCTCATAACACCCCATATCTGGCTGTCCAATTGCCCGAGGCAATCCGTCCAAATCCAAGCCAATCGAGAATTGTGACGATCCGCCATTCCACAGTGAATTGTTGGAAGACAGGTGAAAATCACGCTCGCTTGTGGACGCAAAAGGTGGTGTATTATCTGTCAGGGTCGCTTCGAGAATTTCCAGCGGAAAATCAGGGTCTTGTACGTCGACTGCAGAAAATCGTATAAAGGCCGATGCCGGCGGATTCAGCAAGCTCACCACCAGTTCATCAAACTCAGTCAAGCTATAGTTGTTGCCCCAGAATATGCAGTTATTGAAGGCCGAACCCTCGAGCGAACGCACCTGGATAGTTCCGTTGATGTCCTCGTACCAATCCGTAAATAAGACGGACGGCGACTGCCTCACCCCTTCTGCCCAGTAATTGGCGAAGGTGCAGTGGTCTAATTTGTAGGCACCACCCAGGGTAAAGGCCGCCGTGGATTGGCCGCAATCGTAGAATAAGTTATTGTACCCTTCAATGGTTCCACCCTGCGCATACAGCCCATACGCACTCATGTTGTGAATGACTGTGTTGCGGATGCCCAAAGCTGGCGCCTGATCGGTGCCGGTGGTGTCCACTTGCAGGCCAATGGTCCCGTTCTTCAATACCGCATAATCCATCGTGCATTCCACACCGCCGTAAAGCCAAATACCGCCGCGTTGCGCAGTCACTTCCTCAATGCCGTACTCCGTTTCGAACTGGAAATCAATTTCTATACCCCACTGCCCGGGTACATCCTCATAGCTCGATTCCAAACGGTCCCCTTGAAAGACGACTTCATTGCCCAGTTCTCCCTCGACGTTCAACGTAGACTGGTACACCAGCAGTCCACCTCCGTCGTGCACATGCACCTGCGTACCCTCTTTGATGGTCAACGTGCAGCCCGGTTCCACCTCTACTATCCCGTAAATGACATGGGGCAAATCATCCGTCCATACTTCATCGCACGACGGAAGAGGGTTCAGATTGCCGAGGCCGCCGTGGAAATGGGCATTCTGTCCCCAGGCAATCAAGTCAACGCGCTGTTCATTGCCGTTCGCATTGAAGCGCAGCTCATCCTCGATGATAAATGGAGTTGATGCAGACGTGGGATCCACCGTCACTTCCAAAAAAATCCACAGGCTGTCTTCAGCCAAGATGGGCCAATCGGAAACGCTCGGACCTACTTCGCCGTCGATGTTCACGCGAAACGGCGAATCGTTGCCTCCCACCAATTCAATTTCATCGATACGAAGCGCTTCAGCATTGCTATTGTAAACCTTCAACGGCAAGGTCACCGAACCTATGGTCGTGAACACCGTATCGAACAAAATGGTATCGGCTGAGAACTCCAATTGCAGCGCGGGGTCGTCCGAAAACTGCACCTTTCCGCAGCCTGAGAAAAAGACACCAGCAGCTAGCACCACTGCGCCCATGAGACCGGTGACTAGATGAACGCAATTGTGCAAATGGGACGGTGAGCTCATGAACGGCAAAGATGATGCATATTCACCGTATGAACGAACTCCACACGGCTTTCATTGCGCACCTCAGCAAAACAGACACCGTCCTGCTTGAGGAAGTGAGACGCCACGGTGAATTGGCTTGGCAGACGAAACGCCCGCATTTTGACGCGCTGTGCCGTGCCATCATCGGGCAACAACTGAGTACCAAAGCGGCAACAACCATCGCCAAACGGTTTGAGGCTTGGGCTACAGATATTGGTGGCCTGAAGCCTGAAGTGGTTTTGAACGCATCGGTCAGTGAGATGCGTGCTTTGGGATTGAGTGGACAAAAAGTAACATACATCGTGGCGCTCGCAGAAGCGTGGAAAACCCATGACGACTTACAGCGCCTGGAACAACTCGAAGACGAGGAGGTCATCCAAGCGCTCACTGCTATCAAAGGCATCGGCGATTGGACCGCTCAGATGTTTTTGATGTTCACCCTTCGGCGGCCCGATGTATTCGCTCCTCGAGATTTGGGCATCAAAAAAGCCATGGAGAGACTGTATGGCCTTTCCATGGCTTCTTCAGATCGTGATCTTGTGACTTTCTCGGAACGATGGAGCCCCTATCGTTCCTTGGCATGCCGGCACCTGTGGCAAGTGCTCGATGCTGCGGATTAGCCCAAGTAGCTTTTCAAAATGCGGCTGCGGCTGGTGTGCTTAAGGCGTCGGATGGCCTTCTCTTTGATTTGACGTACACGCTCACGGGTCAAGTCAAAGCGCTCCCCAATTTCCTCAAGGGTCATAGGGTGCTCACCATTCAGTCCGAAATACAAGCGAATAACATCACCTTCACGCGGCGTCAACGTGCGCAATGAACGTTCGATCTCCTTGCGGAGGGACTCAGTCATCAACTCAGTATCCGGTGAAGGAGTGTCCCCAGTTCGCATGACGTCGTACATGTTACTGGAAGACTCGTCGCCGTCCTTCAACGGTGCATCCATGGACACGTGACGCCCCGCATTCTTCATGCTTTGCTTCACTTCATCCAGCGTCATGTCCAGTGTTTCCGCCAGTTCCGCTGCCGTTGGTGGCCGTTCAAATTCCTGTTCCAAACGGGCAAACGCCTTGTTGATCTTGTTGATCGACCCAATCTTGTTCAACGGAAGTCGAACGATCCGGCTCTGCTCGGCCAGCGCCTGCAGGATGCTTTGGCGAATCCACCACACAGCATATGAGATGAACTTAAATCCACGCGTCTCGTCAAAACGCTGAGCAGCCTTGATCAACCCGAGGTTGCCCTCGTTGATCAAATCCGGCAAACTCAACCCTTGATTTTGGTATTGCTTGGAAACGGAGACTACGAAACGAAGGTTCGCTTTGGTCAACTTTTCCAACGCCACCTGGTCGCCCTTCTTGATGCGACGGGCCAACTCCACTTCCTCTTCTGCCGTAATCAAATCAACACGTCCAATCTCTTGCAAGTATTTGTCAAGGGATGCCGTTTCACGGTTGGTAACCTGTTTGGTGATTTTTAGCTGCCGCATATGTGGTTCTTATTTCGTCGTATCTAATAAAATCGAAAAGGGTGAAAGATTGTTGCCGAACGGATGTTAATCCTCATTTCGGCTGCGCTCCTCACGGCGTGGTCCGCGGTCGCGGTTTCGATCTCCGCGTCCGCGTTCGCCGCGTGAGCGTTCGGGACGCTCAACGTAGCCTTCTGGCTTTGGCAACAAAACTTTGCGGCTCAACTTAATCTTCCCGGTCTTTTCATCGCGGCCAACCACTTTGAACTTCACTACTTCACCTTCTTTCAAGACATCTTCAACGCGCTCAACGCGCTTCCAGTCCAACTCGCTGACGTGAAGCAATCCGTCCACGCCTGGGATGACTTCTACGAATGCACCATAAGGCATGATGCTCTTGACTTTGCCTTCGTATTCCTCTCCAATCTCTACGGTTGGTGGGAACGCAATGGCCTTGACTTTTGCAAGCGCGGCGTCAATGGCCGACTTGTTCGAAGCGGCAATCTCCACGATGCCCTTGCCGTCGACATCCTCGATGCTGATGGTCGTTTCGGTTTCAGCTTGGATTTCCTGAATGATCTTTCCTCCAGGGCCAATGATTGGACCGATGGCATCTCCTGGAACCGTCAACGAGACTATTCGAGGGGCGTGATCTTTGTAGTCAGCACGTGGTTCGCTGATGCTGCCGAGCATTTCCTTCCGGATGTGGTGGCGGCCATCGCGTGCTTGAGCCAAGGCTTCACGCAATTGCTGGAAACTCAAGCCCTTGATTTTAATGTCCATTTGGCATGCTGTGATGCCATGCTCTGTGCCGGTCACCTTGAAGTCCATGTCACCGAGGTGGTCTTCGTCACCCAAAATGTCGGAGAGTACAACATACTTCCCAGAATCTTTATCGGTGATCAATCCCATCGCGATTCCGGATACAGGCGCCTTGATCGGCACACCGCCGTCCATCAAAGCGAGCGTTCCCGCACAAACCGTCGCCATGGATGACGAACCGTTTGATTCGAGGATTTCACTGACAAGACGGATTGTGTATGGGCAATCATCGGTTGATGGCAAAACCGGCTTCAACGCACGCAGCGCCAAGTTGCCGTGTCCCACTTCACGACGGCTTGTGCCGCGCAATGGACGCTCCTCTCCAGTTGAGAATGGCGGGAAATTGTAGTGCAATAAGAATTTCTCATTCTTGCGGACCAACGCACCGTCGATCAACTGCTCGTCGAGTTTGGTGCCCAAAGTCAACGTAGTCAACGACTGCGTCTCCCCACGAGTGAAGATTGAGCTGCCGTGTGTACTTGGCAGGTAATCCACTTCTGTCCAGATGTGGCGAATGTCGGTTGAAGACCGGCCGTCGAGGCGGATGCCTTCGTTCAAGAGCAAATCCCGAACGGCTTTCTTTTGCGCTGCACCGATGTATTGGCGCAACGTAAAGCCCTTTTCAGCCACTTCCGCATCGGAGAGTGTGGACATGAAGGCCTCCTTCAGTTCTGAGAACTTTGCCTTGCGCTCTTCTTTTGTGCTACCCTGCTTGGCTGCTTCGTAAAACTTTTCGACCAAGGCGTCGTTGACGCGACCGCGCAAGTCTTCATCGTGGTTTTCGTGCGAGTACTCGCGTTGAACGCCATAATGACCTGTAGCTTTGGCCAATTCGATCTGTGCTTCACATTGCTTTTGGATGGCGGCGTGTGCAGCTTCAATGGCATCCACCATCTCGTCTTCGCTCACTTCGCTCATTTCG
This sequence comes from Flavobacteriales bacterium, assembly GCA_042095135.1. Taxonomy (GTDB): domain Bacteria; phylum Bacteroidota; class Bacteroidia; order Flavobacteriales_D; family Sanyastnellaceae; genus UA16. Next base: position 7,570 of record JBELBV010000018.1, on the reverse strand, counting down.
CCTTCCACCATGACAATGCTGTCCATGCTGCCTGCGACCATGATATCCATGTCCGCACGCTCCAGCTCCGATCGGAACGGGTTAATGATGAACTCACCATCGACGCGTGCCACGCGCACCTCGGAGATGGGGCCGTCAAACGGAATGTCACTCACTGCGATGCAAGCAGAGGCCGCGAGGCCCGCCAAACTGTCTGGCAGGACTTCTTCATCCGCAGACATCAATTGAATCATGACCTGCGTTCCGGCGTGGTAATCGCTTGGGAATGTTGGGCGCAACGCCCGGTCAACCAAGCGCATGACCAATACTTCTGTATCGGAAGGACGTGCCTCACGCTTGAAGAATCCGCCGGGGAAACGTCCCGCGGCTGCGTATTTTTCTCTGTAATCGACTGTCAAAGGCAAGAAGTCGACATCGTCTCGGACGTCGTGTGCAGAAACTGCTGTTGCCAATAACATGGTGTTGCCGCTCTTTACGACAACGGAACCGTGCGCCTGCTTAGCAAGCTTGCCGGTTTCAATGCTGATCTCGCGCCCGTTGCCGAGATCGATGGTTTGGTTGTGTACCGTGTAATTCATCTTTCCTGTAAAATCATCCTGAGGCATCTCACCCCGTTGGGCGCAGACGCAAAAAAACGAAGAAGGCAATGGTGTGATACCGATTGCCTCCCCCGTCTATAAAATTGTCATTAACGACGCAAACCGAGTTTTGAAACAATTTCGCGGTAGCGTGTAATGTCTTTTGCTTTGAGGTAATCCAGCAACTTACGACGCTTTCCGACCAACTTGATTAGGGCGCGCTGCGTGTGGTAATCTTTGCGGTTTTGCTTCAGATGCTCAGTCAAGTGAGCGATCCGGTAAGAGAACATGGCAATCTGCGCTTCGGCACTACCGGTGTCCTTTTCGTTCCCGCCAAACGTGGCGAAGAACTCTTTCTTTTTTGCTGAATCTAAGTACATGGCGAAATCAAATTGATGTTCGTTATGCTGAAAATTGAAGTGCAAAGCTACAATGAACGGCAGCGCTATCCAATGCTTTAGGGGTATTTATTCAGCCTTGGCGAAATCCCCCATCGCACGAAGGCTAAACGCCACCTTCGCCTTGAGCTCTTTTCGCTCCACGATGGCATCGAGGAATCCGTGCTCGAGCAAGAATTCTGAACGCTGGAATCCTTCCGGCAAATCCTTGCCAATCGTCTCCTTCACCACACGTGGTCCGGCGAAACCAATCAACGCATTCGGCTCAGCGATATTGATGTCGCCCAACATGGCAAACGAAGCCGTCACACCGCCTGTTGTGGGATCGGTCAAAACCGAGATGTAGGGCAATCCCGCTTTTGCCAGCAACGACAACTTTGCACTGGTTTTGGCCATCTGCATCAGGCTCAGACCCGCTTCCATCATACGCGCACCACCGGACTTGCTGATGCAGATAAACGGACAGCCTTTCTTCAGCGCCAAATCAATGCCGCGTGCAATTTTTTCGCCAACCACACTTCCCATGGAACCGCCAATGAATTGAAAATCCATGCAGCTTACCACAACGGGAATTCCATCCAATTCACCGGAGGCGGTGCGCAATGCATCCTGCAATCCGGTTTTCTTCTTAGCTGCTTCGAGGCGATCAGTGTAGGCCTTGGTGTCCTTGAACTGAAGCGGATCATCGCTCGTGATTTTCGGGGCCACCTCCCGGTATTTGCCCTCATCGAACAACAAATTTAAGTAGGTCTCACTGCCTACCCGGTCGTGGTGTCCACAGTAATCGCATACACTGAGGCGCTCCGCATGTTGCTGCGAAGTAATGACATTCTTGCACCCCGGACATTGATGCCACGCACCCTCAGGGATTTCCTTCTTCTCCGTGCTTTTGGTCGTGATGCCGTCTTGAATCCGCTTAAACCAACCCATGTTTGTCTGATTTGAAATCAAAGGTAGAAGACTTCATGGAATCTGAATGCAATTGTTCAAAAAGGGTAACCAATTCCGAGGTGAACCATTCCACGTGGCGAAGCCTGACCGAACCACCGTTCACTCTCGCCTTGAGACGGGTCGTACAAGCGCAGCGCACCATCCAGCCGCAACAAGAAAAATTCAAAGTCGAACCTCAGTCCCAATCCAGCACCCCACGCCAATGAACGCAAGGTGAATTCGGCCTCCTCTGTGGAAGAAGAACTGCTTGTTTGGTGGACCCAAACGTTGCCCGCATCGGTGAACCATGCCGCCTCAAATACATCGGTCAACTCCTTGCGGAACTCTATGCCTACGTCGAGTTGCACATCACCAACGCCCGGGACATACCCTGCGTCCAACACATCTTGCCGCGCAAAACCCGGCCCCAAGTCTCGCACCGACCACCCCCGCACTCCGTTCGCTCCGCCGGCAAAAAACGCCCGATCAAAGGGCAGCACATCCATATTGGTGCCCACCGTTGCATACCCCGCCTTCACTCGTCCATGAAGGGAACCCCACCCCTCAACTGATCGGCCGTAAGTCCACTCGCCATCGCCGCGCACGTAATGGGCAAAAGGAATGCCGCCGAGCAGGTAGGCCTCGCCTTCGCCTTGACGCAAACCCAGCGGAGCGGCAAGTGCATGCAGACCAATCCCCGTCCATTCGGCATCAAAACGCCAGCGACCGAGCGCGGATTCTCCTTCCCATTTCGAACTCCAACCAAGCTTGGAAGCCAACGACGTATAGTCCACAAATCTTCCTTCGAGTATGGGGTTAGCCTGTTGCGTAAGCCATTCAGCGAATTGTGCTTCCGGGGTGATGTTGGAATAGCGGAACTCCAATGGAGTAACCCGCAGTTTGCTCTCCCGTTCGGGATTTTCGATGTAGCTGAATCCATAGGTGAAAGACGCCGCTTCACGGGCGTACTCAGGACGGACTTCACGTCCCCAGTTCAGTGCCAACTCTGTTCGTGCCTGGTTCGATGGCCGCAATCTTTCGAGCATCAGCGGGGGAATCCCAAGGGTTGAATAGGTGCTCGAAATGGACCATGTGCCGCTGTTGGGCACCAGGGCATCTCCGGTGTAACTGAAAGGTCGGGTAGAAACGATTCCTCCCGTCAAGGCCAATTCAAAGGCATCGGCTTTTCCACGCAGGTTGTTGTTGCGAAAACCAATGCTTCCAATCGGACCGTATCGCGCATCGCTTCGGATCATTTGGGCCTCAGCGGTCAAATCAATGCGTTCACTCAACTCCAATTCCACGTCAACGTCGTAAAAAACGTTCCCTTCACCTTGGTCTCGTATGCTTCCGGGCATCTCCACACGGCTGATGCCCGGCACATTTGACAAGCGTCGGTAGGTATCTTGCAAGACCCGCTCATTGAACAGCATTCCTGAATCAAACGCCAATAAAAACTCCACAACTTCGGCATTGATGCACGGCACATGGCCATTTTTTCGTTCTTGGCACGCCCAATCCACATCACCGAACCGTGTCAACTGATGTGGGACCGGCGCACCATCGCCGGTATAGTCAAAGGGCAGCAGTTCAACAGTCAAGGCCACGTGCTTTTCATTAATCCGTCCCACAGTGTCTGCTATAAAGGCAACGTGAGAAGCCTGGACAGAGGGGTATCCGCTGTTTCGGAATGAACGTGCGATAGAACTGCGAATGGACTCAAGTTGGCGAACATCGAAAGGCTCGCCCACCAATCGTGAAGCATCAAAATCCAATCGACTAGTGTTCAGCCCGCTGCCCTCGGTGGACCAATTGCACGATCGAACGGTCCAGCGTTTTCCCTCATTCAATACAAATTCGAGGCTTGCCCGCTGCTGCTTGACCGAATCTATGCGCAACGCACACGTTGCATCGATGTATCCCATCTGCTGCGCAAGCGCCGCTAAATTCAAGCGTGAGCGTTCGGCTAAATAGGGGTCGTACAAAACCGGGGGCTCCCCCATTCGATTCGCCAACCACCAACGCAATCCGCCCTCAGGTTTCCCCTTCGCAAGCCGACGGTCTTGCGCTTTAGACAGGGCCGCAGGTCGAACCATCAAATGGATCTGGAGCGGCAACCGAACGCCTAAAAAGCGCGTGTTGGGTTGCTGACGCAATACGTCGTGGTACGAGCCGTTGTGGGCCAGTTTGGTCCCGTCCGGCGCGTTGATTTCCACGCGATCCAAGAATCGATCTCCCTCACTCAAACGACGAGCCGGGGAACATGCGGAGAGCATCGCCAATGCACATATCGCATAGCTTTGCACCGCAAAAGGCATCTTCATGGACAAGACAACCCTAAAAGCCATTCGCGCCCTGCGCAGGAAGACGGAACGCACTGAACAGGGGCGCTTTGTGGTCGAAGGCGACAAGGGCGTAGCGGAATTGGTTGAGAGCTCCATTGCAGTGGAACGAATGTACTACGTCTCCACCATGGAACATGCCGTACCGGATACCCATCGGCACCTTGCGGAGCAAATCTCTGTTAAGGACATGGAACGCATCTCCCAGATGAACACCGCTCCCGGCTTGCTCGCGGTGGCTTCCATTCCCGACCGCACACCCGAGGAAGTCGTGCAATCCGCTGAGGAATCGCCCATGTCGTTCGGTTTGGTGGCGTGTCGGTTGCAAGACCCCGGGAATTTGGGTACGCTCATCCGGGTGGCAGATTGGTTTGGATTCGGCGGAATCTTGATCACCGAGGGCACGGTCGACCCCTGGAACGCAAAAACCGTCCAAGCCTCCATGGGATCCATTTTTCGGGTGCCTGTATCTGAAGTTTCCATGGAGTACCTACACAAGCTCTCCGGTCATTTTCATCTGGACATGCAAGGCACTCCACACAGCGAAATTCCTTGGGAAAGCGGCTGGATTTGGGTGGGTTCGGAATCCCATGGTTTCACTGGAATCGACCTGCCAGACGCTTCTGCTGCCGTGAACATCCGTCGGGTGGGAGCAGCTGAATCGTTGAATGCCGGCGTGGCTTCCGCCATTGTCTGCGCGGAGATCGCGCGAAAGAAATCAAGTTCGTAACCGTTCAAGCAGTCACGGATGAAGCCTTTTCGGCAAGCACTGCGTTGACCAATGGATTCATGGTGATTTCGCACCATTTGAGGCGGACTGCCTCGTCGCTGACCTGAAGGTCTGTAAGGGAACCAGCTATGGTACGGATGCGCTTTTCACATGAATCGCTGACTTCAGTATCCACAGCTTCAGGACTCCAGTCGGTCGGCCAATTCGCCCCCCGTTCTCCCGTCAAGCACATCCACTCGGCCGCGGCCCAGTGTTGGCAAGGCCACGTGTGCATTGATTCGTGCAACACGCGATCCACCCGAGCAGCCAAGTGGGCCGCTGGCCGAACCCCTTCCGATGGCTCTTCCCAAGCAATTGGATTGCAGAATGCAACGTGAATACGGCCTTTCCAGCCGAACAATCCCTGCTTCATGCTGCGTTCGTCTTCACCTGAAGCTTTGACATATTCACCATCATTGGCCTCTCGAATGAGCAGCTCACGAACTTTCATGCCGTCGCACGGGTCCCATTCGTAGCTCAAACTCACTGGCTGAACTTTGAGTCGATTCCAGGATTCACCGTCTTCTCCATTCAGCAGCATTCGGATCAGCGCAGGAGAAGTGCGGTCGTCGCCGTCTTTGGCCCGGCCCTCTCGTTGAGCAAGCCAGACGGAGGCGTCTTGTTCGGTGATGACGTGTCGAACATACGCGGCGACTTCAGCGCTCGCCATCAGTTGTTCCCTCGGCGATCCCCCTCGGCGAACGATGAAGCTCTTGTTCAACCGAACCAATTTTTCAACCCACTCCGTTTGCAGCAGGTTGCTCCCTATTCCGATTTGTGTTGTTGACTCGCCACGTGAAAGCAGTGCCATGTTGATGAGGGACGGATCCAAGACAATGTCGCGGTGGTTCGAAATAAAGAGTGCCCCATGGCCTTCGAATGCTGAGGCGAAATCAACCGAAACGTCTTCAGCCGTGCGCTGCAAAAGCAAATCGATGAACACACGCGAGAGGTTTTCTTGAAAAGTATCGACGCTTTGGAGGTCCTTTATGCCATTAATCAAATCCGCAGCGCGTTCGTCCCCAATGAACGGGCTGAGTTGGGATTCCCAGTCGAGTGCCCCGACCAAGCACGCAATGGCTTCGGGGACTTCGTGGTCCAAATAGGGTCGCATATGCGCAAAAGAATCCTCCATCTTCCGCCACGAATTTAGGTAACCTAAATTTGTCGCATGCGATTTGACGACCTCAAGCTTACTCGGCAGTTCTTAAACGCCATTGCTGACGCGGGGTACGAAAACGCAACCCCCATTCAGCAAAAGGCTATTCCACCGTTGCGTGCGGGACAAGACGTCATTGGAATTGCTCAAACCGGCACGGGCAAGACCGCTGCTTTTTTGCTCCCTTTGCTCCAGACCTTGAAATACGCCCAAGGCGAAGATCCTCGCGGTTTGGTGCTTGCACCCACAAAGGAGCTCGTGGTCCAAATCCACCAGGAGGCGCTGAAATTTGCAGCCTACACCGACTTGCGTATCGTTGCATTTTATGGCGGAGTGGGTCCGAAAAAGCAGATTGAAGAGATCGCAGACGGAGTGGATCTGATTGTCTCCACACCTGGACGATTTTTGGAAATCTACTCCCGCGGACACGTGAAGACGAAGAAACTCAAACACATCGTTTTAGATGAAGCAGACCGCATAATGGACATGGGGTTCATGCCACAAATTCGACAGGTGCAGGAAGTGGTGCCTACTAAACGGCAAAATATACTGTTCTCCGCCACCTTCCCTCCTCGCGTGGAGAGACTCGCGGAGGAATTCTTGTTGTGGCCCACGCGGATTGAAGTTACCCCAGAGAGCACACCGGTTTCCACGGTCACCCAATACAAGTTGCCCCTGCCCAACCTCCGCACCAAAATCGCATTCATCGAATGGTATGTGCGGGAAAGACTCGGGGACGACAGGTTACTGATTTTCACCCGGCGAAAAGAGGAGGCGGAAAACCTCTTTAAGTTCTTGGACCGCTCCTTTGATAAAGGCGTCCGGGCCGTGCACAGCAACAAGGGCCAAAATGCACGTATCAATGCGATGCAGGAGTTCCGCACAGGTGAAGTGCAAATCCTAATCGCCACGGATGTCGCAAGCCGGGGTATCGACGTCCCGGAAACCCAATGGGTCATCAACGCATCCGTGCCGCGCGACCCCCACGACTACATTCACCGCATCGGACGCACCGGTAGGGCCTTCCGCGAAGGATCTGCCTTGACCTTGGTGGACCCGGCAGAGAAGTTTGCCTTGGAGCGTATTGAATCGCTGATCGGAGATGCCCTGTTGGAGTTTGCGGAAGTTCCGGAATTGGAAACGTTTGAAACACCGAGCCGCGAAAAACAAAACCAAGCACGCGAAATCGACCGTGAATTGCGTAAACGCGACCCGAACTACAAGGGCGCCTTTCACGAAAAAAAACGCAAGTCAGGTAAGCGCACGCGTCGCAAATGAACCGGCAATTCGGCCGACATCTGTCCAAGGCAAAATGCCATCCCCTTCCAATACATAGCCCTCATCATAACACATGATGGCGAGGCGGCCGTCCTTCAACGGCAGATCGGAAGAGC
>JBELBV010000017.1:0-41579 GCA_042095135.1 Flavobacteriales bacterium | reverse complement strand
TATTCAATGACTTGGATACAACGTCACCGTCTGCATCTACAGAGAAACCGGTCATTGTAATCGTACCTGCGGTCAAGTCAGAAGTCACATCTAACGTTCCAGCAACCGATGTGTTTCCAGTAGCTTCGTCAACTGAGAATTGAGTTGTAGTGCCCGTTGCGTTATCTAGAACAGTCAGATTATTGTGAATTGATGTCTCGCTGTACGAGACAAAATTGTCACCATTGAAGGTTACATCATTGCCTGCAACGATTGTCGTAGCGGCAACTGTGCTTGGGGTCGTTGCTCCAATCGTTGTACCGTCGATCGCGCCTCCGTTGATATCAACAGCACCAGTTCCATCAACACTAAAACCAGTCATCGTAACTGTGCCCATTGTCAAATCGCCTGAGCCGTCGACATCCGTCGCACCAGCAATCGAACCAGCGTTTGTTATTCCTCCACTGGAATTATTTAGCGAATTCGTCGTGGCGTTGCCCACCCCATCAACACTAAAACCTGTCATCGTAATGGTACCCAAAGACAAATCCCCTGATCCATCAATGTTCGTCAAACCATAAGCCGCAAACGTATCAAAGTTCACATCCATGCCAGGAGAGTTACCGTTGGTCAAGGCATCCTTCCAGGTGTTCCAATCGCCATCTCCGTCAGGATTCAAACGAGCAATGGTGGAATCGTTGAATAAGCTCAAAGCACTGTGATCAATTGAGATGTACATGCTTGACCCTGAGGTTTGAGCAATAACGACCTTGTTCACATCAGTTTGGGCGAAGGATTCATCGGCAAAAAGCATCGTTAATACCGCAGCACAAACGAGACGGATGCATTTTTTGTTCAGAAATAACATGTTGACAAGTGATTATTTGACCGCCTAAAAATAAGCGCTCGTACATAGAAAAACAAGTTTTATCGATTTTTTATTAGATTAAGAAATCAACAAAATTTATGACGCGATGGTATTGCCCACCTTCCCCGCACCTCCTAATCCGAGCAGTCCCTCCTCCATTTGCATGCCAGATACAACCCGCAGTCCCGCAACCACACACACCAACCCTCCCAAGAGAGGTCCGGTCACGAGTGCAAGTAAAGGAATGGTCATAGCTGCGTAAAATGGCAGTCCAATGCCCAAGGTAACGCCCCGGAATTTCCATGACGCACGAAGTCCTTCCAATGCCCCGTACCCTTGTTTTTCCCAAGCATAATCCAAAGAAGCTGCGCCATAAAACCAAATACTGAGCACCGCCGACAGCACAGGGAAGAGCACCGTCAAGAAGCCAAGTACTGGCACGAAAAATGGCAAGGCAATGCAGCAGAGAAATAGCAAACTACTCAGTGCAAATTCGAGGAGAACAAGCAAGACTGCCGAGCGCATTCCGCGGACCAATGATTGCTTCCAATCCAGCCCATGCCAAACGACTTTTTCTGATCTGAGTGCTTTGGCGACAGCATCCGAAGCCAATGCAAACACGGGGCTCAATGCAATCAAGACGACGAACTTGGTGAATTTGAATCCAAGCCAAACCTTTAGCAACCACAACACACCATCCGCCGTTACTTCGATGCCCTCAACCAACCAGCCAACCGTGGAATCATCAATTATGAGTCTGACCCTCTCCATTAACCACTGATGTGCGCTGTACGAGACCGTTTCAAGTCCTCCGTTAACGGCGAGCATAGTCGCCACAGTACCCAACAAGGCAATCCCGTACCAGTAACTCAATTGATTGTTTCGAATAAAAGCGAATGACCCCGAATACTGGCGCAAGCTCATGATGAATTGCCGAAACTGGGAGTCTGTTTTCATGTCATCGAAATTAAGGCCTAGCTGTTGGAATGTATTTGTCCGATCTCCTGCTTCCACCTCGTTCCATGTGATATTCGTTTATGCGAGTACATTTCATCGCGATTGGCGGCAGCGCCATGCACAACATTGCGTTGGCCGTGGCGGCAGCCGGTCATGAAGTCACTGGTTCAGACGACCAGATTTTTGAACCCTCACGTGGACGCCTCGCCGCTGCTCACTTGTTGCCCGAACAAGACGGTTGGCATCCCGATAAACTCGACGCATCGATTGATGTAGTGGTACTGGGCATGCACGCACGGCCCGATAATCCCGAGTTGTTAAAAGCACAAAGCCTGGGACTCAAGATCCAATCGTACCCAGAGTTTTTGCGCGCAGCCAATGGGCACGCCAAACGAGTTGTGATCGGCGGGTCTCATGGAAAGACGACCATCACCTCCATGCTTTTGCACGCTATGCAGGGTTTGGACATTCCGACGAATTTTATGGTGGGCGCGCAATTGGAAGGCTTCAATCGCATGGTTGAGATCGACCCGGACCGCGATTGGTGCATTCTTGAAGGCGACGAGTACCTAAGTTCCCCCATCGACCGACGGCCGAAGTTCTTCTGGTATGAGGCCCAATTCACCCTGCTCACGGGCATCGCGTGGGACCACATCAACGTGTTCCCCACCGAGGAAAATTACATTCAACAATTTGACACCTACTTGGAGTCGTTGGCTCCAAACGCAATTGTCGTCTGGTGCGCCGAAGATGCCGCGTTGGAGGCCGTGGTGAAGCGGTGCAAGCGACACGATCTGTCGTTCATTCCGTATCGGACTCCAGCCTTTCTACCCCAGTCAGATGGCACGATGACGCTGACGTTTGAAGGCAATCGGTCGGTCACCACCCAATTGGTCGGCACCCACAACATCCAAAATGTGGCTGGAGCAAGAACCTTGGCACAGGTAATGGGCTTGGACGTCCTGGCCTTCGATGAAGCCATCGCTTCCTTCCGGGGAGCAGCCCGACGGCTGGAGCCTTTACACAACCAGGAAGGCTTTACGGTATTTCGAGACTTTGCCCATGCCCCTTCCAAGGTGAAGGCTACGGTAAGCGGCGTCAAAGCGTCTTATCCTGATCACACCTTGACAGCGGTCCTTGAACTGCACACATTTTCAAGCTTGAACAAAGATTTCTTGCCCACCTATGCTCAAGCAATGGAAAGCGCTGACGAGGCAGTGGTGTACTACGACCCAGCGGTCTTGGGGCACAAACAGTTACCGCCGCTGGATCCGCAGTTTGTAGCGGATGCTTTTGGATCCCACCCAAACCTCCGGGTCATCACCGACGCTTCTGAACTGCACGAACACGTACAACACCTCGAACCGAGAGAACGAGTTGTCCTCTTGATGAGCTCCGGTTGGTTTGGAAACGCCGATTGGTCTTGGTGAACCGGCGTACCTATGTCACTGTTTACCCCAAACCTACGTCGAGCGCCATCATGACGAGGAAACCACCAATAAATCCCAACGTAGCGAAGTCGGTGTACTTGTCACGTTGGGTTTCAGGAATGACTTCCTCCACGACAACGTAAATCATCGCCCCTGCGGCAAAAGCGAGTGCATAGGGAAGGATGACCTGCATTTGCAGCACCGCCACCGCTCCGATGACCGCGGCGACCGGTTCTACGACTGCCGACAATTGACCAAACCAAAGCGATCGCGCAGCGCTCACACCTTGACGGCGCAGCGGCATACTCACGGCGAAGCCTTCTGGGAAATTTTGGATACCAATGCCAATGGCTAAGGCAACAGCCGCTCCGACCGATGCTCCATCCAGCCCAAGCGCCGCGCCACCGAACAGCACCCCAACCGCCAATCCTTCTGGAATGTTGTGCAAGGTGATGGCCAAGACCAACAGGGTCGATCGATGCCAATCCGTCTCGGGCCCTTCAGCTTCATCCTTGTTGAAATTGATGTGCAAGTGCGGTGTTAGCCGGTCCAATCCATAGATGAACAGCGCGCCCAATCCAAATCCGCAAGCGCTTGGCCACACCTTGGCGAACCCATCGCCTGGGGACATCTCAATTGCCGGAGAAAGCAATGACCAAAAGCTGGCCGCCACCATGACACCACCCGTAAACCCCAACATGCTATCAAACCATTTTCGGTGCATATCGCTGAATACGAACACCAGCGACGCGCCCAGCGCAGTCATCATCCACGTGAAGAGCGTTGCAATCAACGCAGCTTCCACGGCTCCAAAGGAGCCTATCCATTCCATCAATTCATTCATCGGTCAATTGAATCAGTACGTTTTTGGCTACTTCATTTGAAATATTGGTGAGGGCACCCTCCTTCTCTACCCACACGGCGCTTCGGTCAAATTCGAGGCATTCCTTCAGCGTGTAGGCTTTGCCCAAGGCGATGTTGAGCTTGTCCAAATGCCGCAGGAACAGGCTGGAGCTGTCCTTGACCCCGCACACGACGAACACGTCGCCTTCTTTGGCCTCACTCGCCGCAATGGCATACTGACGCGCGCGAACAACGCCCTTCGCGGTGGGGATGGGATCACCGTGGGGATCGTATGCAGGGTGGTCGAGAAATGCATCAAGGCGGTTGATCAATTCATCTCCACCGATGTGCTCCAACTCCTCGGCCAAGGCGTGAACCGCATCCCAATCGTATTGGAGCTTCTCCACCAAAAACACCTCCCACAACCGGTGCTTTCGCACCAGCGTTACCGCTTCGTTTCGCCCCGCTGCAGTTAAGGTAGCTCCCTGGTATGCCTCGTATTTCACAAATCCAGCCTCCATCAATTTGCGCAGCATGTTGGTCACCGAAGCAGGAGTCGCCTCCACCAGCGCAGCGAGTGCTTGGTTCGTGGCAATGCCCTCCCGAGCCTCCAACTTGTAGATGGCCTTCAAGTAATTTTCTTGGCTTGGCGACAACAACATTTCACAAAGGTAAATAAAATTTTTAGCCTGAGCTAAAAACAGGAGGTGCTCGACGAACTCATTGCGTACCTTTGGATAGCAACATCCCTAGCATGCTCCCTAAACCCACTTTACGTAACCTCATTGGCTTCCTCGGTTTCATCCTGCTCGCCATCGGCCTCTGGAAATTCAAGGGACTCGTCGGGTTGCTGCTGCTCTCGGTGGCCATCAGTTTCATCGGACGGCCCATCGTGTTGCTCCTGAGTAAGCTCCAGATCAAAGGACGGTCGTTGCCCACATCAATGGGCGCAGCAATCAGCATGCTGGTGCTCTTCGGAAGCGCGGTTGGCATCATTCAATTGTTCGCCCCACTGGTAAACGAACAAATGGATGCCGTGCAAAAATTGGACTTTGATCAACTCGCCAACGCCACCGGTCAAGGTACCGTGTGGTTGGATGACCATTTTGGCGCCATCAATTTCAGCGGCGACGAACGAAGCAACAGCCAATTCGTAGTGGAACAACTCGAATCTTCCTTGAAATTCGAAGAGTTGGGCCAACGCGTCAGCGGGCTGCTCGCCCAAATAGGAAGCTTGTTCTTTGGCATTTTCTCAGTGGTCTTCATGGCCTTCTTTTTTCTAAAGGACGGCGCCCTGTTTCGCAACATGGTTGAGGCCATTACGCCCGACGAATTGATGCCCAAAGTCCAGTCGATCCTAGAGCGCACCAGCCAGTTGTTGACGCGTTACTTCGGCGGATTGGTCATTCAGGTTTCCATTGTCACTGCCATTGTCACCGCTGGGCTAACATTAGTGGGTGCGGACCATGCTTTCCTGATTGGACTGCTCGCGGGATTGTGCAACTTGGTCCCCTACCTGGGCCCGTTAGCCGGAACAGCCCTTGGCGTCACGCTCGTGACCATCAGTGGACCCGCGGCCGCATCCGGGGCGCTTATCGGAGGCAGTCTGCTCGTATTTGGGGTCGCTCAACTGGTCGACAATTTCTTCACCCAACCGGTGGTATTCGCCAACCGCGTGCACGCGCACCCGCTGGAGATTTTCCTCGTCATCAGCATCGCTGGTAGTGCGGTAGGCATTTTAGGCATGGTCCTAGCGGTTCCTGCTTACACCCTTTTCCGCATCGTCGCCCAAGAATTGTTCAGCGGATTCAAATTGGTGGACCGCTTGACGCAAAACCTCAAATGAGGGAAACGAAATTCACGAGGGCCGAAAAGTTGTTCACAGCCGTACTGCGCCTGTTATTTCTCCCTAACTTTGAATCCCGTATTCATATACGGGACCATGCCTCAAAACAACCCTTCTGATTCCATCTCGTCGCTGCCAGAAACGGTGCGCAACAGCCGCTACATTTTCGTCACGGGTGGCGTAAGCTCGAGCCTCGGAAAAGGGATTGTCAGCGCATCGTTGGCCAAGCTGCTTCAAGCGCGTGGTCATTCGGTGACCATTCAGAAGCTCGACCCATACATCAATGTCGATCCGGGCACCCTGAACCCATATGAACATGGCGAGTGTTATGTGACCGTTGATGGCGCAGAAACCGACCTGGATTTGGGACACTACGAGCGGTTCTTGAACGTCCAGACCACCCAAGCCAACAACATCACCACCGGCAGGATTTACCAGTCGGTCATTGACAAAGAACGTCGAGGTGAATACCTCGGCAAGACAGTGCAAATCATTCCGCACATCACGGATGAAATCAAGCGCTGCGTCCAAATCCTGGGCGCTGAATCGAATTACGACTTCGTTATCACGGAAATCGGAGGAACGGTCGGCGACATTGAGTCCCTGCCCTACATTGAGGCAGTTCGTCAGATGAAGTGGGAATGCCCCGAGGAGACCTTGGTTGTGCACTTGACACTCATTCCCTACTTGGCTGCAGCCGGAGAACTGAAGACGAAACCCACCCAGCACTCCGTCAAACAACTGCTGGAATTCGGTGTTCAGCCTGACATCCTTGTGTGCCGAACGGAACACGAACTGACCGATTCAGTCCGAAGCAAAGTAGCTCGTTTCTGCAACGTCGCGTCCAGCGCGGTGATTCAAAGCATCGATGCGGAAACCATTTACGATGTACCGTTGCTGTTGATGGAAGAACGCTTGGATCAAGTTGTGCTCGAAAAATTGGGAATGGCCGCTGCAGATCAGACGCCAGACCTGGCATCTTGGAAGAAATTCCTCACGCAATACAAGCATCCAAAATCGACCGTAAAAGTGGGATTGGTGGGCAAATACGTGGAGCTGAAAGACAGCTACAAGTCTATCGCTGAAGCGCTCATACATGCGGGTGCCCACCAAGAAGTTGATGTGCAGGTGGATTGGATTCACAGTGAATCAATCACGTCCAAAAGCGCCGCTGAAAAGTTGGCCGGACTTGATGGAATCATCGTGGCTCCCGGCTTCGGGTCGAGGGGTGTCGATGGCAAAATCGAAACCATCCAGCACGCGCGCACCATGGGTGTCCCCTTCTTTGGGATATGCCTAGGCATGCAATGCGCTGTGATTGAATTTGCGCGCAACGTAATCGGATTGAGCGACGCGCACTCAACCGAGATTAAGGAGTACACACCCGACCCTGTTATCGATTTGATGGCGGAACAAAAGAGCATCCAAAACATGGGCGGAACCATGCGATTAGGGGCCTATCCATGCGACTTAATACCTGGAAGTCACGCCTTCAACGCGTACGGTACAGGTACCATCGAAGAACGACACCGTCATCGGTACGAATTCAACGACGCCTACCTCGAACGATTCGAATCACTGGGCATGGTTGCTACCGGTAAAAACCCCGATTCGGGACTGGTGGAAATCGTGGAAATCCCCGACCATCCATATTTCGTTGCCTCTCAATTCCATCCAGAATACGCAAGTACGGTGGAGACCCCGCATCCCTTGTTTACTGCTTTCGTCAAGGCCGCAAAGAATGGGAACGGCAACGCAAAAGCTCCGGCAATGGGCCAAACAGCCGCCAATTCTTAATCCTTTCCCGGTTCCGGCGTGGGCGAACCACTCAATGCGAACACGCAGCACAAGAGGACAGTAGGTACAACGCCCTGCTGCAATTCCAGCAAGCTTTCAATAGTTCCGTTCAAGACCCAGGCCACGGACCATGTCAGCAACAAAGCATTTTGCAAACGGTAGGCCCAGGTCAAGGTCCCGAACCACCACAGCAGCATCAGCAGCAATCCAGCCCACCCATGGCTGACAGCGAGTTGAAGCCAAGCACTGTGGGGGTTCATTCGCTTTTCGAGGGCATATTCGCTGTTGGATTCCAAATACACTTCGCACAAGGCGTCCGTGACGTCACCTGTCCCTACGCCGAATGGAGCTGCCTTCAGCACTTCCAATGAAGCGCTCCAGGCTTGCATGCGTCCCGAAGAAGACCCGGCGTTGACTTGTCGGGGTTCACTCAGATGTAAAGGCTGAGCTGCACTTTCCTGACTGGGAACTTGGGTTGAAACCACTTCAGAGGAAACGTACCCTGTGAATTCACTCCACCTTCCACCATCGCCGAGCCACCCGCCGAGGCACATGCCAGCGAGTGCTGCTCCGATGCCCCACGAACGGACATCACCGCGTTTCCCCTGCATCACCATCCAGCAACCCCACACCAATGCCGTCACCATCCACGCGGCCTTCGACGCCAATAAGCCCACGAACACCCCCGTGACGACCAATATCAACCGATATCCCTTGGAATTCTTTATCAGCAGTAAAGGCATGAGCACCAAGTACAGCCCTATGTACGTCGGGTGAAAAGGACCTGCCAACCCGTCGTATCGCCACAATTGTGCATCTCCACTAACGCCTGCAAGCAAAAACCGCCAACCCATAAAAAGAACCAGTCCAGCAGCGAGCGCTTTCGGTACGAAATCCAGTCCTTTTGTGCCTTGCCGCTGCCAATGGTGAAGCATCAACAATGGAACAAGTAACAGGCTAAATTTCACCTCCAAGGCAAACCAACCAGCGAGCTCATTTTCGGTCCAACCAAGTCCCAAAGCCATAAGGAGGTACGTCAAGACACTTCCACCAGCAAACCACTGAAATGCCCGCGGCAAAGGCAATCGCTCCGCTGCAGGCGGTGTATTGAAGATGCAAACGGCCTCATAGGCTACGACAAGCAAAAACCACACCGCAAGGGGAAGCGTACTCCACCGCGGGTTGAGTACCATGCAAAGTGCTACGGTCGCGGGCATGGCTTGAAGTACTCTGTTGAAGCCTTGCATTACCGTGTTAGTTCAGCGTGATCGGCATTTGGCTGACGCCTCAGAACAATGAAATCCAAGATGCCCTTCCAATACCCGAGGCCGTATCCGGCATGGATCATGGCAAACGCCCGGAGGATGCCCCCAACGTCCCGGTAGGACCCCGCAGTAGCGATGGCAGAACCTGTCCCAATTACGAGCCAAAGAAAAACTGAGGACACGAAGATGGACGCCCCGAATCCTTCCCACATATCATGCCAATGGCCAGCTATCTCTGCCAACCAACAGGCGCCTGAAACCATAAGTACCAGCAAGAAAAACGCGGGAACCGTTTGACGCCAAGTCGTGATGGTGCTGTGCTTTTGGTTGACAAAGACTTTCCAGTAGCCGTATTGAAAATACTGGCGAATGAGGTTATGGTACGTGGAACGCACGTGGTACTGGCTGCGAATGCGGGGATCAAACCAGATGCGCCAACCCGCTTTCAACATCCGGTAATTCAATTCATCGTCTTGGTTACGCGTCAACGCTGTGTCAAACCCGCCAATCTCTTTCAAGGCCTCCCGGCGGTATGCGCCAAAAGCGACCGTATCCACATGACCGGCACTCCCTCCGGTTCTAAACCGGGCATCCCCCACGCCGAATGGGGTGCTCATTGCCGCTCCGATGCGCTGAGAGGTTGGAGATCCGTGCACCTGCTCCACCACTCCCCCGACACATCCAGATTCCGGGTGGGCATGCAGCACTTGGTGATTTCTGAACAACCAATCGGAGCTTACCTCCGCGTGAGCACCTAGGATGATAATCACTTCGCCTTTGGCCGCTTCAATTCCTTCGTTCAAGGCATGCGGCGTCGTTCGCTTGGGGTTTTCAATCCACCGAACTTCCGTGTGGCGTTCGCTCCATTCTACGAGCTTCTCGCGGGTACCGTCTGTGCTTCCTCCATCGGCCACGATGACCTCCCACGGAGCACCGGGCGGGTCTTGGGCCATCAGACTCTGCAAGGTGGCGTCGATGTACTCCACCTCGTTCAAACACGGGATCACAACGGAAATCATGGCGCGGATTCGGCTAGTCGCTTCAACTGGTGCAAGTGATGCCGAACGTGGGCCACACCAAATGCCAACGTGTCCGTTAACCCTAATCTCCCTGCGATGGGGTGTTTGAAAACTTGGGCCTTCCACCATCCGGGAGCCGTATACACTGCGCCCAACCGATCGTACCCTGCATCAATCGCCTTCAACCAACCAGTAACCGCACCTTCCACATCCACTTCGCTTCCAGGTGCAGGCGACAACAAGCCACCGGGCGTTGGGTCCGTCCAACGGGCATCAGATTCGAGGGCTTGTACAAGTTGCATCCCCCGTGCATCCGAATGCACATCGCACACCGGCAATTCGGCAGGGTCCGCTTGCCCTTTCTTGGCCAAGTAGGACCACGTACCGTGCTCCGAGCGCATCAAGTGCTCCAAAACTTGAAGCCCACCCCATCGAGACTCCGTCCCCTGCAAGGCATCAGAAGGGAGAGCGCGCAAGTGATCTGCGAACGCCTGAACCGCCGCTTTGTGACGGGTCTGCCACGCAGTCAAACCATCCCACGGCCGGAACATCTGAATGTGCGGTATGTCGTCTTCGAGGTAGCCCTCACCCATGGTGGAAAACCCAAGCTGTTCATAAAACCCAATGAGGTACTGTTGCGCAGAAATCCGGATGCCGAATCCGGGCCACGTGCGGTAACAAGCACGAATCGCGCGCATCATCAATTCTTCACCCAACCCCGAGCCCCGTGACGCCAGATCAATGGCCACACGGCCTATGCTCGGCTCTTCGTATGACACGCCAGGCGGCACCAGACGGACTACAGCTCGGGCCGCAGCTCCCGGGACAGCTCCCTCTTCGCAGGCAAACAAATGGATCGATTGGGCGTCCTTATCATCGAGATCTAGGTACACGCAGTTTTGCTCCACCACGAAGACTTCAGAACGCAATCGCATCAGCGAGAAGACCTCGCCGCCGGTCAATTCTTGAAACGGTTTTTCTGACCAAAGCACGGCGCAATTTACAATGCGAATGGCCGTGAAAACCCAGGGGGTCGGCGTACTTTCGCACTATGGCCGTCATCAATGTTTTTTCTGCAGAAAACCTTTCCAAGCGCTACGGTGAGCGGCTGCTCTTCGAAGGGTTGACTTTCGGCCTGTCCCGTGGCCAAAAATGCGCCATCGTTGCCAAAAACGGCACCGGAAAAACCACCTTGCTCAACGGCATATGCGGCTTTGAACCGGTGGATGAGGGGCGCATCAGCATGGATGCTGGAACCCAATGGAGTTACCTTCCCCAAGATCCAGACTACGACGGCAATCAGACCATTTTGGACCATCTGTATGCGAGTGATATGGCAGCGGTGAAAGCGATGCGCATCTATTCAGCTGCAGCTGCCGGTGACGATGATGAGGCGTTGCAAGCGGCCTATGAGGGCATGGACTTACACAACGCGTGGGATTTCGAGGCGCACGCAAAAGAGGTGTTGGGACGGCTGAATCTCCACAACCTCAGCCGCACCATGGCCACGCTGAGCGGCGGCGAGCGGCGGCGGATTGCTTTGGCACGCGTCCTGATTGAGGAGCCCGACATCTTGTTTCTAGACGAGCCGACCAACCACTTGGACCTGGATATGATTCAGTGGCTCGAGCGCTACCTGGCCCAGTCGAAGATGACCATCTTGATGATCACACACGATCGGTATTTCCTAGAAAACGTGTGCGACACCATCCTCGAACTTGACAATCAGACCCTCTACAAGTACAAAGGCAACTACAGCTATTACTTGGAAAAAAGAGAGGAACGCAAAGAGAACGCACTGGCCAATCGCGCCAAGGCCCGAGGCATTTTCAAGCGCGAACTTGAATGGATGCGGTCCACACCATCGGCGCGAACCGGTAAATCCAAATCGCGCATCGAACGATTTCAAGAAATCAAGAAAGCGGCCAAGAAGCGGTTGGAGGAGGACGACATGGCCTTGCGCTTGAACCCCCATCGCCTCGGGGGTAAAATCATCGAATTGCATAAAGTGGCCCACGGTTTCGATGGCGACCTGCTATTCGAAAACCTGACCCACCACTTCAAGCGCGGCGAACGCATCGGTATGGTAGGCCGTAACGGTTCAGGCAAGTCCACCCTGCTCGACCTCATCACCCAAGGAGATGCGCCCGCTCGAGGGAAAGTTGTGGTGGGCGAAACCGTCGTTTTTGGCCATTACCATCAATCCGGCGCTCGCTTCCCGGAAGGCCAGCGCATCATAGAAGCCGTCTATGAAATCGCCGAGTTCATGCCCTTGGAAAAGGGCCAAAAAATCACGGCCGCACAACTGTTGGAACGATTCCTTTTCCCCCGCTCCACCCACCACCAATTGATTTCAACGCTGAGCGGAGGCGAGCGAAAGCGCCTGCATTTGCTGCAGGTGTTGATGGCCAACCCCAATTTCCTCATCCTCGACGAACCCACCAACGACCTTGACATCTACACACTGCAAATCCTAGAAGAATTCCTCCTCGATTTTCCTGGATGTTTGATTGTGGTCAGCCACGACCGTTACTTCATGGACCGATTGGTCGAACACATCTGGGTGCTTGGAAGCGGAATCGAAGTACGGTTTTTCCCCGGGAATTACAGCCAGTATCGATTGGCCGTGGCAGATGAGAAACGGGAAGCACAGGCGTTACGTGATGCGGACAATGCGGCAGCTCAATCGAGCACTGCTCCTGCGGAGCCGAAAAACGACTATTCGAAGCGCCTGTCGTTCAAAGAGAAATTTGAGTTTGAGCAGCTCGAAGACAAGATTGCGAAGTTCGAACAGCAAAAAGCGTCCCTGACGGAACAGCTTTACGCCAATCCCGACCCGGCCGAACTCCAAACCCTCGGGGAAAAACTACACGAAGTCACGACAGCACTCGAGGCAGCGGAAAACCGTTGGCTTGAGCTATCTGAGCGCGCAGAGTAAACCATCTTACTGCTGGTCAAAATCCACCTCAAATGGCCCGGTGCCTTTGAGCTTGGTCTGGCAGGTCAAGACGAAGCCAGCCTCGACTTCATCCGGTTCGAGCGCGTAATTGACGTCCATCTCGGTCTTGCCACTGACCATCTTAGCACGGCACGTGCAGCACACGCCACCCATGCAACTGTATGGCGTATCCATGCCAGCATCCAGCGCCGCATCCAGAACGCTCTTGCCCTCGGCCACATCAACCACGGTGGTCATGCCGTCCATGACGATGGAAAGTCGCTTAGTCGAGGAATCGCCTTCTACAGATGATGGTTTTTCATCCTTCTTACCGCCAGCCGACGAGGTGAAAAGCTCAAACTTCACGCGATCGGACGCCATGCCCGCGCCCTCAAGCGCGGCTTTACACGCCCAGATCATTTCCTCGGGTCCGCACAAGAATGCCGCATCCAAAGACTGGACATTCACCCAATCGCTCGCCAAAATGGCCGCGCACCGTTCTTCGTCCAATCGGCCATTGAACAGCTCAATGTCCTGCGGCTCACGGGTCAAAATGTGGAACAACCGGAACCGCTCGAGGTACTCATCTTTCAATTCTTGCAGGGCCTCACGGAAAATGATGCTCGGCATGTCACGGTTCACGTAGAACAACGTGAAAACGCTATTCGCTTCGTTGCGCAGGACCTCTTTGATTTGACTCAGTACCGGCGTGATGCCCGAACCGGCAGCGAACGCGATGAAATTGCGTACAGCGGAAGGATCTGTTTCAAGGACAAAACGACCCATTGGGGCCATGCAGCGGATCGTATCTCCGGTCGTCAGTGCGCCGTTCGCCCACGTGCTGAAGACACCATTTTCGACTTGTTTGATGGCCACGCGCCATTCCCCGTCACTCGGAGCGCTGCACAGCGAGTAACTGCGCCGCACGGCTTCACCGTTGATGTCTGCTTCCAAGGTCAAGTATTGACCCGCAACGTAGTCAAAATCCGATTGGAGGTTTTCGGGGATGTCAAATGCTACAGAAACACATCCGGCGGTTTCCCGGCGCACATCGGCAATTTTCAGCTCATGCAGTCCATTCATGCCCGCAAAACTACACGACAATTCAGCAAGAAAACCAATGGAGTCCATGGTTGTTATCTTTGTAACAAATCCTCATGCATGACACAAGAAATGGACTTGAATCAGCGGTTTGAAGCCTACATCGCTTCGGACCAAAAAATTGAAGCCAAAGACTGGATGCCAGATGCGTACCGCAAGACCCTTATCCGTCAAATCAGTCAGCATGCACACAGCGAGATCATCGGCATGCAGCCCGAAGGCAATTGGATCACCCGTGCTCCAAGCCTCAAACGCAAATCGATTCTCTTAGCGAAAGTCCAGGACGAGGCCGGACACGGCCTTTACTTGTACTCGGCAGCTGAAACCCTCGGAATCAGCAGAGACGAAATGCTCGACGCCCTGCACACCGGAAAAGCGAAGTACAGCTCTATCTTCAACTACCCCACCCTTACATGGGCAGACATGGGCGCCATAGGCTGGCTGGTCGACGGTGCAGCCATCATGAACCAAGTGCCTTTGTGCAAGTGCAGCTACGGGCCGTACGCCCGCGCCATGGTTCGGGTGTGCAAAGAAGAGAGCTTTCACCAGCGCCAAGGGTTTCAAATCATGCTCAAATTGAGCAACGGCACGCCCGAGCAAAAGGAAATGGCGCAAGACGCATTGAACCGCTGGTGGTGGCCTTCGTTGATGATGTTCGGTCCGAATGACGCCACCTCCAAGCACAGCGGGCAAAACATGCGCTGGAAAATAAAACGTTTCTCCAACGACGAACTGCGACAGCGGTTTGTTGACATGACCGTACCGCAGGCCGAGCTTCTCGGATTGACGGTGCCCGATCCGGACTTGAAATGGAAGGAGGCTACGGGCCACTATGACTTCGGCCCCATCGACTGGAGTGAATTCGAACAAGTCGTCGCGGGCAATGGACCGTGCAACCGAGAGCGGATCGAAACACGCGTAGCAGCTCACGAAAATGGAGCATGGGTACGCGACGCTGCAGCGGCCTACGCCGCGAAATCCGCCGAACGCGCATCCAGTCAAACCTCAGCAGCATGAGTGCACCCAATACCGAATGGCCCCTCTGGGAAGTGTTTGTCCGCAGCCGCCAAGGCTTGAGCCACAAGCACGTCGGAAGCCTGCACGCCGCAGACGCCACTATGGCCATATCCAATGCACGGGACGTCTACACTCGCCGGCAAGAAGGAACCAGCATTTGGGTGGTCAAAGCGGAAGACATCACGGCATCGACGCCGTCCGAAAAGGACGTACTGTTTGACCCTTCCAACGACAAAGTGTACCGTCATCCGACGTTTTATGACCTTCCGGATGAAGTAAAAAATATGTAATGACGGGCCAAGGATACGAATGGATACTGCGCCTAGGCGATGATGCGCTGGTGCTGGCGCAGCGGCTCTCGGAATGGTGCAGCCACGGACCGGCCTTGGAGGAGGATATTGCACTTTCAAACATTGCGCTAGACCTCTTAGGCCAAGCTCGAGCCCTGCTAACGCTCGCAGGCCAACGCGAAGGCCGCGGCAGGGACGAAGACGCCCTTGCCTATTTCCGAACAGATCAGGAATTCCGCAATGCCTTGCTCGTCGAGTTGCCCAACGGGCACTTCGGCGACACCATCGTTCGGCAAATGTTGTTCGATCAATTCGCGGTGCTGCGTTATGAGGCACTAGCGAACCAATCGGTCGATCTTGAATTGTCCGCTATCGCCACGAAGGCCTTGAAAGAGGTACGTTACCACGCAGCCCACTCCGCCCGGTGGGTGGAGCGGCTCGGTGACGGCACAGAGGAGAGCCACCGACGTGTGCAAGAAAGCTTGAACGTTCTCTGGCCCTACACCGCCGAGTTGTTTGAGGACGATGCCGTTTCGCAGGCGTGCGCCGAGGCAGGGGTGTTGCCTTTGAACGCTAGCTTCCAAGAACAATGGAACGAGCAAGTGAAGGGTATTTTGAATGAAGCCACCCTCGCGTGTCCTGAATTGACCGCATTGCTCACCGGTGGACGCAGCGGCCGACATACCGAGCACCTGAGCTACATGTTGGCGGAAATGCAAGTACTGCAGCGCACCTACCCCGGAGCCGAATGGTGACCGACCGCATCGCCCAGGTGGAGCGCATCCTGGATGGGGTGATGGATCCGGAACTGCCTTTTTTGACCATCACAGAATTGGGCATGATTCAGGGCTGCAACCTCGACGATGACGGAACCGTTGTGATCAAATTGACTCCGACGTACTCAGGCTGTCCAGCGACCGACGCCATTCAGGACGACATCAAATCAGCGCTGCTGCCGGTTGAACCGCGGTTCCGCATTGACATTGTACACGCGCCAGTGTGGACCACAGACTGGATTTCGCCTGAAGCACGTGAAAAGATGCGCTTAAACGGCATTGCTCCTCCTGAAGGAAGCAGTGCGGACAAAGCATTCTTACTAGGCCAATCCCAAACGGTCCCTTGCCCGCGATGCGCCAGCAGTGATACGCGCCTCGTCAGCCCCTTCGGGTCAACGGCTTGCAAAGCGCATTATCAGTGCAATGCCTGCGCTGAACCCTTTGATCATTTCAAGTGCTTTTAAGCGCAACCCGCCGCTGATTTTTTCCGTAGAGAGGGCATGACTTCTATGAATCTGCCCATTGGAGCCCATGCGCTTGAGCGTGAAAGCGCCACCTCCCTCCAAGCACGATTGCGCCGTCTGTTCATCAGCGGACTGCACGGAGGTGTGGACCCGGATTTTCGCCAGGCCAGCCGCGACTTGTACTTCAAAGAATTGCGGATTCAGCTGCTTGCCTTGGAACGGTTCACCGAAGACGTTCAAACCCACCCCATGCGTGCCCGATTGCACTTGATGCGTTCGTTGCGCACATCGCGACTGGTGCGATACAGCCGCTCGCATTGGGTCGAACTCAATGCTTGCCAAGCGGGTCTCTTGGAACAATTGTACCAGCGAATCAACACCATCC
Organism: Flavobacteriales bacterium; assembly: GCA_042095135.1. Lineage (GTDB taxonomy): Bacteria > Bacteroidota > Bacteroidia > Flavobacteriales_D > Sanyastnellaceae > UA16. Next base: position 24,604 of record JBELBV010000017.1, on the reverse strand, counting down.
GAGCGGTCCGCCGATCCATCGTGTTGGCGCACCCAGCCGATGACATTTGCACGCTTGCTTTGGAAATTGAACGCGTTCCCACGTTTCGCCTCATGCAGCAATTGGGACAAGAAGGCCTGAAACGCTCGAATTGAGCTCAATCTGCGTCAACCTGCGAAAGAACGAGGTCCCTGTACATGCCCTCCTCTCCCATCAATTCATCGTGGGAGCCTGCTTGGATTAACTGACCTTGATCCAGCACCATGATGCGGTCAGCGTGCCGAATCGTGGACAACCGATGCGCAACAATTAACGACGTTCGGCCTCGAGTGATGGCTTCCGTTGCTCGCTGAATGAGCTGTTCGCTCTCAGAATCGATACTCGATGTGGCCTCGTCTAAGACCAGGACGGTGGGCTGCACCAAGTACGCCCGCATGAAGGCAATCAGCTGGCGCTGACCCACTGAGAGCATGGCCCCGCGCTCGCGCACGTTTTGTTCCCAGCCCTCGGGTAATTTGGCGATAAACGCATCGGCGCCAACGGCTTGGGCAGCGGCATCCAACCGATCATCATCGAACCCTTCGGCGTACAAGGTGACGTTGTTGCGCAACGTGTCCGAAAACAAGAAAACGTCCTGAAGTACGATTCCGATGTGCTGGCGAAGTACCTGCAATGGATAGGATTCAATGGGTTTCCCATCAATAAGGATGCGCCCCTTTTGGTGGATATAAAAGCGGTTCAATAGATTGATAATAGTTGATTTACCCGCCCCTGTGGGACCTACGAAAGCGACCGACTCACCGGGTTCGACCCGAAACGACACGTCCTCCAACACCCATTCCTCGTCGGTGTAAGCGAACCAAACGTGCTCGAACTCAATCGCTCCGCGAAGCTCCAGTGGTTCGCGTGATTCGACCGGAGAACCGGACGCCTCGATTCGTTCCTCCCGCGCCAACAGTTTGAACACACGGTCTGAATTCACGATACCCATTTGCAGCACGTTGAAACGATCAGCGAGCTGCCGAATCGGCCGGTACAACATGAATACGTACAAAATGAACTGCAAGAGGATGCCCAACGTCATCCGCTCCAACAGCACATCCTGCATTCCCCACCACAGCAAAACGCCGACACTGGTAGCTGACAGCATCTCCACCAACGGAAAAAACACACTAAACGCCCACACGGACCGGATATTGGCATCGCGGTGGGAAGCATTAATGGCAGCAAAGGCCTTGGCCTCTTGTTTCTCACGTCCGAACGCTTGGACAATGTGCATCCCCGTAACGTGCTCTTGCACAAATTCGTTCATCCGGCTCACCTGGTTGCGCACATCGACAAAGGCCTTTTTAATGACTTGCTGAAAAATCCGCGTCGCCAACAATAACACCGGAATGGGCGTCAACACGAGCAATGTCAACTTCCAATCCACCCAAAACATGGTGCCGATCACGACCAGCAATGCCAGCAAATCACCTATAGCATTAAGGATACCGTTCGAAAACACATTCGCGATGCCATCGATGTCACTTACATGACGGGTCACAAGGGTTCCCACTGGGGTCTTATCGAAATAGCTAAGTTGGAATTGTGCAACGCGCTTGAACAGCTTGGAACGCAGGTCCAAACTGACCGATTGTGCAACCCAGTTGGCCAAGTAAGTCACACGGTACTGCAAGAGTGCTTCGAAAACGAGCATTCCACACACGGCCAAAAAAACATGGAGCAACAACTCAGCATCACCGGTGGGCATGGCATCGTCCACGGCTATGCGAATGAGCGCTGGACGCACCCACACCAAGCCCGAAAGCAAGACCACCAACACGCCAGTCGCTACAAAACGGCTTCGGTATGGCTTAACTTGAGCCAGAATTTTACGCAGCGTTGCTCCGTCAAAAATGCGCCCGGTGACCTCGTTAGATTGCCCCTTACTCATGGATCAAGGCTTCATGAAGGATTTCGTCTGAATAGGATCAAACCCCGGGTACACCACCCGATTCAAGTAAAGTCCTTCGCCCGGCGCTGAAGCACCAGCTGCACTGCGGTCTCCGGAGGCAATCACCTCCGCAACATCCTCAGGCTTCATCCGCCCCTGTCCCACTTCGAAGAGGGTGCCGACAATGGCACGAACCATGTTGCGCAAGAACCGGTCGGCGCGAATCTCGAATGTGTACTGCTCGCCGTCTTGCCGCAATTCTGCAAAACGCACATCGCATAGTGTGGTCTTATTGTCGGAACCGGCCTTGCAGAACGCTGCAAAGTCACCCTGTTGAATCAAGCAGTGCGTCGCCGCTTGCATGGAAGCAAAATCCGTTTGGCGCATGATCCGGGCAGATCGCCCCACCAAAAACGGATCCTTGTAGGTATGCATCCGGTAGACATAACCACGTTCGGTCGCATCAAATCGCGCATGCGCATTGGAGGCCACTTCGGAAATACGGTGGATGCTGATCGAAGACGGCAACATGCCGTTTAGCTTCCAGGCCGCCTCGTTCCAATCTTTGAACCGCTTGGCTTTGGGCGAATCTTCGGGCCAGTCGGCATGCGCCACGAAGTACGAAGCGTGAACGCCCGTGTCTGTTCGTCCACAGCCCATTACCGGCATGGGTTGACCTATGAATAGCGCAAGTTTTTCTTCGAGTACTTCCTGTATAGAGAGGCAATGGGGCTGCCTTTGCCAACCGTGGAAAGGAGCCCCATCGTATGATAACTCAATGAAAACGCGCATGGCGACTGGGCTTATGCCCAAGAAGCAATCTTCTCGCTCTTGTATTCGCCGGCAAACAATTTTTCTTTCACCGTAGAGAAGGTCTCAATGGTGTACTGTACATCCTCGAGCGTGTGCACCGCCGTCGGAATTAAGCGCAGCATAATGGTGTCCTTGGGAACCACTGGGTACACGACGATCGAGCAGAAAATGCCGTAGTTCTCACGCAAATCCAGCGTGAGGTTGGTCGCTTCCCCGAGCCCGCCTTTGAGGAAGACCGGCGTAACACAGGAATTGGTTACCCCCAAGTCGAAACCTGCTTCACGCAATCCCGACTGAAGCGCATTGGCCACCTTCCACAAATTCTCTTTGTGCTGGGGCTGCGTGCGCAGCATCTCCAAACGCTTCTGCGCACCAATGACGATGGGCATGGGCAATGATTTCGCAAATGTCTGTGAACGCATGTTGTAGCGGAGGTAGTCGATCACATCCTCATCGCCTGCTACGAAGGCTCCAACGGTCGCCATGGACTTGGCAAATGTTCCGAAGTAAACGTCAATCTCGGCCTGAACACCTTGGGCATCACCTGCCCCACGGCCGTTTTCGCCCACCGTACCGAAGCCGTGTGCATCATCTACGAAGAGGCGGAATCCATATTCTGCCTTGTATTCGCAAATCTCTTTCAGCTTGCCTTGGTCGCCGGCCATGCCAAAGACCCCTTCGGTCACGACCAAGATTCCGCCTCCTGTCTGCTCACAAAGGGCCTTGGCGCGGTCGAGTTGCTTGACGAATGATTCCATATCGTTGTGCTGGAATACAAAACGCTTGCCCTGGTGCAAACGCACGCCATCTACCATGCAGGCATGCGACTCTGAGTCGTACACAATGACGTCGTGTCGGCTGACCAATGCTTCGATGGCCGATTGGCATCCTTGGTAGCCGTAGTTCAAGAGAAACGCATCTTCTTTCTGCATGAAGTCAGCCAGTTGCGACTCGAGCAATTCGTGCTGAGCGGTTTGGCCTGACATCATGCGCGCCCCCATGGGGTATCCCATTCCCCAATCTGCAGCCGCATCGGCGTCGACCTTGCGGATGTCGGGGTGGTTGGCGAGACCTAGGTAGTTGTTTACCGACCAAACCAAGACTTCTTTGCCGCGGAAGGTCATGCGGTTGGAAATCTCTCCCTCCAGCTTGGGGAATGTGAAGTATCCGTGACTCTCTCGTGCGTGCTGCCCTAGAGGGCCACGGTCGTTTCGAATGCGATCAAAAATATCCAAAGTACAAGGGTTTAAAGGCGCAAACTTACTATGCGAATCGCAGTTAATCAGCATTTTCGAAGCCACATTATCCGTTTTGTATCCACAGCGGCATAGGGATGAAGAACAAGGGTTAAGTTTTCAAAATTGCGTCCACGCAACTGCCGGAATTCCAAGGAGGAATTACCTTCGCAGACGCATGAATAAAACGTCCACGCATTACCTATCCATTCTGACCGCATGCTGTGCGGTGCTCTTTGTAGGTGCGTTGCTGGTTGCAGGCACGGGTTGCAGCGAGTACAACAAGATCATGAAGAGCACGGACCTCGACTACAAATACGAGCGAGCGCTCGGGTTTTTAGATTCGAACAAATGTTACGGCGCCCTGCCAATTCTTGAGGAAGTGGTGAGCTTGACCCGTGGAACGGAACGCTCAGTAGATGCGCAGTACAATTTTGCGAAAGCCCAGCGGTGCGTTGGTGACTACTACTTGGCGCGGTACTACTTCAAAATGTTCGCGAAAACCTTCCCGAACGACCCCCGTGCCGAGGAAGCTCAATTCGAAAGCGCAGTATGCAGCTACCTGCTCAGCCCAAAACCATCGTTGGACCAACTCGAAACTGAACAGGCCATTGAAGAGTTTCAGTTGTTCTTGGACCGCTACCCGGCAAGCGCCTTTCGGGATTCAAGCCAAGCCATGGTGGATGAGCTGCGGAACAAATTGGAGGTCAAGTCTTTTGAGACCGCTTACAACTACTACCACACCGAAAACTACAAGAGCGCTGTCATTGCATTTGAAAATGCCCTAAAGGAATACCCAGATACGCCCTACCGCGAACAAATGCAATGGCTCATTGTCGACAGCTACTTCCGCTACGCCCAATTGAGCACGGAACGAAGGAAATTGGAACGCTATAACGATACCATCGAAGCTTTCCTTACCTTTGTGGCCCGCTATCCGGAAAGTCAGTACATAGCTCAAGCGCAAAACGTCCATGACAAGAGCGTAAAAGCCATTGACGACCTGGCGGCAAATCGACCTATCGAATGAGCACGAATTTCAAATCCATCAAGGCGGATAAGTCCACCGAAACGCGCGACAACCACTCGTTGGAGCTACAGGGAACTGGCAATTTGTTCGAGACCATTGTGGTCCTGAGCAGCCGCAGCAATCAATTGGCTGTTGAGATGAAGCAAGAGCTGAATGCCAAGCTCGAGGAGTTCATTACCCCCACGGATTCACTGGAAGAAGTGTTCGAAAACCGAGAGCAAATTGAGATCTCTCGTTTCTATGAGCGGTTGCCGAAGCCACACAGCATCGCCATTGCCGAACTCGGACAAGACCTCATCGGAATCAACGATCCAGTAGAGGGCGAAGAAGCCGAGGAAGCGGCTGGCGCCGACGCATAAGCCGACAGGCGGAGTCATCATCCCGCCATGTTGCACAACAAACGCATTCTTTTGGGCATCACAGGCAGCATCGCTGCCTACAAATCTGCCCTGCTCGCTCGAGAGCTGCAGCGCCGTGGCGCAGAGGTTCGAGTCGTGATGTCCAAATCGGCCACAGAATTTATCACACCCCTTACCCTCGCTACGCTAACAGACCACCGGGTCTACAGCGACTTTACTGAAAGCAAAGAGCAAGGCACCTGGACCAACCACGTGGAACTCGGCCTGTGGGCCGACGCTTTCCTCATCGCCCCAGCAACGGCCCAGACGATGAGCGCCATGGTACAAGGTGCGGGTGACAGTTTTCTGCTCGCAGTGCACTTGAGTAGCCGTTGTCCCATCGTTGTGGCACCTGCGATGGACCTCGACATGTTCAAGCACCCCGCAACGCAAGAAAACCTCAAGACACTGGCCGATCGGGGCGTAGGTATCATCGAACCCGAATCCGGTCCATTGGCCTCAGGGCTCGAAGGAAAAGGCCGAATGGCCGAACCGGAACACATCGCAGACTGGATGGAATCTTGGTTTGCAGCTTCTGCCCCATTGCAGGGCAAGAACGTGCTCATCACAGCTGGCCCAACGCACGAACCCATCGACGCCGTTCGCTTCATCGGAAACCGCAGTTCGGGCAAAATGGGTTTTGCGTTGGCCGAAACCTTCATCCGACTCGGAGCTCAAGTAACCCTGGTTTCAGGCCCTGTGCAATTATCCGCGCCCGAAGGCGTTCACGACTTGGTGAAGGTCCAGACCGCTCAAGAAATGTACGACGCTGCCGTGCAGCGTTTTCCATCCGCAAACATCGCGGTTGCTGCGGCAGCCGTTGCCGATGCGCGACCTAAGGCACCGGCAGATAAAAAGCTCCACAAAGATGAACTCCCCCAGGCCATTGAACTGGAAACCACACGGGACATCCTCGCCGCTTGGGGCCGAAGCAAAACCGCTCACCAAACCGTTGTCGGTTTCGCCTTGGAAACGGACGAGGGTACGGCCAGTGCCAAGTCCAAACTGGAACGTAAGAATGCCGACTTCATTGTTTTAAATTCAACCAACGTCCCGGGGGCCGGATTCGAGACCGACACCAACCAAGTGACCATCTTCGAAAAAGGTGGCATTTCTCATAAATTTGAGTTGAAGTCAAAAGCCGAAGTAGCTGATGACATCGTGCGTACCCTTTTGAACTCCATCGATTCATGAATACCTCCCTCCGATTCGGTTTGACCTGCATATTGCTCGGTATGGGCATGGCCTGGAGCACTTCGGTTGCAGCCCAAGAGTTGAATTGTCGGGTGCAAGTGATTGCACCGCAGATTGCCAACATCGAGGCTTCCATCTTCGAGTCGCTGGAGGAGAACATTCAAGAGTTCATGAACGGGCGGCGCTGGACGAACGATGAATTCGAATTCGAAGAGCGAATCGAATGCACGATGCAGATCACCATTTCGGAAGCCCCCAGTCCGACTTCATTCCGTGGCAATATTCAAGTCCAGAGTTCACGTCCCGTTTACAACAGTGACTACAACTCCGCGATGCTCCTCGTGAACGACGGCGATTTCGAAATCTCGTGGGATGGCAGCAGCAACATCCAATTCAGCATCGACCAATACCGCGACAACCTCTCCTCCATTCTCGCCTACTACGCGTACATGATTTTGGGCATGGATTACGACAGCATGGCATTGGAAGGCGGCACAGCACACTACCTCAAAGCCCAGACCATCGTCGCCAATGCTCAAAACTCGGGTCCTACCGGATGGAAGGCAAGCCAAGGCAATCAAAACCGCTATTGGTTGGTTGAGAACATGCTTTCACAAACTTTCCGTCCGGTGCGCAACTGCCTGTACTACTATCACCGCATGGGACTGGATCAGTTGTTCGACGACGTGGAGTCAGGGCGATTGGCCATGGCGGATGCCTTGATTGAAATGCGCCAAACCCACCGCATTCGACCTTCATCGTACAACCTCCAGTTGTTCTTCCTGGCGAAATCCGACGAAATTTTGAAAGTCTTCGGTCCGGCACCCGAAGCCGAGAAGACGCGTTTGCTTCCGGTTCTCAAACAGATGGACCCGGGCAACATCTCGAAGTACGACAGCATCTTGGGCTGAAGTTCCGTTCAAGCATGTTGAAATCCCTGAACATCCAGAATTACGCCCTGATTGATTCGCTCGAATTGACATGGCACCCCGGCATGACAGCTATGACCGGCGAGACGGGTTCTGGAAAGTCCATCGTTTTGGGCGCCTTGGGGTTGCTTTTGGGAAGTCGAAGCGACACCTCCAGCATCCGTACGGGCACCGAAAAATGTACCGTTGAAGGGGTGTTCAATTGCCCTTCCCAGGCGCAAACCTGGCTCAGACAGCATGACCTGGACAGCTGGGATGAGCTGATTGTCCGGCGGGAATTTTCAACGCAAGGACGTGGCCGGGTGTTCATCAATGACACTCCAGTCAAATTGCAATTGCTTCAGTCCCTTGGACAGCAATTGGTCGACCTGCATGGGCAAGACAGTGCCAAGCTCCTTTTGCAACGGGACTTCCAACTGGCTTGGATAGATGCAAATGCCAATCACCCGCACCTGCTCAGCGACTACAAAACAGCCTACACAGCGTTCAAAACGGCACAGGGCCGTTTGGCCCAGCTCGAGCTGAAACGCTCACAGCCCCAAACGGATCTGGAATACATCAAGTACCAACTGGAAGAATTGCAATCGCTCAACCTGGACCAGCAAGATTGGCCTGCACTGCTTGAAGAACGTGGCGTCCTCGAAAACAGCGAGTCCATTCGCGAATCGCTGGGGCAGGCTTTTGCCGCATTGAGTGAGAACGATGCTGCATCCGGCGCGCTGGACCGCCTGCACCAAGCCACCAAGCACCTCGATGACCTCGGACACGTTGGCACCAAGTTTCAGGTTTTGATGGAGCGCTTGTCGAGCGTGCGCATTGAATTGGGTGACCTGGTGGATGAAATTGAAAACACGGCGGAGCAAACCGAATCGAATCCGATTCGCCTCGATCACCTGAACGCCTTGCACCACGAACTCCAGCGCGTCTTGCACAAGCACCACGCCGGAGATGCACGCGAACTCCAACGGCTTGAACAGAGCCTCAGAGAACAATTGACCGAAGCAGCGGGCATCGACGAAGCGTACGCCGCAGCCAAGGATGAGCTTGAGGCCGAACGCCAAAAGGCATTTGCTGCGGGCGATGCCTTGATGCGAAGCCGTCAGGGTGTGGCAGGGAAGCTCGCCGGCGCCATTGAAGCAACGCTCAAACGCCTGAGCATGCCCGAGGCCACGTTGGCCTTCGAATGGCAGCCCCTCGCGGAACCCGATGAGCATGGCATTGAAGAGGTCATCATTGCGTTTTCAGCCAACCCCGGTCACCCGGCACTCCCACTGCATAAGGTGGCATCCGGGGGTGAGAAGAGCCGCCTGATGCTCGCCTTCAAAGCAACCGGTACGAGCACTGCTAGCCTTCCCACCATTGTACTCGACGAGATTGATACAGGGGTGAGCGGCAAGGTCGCCGAAGAAATGGCCAGTCTCATGCACAGCATGGCCTCCGATCAGCAAGTCATCGCCGTTACGCACCTGCCTCAAGTCGCAGCTTTGGCCGACCACCACCTGAAAGTTTCAAAAGCTGCTGAAGACGGCTCCACACGCACCCTTGTCACGGGACTCGATGACAAACAGCGTGTTCAAGAAATCGCAGGCATGTTGAGCGGTTCCGTAGTCACGGAAGCCGCTATGGCCAACGCAGTCTCGTTGCTCACTGGAACTCAAGGGTAGTACCTTCCGCTTAGAAGCGCCAATCGGCACTAATGGAAGGCAAGAAGGGCAATTGATTGACCCGATCACCGGTGATTCGGTTGATGTAGAAGACGTTGTCTCGGCTGTAAACATTCGTCGCCCCCGCAGAGAACTCAATCGTCTGGTCGTTGCCCAGTTCAAATTCACGACGAATGCTCAGATCCAAACGGTGATACGCGGGCAATCGGCCTTGGTTCAACGCCGCAAATTGGATGCCCAGTTCTTGGCTATTGGCGACTACATAGTCAGCTGAAATGCCATCGATCACATTTGGGGGTTGGTAGAATCCTTGTGTTTGGGTGAATGGCAGACCTGAACCGAGGTTCCAACGAGCGCTGACCTCCCAAGCATTTTCCCGACCGATGCCCTGAGACACCACGAGATTTATGTTGTGTCGGCGGTCGAACACCGGATCATACCAACGGAATCCGTCCCAGCGGTCCACGTTGCCGTATCCGTAAACGAGCCAGACATAACTGGACCGCTCTTCGTATTTCAGGACGACGTCAGCGCCGTAAGCCACACCGGTCTCGACGATGAAGTCCTTGCGCAACACCTCAGGCACATCGCTATTTTGCGCGTTGTCTTCGAAGAGTTTGTTGCGGTTGGCGTTGGTCAGTTGGCTGAAATTCTTGAAGTACCCTTCAACGTTGAGGTTCAAGCGCTCCGTCAAATCAAATTCGAATCCAGAAATGACGTGCTCTGCGGTTTGCAGGGAGTGGATGACCTCTTGGACATCACCGCTCGGTGTCAAAAGGTTGCGCTGCAGGTTCTCAGGTCCGGAGAGGAAACCATAGAAGAGGTTGACGACGTCACGATCCGAATTGGAGCTGATGACGTTCTGTGAGTACAGACCTGCCGCAAACTTCAGGCGAAGGCGTTCGTTGGCTTTGTACTTGATTCCCACGCGTGGTTCCGGTCGGAAACGCGCCAAGGAACTGAAGTACTGCATGCGCATACTTGGATTGATGATCCAATCGCCGCGGTTGATGCGGTAATCGACGTAACCCGCAAATTCCGTTGTGTTTTCGACTTGCCCAACTTGGACACCGATGGAATTAAACGTTTGGAAATCCGTTTGCATCCCAACCACCTCGAGGCCATACTCCACGGCATCTTCGCCTAACACGTACTTGAAATCCAATCCAAAGTTGAACCCGTTCACTGAACTGAAGCGGTCTTCGAGTCCTTCCTCTTGCAATCGAATTTCGTAATCACTCGCAGCAAAATGGCCGTTCATCAAAATGGCCGAACCGCTGGGGACTACTGTGAAGTTTCCGCCGCCACCGTAGTTCGTCCAACTCAAGTCTGAGAGGGCTTGGTAACTCACCCGGTCAGTGAAGTTGAACCCAAAGAGGCTCAATTTTGAGCCATTGCCACTGCCAAATGAAACCTTTCCATAGGCGTCGGTGAAGTTGAATGGCAAGCCTTCCCCGTCGTTATTGATGTAGTCGTAAAGCACCTTGGACGTCTGCTCCAAGTAGCTGTGCTTGAGCGAAATAATGTACGAAATGCCCGCCCCAGAATCGCTTAACTTCTTCAGAGGCCCTTCCAAGGTCAGTTTGGCTCCGAACGGGCTCGCCCCGATGCGGCCTTCCGTTTTCATCTTATTGCCGTCACGGGTTTTGATGTCCATGATCGAAGAAATGCGGCCGCCAAATTTTGCGCCAAAACCACCCGTGTAGACGTCGGCATTGGCGATTACATCCGAATCGAAAACACTGAATAGACCAATGCTGTGGAAGGCATTGTACACGATCATCCCGTCGAGGAGCACCTTATTTTGGATAGGGGATCCGCCGCGAATGTACAACTGCCCCCCTTGATCACCGGTACTGATAAATCCCGGCAGCACCTGCAATGCCTGCACCAAATCGGGCTGTCCGCCGAAACTCGGAATCTTCTTGAGGTCACTCGGTCGGATGGTCTCTACCGACATATTGACCTTGGTGGTTTGTTCCTCTCGATCGGCATTCACTTCAGCACTTCCGAGCTGAATGACCTGTTGTTCCAGCAAGAAATTGCGGGTGATGATTTTGCCTTCCACCAGCTCCACCCGTTCCGTGACGCCCTCATATTCCATGCTGGAAATGACCAAGGTGTAGGTACCGGAAGGCACCCGACTCAGGCTGTAAAACCCTTCGATGTCCGACATGACCCCAAAGCTGGTTCCTTCGAGGGATACACTGGCAAACATGACCGGCTCACCGGATTCCTTACTGCGCAAAAAGCCTTTGACCGTAGCCTGACCGTACAACACCGCCGGCAAAAGCAGCAACAGCACCAACCCCATTTGGCGTTTCAATTCTTGCATGGATGCGAATTTACTGCATTCAACGGGTCGAACGCACGAGCATTTTCTCAATTCTATCTTCGAGCTGTTCCGAGCTCATTTTCTCGCGCAATCGGTTCACGACCAATGGGAATGAAAATGGTGTTGGATGAGCTGTTCGCTCGAGCACCACACGTTTTTGGCGCATCCGTTCGAGTACACGCCGGAGCCGGGTCCATTCCATCTGCTGATCGAGCAGTTCATCATACGCCTGGCGAAACAACAAGTTCTCCGGGTCAAAATCCTGAAATACGTCAAACAGCAATCCAGAATGCGATTGCAAATGACGCACGCCTTGCCGTTGACCCGGAAACCCTTGAAACGCCAACCCCGATATCACCGCGATGTCGCGGAAACGGCGTTTGGCCATTTCAACCGAATTGACCCCCGATTGCAAGTCATCCATCAGTCCTTCTGTGCGCAGCAAATCGAGCGAATCGATTTCGGTCGCATCCAATGGCGAATCGGACAGCAATTCGAACCCGTAATCATTGCTCGCAATGGACATGGAGAGGGGGCGCTCAGCGCACCACCTGTGGGCGATGAGCATGCCAATCGCTTCGTGCACAGCCTTCCCTTCAAAGGGAAATACACAAATGTGGTGGCCATCCTCGGATTGAAATTGCTCAATTAAGATCTCTTCCCGGTTTGGGAGGCAACTCATCTCTTGCTGCAATTCGAGCAGGGGGCTGACCCGGCTCATTTCGGGCGAACGCACATGGCCCTTGCTGAAGGCATCCAATTCATCCCGGATGGCATCCCCCAACTCCGAACTCAGCGACAACCTACCGCCGAGGTAGACCGGCACTCGCCCCTTGGGTTTCTTGCTCTTGCGCACGTGTACCGCCCCCTCCTTCAACCGCACGAATTCGAGGCTCATACCCGCAAACCAAAAGGCGTCTCCCTGATCCATGCTCGAGATGAAGTATTCTTCAACATGACCGAGAAATCCTCCCTTGGTCCAGCGCACTTTGATCATTTGGTCCGAGACGATAGTACCAATGCTCATCCGATGACGGCGCGCCAACCTTCGATCCCGCAATGTATACCTGCCTTCGGCCTCATCCCATTCGACCCGTCGGTAATCGCCGTAGGCCGACAGGGCCTTGCCTCCATCGCGTATGAACGATAAGCACCAGCGCCACTCCTCCTCATCCACGCTCTCGTATGCGTGAGTGCCTGTCAATGCAAGTTTCAAGTCATCGGGGCGAAACCCATCTCCAACGGCGAGTGTACACATGAACTGAATCAATACATCAAAAGAACGGACCAAGGGCTCCCTCGGCTCAATGCGCTGTGCAGCCATAGCATCCCGAAGGGCGCTCGCTTCGATCAACTCCAATCCGTGGGTAGGCAAGAAGAAAATCCGACTCGTAGCTCCGGGCTGGTGGCCCGAACGCCCCGCCCGTTGCATGAAACGAGCCACACCCTTGGGGCCGCCCACCTGGACAATGGCCTCCACTGGCCTGAAGTCCACCCCAAGGTCCAATGAGCTCGTGCAGACCACGGCCTTCAAATGTCCCTCATGCAATGCGTCCTCGACCCAATCGCGCAGGTCTTTAGCAATGGAGCTATGGTGCAAGGCAAGGACTCCAGCTAGATCCGGTGCCACCTCCAGCAGTTTGTGGTACCAGATCTCCGACTGCGCCCGGGTATTGGTAAAAATAAGCGTGCTCTCGTGGTCACGAATGACCTCCACCACGTGCTCGGCAAGTTTGACCCCGATGTGTCCCGCCCAAGGCAACCGCTCAAATTGATTTGGCATCAACGAGCGCACTTCCGTACGCTTTGTCCAATCGCACCGCACGAGGCGTCCCGGGCGTTCAGGTCCGATGAGCACGCGCAGGGCTTCGTCGAGGTTCCCCATAGTCGCAGAGATGCCCCAGCACCGGTACTTCGGAGCTACGTGGCGAAACCATGCCGACGCCAACTCCACTTGCGTCCCGCGTTTGGTGCCCATGAGGTCGTGCCATTCGTCCACCACCATGACACGCAAATCACCGAATCGATTTGACACGCCCTTCATGGCCAACATCACGTGCAGGGATTCCGGCGTCGTGATGAGGATGTGCGGCATCTTTTTACGCTGGTTCGCTTTCTCCTTGCTGGAGGTATCCCCGGTGCGAACACCCACCTCCCAATCCAGCCCCATTCCGTCGACCATGCGCTGGGCACTGTACTGGATTTCCTTGGTCAAGGCACGTATGGGGGCAATCCAAATGAGCTGAAGCCCAGTCACGCGTTCACCTAAGCGTTTGCGTTCTGCACCTTCGCGAAGGACGGCCCCCAGCCCGGCGTAGGTCTTGCCTGAACCGGTTGGTGCTTGAATCAACACTTCCTCCCCAGATGCATAGGCCTCCCATGCATCGCGCTGAAAGTCATGTGGTGACCACCCCAGTTGGGTAAACCACGTTTCGAGCGGGCATTCTAGCATTGCAGGTTTGTCTTGCAGCGTCCGCACTGTATCTTCGGCATGTTATTTGGTAACTCCACCTGCATGAAAGCATTACAATTTACTCTTTTGGTTGGTTTAATGTTGCTCCAACCTTTTGCATCGTTTGGCCAGCGCTACGGCGATGAAGACGAAGCGCCTTTGATTCCCCAGGAAGACTTCGACGAATTGTTGATGTGGATGGTGGATGGGAAGTACGAAAAGGTACTCTACAAGGCTATTCGCTACACAGAAGACGACGATACGAAAAAAGAACCCGTACCGTACGTATTCATGAGCATGGCATTCTTCAAAATCTCGGAATCCAGCGATGAAGAATTGCTTGAGAAGTACTCAAAGGCCCTCAAGGACGCCTTGAAGTACGCCTCGAAATTTGTCAAAAAAGACAAGGAAGGGGAATACATCGGCGAATACGTGGATTACTTCAATGACCTCCGCCGTGCGACCATGAACCAAGCGGAGATCTACGTTGACGAGGAGAAATTCACGAAGGCCAAGTCGTACTACAAATACTTGTGGACGTTGGACGTTGAAGACCCCGGCGCATGGCTCATGTACGGCTCTGTGCTGTGGAAGGCCAAATCGGTCCGCGACGCCCAAGAATCCTGGAATACCGCTGAGCAATTGCTGATTGATTACGGTGGCAAAGGTCTCGAGGAGGTCCAGCAAGACCTGCTCAAGTACGCGGTCATTTACACAGCTGAGATGCTCGCAGACGAAGGCAACCGCACAGATGCTCGCAAGTGGATTGAAGCCACCGACACATTGTTCGGAACGGACCGCGAGGTCCAAGCCGTTCTGCGCTCACTTTGAGATTGAAGAGGTCTGGCTACAGGCGGTCATATATCGCTGTGAGCCGGTGAGATTCATTCTCCCAGTTCAATGCCACTTGCGCCTCCCGCATTCCGCCAATCGCCTGCACCTTCCATGCAGGCGATTTGCTTTCTGCCTCGACCAGAGCTGCATACCACCCATCAGGAGTGTCGTTAGCTACACGGGCACCAATGCCGAATTCATCAACCAGAGCAACGCAATCGGGCAGGTCGTTGACCAAGACCGGAATGCCCGCTTGAATAGACTCAAACAACTTGTTGGGCAGGCAATACAGGTAACTCAAGCAAACGGGTTTCACCGAGACCAACCCCACGTCGGCATCGCCTGTGTAGTCCAATACCTGTTCGTACGGCACCGCCGGCTGAAAATGCACGTTGGCATTCTGGTGCACCGCTTCCATGACCTGAGGCTCCAGCATACCGTAGCCCATAAACACCAGATGAATACGGCTACCATTCAATTGCGGCGCCATGGCCAATAGGGTTTCGATGCCGCGGTTGATGGTCAAGGCCCCTTGGTAGATGGCCACAAAATCGTCCGATTCTAGCCCCAAGTTCGTGCGCAAGGGCTGCGTCGCTCCATTGCCTGAGCGCGCGTTGGGGACATTGCGCACCAGCGAAATGCGGCGCATGCCCTGTTCGATGTACCGCGATTCATAGGCGGCCTGAATCGAAGGGCTCACAACGATGACCTCTTCCGCTTTCCGGATGTACCGGGTTTCCATGCGCCTAACGGCTTTGCTCAACCAGGTCGGTTTGCCGTTCCGCTCAGACTCAAATTCATGGCAATCGTACACAAGCTTCAAACCTGACCGCAGCCGCTTGGCCAGCAAGCCCATGCCAAACGCCTCGGCATCGTTGCAATGCCATGCATCGGCTTTTCGGTAGGTCAAGGCGATGCGCAAGGCCAATTCCGCCCACTTGAACGGAGCCAGCACCCGGAACCCAGGGATGTAGATGCGCACCCGTTCGATGCGAAATCCCGCAGGATGCTGTTCCACGCGCGGCAATTGGTTGCGGTGCAAAGCGACGACCGTCACCTCGTGCCCCGCCTCCACCAAGGCGATGGACGTTTTCAAAACCCGGTTGTCCCGGGTGAAGTCATTCAGTACTACGTTGGCAATTTTCATCAACGCGCTTCAATCTTGCTTCAACGGCCGCTTGCCTGCGGCGTACATGCGCTCAATGATGTCGACCACCTTCAACCCCTCCAACGCATTGGTTGTAATCTCACCGGCTCCACTCAAGGCCGCGTGAATATTGTCAAAGATGTAGCCGTGGTTGGCTGCTGACCCTTTGTAATGGCCGTAATCGTTAGCTGGGTTGGACGGTGGCAATTCGGGCATGGTGTACCCGGCGATGTCGCACGTTTCCACTTCATTCATGTATTGCCCGCCAACCTTGATGGTGCCCTTATCGCCGATGACAGTAACCGAGGATTCGAAATTTTGATTGGCCACCGCCGTGGAGAAATTGAACATCCCCAAGGCCTTGTGATTGACGAACTCAAACGTCACTACGCCCGAGTCTTCAAAATCCGTGTTGTGCTGGTGTGCAAAATCCTCGAAGCGGCTCTGGATGTGGTGGATGTCACCGAAGACCCAGTACATCAAGTCAATGAAGTGGCTGAATTGCGTGAACAGCGTTCCACCATCCAAGTCCTTGGTGCCTTTCCATGGAATCTTGCCGTAGTAGCGGTCATCACGGTTCCAATAGCACTGCACTTGCACCATGTGAATGGCCCCCATGGTCCCGCTTTGGATCATATCGCGCAACCAGACCGAAGGTGGAGAGTAACGGTTTTGCATGACGCAGAACACCTGTTTGCCCTTTGCCAGCGCCGCATGAAGCACGGCCTCTCCATCCGCCCGCGTGAGCGCCATCGGCTTCTCAATCACCACGTGGCAATTGCTTGAAATGGCATCAATTGCTTGCTGGGCATGAAATCCATTGGGGGTGCACACGCACACAACTTCCAATTCCGGGTGTGCCTCCAGCATTGCCTTGTGATCACTGTAGTGCGGAACATCGCTGTCGACACCGCATGCTTCCTTCGAGCGGATGTCCGCAAAGGCCACCAAGCTAAACCCTTCCTTTCGGCGGATCATCTCCATGTGCCGCTTGCCAATGTGGCCCGCACCGATGACGCCAAAGTTCACATTATTCATGCCGCGAAATTAGGCCTTCCCGCCTTAACGACTGGCGGAAGTTTGGAAATTACCAGCGCCTAGGTAGCACCGGATTATCGTGGGAATCAAGCGGCGCTTTGGACGGAAGTGAAAGGGTTTGAATCGAAGCTAAATTGCACCATGCGAATTGTGAGCCTCGTACCGAGCTGGACCGAATACGTAGTGGACTTGGGGTGCGCCGGAGAGCTGGTTGGCCGCACAAAGTTTTGCGTTCGCGCCGGGGAAGCAGCTAAGCGAATCCCCATCATCGGTGGCACGAAGCGAATCCACCTCGACCGAGTTGAGCAGCTGAAGCCCGACCTTGTGATTGCGAGCAAAGAGGAAAACACCCGAGAGGACGTCGAGGCGTGCCGTGCATTCGCGGACGTACTCGTCACCGATGTGCGCTCGATTGCAGATGCTTTTGAAGCCCTTGAAACCATTGGTAATGCGCTCGGAAAGGCTATGGCTGGCGTCACGTGGCGCTCCAACATCGAAAAAGCGTGGGGAGAGCCGCGTGCCGAAGATGCCCAAGCACTTTACGCAATCTGGCAAAATCCGCTCATGATTGCCGGCCACGACACCTACATCCATGCCGCGATGAACTGGTGGGGCATTGGCAACGCCGCGCCAGCTTCAGCAGACGGGCGCTATCCCGAGTTGAACGCAGAGCACTTGAAGGCAATCGCCGGCACCCCCATCCTGCTCGCTTCGGAGCCCTACCCTTTTGCATCTAAGCACTGCGCGCATTTCACTTCAGCCGGACTGCGGCCGATGCTCGTGGACGGGGAAGCCTTTAGCTGGTACGGCAGTCGGATGCTGTACACGGTCGATTACCTGAAAGGCATGAGCGAGGCCTTGGACCAACTGCCACGTTAGTCCGATTTCAACGACGTTTTGTCAGGTTTCATACCCGGGTCTGACAGGCATGTCAGATTGCGGCGATTGAAAGCCAATCGGCACGCTCCTTGACTGTATCGAACCAAATCTTAGAATTCAACACTAGCTATGAGTAAAATCATTGGAATTGATTTGGGTACCACCAACAGCTGCGTCTCCGTCATGGAAGGCAACGAACCTGTGGTCATTACTAACGCGGAAGGAAAGCGCACGACGCCTTCAATCATCGCCTTCATTGATGGCGGTGAGCGCAAGGTTGGCGAACCGGCCAAGCGCCAAGCCATCACCAACCCGCAAAAAACGATTTTCAGCATCAAGCGTTTCATGGGAAGCTCTTTTGATGAAGTGAAAACGGAAATCGGCCGGGTGCCATACGAGGTAGTCAAAGGAGACAACAACACGCCGCGTGTCAAAATCGACGATCGATTGTACACCCCGCAGGAAATCAGCGCTATGACCCTTCAGAAAATGAAGAAGACAGCGGAAGATTACCTCGGCACAGAGGTCACCGGCGCGGTCATCACCGTCCCCGCTTACTTCAATGACGCCCAACGCCAGGCAACGAAAGAAGCCGGTGAAATCGCTGGCCTCGAAGTCAAGCGCATCATCAATGAGCCCACTGCCGCTGCCTTGGCATACGGTATGGACAAAAAAGCAATCGACCAGAAAATTGTCGTCTTCGATTTGGGCGGCGGTACACACGACGTTTCCATCCTCGAGTTGGGCGACGGCGTATTCGAGGTGCTATCGACTGACGGCGACACCCACTTGGGCGGTGACGATTTCGACCAAGTCATCATCGATTGGTTGGTGCAGGAGTTCAAAGACGAGAACGGTGGATTGGACCTCTCCAAAGATCCGATGGCACTGCAGCGATTGAAGGATGCTGCTGAAAAGGCTAAGATTGAACTCTCAAGCACATCAAGTTCAGAAATCAATTTGCCATACATCATGCCCGTAGACGGCGTGCCCAAGCACTTGGTCCGCTCCCTCTCCCAAGCTAAGTTCGAGCAGTTGGCCGATGCGTTGATCAAGCGCACCATCGAGCCTTGCGCCTCAGCTCTGAAGGCCGCAGACCTCGACAAGTCGGACATCGACGAAGTGATTTTGGTGGGCGGTTCGACGCGCATCCCCGCGGTTCAAGCCGCAGTAAAGGCGTACTTCGGCAAGGAGCCCTCGAAGGGTGTGAACCCTGACGAAGTCGTAGCGGTAGGTGCAGCCATCCAAGGCGGTGTCCTCTCTGGTGATGTCAAGGACGTGTTGCTGCTCGACGTCACCCCCCTGTCTTTGGGCATTGAAACAATGGGCGGCGTGATGACCAAGCTGATCGACGCCAACACAACCATCCCAACCAAGAAGTCCGAAACGTTCAGCACAGCCTCAGATAACCAACCCAGCGTTGAAATCCACGTGCTCCAGGGCGAGCGTTCCATGGCCAACGACAACCGCACCATCGGTCGGTTCCAGCTGGCGGACATCCCCCCCGCGCCACGCGGCGTACCGCAGATCGAGGTGATTTTTGACATCGATGCCAACGGCATCATTCAAGTCAGCGCCAAGGACAAGGCGACAGGCAAGGAACAAAACATCCGCATCGAAGCATCGAGTGGCCTCAGCGAAGAAGACGTGACGCGCATGAAGCAGGAAGCGGAAGCAAACGCCGAGGCGGACAAAGAAGCCAAAGAGCGAATCGAAGTGTTGAACCAAGCCGATGCGTTGGTCTTCCAGACCGAAAAACAACTCAAGGAGTTCGGCGATAAGATTTCGGAAGGCAACCGCGGCCCCATCGATGCGGCGCTTGAGGAACTGAAGAAGGCCCACGGTGAGCAGGACGTGGACGGCTGCAAAGCTGGCATTGAAAAGCTCAACAGCGCATTCCAGGCTGCAAGCCAAGAGATGTACGCAGCACAGCAAGAAGCGGGTGCAGCGGGCAATCCCGAGGGCGGTGCTTCCGATGCAGGCAATGCCGATCCCGAAGTCACGGACGTGGACTTCGAGGAAGTAAAATAATCCTCCGCATTGGCATGAAGTAAAAACCCTGGACCTCGGTCTGGGGTTTTTTCGTTTCCCCCTTGAACCCTGGATGCAAGCACTTGTTAGAAAACCCATGGGGAACGACATTCCGAGTCAGTGGAAAACACGAGCCAAGTGGGCCTTAACCCTCATTGGTGTTGCCACGTTGTGGATGGGATGGCGTGTGGCCCAAATCGGATTCGACTACGATTTCGAAAGCTTTTTCCCACAGGACGACCCGGAAACGGAATTCTACCTGGATTTTCGGTCGCAGTTCGAATCGGACAACGATTTCTTAATTGTTGGGATTGAGCATGAGCAGAGCATTTACAACCCCGCATTTCTCGCAGATGTGGATGGATACGTCGACGCACTCGAGGCCCTGCCGTACATCGAGGAAGTGCTGAGCCCAACGCGATTAAAAGAACCCATCAAACTTGGCCTATCGGTCGTGCAGCGGCCATTGCTTCGGTGGCAAGACGAGGAGGCACGAACCAAGTTGCTGGCTGACTCCACCCGCATTATTGGCCATCCCACGTGGGACGGCTCGTTTGTCTCTACGGGCGGGAACGCCCTCGCCATCCAGGTCCGGCACAAGCAACTCTTATCAAAGGCCGGATGCGATAGCCTGGCCGACGCCATTACGCAGCTCGCATCCACCTGGGACCACCCTGTTCACATCGCTGGGCGGGCGGTAGCGCAGAAGTATTACGTGGACGTCATGCAACGCGAAGTGGCGTTGTTCGTGAGCATCGGATTGGTCATTTTGGTGGTTTTTCTGTGGGTAGCTTTCCAGAGTATTTGGGGCGTGTGCATTCCTTTGCTGGTCGTGCTGCTCAGTGGCCTGTGGACGCTGGGCACCATGGAAATGACGGGCAAATCCATTGATATCATGACCATCGTATTGCCCACCATCATTTTTGTGGTTGGCATCAGCGATGTTGTCCACATTCTCTCCCGATATTATGAGGAGTTGCGGCAGGGAGCGACCCAATTCCAAGGCATCCAAGCCGCCTTCAAGGAGGTTGGGCTGGCCACCTTTTTAACCACCTTGACGACAGCGGTTGGCTTCCTGACCTTGATGTCGTCCTCGGTAGTGCCCATTCGCGATTTCGGTATGTACGCGGCGGCAGGAGTCGGCATCGCGTACGTGCTGGCCTTCACCTTGCTTCCGTCCATCATGATGCTGTTTCCAGCACCGCGGGTGTCCAATGAAGGAAACGGCGTGCTCTGGAACCGTTGGCTGCTAACCGCCTTGCACTCCATGCTTCGACGGCCTTTGGTCATTGCAGCCGCCACGCTGGGGTTTACGGCGGCGGCCGTGGTTGGAACCAGCCGCATTCAAGTAGACAATGTTTTGCTTGAGGATCTGGCGGAGGACGATCCATTCCGGCAGGAGTTTGCATTTTTCGAGCGTGAATTCGCCGGCGTGCGGCCGTTCGAATTGGCCATCGCCTTGCCGGAGGGTGAAAATCCGTTCGGTGTGGAGGTTCAGCACACCATGCAGCGCATCACGGCGTATTTGGAACAATCCTATGGCGTCGGTTCAATCGTGAGCAGTGACCGCATTTTGGCGCAAGCCAACCGACTCAACAACGGCGACCAAGAGCGCTTTCACCGCGTACCTAACCGGCAACGCGATATCGATCGCATGGCGCGAGCCATGGCACGTGGGGAGAACACCAACCCCCTCGCGTTGGTAGTCAATGAGGAAACGAATGTCCTGCGGGTGTTTGGAAAACTTCCCGACCTCGGCGCCCAACACTACCGTGCACAAGACGAAGCCTTTTTCGAATGGTTCGCCACCGAATTTCCTGATTCACCACTCGATCTCCATGTAACGGGCACTGCACGGCTGATCGACTTGAATATCGGCTCCTTGGCCAGTGATATGGTCGTGGGGTTAGCCATCGCTTTTCTCATTGTGGCGCTCATCTCCGGGCTGATGTTCCGAAATGTTGCCATGGTCCTGATATCCTTAATCCCCAATGTCCTCCCCCTGCTCATGATTGCAGGCATCATGGGATGGACAGGCATCGACCTCAAGCTCTCCACCAGCATCATCTTCACCATCGCCTTTGGCATCGCTGTCGATGATACCATTCATTTCATCAGTAAACTGCGCATTGAACTGGCCAAAGGAAAGGACCTGATGGAAGCGGTCAGCAGCAGCTTTCTCAATGCCGGAAAGGCCATCATCATCACCAGCATCATCCTCTGTGGTGGATTCATGACGTTGAGCCTGAGCAGCTTCCTGGGCACGTTCTACATCGGAGTATTGATATCCACCACCCTTCTGCTCGCCGTGGTATCCGACCTGTTCGTTTTGCCATGGCTCGTGCTAAAATTGCTCCGCTGGAACACACCCAAACGCCCAAGCATCCTAAGCAAAATTTTGCGACCTTAGGAGCATGGCATCATCCAGAAGAAAGTTTATCAAGGAGGCCACGGCCATTGCCGGCGTCCTCGGAATTGGAAGTTGGTGGAGTAAGGCGTGGTCTCGTCCTCCTGTTCACGCACCGTTGGAAGGGAGCGGCCAAGCGGCCATGGCTTCAACGTGGAACCACGGTATGCTGGCCAATGATGAAGGATTCTCTGCACTGGATGTTGGGGGAAATGCGCTGGACATGATTGAAGCGGGAGCGCGGCTGGTGGAAGCGGATGCGGAAGGATTGAGTGTGGGAATCGGCGGCCTCCCCGATCGGGATGGCAACGTGACGTTGGACGCTTGCATCATGGACCACACGCAAAACGCAGGATCGGTCTGTTTTGTGCAAGACGTAGCCCATCCCATCTCCCTCGCGCGCAAGGTCATGGAAGAAACCCCGCACGTGATGTTGGCCGGCGCAGGTGCCGAGCAATACGCCCGCGAATTGGGCATGCAGCCTACCAACCTGCTCACCGAAAAAGCGCGTGAGGCTTGGGAAAAGTGGCAAACCACGTCCAACTACGAACCGGTCATCAACATTGAAAACCACGACACGATCGGTTTGCTCGCCTTGGACCACGAAGGCCGATTGGCCGGTGGCTGTACCACCAGCGGCGTGGCGTACAAGATGCACGGCCGCGTCGGCGACAGCCCCATCATCGGTGCAGGTTTGTACGTCGATGGCGCGGTCGGCGGGGCCACGGCAACGGGCCTGGGTGAAGCCGTCATGCGCACCGTTGGCTCTTTTTTGGTTGTGGAATTGATGCGTCAGGGCGCTTCACCGCAAGAAGCCTGTTACGAAGCGGTGCAGCGGATCATCCGCTCCATGCCAACCGACGATTTGCAGGTCGGTTACTTGGCACTTGGTCGCAACGGAGAAGTTGGAGGCCACGCCATTCACGGCGGGTTCAATTATGCCTTTCATCAGCAAACGGAGTCTCAAGGGACCGTTCAACGCGTTTTGATCGACGCCTCGCATGGCTAAGCAAAACTCCATCACCGACTCCGCCGTTTGGGCAGGAATCCGACTCATTCGTCCATGGAACGTGCTGATGATTGTGGTGGCCATGGGCCTCATTACCGAATCCCTGCTCATCCCGGCTTTCGGTGGCGAGCTGCCGCCGTACCAACAAGCCATTTTTGCGCTCGGCACATTGGCCATGGCCGCTTTGGCCGCGGGTGCCAACGTCATCAACGATTACTTCGACGTGGCCGAAGACCGCGTCAATCGACCAGAACGAACGTTTGTTGGACGGATCATCACCCGCCGGCAAACCCTCGCCCTCAATTACGCTTTAACAGGCATTGCTGTGCTCTCGAGCATCGGCATTTCTGTGGCGGCTAAGAGCTTTGTGCCGGTCCTATGGATTGTCATCTTGGGTGTTCTGCTGTGGGGCTATTCCCCATGGTTCAAAAGACGATTCCTTCGTGGCAACCTCATCATCGCATTGTCCGTGGGGCAATTGCCATTGTGGTGCCTGGCGCTGCTGGAATCCCGTTCCTTCGAACGATGGCTAGAGCTCTTCAAGAGCACGGAGGGCAACATTCTGCTCGGCTATGTTGTGCTTTCTGGCTACATCACGTTGCTACGGGAGATCACCAAGGATTGGCAAGATGCAGAGGGCGACGCACTTGCCGGGTACGATACCCTACCGGTGCGTTGGGGGCCAAAGCGCACCAAGTCGTTGCTTCACCGAATGCACTTCGTTGGATGGGTTATGGTTGGGATTGCTTGGTGGGCGTCTATTGCTTTGGTGCAACGACCCTTGGCGCCACTCTTTTTTGCCCTTCCTTTCCTCGCCGTGCACATTCAATTGACTCGAACGCAAGTGGCGTCCGTCTCGGCATGGCAAAAACTGACGTTGGCTGGGGGGCTGCTGTACCTTGCGGGATTTTTATAAATCTGGCAAAGCGTCACGAAATTAACATAAAGGAAGTGAAGGAAATATTTCCTTAACGCTGGGATAGTATTTTGATGAATTACTTAACACGAAACGACATTAAATCGTAACATCTGAAAAACATTAACAAGGATATCGAACACTGAATTTTGGGGACGAATTGTAATTAACACCCAACCAAATTATCATTGTTATGAAGCACTTGTTAATGGCAGTACTGGCCGCCGCGGCAACATTTGTTGCTCAAGCCCAATGTGACTGTCCCCCGCTCGCTGACAGAACTGAAGTCATTATTGCCGATGACGGTTCTGGAGTAGGCACTTCCACATGGTCATGCGATAACACGTACCTCCTCGACGGATACGTATTCGTGAACAA
>JBELBV010000016.1:0-45151 GCA_042095135.1 Flavobacteriales bacterium | reverse complement strand
CCGGTAACAACAACCCTTTTGAGCTCCATGGAGCCAGGATTATTTCGCGTTCTCGGTAATGTAGTCGACCGCTTGTCCTACGGTGCTAATTTTCTCAGCTTGGTCGTCTGGGATGGCGATGTTGAACTCCTTTTCAAACTCCATGATGAGTTCTACGGTGTCCAAAGAGTCCGCTCCCAAATCGTTGGTGAAGCTTGCAGACAAGTTCACTTCTCCTGCATCAACTCCCAACTTATCGACGATAATCGCCGTGACTTTTTCTTGAATATCAGACATAGCTTAGCTGTTTATCGGGGCGCAAAGTAACCACATCGAAGTGGAACCTCAGCCGTTTTCTAAAAACTTTTAAGGAATTCTGGTGTTAATGAGCCGATTCAGGTCCATGTTCTGTCGCCAGTTCACCCCAGCTTTTCCGCTGAATATCCGGCACTTGACACCCCTCCGCAGGGTACCCAATCGGAATGAGCAAAAACGCCTTTTCGTGGGCAGGACGCTCCAAAATTTCCGCTAAAAAACCCATCGGAGAAGGCGTGTGCGTCAAGGTGGCGATACCGCATTCGTGTAGAGCAGACAGCAGCATACCACTGGCGATGCCAACCGACTCTTGAACATAATAATTCTGAGACTTTCCTGAGGAGGACGCAGCGTCCGGTGTCCACGATTGGCGAAACACCACAATGAGCGCCGGCGCATCCTCTAAGTGAGGCTTGATGTGGTCGGTGCCAAAGGGCTTCAAGTCGTCCAACCACGCCTCGTTCATGCGTCCGTGGTAGTTCTCGTATTCCTCTTTTTCTGCAGCCACGCGAATACCCTTCTTGATGTCCGGATCGGTCACCAAACAAAAGTGCCACGGTTGTTTGTGGGCTCCAGAGGGTGCTGTACCCGCCGCTCGAATGCATTGACGCACCACGTCAAGGGGCAGCGGATCCGCCGAAAAGTGCCGAACCGTTCTTCGGGCATCGAAGCGCTCGAACATGCGGTCGGCTGTTTGGCGCATCACTTCTTCGGGGAGGCGCTCGAAGTTGAGTGGAATGTGGTCGCCGCTTTCCATTCGATTTAGACCGTCTTCCGGATTTTTCGCATCAAGTCGCTCGCGAACACAAAGTCTTCCAATTCCTTCACTCCGCCTTCGAGCAATCCCTCTCGATTGCCGTGCCAGCGAATGCTGCCTTGGTGCACGAAATGAATGGTATCGCTCGCTTCCATTACGCTGTTCATATCGTGCGATACGACGACCGTGGTAATCTGGTACTCCGACGTGATATCGGAAATCAGGTTGTCGATGACGATAGCGGTCTGGGGATCCAGCCCGGAATTGGGCTCGTCGCAAAACAGATATTTAGGGTTCATCGCAATGGCCCGCGCAATGCCCACGCGCTTTTGCATTCCACCGCTGCACTCCGCGGGAAAGCGTGTGCCCGCATCAGCTAGCTCCACCCGTTCTAAGCATACCGCTGCGCGGTCCCGTAGCTCCGCATCCGACATGTGGCTAAACATGCGCAAGGGGAACTCAACGTTTTCTTGGACGGTCATGCTATCGAACAAGGCTGAACCTTGAAAGAGCATCCCGATTTCCTGGCGGATGACCTTGCGTTCCCGTTGGCTCATGGAAGTGAAATCCCTGCCGTCGTAGAATACACGTCCTTGGTCCGGCTCGATGAGGCCCACCGTGCACTTGGTCATGACGCTTTTGCCACTTCCGCTTCGGCCGATGACGAAGTTGACCTTGCCGCGTTCGAAGGTGGCACTCACGTCTTTGAGGACGTGGTGATCGCCAAAGGATTTTTCCAGGTGTTGCAGCTCAATCATGTCAATTCAACAGCATTTGGGTGAGCACCAGGTTGGACACCATGATGATAACAACGGACCATACCACCGCCTTGGTGCTTGATTTTCCAACTTCCAAGGCACCGCCTTCTGCGAAATAACCGTGGTAGGCGGAGACGCTCGTTAGGATAAAACCGAACACCACCGTTTTGGTCAATGCATACACGACATCAAACACCCGGAAGTCCACTTGCATGCCATATTCGAAATCGGCCAATGGGCTCAGGCCCGTGGCCACCCCAATCCAAGCGCCAGCACCAACACCCAGCACCATGCTCAAAACCACCAAAAACGGAACGATGAACACCCCGGCGACCACCTTGGGCAAGATCAAATAGCTTGCACTGTTCACTCCCATGATGTCCAGGGCATCGATTTGCTCCGTGACGCGCATGGTTCCAATTTGCGAAGCGATGTTGGAGCCGACCTTTCCAGCCAATATGACCGGGATGAGCGTGGGCGAAAACTCCAAAATCATGGTCTGACGAACGGTGAATCCGATGGTGTAGACCGGAATCCACCCGCCAATTTGGTGGGCGGTCTGCAGGCAAATGACCGCTCCCATGAAAATGGAAAGCAGCGCGACAATACCCACAGATTGAAGGCCAATGGATTCCAATTCTGTCACCAACAAGTCCTTAAAAACGCTGAACTTCTCCGGCTTGCGAAAGCTCTTGGCCAACAACCGCATGTAGCGGCCAATGTGATACATCCAGCGCATGGTGCTAAGGTACGTGCCAGTTCGTATTTTCGCGGGGCATGTTTGTCAAACTCCTCCACCCATTGTGCCTGCTCGGTATCGCCTTCATGTTCTCTGCGTGCGGGTCGCAACGCGGCCACCGCGATTGCAACTGTCCACAATGGTCGCAAACCGAAACACCGTCGAATGCCATTGAGGAGGCCCCACAGGCATGGAAAGCTGAACCATGAGCGCCAACAAAAACACCTACGCCGTCATCATGGCCGGCGGAATCGGAAGCCGGTTCTGGCCCATGAGCAAGGAGTCCCACCCGAAACAATTCCTCGATATCCTGGGAACCGGACGCTCCTTGATTCAAATGACGTTTGACCGATTGTCGCGGCTCGTCCCTGCTGAAAACATCCTCGTGGTCACCCAAGAGCGGTACCGCGGCCTGGTCGCAGAACACCTGCCCCAGTTGCCCAGCGAAAATACCTTGTGCGAACCGTTCATGCGGAACACCGCACCGTGCATTGCCTACGCCAACCATTGGATTGCCAACAAAGCTGGAGACGCCGCCACTGAAGCAGCGGTGATTGTCGCACCATCGGATCACCTCATTTTAAAAGAGGACGAATTCTTAGAAATCACCAACGTGGCCTTGAAGCACACCCGCGAGACCACCCACCTCGTGACGCTGGGCATTCACCCTTCACGTCCCGACACCGGCTACGGCTACATCCAATTCGAGGACCTTCCCAACGCCGGGGACGAGCGCATTCGGATGGTGAAAACCTTCACCGAGAAACCGCAGCTTGAGTTGGCCGAACAGTTCCTCGCCTCAGGAGATTTCTACTGGAACTCTGGAATTTTCATTTGGAGCCTTCAGAATATCACCGAAGCATTCGAGGCTCATTTACCTGAAATGCAAGCGCTATTTGAAGAGCACAAAAGCGACTTCGCTACAGACCGGGAGTCGGAAACCATCCGTGGGATCTACGGTGAATGCGAGAACATCTCGATCGACTACGGCGTAATGGAAAAAGCCCCCAACGTAGCCGTAGTACTGTCCGATTTCGGATGGAGCGACCTGGGTACTTGGGGTTCGCTGCACGAAAAGCTGACATTGGACGACTCAGGAAACGGAACCGCTGGGGTAATACTCGAGGCTACAGAAGCCACCGGCAACGTCATCGTCAGCGACGCGGGCAAATCCAAAAAGCTGATCGCCCTGCGCGGGCTCGACGACTTCATTGTTGTAGACACGGAAGACGCCCTCCTCATTTGCCCCAAAGCGGATGAGCAGTG
The DNA here is from genome assembly GCA_042095135.1 of Flavobacteriales bacterium. Classification (GTDB taxonomy): domain Bacteria; phylum Bacteroidota; class Bacteroidia; order Flavobacteriales_D; family Sanyastnellaceae; genus UA16. Next base: position 41,337 of record JBELBV010000016.1, on the reverse strand, counting down.
GATTAAGCAGCTGGTCACTCAGATGAAGGCCGGTAAGCAGAAGTAATTACCGCCTCCCGGTCATGTCACCGGGCACCACCCACGCATCGTACTCGGCTTCGGTCAAATAGCCCGTTGCCAATGCCGCCGCCTTAAGGGTTGTCCCTTCGATGTGCGCTTTGTTTGCAATTTCCGCGGCTTTATAGTATCCTATTTTCGTGTTCAGCGCAGTCACGAGCATGAGGCTGTTTTGCACCAGCTCATCAATGCGTTGGTGGTTCGGTTCAATGCCTTCGACGCAATGAACGCTGAATGAATGACAGGCATCGCCGAGGAGGCGGGCGCTTTCCAAGATGTTGCGGGCCATCATCGGCTTGAATACATTGAGCTCGTAATGGCCTTGAGAGCCACCTACGCTCACTGCGACGTCATTGCCCATGACTTGGGCACAGACCATGGTCATGGCTTCGCATTGCGTTGGGTTGACCTTGCCAGGCATTATGCTCGACCCGGGTTCATTCGCGGGAATGATCAGTTCGCCAATGCCCGAGCGTGGCCCGGACGCCATTAATCTGATGTCGTTGGCAATCTTGTTCAAGCTCACCGCCAATTGGCGCAGGGCACCGTGGGTCTCCACGATGGCGTCATGGGCAGCGAGTGCCTCGAACTTGTTTTGCGCCGTGACAAAGGGGAGTCCAGTCAACGTTGCGATGTGATGCGCGACGCGCTCGGAATACCCTTCCGGTGTATTGATTCCAGTTCCTACAGCGGTGCCGCCCAACGCCAATTCACTCAGGTGGCTCATGGAATTGTTGAGGGCCTTCAATCCAAAATTCAATTGGGCCACGTACCCGCTGAATTCCTGCCCCAAGGTCAACGGCGTTGCGTCCATCAGGTGGGTCCGACCGATTTTCACGACGTCGGCAAACGCTTCCGCCCTCGCCTGCAACGCATTGCGCAACCGCTCGATGCCAGGCACGGTGGTTTGGACAATCATTTTGTAGGCCGCGATGTGCATGGCCGTTGGGAAGGTATCGTTCGAGGATTGGGATTTGTTGACGTCGTCGTTGGGATGAATGGGCTTGTCGCCTGACCCGAGTTCGCCGCCGTTGATAAGGTGGGCGCGGTTCGCCACCACTTCGTTCACGTTCATATTCGATTGTGTTCCCGATCCGGTTTGCCAAACCACCAAGGGGAACTGATCGGCCCATTGGCCCTGGATGATTTCTTCGCAAGCCTGGGCAATCAATTCGCTCTTTTTTGGGTCGAGGCCGCCGAGTTCCGCATTCGTCAGCGCAGCGGCCTTTTTTAAATAGGCAAACGCCTCGACGATTTCTGTTGGCATCGAGGCACTTGGACCAATTTTGAAATTGTTGCGGGATCGCTCGGTTTGCGGGCCCCAAAGTGCGTCTGCCGGCACTTTGACCTCGCCAATGGTGTCTTTTTCAATTCGAAAACCACTCATGATTGTTACGCTTGTTGTGATTGTTTGGCACCGAATCCAGCTTGCATCAAGTACGCCTTGAGGAAGCCCTCGATGTCACCGTTCATCACGGCATCCACATTGGACGTCTCGTGGTTGGTGCGCACGTCTTTAACCATTTTGTAAGGCTGCATGACATAGGAACGGATTTGGGAGCCCCATTCGATTTTCTTTTTGCCGGCCTCGATTTCAGCGCGCGCCTCGTTGCGCTTGGCCAGTTCGATTTCGAACAACTGCGACTTCAACAGCTGCATAGCCTTCTCTTTGTTACCCAACTGGCTGCGCGTTTCCGTGTTGTCAATGACGATTCCCGTTGGCGCGTGGCGCAAGCGAACCCCGGTTTCGACTTTGTTGACGTTCTGGCCGCCGGCGCCCCCCGAGCGGAAGGTTTCCCACGTGATATCCGATGGATTGACCTCAATTTCAATGGAGTCATCCACCAGCGGATAAACGTAAACCGAAACGAAAGAGGTATGCCGGCGTGCTTGGCTATCGAACGGACTGATACGGACCAACCGGTGCACCCCATTTTCCCCTTTCAACATGCCGAACGCAAATTCCCCTTCAAACTCCAAGGTGACTTGTTTGATGCCGGCCACGTCGCCCTCTTGTAAATCCAATTCCTTGACCTTGAAGTTGGCGTTGTCACCGTACATCTTGTACATGCGCATCAGCATAGACGCCCAATCGCAGCTTTCGGTGCCGCCAGCGCCTGAGGTAATCTGCATGATGGCGTTGAGGTTGTCTTCCTCGGCACTGAGCATGTTCTTGAACTCCAATTCCTCCACCGCCACCGCAGCCGAATCAAAGGCCTCCTGTGCTTCGGAATCTTCAGCCTCTCCGGCTTTCATGAACTCAAAAAGAACTTGCGCATCGTCGACGGCGGACGTACAGGCATCGAAACTCTTCGTCCACGATTTCAACGTTCGCAAGCGCTTCATGACCAGTTCGGCTTCCTTGGAATTGTTCCAAAACTCCGGGTCTTGCGTGCGCTTCTCCTCCTCGGCAATCTCGATGCGCTTGGCATCGATGTCCAGGTACCCTCGCAAGTCTTCAACGCGCGAGCGCAGTGCATTCAGTTGATCAATCGTAATCATACGCCGCAAAGGTAATTCAGTGCCCCTCTGCTTCTTCGAGGACACGCAAGATGTCATTCACAGCGAACCCTCGAGATACCAAGAACCGAATCACCCGTTCGCGCTTGGCCGGCAACTCCGCACGGCGACGTTCCACAAGGGCCTCGAGGGAGGCTCGAAACGACGCTTGGGAATGGGCCGCCACTGCCGCGTTGGCCGCTGCACCTGAAAACCCTTTGGCCCGTAAGGCGTGGACAATTTTTCGCGGACCCCAAGATTTGTTCTCGGCGTGGGTTCGTACGTAAGAATCCAAGAAGCGCTCATCTGAAAGAAACCCCTCTTCCACCAGCGCCGCCACGATGACATCGACCCCTTCCTCATCTTCCATTTGGCCTTGCAACTTTCGCCGAACATCTCCCGTACAGCGTTCCTGTAGGCTGCACCATCGGCGCATTTTTTCCTTCCATTCATCGATCATGGAAGGTGAAATTGGGGCAAAATGCCGGGAAAACAAGGCTATTCACGATATTTGCAGTCCCTAAAACTAAAAGTGTCGACCCATGAGGTCTGAGATCTTGCCCCGTATTCAGGAATTGCTTAGCCAAGAGGACTTGGAGGGAATTCGTGTGGAGGTGCGCGAAGCCATTGAACAGTTCCGCGCCCTGACCAAAGAAGAAGTGAGGAAACAGCGGGAGGCCTGGGCTGCGGCGCCCAAAGATCCGGATGGGGTTTTCGAATACCAGGCAGCGCCAGAAGAAGAGGCGTTTGAAGCAGCTGTAGCCGCTTTCAAAGAGCGCGAAAAAGCCTGGCGTAAGCAAGTGGCAGACGAGCAACGCGCCAACCTGGACAAGAAAAAGGCAATGCTAGAACGCCTCCGCCACACCATCCAGGAAGAAGAGAACATCGGCTCTGCATTTGCCGTATTCAATGAAGTACGCGAAACGTGGAGCGAAGTGGGTGACGTGCCCGGTGACCAGTACAAGGACGTCCACGACCAGTACTACCGTTTACAAGACGAGTTCTTCTACAACATCAACATCTACAAGGAGCTCAAGGACCACGACCTGAAGGTCAACCTCAAAAAGAAAGAGGACCTCATCGAAGGCGCCAAAGCTCTCGCCGCCATTGAATCCTTGAACGACCGGCAAAAGCATGCCCGTGCCTTGCAAAAGCAATGGATGGACGTGGGGCCTTCTCCACGTGAGACGTACAAGGATCTGTCCGACACATTCTTTGGCTTCATCCGCCCGGTTTTTGAGGAGGCGAAAGCGCACTACGATGAGATCCGGGAAGGCTTCAAAGACAATGCTGAAGCGAAAACAGCCTTGATCGAAAAGCTTCGTGAAGTGGTGGCGGAGGAGGTTGAGGCATCGCATGCTGCGTGGCAAAAAGCCACGGCGACCGTTTTGGATTTGCAGAAAGAATGGAAAAAGACAGGCTTTGCCGGAAAAGAGCACAACGAACCGCTGTGGGGGCAATTCCGTGAATTGGCCGATGTATTCTTCGGCAAGAAGCAACTGTTCTACGACGCACAGAAAGAAGTCAGCGACGCCTTCAAAAGCCAGAAATTCGCCCTCATCGAACGGGCTGAAGCCTTGGCCAAAAGCACGAATTGGCGCGAAGACGGCCCCAAGATGATGGACCTCCAAAAAGAATGGAAGACTGTCGGAGCCTGTGCTCCACGCGACGAGCAGAAACTCTGGCGTCGGTTCCGCAAGGCCCAAGACACCTTCTTCAATGCACGCAAGGCGGAGATGGCTGGGAAACTGGAAGGTGAAAAGGAGAACCTGAAGCAGAAAAACTCCTTAATCGAGGAGGTCAAAGCCTTTGAATTGAGCGGCAAACGCAAGGATGACTTGGATGCACTCAAGGCGTTTTCGGTGCGTTGGAATGCCATTGGGTTCGTACCGCGCAAATCACTCGACAAGGTGATGGAAGCTTACCGCACCGCCATGGACGCCCACTACGACGCATTGAGCGCTCAGAAGTCCGAACGCGCCATGGAAACGTACAAGCAACGCGTGGACAATTTGTTAGAGGCCGATACGCAGAGCATCCGCCGGGAACAGCGCATTTTGCGCGAGAAACTCGACCGGTTGCTCAACCGCATCACGAAGACGGAGGAGAACTTGGAACGCTTCACGGGTAAGGGAGCAGAAAGCATCCGCAGTCAGTATGAGAAATCCATGGGAGCGGACAAAAAAGAAGTCGAAGACATCAAGTCCAAGCTGAAAATGCTCCGCCAAGCCTCGCAGAGAGCCGAAGCCGAAAAAGCGCAGGGCGAAGAGGATTGATCACGACCGCGAGGGCAGCAGTTTGCACGTGTACCCCTCGTCCTTGAGCCATCGCAAATACGGCTCCAGAATAGGTAGCATACGGGGCGCCGCACGCTCTGAATCGTGAAAGACCACAATGGCACCTGGCCGGGTGTTAACCAACAGTTGCTCAAAGCAATCTTCAGGGGTTTTCTTGACGTCAAAATCAGCGCTCAGCACGTCCCACATGACCACTTCCGTTTGGGCCGAGATGGCCTCGGCTTGTGAACGGGTGATGCGCCCATATGGCGGTCGAAACCACTTTGCATCGGTCAACGACTGGCACTTGATGTAGCTCTTGAGGTACGCATAGTTCGGGGTGCTCCATCCCGATTCGTGGGCATACGAGTGGTTGCCAATCGCATGCCCCTTTTCGAGCAATTCCTCCATGACGTCCGGATGCTTCTCGATGTTCCCGCCCACGCAAAAAAACGTCGCCGGCGCTTCGAAACGGCCTAAAATTTCCATGGCTTGCCGGGTGATGACAGGGTGCGGCCCGTCGTCAAAGGTCAGGTACACGGCCGCATCGTTGTCCACAAAATCGGGGCCGTGCCACGTCAGCTGGGAAGCCATGGCTTTTACAATCGGAGGAGTCTGCCGCAAGTACACACGCCAAAGATACCAAGCGACTACCTTTGCAGCGAATTGGGAAGCCGCATGGAATACGATTTTCGAGCAATTGAACAACGCTGGCAAGCGAATTGGAAAGCGACTGAAGCCTACAGGGTCACAGAAGACCCGTCGAAGGAAAAATTCTATGTCCTGGACATGTTCCCGTACCCTTCTGGTGCCGGCCTGCACGTCGGACACCCGCTCGGGTACATCGCCAGCGATGTTTTCGCTCGATATAAACGCCACCAGGGTTTCAACGTATTGCACCCGATGGGCTACGACAGTTTTGGGCTTCCTGCTGAACAGTATGCCATTCAAACCGGACAGCATCCAGCAGTGACGACTGAGGCCAATGTGGCTCGTTACCGAGAGCAATTGGATCAACTCGGGTTTTGTTATGACTGGTCACGCGAAGTGCGCACCAGTGATCCGGCCTATTACCGTTGGACACAGTGGATTTTCGCCGAATTATTTGAATCGTGGTACGATACGGTCGCCGACTGCGCCAAACCCATCGAAGCCTTGGTGGAGACGCTGCAGACCGACGGGCTGAGAACGGTTCATCCGGCGTGCGATGGGGACTGGTGGAAAACGCTGCCTGAAGGAGCCTACCCTTGGGATGAAGCCTTTGACGGAACCCTAACCGCCGCTCAATGGGATGCGTGCGATGCCGTCGCGCAATCGCACATCCTGATGCAATTCCGGCTGGCCTACCTCGCCAACAGTGAAGTCAACTGGTGCCCCGCCCTTGGTACGGTTTTGGCCAATGACGAAGTCAAAGACGGATTGAGCGAGCGTGGCGGTCACCCTGTGGTTCGCAAGCGAATGCGCCAGTGGATCATGCGCATCTCGGCCTTCTCTCAACGCCTCATCGACGACTTGAACGGACTCGATTGGACAGACAGCATCAAGGAAGCCCAACGCAATTGGATCGGCCGCAGCGAAGGCGCATCGGTGCACTTTGGTGTGGAAGGCCTACCTGAACATACCATCGAGGTGTTCACCACCCGACCGGATACCATGTACGGCGTGAGCTTCATGGTCTTGGCGCCGGAACATGAATTGGTGGCGGCGATCACCACTGTGGAACAAAAGGAAGCCGTCACGGCGTACCAAACCGCCGCCGCCCAAAAATCCGAGCGCGAACGCCAAGGCGCGGGCGACCACGAAGTCAGCGGGTGCTTTACCGGAGGGTACGCCATGCATCCGCTCACCGGAGAGAAGATTCCCGTATGGATCGCGGATTACGTCTTGGCTGGGTACGGCACGGGCGCCATCATGGCAGTACCGGCGGGCGATGAGCGCGATTGGAAATTTGCCAATGCGTATGCCTTGGCCATTCCCGCCATCTTCGAGGGCATTGATACAGACGAAGCAGTCTACACCGAGAAGGACATCGCCTTGTGCAATTCCGGTGATTTCGATGGGAAAACGCCGGTTGAGGCCATTCCCTTGGCCATTGCACATTTGGAAGAAAAAGGTGTCGGCACCGGCCAGATCAACTACCGGCTGCGCGATGCGGTTTTCAGCCGCCAACGCTACTGGGGCGAACCCTTCCCCATTTACTACGACGGAGAGATTCCTCAGTTGATTCGCGACGAGCAAGTGACATTGCCTCCTGTAGATGCCTACTTGCCGACCGAGGACGGCGACCCGCCACTGGCACGGGCCAAAAAAGAGGACTGGAATGTCACCCGAGGGGACCGCATGGAGTACAACACCATGCCCGGTTGGGCCGGTTCGAGCTGGTACTTCCTGCGCTACATGGACCCGCACAACAGCACGGAGTTTTGTGCACGCAACAAATCGGATTACTGGGGTCAAGTGGACCTGTATGTAGGCGGCGCTGAACACACAACAGGACACCTCTTGTACTCCCGCTTTTGGACAAAGTTCCTGTTCGACCGCGGATGGATTGGCTTCAATGAACCGTTCAAGCGCATGATCAACCAGGGCATGATCCTCGGTCGCTCGAATTTTGTTTACCGCGTTCAAGGCACCAATCAATTTGTAACGTTTGAAAAGCGCAAAGAATTCCAAACTCAGCGCTTGCACGTGGACATCAACTTGGTCCAATCCGACAAGCTCGATGTCGAGGCTTTCAAAGCCTGGCGTCCCGAGTACGCTGACGCTGAATTCATCCTGAACGACGACGGGGAGTACACGTGCGGCCACGAGGTCGAGAAAATGTCGAAGTCCAAGTTCAATGTGCAGACTCCGGACGACTTGGTGGACCGCTACGGCGCTGACACCCTGCGCTGTTACGAAATGTTCTTGGGGCCATTGACCCAGCACAAACCCTGGGACACACAAGGCATCAGCGGCGTGCACAATTTCTTGCGCAAGCTGCACCGCCTCTTCAACCAGATCGAAGCCGGTGCAGTTGCCACCGACGACCAGCACCGTATCCTGCATAAGACCATCAAGAAGGTCAGCGACGACTTAGACCGCCATGCATTCAACACCGTCATCAGCGCCTTGATGATTGGCGTCAATGAACTCCTTGAAGCGAAGGCCCAAAGCGCGGAACTCCTTCAGCCGTTGGCGGTAACGGCCAGCCCGGTTGCTCCGCACTTGGCGGAAGAGTTGTGGCAACTGAGCGGGGGCACCGGCAGCGTACTCGACCGATCCTGGCCAACAGCCGAGGAGCGCTGGTTGACGGAGGACGAAATAACCTACCCGGTTTCCTTCAACGGTAAGGTGCGGTTCAAGCTGACCGTTCCCGCCGATATGGACGCAATAACTGTTGAAAGTCACGCGCTTGCGCATGAAAAAGCCCAAGACCACATCGCCGGCAAAACCGTTCGCAAGGTCATCGTCGTTCCCGGACGTATCGTCAACATTGTTGTGGGATAGGCGATTGGTTTTCTAAAAGGATGCTTTCATCCTCAGTTTTAACGGTTTTGTCTTGATTATTCATCAAAAATTCAAGACCTTGTTAAATCAAACTGTTCGGTTTGAACTAACCAAGTTGCTGAATGGCCCAAAACCGTGCCCTCACTGCGTTATTGCTCGTAATCCTGGTTGCACTAGGGTGGACGAATGACGTTACCGCCCAGGCGGATGTGCTCGGGTGCACGGATGTATGGGCGTGCAACTTCAATCCCGAAGCAACCGAAGACGACGGATCGTGCGATTATCAATCATGCATTGGGTGCACGAACCAGTACGCGTGCAACTTCGATCCCGGCGCCATCTACAACGACGGCTCGTGTGAGTACCTCTCTTGTGTGGGGTGCACCGTTGTGGAGGCGTGCAATTACGATCCGGAAGCCCTCATCCCCAACATCGCTTCGTGTGAATTTGCCTCCTGCGTGGGCTGCACTGATTTTACCGCTTGTACCTTCGATCCCGAGGCCACCCTCTCCGACCCTTCTCAATGCGTTTACCCGTTGCCGGATTACGACTGCGAAGGAAACTTAACGGGGTGCGGCGGATGCGAACCGGTGTTCATCACAGACCTGTCTGTGGTCGAAGTAGGCTGTGCAGGCGACCTGCCTCAGGCTCCAGTCGGTGAGGTATTGGCTGCCACAGGGTGCACGGATGAACCCCTCGAAGTAAAGACGTTTGTGGTGGATGCGACGTCGGATTACACGCTCAACATCGGCACCACCGCCGATGGCATTGGACCGGACGGTGCGATTCGCGTATTCGGGTTGACCGCATTGGGCCTGGCCAATTCCGATTACTTCGTCGAGTCCTACCCGCTGCTCGTTTCGCGTTATGCCAATGGCATGGCCGTGGTGACCGGACAAGTGGAAAACACCTTGAATCCCAGCCTCAAGTGGAGTGTCCATATGGTGCTCGAGGACCCGCTGATGGGCGATGAATGGCTGGGGCAAGACCCCTCGCATGGATTTGTCACAGCCTTCGGGTGCAGTGTAGATACCGCCTCGACAGTCACCTACCGCCTAAATGCGGAACACTCTTACCTGATCGGGACGGACGGACTGAACGGTTCGTACTTGCAGCTGTCCCACATGCCCTTCGATGAGAGCAAACGCTTTCAACTCGGGGCCGGTGGCAACAGCGTGAATTGTAATTACGGATTTGGAGGTTGGTTCGCATGGAGCGGCCGGGTATTGGATGAAGTCGTCAGCGGTATGACCGGCGACCTGGTCATTGATCTGGGTGAAGACGTGCTAAACGAGGTCCCCTGTGGCCAAGAAGCCACCGTACATTTCCACCATGCTTTGAATGCCAGCTGTGGCCTCTTCACCGAAGTGCCTCAACTCTTCGTGCGAGCCGATGTGACCGCACCCGTTTGGGAAAACGCGTCCTGCACCTCAGAGGAGGCCCTATGCTTCGATGAATCACTTGGCGAGGTAGCCTTACCCGAACCGTGTTCCTTTGAATTCGCCGACGAATGCAACGAAGAGGTACTTGCCGAACTGACAGAAAGTGTCGTTTCGGGAGATCCAGACGGGCAACCGGATGCGTCGTTCGTGATCCAGCGTACTTACACAGGCACCGATTGCAGCGGGAATGCAACCTCGTTTGTTCAACTGTTGAGCTTTGACGGCTCCGCCTGCCTAGAGGCTCCTGCCTCACCGGCCACCAAACCAGCAGCAGCCCGCAAATCAGACAGCCGGCCATCAACACGAGACCGAGTTGCACATGTCGGAGCTGATGCCACACCGCTCTTGGCCTCGCTGGTGCCCAACCCGACCCGAACCACTTCAAGCATTGACGTAGCCACAGCGCATGGCGAAACGGTCACGCTGAGGGTATTTGATTTGGCAGGAAACAGTGTGGCCATTTATACGCTATCAGGCGGTCAGGATTCTCCCAACCAACGGGTTACCCTGTCCGCTGCCGGCTTGGCCTCTGGGTGTTACCTCATCCAGGCCACCACGTCCAGCACACGGGAGACCCTGCGCTGGATCGTTCAACACTGATGTCCCGCCGGGGGGCCTGGAATGAATTGGTAGTCACGCCTGTTCATTCGTAAATTGAAGAAAATATTTGTGCCATGCGTTTTGCCTTGCAATCCACCCTGCTGTCTTTGATGTTCGTGCTGCTCGGCACGATTGGTTCTGCCCAAGAAACCGCCGGAAGCGGACTCCCTTTCAATCCAGACAGCGACAACAGCGGTGCCATTGACGTCACCGATCTGCTGAACTTTTTGCCCTACTACGGCGAAGATTTCGTGCCCACCGGCGTCATTCCTGTCGAGTTTGGCGGCACCGGCGCGAGCACGGTTGCAGCAGCACGTGATTCTTTAGGGCTGTCCGCTCTTCAGGACACCACCATTGGCGCTGAGAGCTACGCATGGGTCCACACTTCGCTGCGGGTTCAACAGGAATTTGCGCAAGGCTTTGGAGTGGCCGCAAACGGTTTATACGCGCACGCCTCGGGCACCAATACCAATGCCAGCGGCGCTTACAGCAACGCCCAAAACCGCCTCACCACAGCGAGCGCAACATGCTCTAGCGCACAAGGGGAAGGCACCACAGCAAGTGGAACGGCCAGCCACGCGGAAGGCATGCTCAGCCAAGCCACAGCCCTGACTGCACATGCCGAAGGGTACGGGACCGACGCCACAGCCAACTACACCCACGCTGAGGGATACAACAGCCTAGCTTCGAGTACTGCAGCTCATGCCGAAGGGTATTCGACCGATGCAACCGGACTGTACTCACACGCAGAAGGCCGCCAGACCGAAGCCAGTGGATCGGCATCTCACGCAGAAGGCCAAACCGCAGTGGCCTCTGGGGACTTGTCGCATGCCGAGGGTTTTCAAACGCTTGCGGAAGGATACGCCAGCCATGCCGGTGGGTTCGCCAGTTCCGCGACCGGGCTGTACAGCCGGGCCGCCGGAAGGAATTCCACGTCCGCCGGAACGGCATCGTTTGCTACGGGGTATGGCGTTGTGGCCGATCAGGAGAACGGCACCGCTGTGGGCCAGTTCAATGCACTGCAAACGGACGGAGCGCTCTTCATCGTCGGAAATGGTGCGGACACCAACATGCGATCAAACGCTTTTGAAGTCCACAGCGATGGCCATGCCGTGATTCACGGCGATGCCGTGGTGGAAGGAACGGTCTTCGCCGGAACCTACGATGTGGCCTCGACGTTGGGCTCACTTGTTTCCACGGTCGATTCCTTGCAAAGCGTCATCGCCGAATTGCAAGCCCAACTCGACGCATTGACCGGCGGGGAATAACCCTGACGGCTTACAGAAATAGCGGGCACAAAAAACCCTCAGCGTTGCTGAGGGCTTCGTTCCCCGACCAGGACTCGAACCTGGAATAACGGCACCAAAAACCGGTGTGTTACCATTACACCATCGGGGAGTACCAGCAACCCGGGGGTTGCAAAGCGAGCGCAAAGATAAAAAGGATTTCGCAAAAATTCCGCAATCGTACCTCGTCAATTATCTTGGGGGCATGATGGAATTGCAGAATCTCATTGGGGGTGAAATGACGAATCCCAAAAGTGGAGCGTGGCTGGACAATGTGGAGCCAGCCACGGGGCAGGTGTTTTCCCGAATTCCCCGCTCAAACAATGGAGATGTCGAGGCTGCTGTCCAGGCTGCTCAAGCTGCTTTTCCGAATTGGTCCTCTACGCCATACGAAGAGCGGGCGGCTTGCCTGCGTCGGTGGGGAGCCCTCATCGCTCAACACAGCGAGGCCCTCATTGCGGCCGAATCGCAAGACAACGGAAAACCCGTTTCCCTCGCCCGCGCTGTCGACATCCCACGTGCCCAAAAAAACCTGGAATTCTTCGCCGGAGCCATTGAACATTTTGCCTCGGAAGCCCACATCCCAGGTGGCGCTGATTTCATCCATTACACCCACCGCAAACCCATTGGGGTGGTGGGGTGCATTTCCCCGTGGAACCTACCTCTTTACTTGTTTACATGGAAAATCGCCCCCGCCCTAGCAGCAGGAAACTGCGTGGTGGCCAAGCCTTCAGAAGTGACGCCGGTCACCGCATGGATGCTTTCGACATGGGCCGCCGAAGCCGGATTTCCCGCAGGGGTCTTCAACGTGGTACACGGCCTCGGACATGAGGCTGGACAGGCCTTGGTCGAGCATCGAAGCGTCAAAGCCATATCCTTCACTGGAGGTACCCAAACCGGGGCGCACATTGCCCGCACCACTGCAGGTATGTTCAAGAAGCTAAGCCTTGAACTCGGCGGTAAGAACCCCGCCGTTGTCTTCGCGGATTGCAACTTCGAGCAAGCCGTGGCCACCACGATCCGTTCTTCGTTTGCAAACCAAGGCCAAATCTGCTTGTGTTCCTCGCGCATTTTGATTGAGGACAGCCTTTACGATTCGTTTCGAGACGCGCTCGTGGCCAAAGCTCAACGCATTGTCCCGGGCGACCCCACGGATAAGGGCACCAAAATGGGCGCCCTGGTTTCCCAACCCCACAGGGACAAGGTGCTTGAGTACATCGAATCGGCGAAAGCCCAAGGTGCGACGGTCCTGTGCGGCGGAGAGGCCGCGCCTGCACCCAACGACCGCTGTGCAAACGGATACTTCGTGCAACCCACCATCTTGGAAGGCCTCGGACCGGAGTGCAGCATCAACCAAGAAGAAATCTTCGGCCCTGTCATCACGCTTCAGCGGTTTACCTCTGAGGCAGAGGCCATAAAACTGGCCAACGACAGCGCCTATGGGCTAGCAGCCACCATTTGGACGGCAGATGCCGCGAAAGCGCACCGAGTGGCCAGTCAAGTCGAAAGCGGAATCGCATGGATCAACTGCTGGCTCGTACGGGATCTCCGAACACCCTTCGGAGGGGTCAAGTCAAGCGGCGTAGGACGTGAAGGTGGATTTGAGGCCCTTCGGTTCTTCACGGAACCGCAGAGCGTATGCATTCCAACACACTGAACACTCGGCGATCAATCCCAATGCCGATCGTCCACCATGGCACGGGATTTATTCCCATTGGTGAAGAACCACCCCAAGTAGTGGTCTATTAAGTCGGAGAGTTGTCGTAGGGACTGTTTCAAGGTCGTAGGTTCTGATTGCAATTTAGTGTTGCACGGACACTTTATCAACGTCCGACATTTGAAAAATGTTTCGTCGTTGGCGGACAAACTTCTGCAAATCCGCCATCTTCGGAGGCTACAGCGATTTTCAGTTTTTTTGAACAACATGAAAAAAAATTCCCTCCGCCTTTCCTCCCTCATCGCAGTACTGGCGATGCTTTCCGGCTGTGTCACCATGAAACAATTCGACGAAGTTCAAATGAACTTGGACCGAATCGCGGAAGAAAATCGACGACTGACATTATCGAACCAGGACGGGGAGATTGAACGACGTGAATTGGCCGGACGTGTCGACGTCCTGGAAAATTCAAACGCGGCCTTGGTCAGCGACACCTCCCGATTGGGTCGCGCTTTGGCCGTCGCCCTCGAAGACGTTCAACGGCTCGAAAACTTGAATGATGTCCTGACTTCCGAAAGCTCATCCCGCATGGCCGCGATCAACGAAGAGAACAGGGCCTTGCTTGAAGAATTGAGCAAAAACCGCGCTGAGCTCCAAGCTCAAGAAGATGACCTGTTGAAGCTGAACGCGGATTTGAATCAACGCGAAGCGGAGCTTGCCGAACGCTCCCAACGCATTGAAGAACTGGAAGGCCTCCTGGCTTCTCGTGATGCCGCAGCTGAAGCCCTGCGCGCTCAATTGGCACAGGCGTTACTTGGATTTGCAGACAAGGGTTTAACCGTGGAACAACGCAACGGAAAGGTCTACGTGAGCTTGGAAGCCCAATTGCTGTTCCCATCGGGCAGCACGGCCATCAACGTCGACGGCAAGCAAGCGCTTCAAGACTTAGCGCATGTGGTAAGCACCCAGTCCAATTTGGAAATCATCGTCGAGGGCCACACCGATACGGATCAATTGCGATCCAGCACCATTCCGCGAAACAACTGGGAATTGAGCGTGCTCCGCTCCACAGCGGTCGTTGAAATCCTTACTGGTTCAGGGGTTGCCCCAGAAGCCCTTTCGGCCGCTGGCCGCAGCGAGTACCATCCAGTGGACCCCGATGACAAGGCACGCAATCGACGCATCGAAATCGTGCTCGCACCCAACCTGGATGCGCTCTTCGATATCATTCGTGCCGAATGATGCCACGCTCCTGAAGGAGCACCGCTCCTTTACTGAATCTCCATTTGGAACGCGCCCTGCGCGATGTTCATGCTCTCGCCGGTCATGCCGACCACCGTACCCATGAACGTTCCCACCACAAAGCCCCCGGGCTGCGGGTCGATGTAGCTAATCTCCACCGTGACGCCACCACCAAAGTTCGTGCTGTAGCCGTTGGCTGCGGGATCCGCGTAAGAGCAGGAACTGCCGCTTGCCATGGAGCATTGTACTTGAGCACCGTCAATCCAACCGGTGATGGGCTGTTCCAAGACGAGGGCTAGGCCGGCTCCCGTGGCAGTCAAGCCTCCGACATTCAATGTCGTCCCGTCCAATTCAGCAGTCACGCTCACCTCGGCGACGAGGGTCGTACCGTTCGCTTTCCAGGTCAAAATGGCCTCGCATTCTGGGCAGTTGGCACCACCGCAATCTATGTACAGTTCATCACCGTCGATGATGCCGTTGGCACAATTCACCCCATCCGGGCAAGGGCCGCAGGTAACGTTCGGGTTGTCGCAAGGCAGGTACATGTTCGATTCGTAGTTGCCGCCGCAGTCGACGCCAATCTCGTCCCCGTTCATCAAATCGTCACAGCACGTTGGACACGGCTCACAGTCCGGTCCGCCGCAGTCTATCCCTTGCTCGAGGCCGTTCAACAGGCCGTCGCCACACAACTCGCCACACGCCACACCTGTATCACCACCGCAATCAATACCGGTTTCACCAGGATCCTGCACCCCATTGAAACTCGGGTCGCACGGATCACACTCACCGCCGCAATCCACCCAAGTCTCACCGAGCAGAGCATCGTATTGGCCGTTTTCACAGGGATCACACGGCGGGCAAATTGAGCCGCCGCAATCCACCAATTCCTCGCCATTGTTGAGGATGCCGTCGTAGCAGTTTTCGGGGATTAAATTGTCGTCATTCAAACAACCCGTAGCGACTACGAGCAGCATCATCACAGCTGACGCGATAGAGAGTGAACCGATTTTCTTCATCGAGAATGAAATTTTGCGCAACATTGGCAAATGTGTTTACCGTATTTTAGGCAGTGCAAGATAAGTTGAACGCAATTGAAAGCCACGGATTGAATCAAATCCATCCGGGCGACTTCTGAGAATGACCACTCCCCTCCAATTATCCAACAGCTCTTGGATCGTCAAAGAGCAGCCAAACCCGGACGCCGTCGCGCATCTGATGCAGAACGCCGGGCTGACACATTTGGTTGCTTCTCTGCTGATTCAGCGCGGGTTTGAGGAGCAGGAAGATGTGTTGGGCTTCCTCAATCCGGCCCTCTCGGCCATGCACCACTCCTTGCTCATGAGGGACATGAAGGAGGCTGTGGTTCGCCTTCATCAAGCCATCGAAGACGAGGAGCGCATCTTGGTTTACGGTGATTACGATGTCGACGGGACCACGGCCGTTGCCATGGTCGCCAGCTACCTTGAGGGCGTTGGAGGGCAAGTGGAAACCTACATCCCGCACCGGTATGAGGAAGGATATGGTGTCAGCTTGGATGGCGTCCGATTTGCCTCAGAAAACCGCTTCTCATTAATGATCACGCTGGATTGTGGAACCAAGGACTTTGATTCCTTGTCCGACGCAGCAGATCGCGGAATTGACGTTATTGTGTGCGATCACCACCTGCCGGAGGACACCCTTCCTGAAGCCTTCGCCGTCTTAAACCCGAAACGCAGCGATTGTCCTTACCCGTTCAAGGAATTGTCCGGTTGTGGTGTGGCGTTCAAATTGCTCCAGTCCCTCGCTTATCGGATGGACTTGCCCGAAAGTGGCATCTACGAGGAACTTGACCTCGTGGCCATCAGCATCGGTGCAGATTTGGTCGACCTGAAAGGCGAAAACCGCATCATGGCCTCACAAGGCCTCCGTCAACTCCGCAAGCGTCAACGGCCGGGCATCCTGGCCTTGATGCGCGCCGCGGACATCCACCAAGCCCCGCAAACCATCCGGGATATTAGTTTCACCCTCGGGCCCCGCATCAACGCGGCTGGCCGCATGGACCACGCCCAACGGGTGGTGGACCTGCTGATGGAGAAAAGTGATTCCCGCGCATCGGAAATGGCGCGTGAAATCGAAGAAATGAACCACCGTCGTCGGGAAGTGGACGAGGCCACGACGAATGAAGCGCTAATCCAGTTGGAGCAAGCCACGGAGGACAGCTTCTGCAACATCGTTCATGGTACCGACTGGCACCGGGGCGTGGTTGGCATCGTCGCCAGCCGCATGATTGAGCACCGCTATCGTCCTTCAGTGGTGTTGTCGGAAGAAAACGGCGTACTAATCGGGAGTGCCCGCTCCGTTGACGGTGTGGACATCCACGAAGCACTCGAAGCGTGCGAAGACCTGTTGCTCCAATTTGGCGGCCACACCATGGCGGCGGGTTTGAGCCTCGAACTCGCCCACCTCGAAGCGTTCAAGGAACGGCTGAACGGAGCCATAAAGAACCAGCTCAACGGCACCCCTCCCAAGCCCATCATCCGGTGCGACCGCGAAGTGCACATCTCTGAACTGTCTCTGGAAGCGCTCAAGGAATTGGAGCAACTCGAGCCCTTTGGGCCGGGCAACGCCACACCCGTTTTCATTCTGCGCAATGTGGTCTCCGTCCGTCCGCCAAGAACCATTGGCAACCAAGGGCGTCACCTCAAAATTACCGTTCGCGACCCTGAGTTTGACGGACCGACCATCGATGCTATCGGGTGGAACATGGGTGAAATGGCGCCGCAAATCAAGCAGAATAAGCCGATCGACCTCGCTTTTACCTTAGTAAAAAACACTTGGAAGCCCCGGGGTTGGCAGAACCGCACGGAGCTCAACCTGCACCTGCGGGCCATTCAGCCCGCTGCGGCCGGCGACTGATGAACGTGCACGTCCCGCTGCGGGAACGGAATGGTAATGCCGTTGGCGCGGAACTGTTCATCAATTCGAAAGCGTATGTTGCTCGAAATGAGCTTACGTAAGAAGGGCTTTTCAATCCAGAAGTACACCGTGAATTGCAGGGAGGATTCGGCAAAATCATTGAACAACACGCCGGTTTCTGACTTTTTTACCACTTCAGCTTCGGCGTTGGCCGCTTCGAGCAAAATCGCCTTCACCCGCTCGACATCCGATCCATACGCGACGCCGACATCCAACTGAATCAACGTCGCGTTTTCACCTTGGGTGAAATTCCGAACCGTCTGTCCCGAGATGAGCCCATTTGGAATGACTATGAGGTTGCCAAACCGCGTAATCACACGTGTGGAGCGCAAATCGATGCGTTCCACCCGAACCATCATGCCATCGATTTCCAGCTCATCTCCCACGCGAACACCGCCTTCAAACAGCAAGACAAATCCCGAAACCACGTCGTTGAAGAAGTTTTGCAGGCCAATCCCTACACCCACAAGAAGTGCAGCAGAGCTGGCCCAGAACACGGTCAAGTCGATGCCTGCAGTGTCCAGCGCAACCACAATGACCAAGAAATAGACCAACGTCCGCACCAAGCGCATGACCATGAACCTTGTGCCCTGCTCGAAATTGGCGTTGCGGAGGAATTTGCGCAACAGGAAGCGAACCGTCCAAATCACCACTTGGGCGGCCGCGATGACGCTGAAAAAAAGCAAGATGGACAGGAACGAAAGTTCAAACGAGCCCATTTCAATGGTGGTGTTCAGGAATTCCTTCATCGGTTCAGGTCAAGGAAGAATCGTGGTGCCAAAGTACGTGGAGATATTGAGTTTCTGTTCATCCAGTGCTTTGCGGCGTTCCAACAGTTCCCGCATGCTGGCAATGGCGGCTTCTTCGTTCCGCTCAATGCCCTCGTTCAAACCAGCCAACTGCTCCTGTATTTCTTCTATTTCCTTTCGGTTATCGCTCAATTTGAGCAGGTGCAGGGAATCCATTAACGCCTTGTTCAGCAGGTCCTCCTCCCGCGCACTGTAAATCTGGTGCACTTCCTCCCAACGCGAGCTGACCTTGTGCTTGTCCACGACCGCGTCGACGACGAACGATTGCACCTCCGGGTCGGGGTGCTTCATGAAGTCTTCCATAGACGGGACGTTTTCGGCCAGCGCGTGCTCGACGAAGACACCGTAAACCTCACTGAAAATCGAGTGCTGAATTTCGAAGTTCAAGCTTTGCATGTACGCAATGACGTACCGAGCAAACGCCACCGGCGCCGGCGCCTCTCCCTCTGGCGGGGCCGGTGGGGTAAAGTCCTTGTCGCCGAATCGGAGCATCCTCCGGACCAGATCCCGTTCGATCACGGTGCGGCGTGCCTCTTCCTCGGCCAGCGCCCCTCCGAGAAACGGCACCTCCACCGAGGCGCGCTCGTCCGACCAATCCGGAGCCGAATGGACCGGAGGCAGAGGCGGCCCTTGCTCGCCCATGCGCTGCTTGCGAAACTCTTCGCGCTTGAGTGCTTTCTGTTCTTCGAGCAACTTGGCTCGAATAACCTTGTTGATCTCCGATTGCAGGACGTCCTCGGACAATGCCAATTCCTCGGAAGCCAATTTCAAGTAGACCCCCTGCTGGATTGCATCCGGAATGACGGCAATGGATCCCAGGATGCTATGGATCATTTCCGTTCGCTTGACCGGATCGTCCGCCGACTCGCGGGCCAAGAGTTCCAACTTGAACGCCACGAAATCCTTGGCTTCCTCTTCAATGTGCCGCTTGAGCACGTCGGCTGGCACCTTTTTGCTGTAGCTATCGGGATCGTCTCCGTCCGGGAACAACACCACGTTGACGTTCAGTCCCTCGGCCAGCAGCAAGTCCACCCCTCGCAGCGACGCCCGGATACCCGCGTCGTCCCCATCGAACAGAACCGTGATGTTCTTGGTGTACCGGCGGATCAGCTTGATTTGATTGACCGTCAAGGCCGTACCGCTCGAGGAGACAACGTGTTCAATCCCCGCCTGGTGCAAGGCCATGACATCCGTATAGCCTTCAACCAGTAGGACCCGGTCCTCCTTCGCAATCGCGGGTTTGGCCAAGTGCATGCCGAACAGCACATCGCCTTTGTGGTAGAGGATGCTCTCAGGGCTGTTGAAGTACTTGGCGACCTTTTTCTCCTTGCTCAGCGTGCGGCCCCCAAATGCGATGGAACGGCCCGTGAGGTCCCGGATCGGGAACATCACACGGCCCTTGAAAAAGTCCCACAGCTTCCCGTCTTTGTCCTTGGCGAGGCCCAATGCGAGGAGCCGATCGGGCGTGTATCCTGCTTCGGTTGCTGCCGTGCTCATCGCATCCCAGCTGTCTGGGCAATACCCGATCTTGAATGTCTTCAGCGTCTCGGCACGGAACCCCCGGCTATCGAAATAGCTCAGACCGATGGCCTTCCCCTCGTCCGTATTGTGCAGCTGCTCCGTGAACCAGTTTTGCGCCCACGCATTTAAAGCGAGCAAGCTTTCGCGTTCGGAGCGGGCTTGCTGCTGCTCGGGCGTCATTTCCTCCTCCTCGATTTCGATGCCGTACCGTTCGGCGAGCTGCTTGATGGCCTGCGGAAAGCTCAGCTTGTCCAACTCCATCAAGAACGTCACTACGCTACCGCCTTTGTCACTGGAAAAGCACTTGAAAATACCTTTTTCCGGCAGGACGTAAAAGGAGGGCGTCTTCTCGTTTGTGAAGGGGCTCAGTCCACGCAGCGCACTGCCTGACTTTTTAAGCTCCACATAATCCCCAATGACCTCCTCAATAACGGCGGTCTGCAGCACTTGGTCGACAATGTGAGCGGGAATCATGACAATGGTGGTGAAGAACCAAATGTACGCAGTACCGCTGCAATTTTTCCTTCCAAAAAAAAGACTTCGAGCCGTTGCGCGAAGTCCTTTTCTGGTCTGTTTAAGACCGAACCTAAAACCTGTCCGCTCGGAAGACCTGCGCTTCTAGCGGCTGAGAAAACTCCCGTCAAACGTACTGGAGTTGAGCGCGGCCGAAGTGACCAATTTGTTAATGGATGTTGAAGTTTTGTGGCTGTTTTTCGCCCCGGATGGCAAGCCCTTACCTTCGTTCGAACGATGAGTGCGAATACAAAACCCTCAATCCCTTGGTTTTTGCTCGCCATGGTCCTCGCCTTTGTGACCATGAGCACCATCCAGATTGTCTGGCTCCGAACGTCTGTGCAAATGCGCGAGCAACTGTTCGACGACAACGTCTACCATTCATTGAACCAAGTGAGCGAGATGCTCACCAAGACGTCCACAGGCATGCTGCAAATCGACTTGGAGGCGCTGGCGTCTGCTAATGAAAATACTGGTGGCTTTGGCAACAAAGGATCCATCGGCACCGGCCTCGACGAAGAAGAGGTCCGCATGTTGAACCGCATTGAGGCCCTGCGCATCGACAGCGTTCTCCCTGTTGTCTTGGAGGCACACGGCATCACCATCCCGCCTTCCATCGGGGTGTTCGACCGCTACGGACAACCCGTTCGACTGCAAGAGGCGGATGTTGAATACCGGGAACAAATGGCGGCATCCGTGCATAAGGTGTCCATCAACAGCCTGAGTATCAACCTCTTTTTCCCCAACAAAGGGCGCTACTTACTGCACAACCTGCTGGGGCAATTTGCCTTGACCGGGCTGATGCTCGCCATCATTGCCTGGGGCTTTTTTACCGCGATCATCGGCGCCGCGCGCAACAAACGCATCGACCGGATCCGCCGGGATTTGATGAACAACCTCACGCACGAGCTCAAAACCCCCATCAGCACCATCGGCTTGGCATCGGAAGCCCTCAAGGACTCCGACATGCAGAAAGATGCCGATAGTTTCAACTATTACATCGGGCTCATCAACGAAGAGAACAAACGGCTCGGCATGCTGGTGGAAAATGTCCTGCAAGCCAGTTTGGCAGAATCGGGCAAAATGCAGCTCTTCAAGCAGACCCTGAATGTGCATGACCTCATCCGCGAGGTGGTGAAAAACGTGGCCATTCAAGTGCGGAAGCACGGCGGGAAAGTGGAGTTGGAATTGGAGGCTGAAGAACCGCTAGTTCACGCGGATCGGGTGCATT
Source organism: Flavobacteriales bacterium (assembly GCA_042095135.1). Classification (GTDB taxonomy): domain Bacteria; phylum Bacteroidota; class Bacteroidia; order Flavobacteriales_D; family Sanyastnellaceae; genus UA16. The sequence goes on along the minus strand of JBELBV010000016.1, from coordinate 19,760 downwards.
TGAGCAACGTGGTCTTCAATTTGGTGGACAACGCCATCAAGTACGCAGACGGGGATTTGGTGCTGTCGATTTCAAGCGCCCAAACAACAGAAGGCGTGGAATTGCGTTTCAAAGACAACGGCATCGGAATCGCAAAGGAGCATTTAGGCAAGGTATTTGATAGACTGTACCGCGTGCCTACCGGGAACGTTCACGACGTGAAAGGATTTGGACTGGGACTGAGTTATGTCAAAACGGTCATCGACCGCCACCAAGGATCCATTCGCGTGGAGAGCGAAACGGGCAAGGGAAGCACCTTCATTATGGTATTGCCACGCACAGAAATTGAATTGAAGAAACCACATTGAGATGAGCGAAACGACCTTACCCTCCATTTTGCTTTGCGAAGACGATCCCAACCTCGGGCGTCTGCTTTCCGATTACCTTAAGGCCAAGGGCTTTGAAACGACCTGGGCCAAAGACGGCGTGGAAGGCTTGAAGGAATTCCACCGTGGTGCGTTTGATTTTGTCATCCTCGACGTCATGATGCCGCGCAAGGACGGCTTCCAGGTTGCTGAAGAAATCCGTCAGGAGAGCCGGCACCTGCCGATCTTGTTTTTGACTGCGCGCTCAACCGATGAAGACACGCTGGAAGGATTCAAAGTGGGAGCCGACGACTACATGACCAAGCCCTTCAGTATGGAAGAGCTGCTCGTGCGCATCCAGGCCATCTTGCGCCGCACCGCCGCACTGCCTAACGAAGACGAGCAGGTGGGGGAAATTCAAATCGGTTCATTTGGTTTTGATTACAACACCCAAATGCTGCGCCGAGACGGAGAAGAACAGCGTCTGACAACGAAGGAAAATGAACTCCTGTTCCTGTTGTGCAAGCACCGCAACAGCCTGCTCGAGCGCACCCATGCATTGAAGTCCATTTGGGGCGACCCGAATTACTTCAACGGCCGTTCAATGGACGTGTACATCGCCAAGTTGCGGCGCCACTTGAGGCCCGATGAATCCATTCAAATCCTGAATGTTCACGGTAAGGGGTTTAAGATGATCGCCCCGGATTAACAAAACGTGGCACGGTGTTGGCGTTGGAATGATAACCCCTCTCGCCATGAAAAAACACCCCTCCACCCGACGGCGCATCGAACTCGGTTTCATCGCAGCACTAGCCCTCGTCCTTGCTGCCTTTGAATGGACCGCGTATGAATTCGACACTGTAAATTACTCGCCGTACACCGGCGGTTTGACGCTGGAAGCTGAGGTGGTTGCACCCAACGCGCAGAGCAAGCCCGCTCCGCCCGTCCGAAACCTACTCATCACTCCAGAAATCCATCCGGATCCTCCGATTGGTCCCGAACCGTCGCCCGACCCCGACCCCACCATTGATCCGCTGGCTGGAAAAATCCAGGGCTTTGACTTCGGGGATTTCGGAGACGGCGACGACGGCGATTGGGAGGTGGAAACCGTCTTGGTGGCCGAGCACATGCCTCATTTTTCCGAATGCTCCAACGTGTTGGACCGGGACGAAGAACGCGCCTGCACGGAAGGGCAAATGATTCGCATGATTCAGGCGTGTGCGAAGTTCCCCCCGATCCTGCGAGAAGCCGGCATCGGCGGCGTGGTTTACCTCCAATTCAACGTCAATGAATACGGCAGCATTCAGGACGAAACTATCCTCAAATCCGCCCATCCCAAGCTCGACAAAGCTGCGCTAAATGCGCTCCGGTGCATCCCACGATTGGAGCCGGGGACACAACAAGGAAGGCCCGTTCGGGTGACCTATACGATTCCCGTGCGGTTCACCATCCGTTGACCCCGACCAACCAGCGGCAAATTCCGTTGGGTTTAAGCGATTGAAACACTACCTTTGCACGCCCATTAACGCATTGCATTCGTGTCTTCTATGCTCAAAATTCTCGCTGGCTCTGCCTCCCAATCATTCGGCCAAAAAGTAGCCGAATCGTTTGGAGGGGATTTGGTTCCTGTCAAAACCACGCGCTTCAGCGATGGTGAATTCACCGTGAGCATCGAAGAAACCATCCGAGGAAAGGAGGTCGCCATCGTGCAATCCACCTTCCCGCCGACCGACAATTTGATGGAGCTCTTGTTGCTCGTCGATGCGGCGAAGCGAGCAAGTGCCAAGCGCATCATCGCGGTCATCCCGTACTTCGGATTTGCCCGTCAAGACCGCAAGGACAAGCCCCGCGTAGCGATCGGAGCGAAGTTGGTTGCCAATTTGCTCACGGCGGCAGGCATCGACCGGCTGATCACCATGGACCTTCACGCGGACCAGATTCAGGGATTCTTCGAAATTCCTGTGGATCACCTGTACGCAAGTACGCTGTTCCTTCCCTACCTCGAAGGCCTTGACCGCGAAAACCTCTGCATCGCCACTCCGGATACAGGGGGAACCAAGCGTGCAAACTCCTACGCCAAGCACCTCGAGGTGGATATGGCGATTTGCTACAAGCAGCGCAAGGTGGCCAACAAAATTGAGCACATGACGGTCATAGGTGACGTCAGCGGCAAAGACGTGGTCATCGTCGATGACATGTGTGACACCGCTGGTACATTGACCAAAGCGGCTGCCCTCATGCTGGAGCACGGTGCCAAATCGGTGCGGGCCTTGTGCACGCACGCAGTACTGAGTGGGCCAGCCTACGAACGCATTGCGGATTCTGTCCTCACGGAGTTTGTCGTGACGGACAGCATCCCTTTGAACAAAGAGAAAAACACAGACAAAATCAAGGTCCTTTCGGTCCATGAGATGTTTGCTGAGACTTTAACCTGTTTGGTGGAAAACCGTTCCATCAGCGATACTTTACTAATTCATTAATCATGAAAACTGCATCATTGAGCGGCTCCTTGCGTGGGAGCGTAGGAAAGAAAGATGCCAACCAACTCCGCGAGGACAACCGGGTTCCCGGTGTGCTGTATGGAGGCGGTGAGCAGAAGCACTTTTCTATAAAAGAGCTGGACATCTCCAAGCTCGTTGTCAACCCGGACGTCTTCCAAATCTCTTTGGAAATGGAAGGTGAGACCTTCGACTGCGTCATCCAGGAGATCCAATTCCACCCGGTGACCGACCGCATTGTCCACTTGGACTTGCTCCAAATCCTCCCCGGCAAACCTGTTCGCGTGGAATTGCCTTTGCGCACCACCGGCACGGCTGCGGGTGTGATCGGAGGCGGTCGCTTGCAAATGCTGTTCCGTCGTGTGCCTGTTCGCGGGTTGGCGGATGATTTGCCCGAAAGCATCGTCATCGATGTATCGGCGCTCGAAATTGGAGACAGCAAGCGTGTAGCGGATATCGAAGTTCCCAACTGCACTGTGCTGTTGAACGATTCAAACGTGCTCGTCGCTGTCAAGCGCACACGTGCGGCCATGTCTGCTGAAAGCGGTGAGGAAGGCGACGAAAGTGTAGATGCAGCTGAAGCACCAGCGGAAGGCGGCGAAGGCGGGGACGCCCCAGCAGCTGAATAATTGCGTTTCGCCAGCCGAAACTCAACCCAAAACGGATGAAGTTCCTCATCGTTGGCCTGGGCAATCCAGGGAGTGAATATGAGGGCACCCGACACAACATCGGGTTTAAGGTGGTGGACACCATCGCTCAGAACGGCGAGGCCTCGTTTGAGGTCGCCCGGCACGGCGAGGTGTCCACCGTCCGTTTTAAGGGCAGGACCCTCCTACTGCTCAAGCCCTCCACGTTCATGAACCTCAGCGGCAAAGCCGTCCGGTACTGGATGGACGCCGAAAAGATTCCGCTGGAGCGCGTGCTCATCATCACCGATGACCTTGCGCTCCCGTTCGGCACTCTGCGCATGCGCGCCAAGGGAAGTGGAGGGGGCCACAACGGCCTCGGCAACATCGAAACCATCCTCAGCACGTCCATGTACCCGCGCTTGCGGTTTGGCATTGGTGCAGAATTCCACAGAGGCCAACAAGTAGATTATGTTCTAGGCAAATGGACCGCCGAAGAAAGCGATGCGCTCACAGAGCGGCTTGAGCGCTGCGAAAAAGCCGTTCAATCGTTCGCTTCGATTGGACTCGAGCGCACCATGAACCTCTTTAACAACACCTGATCACTCGTACAGGTGGTTGTTGCTGATGTAGTTCAGCACCTTATCGTGAAGCAAATACCGGATGTCCTTGGTGTCGTTGATTGCGTCCCGCAAGTACGTAGATGAGATGCTAATCATCGGGGCGTCACACCACTGAATGTTCGGATGTGAGCGCGGCACCACGTCTTCCCGATTTTCGGGCGATGGCACCGGAGATGGGGCATCAGACGTGCGCCGTGGATACACCAAGATGCGGTGGTTCTCGACCAATTCCCAGTGGGCCTGCCAGGTATGAAGACGGACAAAATTGTCCTCTCCGATGATGATGCTGAACTCCACGTCGGGGTATTGAGCCCGCAGATACCGCATCGTCGCCGCAGTGAAATTCGGTTGGGGCAGATCGAATTCGACATCACTTCCCTTCAACTTCTCGTTCTCCGAGACGGCGAGGTGAACCATCTGCAACCTGTGCGCCTGGCCCATGAGTTCGCGGGGGCTTTTGTGGGGGTTGTGCGGCGTCACCACCAACCATACTTCGTCCAGGTCCGTGTAGTGCGCCATATGGTTGGCAATCACCAAGTGCCCTAAGTGAACAGGGTTAAACGTGCCGAAGTACAATCCGATTTTGCCTTTGACTTCCAGCGTCATGCTCTCAAGGGGTTTCCGGTGTACGCTTTCAACCAATCCAAGGCTTGGGCCTGAGCGGCCGCCAACTCGTCGTTGATGAGGACTTTGTCGAAGTGAACGTGCTGTTCGAGCTCCCATTGGGCTTTGGCCAGCCGCTCTTCAATGCGTTCTGGGGCGTCGGTCCCCCGACTCTCCAGCCGTTGACGGAGCACCTCGAGCGAAGGCGGTTGAATAAATACGGCCAACGCACTGTCACCGAGGAGTCGACGCAAGTTCGCTCCGCCGACCACGTCCACATCAAACACGACTGTTTTGCCAGCGGCCCACAGGCGCTCCAATTCGGCGTGCAACGTGCCGTAGAATTTGCCTGGATACACTTCCTCCCACTCCAACAACGCTCCGGAATCGATGCGCGCCTTGAACGCCTCAACCGTCAAAAAGTGATAGTCCACACCGTCCTGTTCGATGCCCCGCGGGGGACGGGTGGTGGCGCTGATACTGAAGGCCAGGTTCAGCTCCGGGCGCCCCAATAGGTGCCGCACGATGGTAGTTTTACCCGCTCCAGACGGTGCTGAGAAGATGACCGATTTTCCGTGGGTGTCAGAGGGCATTGAGGACCTGTTCTTTGATTTTCTCGAGTTCGTCCTTCATCTGCACGACGATGCGCTGCATGTCTGCATCGTTGGCTTTGCTGCCAAGGGTGTTGATCTCGCGGCCGATTTCTTGAGCGATGAATCCAAGCTTTTTTCCCTGTCCGGGCTCTTGCCCCATGACGTCTAGAAAGTGTTCGCAATGGGCGGTCAATCGGACTAATTCCTCGGAAACGTCAAGCTTTTCCATGTAGAACAGCATCTCCTGCTCAAACCGGTTTTCGTCCAATCGGCCCTTGTCTTGGAGCTCATTGAAATTCGCCTGGATGCGCTCGCGGATGCGTTGAACACGCGCTTGCAACAAAGGCTCAACGGCGTCTTTCAAGGATTGAATGCTGCGGATGCGTTCAATAAAATCCGCCTCCAGGGACTTGCCCTCCTCTGCGCGGAAGCGAATAAACTGGTCCACAGCCTCGCCAACGAGCACGGAAATGGCCTTCCAATCCTCCTCGTCGATGTCATCGTTCGCTTGTTGAATCACGTCCGGCAAACGCATGGCCATAGCCAGCAGGGCATTATCCTTCTGCGGAAAGCCTTGGCCACCCGCCAACTGGCTCAATTCGGAGACGTACGCTTCAATCAGCGGCTTGTTCAATTCCCGTGGCTCCGCCCCCTCGACCGCATACTGCAAGCTCAAGTCGCACTTGCCGCGACCCACCGCAGAGCCCAGTTGCTTGCGCAATTCCATTTCCTTGGCGCGAAACGCCGAAGGCATGCGTACGCTGAGGTCCAGTTGCTTGCCGTTGAGCGACCGCAATTCAGCCGTGTAGCGGCGTGATCCGATGCGCGCTGAGGACTTACCATAACCGGTCATGGAGTAAATCATGGGAGGGATTTTGAGCAAAGATAGGTACACGCGGTGTGGTGAGGTGGGCCGTACCTTTGCACCATGAGCCGCATGCAGCGCATTCAAGTTCCCGTCGAAAAAGAACTGGCCGAATTTCAAGGCCACTTCAAGTCGGCCATGCGCACTGATGTCGCTTTACTGGACCGGATCATGCGGTACATCATCAAGCGCAAGGGCAAGCAAATGCGACCGCTGTTTGTGTTCTTATCGGCCCAGACCGTCGCTGGCGGACAGGAAACTCTCGGAGAGCGTAGCCACATCGCCGCTTCACTGATTGAATTGCTACACACTGCCACCCTCGTCCACGACGATGTGGTCGATGAAAGCCCGCTGCGCCGCGGCTTTTTCTCGATCCAGGCCTTGTGGAAGAAAAAAATCGCGGTGCTCGTGGGGGATTATTTGCTCTCGCGTGGCTTGCTGATGGCGGTAGACCGCGAAGCCTACGACCTCCTGAAAATCACGTCCGAAGCCGTTCGCCTCATGAGTGAAGGTGAGCTGTTGCAAATCGAGAAGGCCCGCCGATTGGACATCACCGAGGAAGTGTATTTTGACATCATCCAACGCAAAACGGCCTCTTTGATTGCCGCGTGTTGCGCATGCGGTGCGGCGTCCGTGCGGCCCATGAACGAAGGAAATGCCGAAGATGTGGAACGGATGCGGAAGTTTGGTGAACGCGTGGGGTTGGCTTTTCAAATCAAGGATGACCTGCTTGATTTGGGCGAAGGCGAACGCATCGGTAAGCCCACCGGCGGCGACATCCGCGAACGCAAGATGACCTTGCCCCTTATCCACACCCTTCAGGTGGCCTCCTCAGCGGAGAGACGGCGACTCATCCGGTTGGTCAAATACCGCAACAACGACAACGCGGCCGTCCAAGAAGTCATGGATGCCATCATCCAAGGTCCGGGCATGGAATACGCCCGAGGCAAGATGCGCGCACTCGCACAGGAGGCGCTCGGCCTACTGGATGCATATCCGGAATCGGCAGCCAAAACGGCATTGGTCGACCTCGTCGAATTCACCATGGAGCGCAAGCGATGACGGCACGTTGGCTCCTTGTTCTCCTGCCGCTATTTGTAGCGTGTTCGGACCCTGAGAAAAGCACCCTCACGGACAGCTGGCCCAATGGAAATGTCAAGCGCGAAGTGGTCGTTGCAGCCGGGGACACCGCCGAAATCGCGGTGTACGACGAAGCCGGTCGGTTGTCGAAGGTCTCCCGGTGGTCGGACGGCCAGAAACACGGCAAATGGGAGGCGTTTTACCCGGACGGCAAGCCGTGGTCGGTACACCAATACAACCAGGGCGTGCAAGTGGGCGGCTACTTCACATGGCATTCCAATGGAAAGCCCTTCATCATCGGGCAATACGACTCCATCGGAAACCCCACTGGTATGTGGCGTTTCTTCGATGACCAAGGGAGGTTGATTCGCGAAGAAAGCGGGCCCTCCATCCACAATTGAACGTGAATAGCAGCGCGGTCGTATGAGCCGGCATGGCTTGACCTGGCGCTAATTTTGCAGGAAGAATTCTGCCATGCCTGCATCGCTCCCGTTTTCATGGTCTAAAATGCTCTCCACCCTCATCGTTTGGATGCTGGTCTGGATGGCGTTGGGCGTATGCTTCGTCACACATGCGCAGCCCCAAGCGCCAAGTGCCCCGGAACAGTACGTTGCGGAGTGGAGCGATGAGGCCGTTTACCAAATGGCGGTCCACGGCATTCCGGCAAGCATAACCCTCGCACAAGGCATCCTGGAAAGCGGAAGCGGACGAAGCGAATTGGCGGCCAAATCCAACAACCACTTTGGCATCAAGTGCCACAGCAATTGGGAAGGTGAGCGCGTCTACCACGACGACGATCGCCGCGGCGAATGCTTTCGATCCTATGACAACGCATCCGAGAGCTTCCACGACCACAGCGAATTCCTGAAGCGCAGCCGCTATGAAGCGTTGTTTGAGCTCAAGCCTACGGACTACAAACGCTGGGCGAAAGGGCTCAAGAAATGTGGGTACGCCACCAATCCCGAATACGCCCACCTGCTCATCGACCTCATCGAACGATATGACCTCGCCCAGTACGACGAGCAAGGCCTCACATTGCAGGCCGACCGGGAGGCGTTTGCAGCGGCGGAGGCAGCACAAGTGACCGCCCGAAATGAGGTGCTAGAAACGGTTCAGAACAAGGAACTGAATCCGGCCAAGTCCGCCAACACCATTGGCCGTCGTAGCGTACAGACCAGCGAGAATTACATCCAATACATACTGGCCGAATTGGGGGATACCTACGATGCCCTGGCAGTGGAATTGGACATGATGGGCTGGCAACTGTACCGCTACAACGATGTCGACCGCAAAAACGGCACGTACACTCCAAAAGTTGGCGAGGTCATCTACCTGCAACCCAAGCGTAGCCGAGGCCAAACGCAATGGCTAGAAATGCGTCCGGAAGAAAGCATCTGGGAAGCTTCCCAGCGCAGTGGCGTCAGCGTGAAAGCGCTCGTCCGCAAAAACCGCTTGACCCCGCATTCACCGATGCCGCCAAACGGGAAGTTGTCACTCCAATGGCGCCTCACAGAGGAAGGCAAATTGCCGAGTTGGGTGCGCATGATCCGCGGCCCCAACAGCTAAATTGTCCTGAGCGGTTTTAAAGCGGTCGCAGGCGGCCTAACTTAGCGGACAAACCCTTCGCCATGCCGTTTTACCACAAACTTGGAACGGTGCCTGACAAGCGGCACACGCAATTCCGGAAAGAAGATGGAAGCCTTCACCACGAGCAACTGTTCGGGACCATCGGCTTCGTGGGAATGAGTTCATTGCTCTACCACCTCCACCGGCCCACCATGGTGAAGCGCGTGGGCACATCGCGAGATGTCCAGCCCAAAGCCGCCATCGAAAACAACTTATTGAGCAGGAAACTCGAAGGATTTCGAGTGAAACCCGTGGCCGATTACCTCGAAAGCCGGACCGCGGTGCTGTTCAATTCCGACGTGACCATTCATCTGGCTGCGCCGACGGCGAGCATGGGCGAAACGGAGTTTTTCAAAAACGCCGACTGCGATGAAGTGGTCTTCGTGCACGAGGGGGCGGGAACCCTGCACTCCATGCTGGGCAAACTCCCCTTCAAACCAGGCGACTACATCGTCATCCCGCGGGGCATCATTCACCGCTTCGCTTTTGACGGTCCGAACAACCGGCTCTTCATCACCGAATCAGCCCATCCCGTGCACACCCCTAAGCGGTACCGCAACCACTTTGGGCAGCACCTCGAACACAGCCCCTACTGCGAAAGGGACATGCACCCGCCGGCCGAGTTGGAAACGATCGACGCCATTGGTGAATTTCCCATCCACATCAAAAAGCAGGGCGCCATCCACGAATACATCTATGCATCGCATCCGTTTGATGTCGTAGGCTGGGACGGGTATCATTTCCCATACACGCTATCCATTCACGATTTTGAACCCATCACAGGACGAGTGCACCAGCCGCCACCGGTCCACCAGACCTTTGAAACGGATGCCTTTGTCATCTGCAGTTTCGTCCCGCGGCTGTACGACTACCACCCGCTTTCGATTCCCGCGCCGTACAACCACAGCAACATCGACTCGGATGAAGTGCTGTACTACGTCGAAGGCGATTTCATGAGCCGCACTGGCATCGACCGGGGGTACATCAGCTTGCATCCGGCGGGCATTCCTCACGGACCGCACCCTGGCACCTATGAAGGAAGCATCGGCAAGGAAAAAACGGAAGAACTCGCCGTCATGGTCGACACATTCCGTCCGCTCCAAGTGACAGAGGCGGCGCTCAACATTGAACACGACGACTACCACCAATCTTGGTTAGATCCCGGGATGAAATGAACCCCATGAACCACAAACCCACTCCAACGCTTGAAAAGGTGGTCCCCGAAGCCGAGGACTTTTTGCCGCTGCTCGGTACGGACCACATTGAACTGTACTGTGGAAACGCCAAGCAAAGCGCGCACTACTACATGACCGCTTGGGGCTACAAACCCGTCGCGTATTCTGGCCTCGAAACCGGGAACAAAACGAGCGTTTCGTATGTGCTGCGTCAAGACAAAATCACCCTGGTGCTGACCTCACCCCTCCAAGCCGGTGGCCCCATCAACGACCACATCAACCGGCACGGCGACGGCGTCAAAGCCGTGGCCTTATGGGTGGACGACGCAGCGAAGAGCTACGCGGAAACCACGCAACGCGGGGCCGTTAGCGTTTTTGAACCCGAAGTCCGGGAAGACGCCAATGGACGGGTGGTGCTTAGCGCCATAGAGACCTACGGCGACACCGTCCACGTGTTCGTGGAGCGCAAGGATTACGGCGGCGTGTTCCTCCCCGGGTATGAGGTGTGGAACCCTTCTGTTCCCGTGGCCTCCGTGGGGCTCGAGTACGTCGACCACATGGTCGGAAACGTGGGATGGGGTGAGATGAACACCTGGGTAGATTTCTACGCCCGCGTCATGGGATTTGCCCAGTTGATTTCGTTCGACGACAAAGACATCAGCACAGAGTACACCGCCTTGATGTCCAAGGTGATGTCGAACGGCAACGGGCGCATCAAGTTCCCGATCAATGAACCCGCGGAAGGACGCAAGAAATCCCAGATCGAAGAATACATCGATTTCTACGAAGGTGCCGGCGTGCAGCACATCGCCGTGGCCACCTCCAACATCATCGAAACCGTGACTGAATTGCAAAGACGTGGCATTGAATTTTTGCGGGTTCCGAGCACGTATTACGATACGGTTTTGGACCGGGTGGGCGAAATCGATGAAGACCTAGCGCCTCTGCGTGAATTGGGCATCCTCATCGACCGCGATGACGAAGGGTACTTGCTGCAAATTTTCACGAAGCCCGTCGTTGATCGACCGACCATGTTCTTCGAAGTCATTCAACGCAAAGGCGCCAAATCCTTCGGAAAAGGCAACTTCAAGGCCTTGTTTGAAGCCATCGAACGCGAACAAGAAACCCGCGGTACCCTCTGAATTTCCCATGCCTGAATCCGCGCTGCTGAAAGTCAATCGACTGACCGTTTCGTTCGGTGAAAACCCGGTAGTTCGCGGCGTTGATTTCAGCTTGCATCACGGGGAAATCCTGGCCATCGTTGGGGAAAGTGGTTCAGGCAAAAGCGTCACGTGTTCGGCCATCGCCGGTTTGCTCCCGAGCGGGGGGTGCATCACCCATGGCGAATGCACGCATGTCCCCTCAGGGACGTTATGGGCAGCCTGCGAAACAGCCGCCAACGCCCCGCTTGGACAGGGTCTGAGCCTCGTGTTTCAAGACCCCATGTCGTCCTTGAACCCGTCCATGCGCATCGGTTGGCAAGTGGCTGAATCAGCGTTGGTCCATCACCAATGCTCAAAAGATGAGGCGCGTACCGTCGCCACGGACTTACTTCGTGAAGTCGAGCTTTCCGAGCCTGAAAAGGCATTCGAAAAGTACCCCCACGAAATGAGCGGGGGGCAAAAGCAACGGGTTATGATCGCGCTGGCATTGGCCGCTGAGCCTGAAGTGCTCATCGCCGATGAACCAACGACCGCACTGGATGCTACGGTACAGAAATCCATTTTGGCGCTACTGAAGAAAGTCCAAGGCCAACGGCAAATGGGTGTCATTTTCATCACCCACGACCTCGACGTCGTTCACGCCGTCGCCGACCGGGTGCTGGTGATGCAGCACGGACGCATTGTCGAATCCGGCGAGGTCAATACCGTGCTCGAACAACCGGCCCATCCCTATACGCAAGCGTTGCTCCGTGCCCGAGATATCGATCGCTTTCAACAAAGTGACCCGTCCGGCTCGCCTTTGGTTCAGGCGGTCAATACGGCCAAGTGGTACAGCGATTTCTGTGCCGTCCACGATGTCAGTTTGGCCATCGACCGCGGCGAACGGGTCGGGCTCATCGGCGAAAGTGGCAGTGGTAAATCCACGCTGGGCCGCATGCTCATCGGCATGCTCCCCGCCACGTCTGGAACCATCACCTTTGACGGAGAAACGGTGGATCCCGCCAACCGTTCGAGCATGGCCCGGCTCCGAAGGCGTGCCCAGTTGGTTTTCCAAGATCCTTATTCGGCGTTGAATCCCAAGCTCACGGTGGGCAGCGCCTTGGAGGAGGTCCTGACCCAAGCGGGCGTGAAAGCGAAGGAGGCCACGAACCGCGCGCATCGATTGCTCGAAGAGGTCGGGCTGGAATCCGGCGATTCCGAGAAATACCCCAGCGGATTCAGCGGTGGACAGCGGCAACGCATCGTCATCGCCCGGGCCTTGGCCATGGAACCGGAGTTTGTGGTGTTGGACGAAAGCGTGGCCGCCCTGGACGTACAAATCCAACGCGACGTGCTTGAGTTGTTGGACCACATAGGTCGAGAACGTAAGCTCACGTACCTGTTCATCAGCCACGACCTCGACGTGGTGGCCTCGTTTTGCAACCGGCTCGTCATTTTGGAAAAGGGTCGGATTGTAGAGGCAGGAGAAACCGACGAAATCCGGCAAAATCCGGCCACCGAATACACCGTTGAACTCCTGGGTTCACGTCCCAAGAACCTCCGGTGAACAACCCGCCACCTGGAGGCCAAATCCTGCCTCCTCCTTTTGTAAATTAGGGCTTTCATTCCCGGCTCTTCCTCCATGTCCGATTCTCTGATTCACTCCTTCACAAACACGGGCGTTCTGACCCTGACCATCGCTCGCCCCGAAGCCTTGAATGCCCTCAATGCTGCGGTCATTTCCCAATTGGCCGAGGCCATTGAAACCGCACAGACGCAACCCGACGTCCAAGTCATCATCCTAACCGGAAGCGGTGAAAAGGCTTTTGTAGCCGGTGCCGACATCAAGGAGTTTGCCGATTTCAACGCCCAACAAGGCAAGCAACTGGCCCAGCACGGCCAAGACAACTTGTTCAATCGAATCGAACGAAGTGCAAAACCCGTCATCGCCGCTATCAACGGCTTCGCGTTGGGCGGCGGGCTCGAATTGGCACTGGCTTGCCACGTACGCATCGCTTCTGAAAATGCCCGCATGGGGCTGCCCGAAGTGTCACTCGGCGTCATCCCCGGTTACGGCGGAACCCAACGGCTGCCTCAGGTCGTCGGCAAGGGCAAGGCCATGGAAATGATCTTGACCGCCGGCATGGTCAATGCGGCAGATGGACTGGCCTGTGGCTTGGTCAACCAAGTGGTGCCATTGGATTCGCTGGCCGAGGCCGCCGACACCATGGCACGAAAAATGATGAAGAACTCTCCGCGGGCCCTTCAAACTGCCATTCAAGCGGTGTTGGCTGGGTACGAAGAAGGCATCAACGGCTTCGAGGCAGAGGTCTCGTGCTTTGGCGCCAGCTTCGAAACCGAGGATTTCAAAGAAGGCACCCGCGCATTTGTCGAGAAACGCAAACCCCAATTCCCGGGAAAATGAGCACCGAAGCGCAGGTCTTCATCCGAAACCGAAGCGGCCATCCCCTGCCCGCCTACGCCACGCATTCAAGCGCCGGCATGGACGTCCGCGCCAAGCTGGAAGCCCCGGTCGTGCTCCAGCCTGGCGCGTACCAACTCATCCCGACCGGACTCTTCGCGGCACTGCCCGTGGGCACCGAGCTCCAAGTCCGACCACGGTCCGGACTCGCCTTCAAGCATGGCATTACAGTACTGAACGCCCCGGGCACCATTGATGCTGACTACCGCGGCGAAATCGGTGTGCTCCTCATCAACCACGGCACGCAGCCCTTCACCATCGAAAACGGAGAACGCATTGCCCAATTGGTATTGGCGAGGTACGAGCGTATCGCTTGGTCCGAAACCGAAAATTTACCCGAAAGCCAGCGAGGCACCGGCGGCTTTGGAAGCACAGGAACCCATTAAGCTGAACACCCCATGAACATCGTCATCCCCATGGCCGGCAGAGGCAGTCGACTTCGCCCCCACACGCTCACCGTACCCAAGCCTTTGGTACCCGTCGGCGGAAAGCCCATTGTGGAGCGATTGGCCGAAGACATCGTTGCCATGAGTGCCGAACCCGTAGAAGAGATCGCCTTCGTCATCGGCGATTTCGGTGCCGAAGTGGAAACCCAGCTGCTAGCCGTGGCCGAACGCCTAGGAGCCAAAGGCCACATCTGCTACCAAGACGAGCCGTTGGGCACCGCGCACGCGATTTTGTGCGGGGCGGCGTGCTTGACCGGACCTGTAGTGGTGGCGTTCGCGGACACCCTTTTCCGAGCCGATTTCACAATCGATCCGACCGCGGACGGTGTGCTTTTTGTCAAGCAAGTGGAAAACCCCAGCTCGTTCGGCGTGGTGGTCACCGATGAAGACGGCGCCATCACAGATTACGTTGAGAAGCCCTCGGAATTTGTATCGGATCTGGCCATGATCGGCATATACGCCTTCCGCGACGGAGAGCGCCTGAAGCTTGAGTTGCAGCGGCTCATCGATGAAAACATCATCAAAGGTGGCGAATACCAACTGCCCGACGCCTTGCGCAACATGACCCAAGCCGGCCTACGCTTCGAACCAGGAACGGTGACGCATTGGATGGATTGCGGCAACAAGGTGGCCACGGTCGATACCAACCACCGCATTCTCGAACTCACAGCGGATGAACTCACCGTTCCTGCTGATGCCACCGTCGAGAATAGCATCATCCTGCCTCCCTGTCACATCGGCGCAGGTGCGCGCATCGTCAATTCGGTGGTCGGTCCACACGTTAGCATTGGCGAGGGCACATCCATCGAAGACGCCCGCGTGAGCAATTCCCTCATCCAAGCCCACTCCGTGGTGAAAAACAAGGTCCTCCGCGATGCGATGATTGGAAACCACGCCAGCGTACTCGGCATTCCCACCGATGTCAGCCTGGGCGATTACAACGAAATCAGCTAACCGTGCGCTCCTCGTCGTTCATCGGATACACGCTCGTGGCCCTAGCGGCCACACTCGGGGGATGCAAAGGCCCTACAGACCTCGCCGGCTTGCCCGTGTACGACGAAGGCTTTCAACGCACCTATTTCGAAGCCCAAAACCACCTCGCCAAAAGCGATTTGGACTTGGCCTACACGTCCTTTTTGACATGCCTCGACATGCAGCCGGAGGAGCGAGCACTGCACTTCGACCTGGCCAAAATCGACCTGCAACGCGAACAGTACGAATCAGCGGTCTACCACCTCAATTCGGTACTGGAAGCAGACGAAAACCACCGATGGGCGCACGAATACCGCGCCGAAGCCCTGCTTGACTTGGGCGATGCCGAGGCTGCTTTGGAAGACCTCGTATGGGTGGTGCAGGCACGGCCGGGAGATCTCGATTGGATTTACGATTGGAGCATGAAGCTCGCCGATGCCGGTGAGCCAGCCGCCGCATTGGTACTTTGTGATGCCTATGAGGCGGAGACGCCCGGCGACCCTGACGTGCGCCTGCAGCGGTTTTACTTCTTGGAATTGCTCAGCGACTACGAAGCCATCTACCACGGGCTGGAAGAAGCCGTTGTGGAGTTCCCAGACATTGCGGAGTTCAAGCTGCAATGGGCACAAATGCTACGGGCAACTGGACAGGACGCCGCCGCGTTGACCACCCTGCTCGAAGTCGTGACGGACGACCCCAGCAACGGAGTGGCGCAGCTGGATTTGGCCCACCTCTACACGGCAATGAATGAAATCTCCCGGGCACAGGAGGCGTTACTGATCGCCTTTGTATCCCAAGACGTTTTCATTGAAGAGAAGCGAGAAATCCTGGTGCAGTACCTGCAAATTGCCGTCGTCGACCCAAGCTTGAACCCCATGGTCGAAGCACTGCTTGAAGCCGCACTCAGCCAACACCCAAAATCCGCCGACCTGCTCATGCTTGCCGCGGATTACGAACAGGGACAGGGCCGACCCGCAGTGGCCATTGTGCATGCACAGGCAGCCATTGAAGCGAACCCGGCAGACCCGCTTGCTTGGACCAACCTCATCGCACTCGATGCGGACTTGAACCGTGCGGCGGACATGCTGTCCCACGCGACCCAGGCCATGGACCTGTTTCCGTTGGACGCCAATTTTGCCTATTACGCCGCCGTGGCCGCCCTCGACCAAGAGGATTTCGCAGCCGTGGTCAACGTGCTGAAACGCGGACTCGCTGTCATTTTGGATGCCCCCGAAATGGAGGGCCTGATGCACGGTATGCTCGGCGATGCCTTGCACGAAACCGGAGAACCGACGCGCGCCTTCGCCGCTTACGAGAAAAGCCTCGGGCGGCTGCCGGACAATCCAGCGGTGCTGAACAACTATGCCTACTACTTGGCAGAGGCCGATGAGAACCTCCCCCGTGCCCTGGAGCTGAGCACGCAGTTGATGGAGTTGGCACCGATGGAACCCAATTTCATGGACACCCACGCGTGGGCTCTGTACAAAAACGGACAGTATCCCGAGGCGCTGGATTACATCACACAAGCCTTGTTTCAATCCGAAAACCAAGGCCCTGCGTTTTGGGAACACGACGGGGACATTCGATTGGCCATGGGGGATGCTGTGGGAGCGGTGGCTTCCTGGCAGCGGGCCCTCGAAGCCGGAGGCGATGCCGAGGTCCTGAACACCAAAATCCAAGCCCACCAATGACACAGCGGCCCCTCCTTTTCACGGCCTTGGGCGTCCTGTTGAGTTTAGGGACGGGGTGCTCCAATTCCGCACGCATTGCCCGGGGCAAGCCGCTCAAGAACCTCAACGTGGGGCAAATCCTCGAGCGCTACGACGAACAGGCGGCGGAATGGGATTGGGTCGGGATGCGGCTGGATGTTACCGTGGATGCCGACGGGCAGCGGGAGTCCTTCAAGGCCTCCGTCCGGATGGCCCGAGACAGCGCCATTTGGATGAGCATCTCCCCCGCATTGGGGGTAGAGGTGGCGCGCATCATGCTGGAGCCGGACACGGTGCTTTTTGTCAGCAAGATTCCGGGAAACAAGTTTTACTACGCCGGCAACTACGAAGCGCTGGGCGATTGGGCGGATACACCGTTGGCCTTTGAAGACGTACAAGCCATTTTGGGGGGATTCCCGATGGGGCTGAATCCGGAACAGGACAAATTCAATTCCAAGGTAGACGGCGATAACTACGCTCTCATCGGCAAGTACAAACGCAGAGTGCGCCGGATGGTCGGTGTCAACGACAACGATTTGGAACCGGAAGATTCGTTGAACATCCAGCTGCCGACACGCCGATATGAACGACTGCGCAACCGCACCGAGGACGAGGACCTGCTCATCAAGCGGCATTGGTTTGACGGGTTGACCTTTGACCCCGTGCGCGACCAGTTTGATGACCTCTACTACCAGCGATCCCTGACGCTCGAACGCAGCGAGTTTGAAGCGTTTGACGGCGGGAGGTTCCCCGATGCGTGCCGCGTGTTGATCTCCACTGTCGAAGGCGATGTCTCCATGGAGTGGGAAGTGATGCGCAAGCGGTTTGGACGGGCATACGACTTCCCTTTTGAAATCCCCGAAGGTTATGAGCAGCGCACCGGCTTTTAAGGCATGCATGCGCACGCTCGTCTTGGCGGGCATCGCGGTGTTTGGATGCCTGATGGGTGCCCAAGCCCAGAATAAAGCTGATCTGCAAAAAGAGCGCGATGCTATTCAAGCCAAAATCGCCACGACCGAAAAGCTCCTCAACCAGACGGCCACCAACAAGAAAGACGCCCTCGTCCAGCTCCGGCTCGTGAACGAACGCATGAACCTGCGCGAGCAGCTCATCCGGCACCACCAAGCCGAAATGCGAGCACTCGAGCGGTCCATGACCAACACCGACTCGGAAATTCGATCGCTCGAAGGGCACATCGCCGCCATGAAGGATGAGTACGCGCGGATGATTCAAGCGGCCTACAAGCATTCCCTCGGGCACAACCCATGGATGTATGTGTTTGCCGCGGAAGATTTTGCCCAAGCGGTCATTCGGTTTCAATTACTGCAATCGTACTCCTCACTCCGCAAAGAGCAGGTAGAACAAATCCAAGGCTCCCAGCTAGAGCTTGCAGAAAACCGCTTGTCCTTGGAGGCCAAACGGGCGGAATTGGAAAGCGTCTTGGCGGACGTACGCAGCGAGCGGAACCGTTTAGCGAATGACCGCAACCAACGGCAGGCCCTCGTCGAATCGCTCAAGGGCGAAGAATCAAGGTTGCGCGCCCAGGTCCAACAAGCCGAGGCAGAGAAAAAACGCCTGAACGACGCCATCCGCAAAATCATCGAAGCCGAACTCAAGGCCGAACGCGAGAGTTCCGCAGGCGAATTCGCACTCACCCCCGAAGGGAAAATCGTCTCCGCCGCCTTTGAGCGCAACCGATCCGCCTTGCCTTGGCCTGTCATGCGAGGGGTATTAACGGGGAAGTTCGGACGGCAGCCGCACCCCAGCCTGCCCGGTATCACCATCGACAACAATGGCGTCGACATCTCCACCGAAGCAGGAAGTTCTGTCCTTTCCGTCTTTGGCGGCACGGTCTCCAGCACCTTTGAGATTCCCGGCGCCGGCTGGACCGTCATCCTGTCGCACGGCGCCTTCCGCACCGTTTACAGTAACCTCCAGACGGCTACCATAACCAAGAGCGCCCAGGTGGAAGCCGGGGAGAGAATCGGCACCGTATTGACCGCCAACGGCCAATCCACCTTGCACTTCGAAGTGTGGCAGGTCCAAGGCAACAGCCACTCACCCCAAGACCCAGCTCGATGGTTGGTCCGCCACTGAATCCCACAATCGTGGGATAGGAGGCCGCCTCGGAAACACCGAAATTTAACCCGTGAAAATCGCGCTCGTCGGCAATCCCAATTGTGGCAAAACCACGCTCTTCAACCGCCTCACTGGTCGGCGAGCCAAGGTCAGCAACATGCCGGGCGTCACCATCGAGCGGTACGAAGCTCCATGGAAGGGCCAGTCCGGTGTTCAGCTCGTGGACCTGCCCGGCACGTACAGCTTGTTCGCCAAAGCGGATGATGAGCGCGTGACACAACGGGAGTTGCTCGACGCCGATCTGCAGCCGGATGCCGTGTGGATTGTTCTGGACAGCGCCCACGTCCGCAGCAGCCTGTTCTTGGCATTGCAAGTCTTGGAGATGGGCTTTCCGGCGACCGTCATCATCAACCGGACCGATGCCACCGACGTGCGCCTCGATGCACTGGAAGCGTGGTTGGGCGTCCCCGCCTTCTCCTTCCACTTCGAGAAGGAACGAAAGGACCGATTGCACACTGACTTGGCGGAGACTAAACCACAGGTAAGCACCCACCGCGACGACCGGATTGCCCCGGCAGCATGGAACGCCACCTTCGACGCCTTGAAGGCCCACTTTCCGAGCGCACCTGTACCGCAACTCGCTTGGCACCTCCGGGCTCGGGACCTACCCTTTTGGCTGAACAGTGCGCAAACCAAGGCACTCGAGGCCGCTCGTGCACAGCTCGAGGAGTCATCGGCTGCCCTCCAACTGGAGGAAGCTGGCTGGCGCATGGAGCACATCCGCAACAACGCCGAATCGCTCATTCCCAACGGACCCGAATTCCCATGGGAAGAAGCCTCGGAGCGTACAACGCGCATCGACCGCATCTTGACCCACCAGGTCTGGGGACACGCCAT
>JBELBV010000015.1:45809-47929 GCA_042095135.1 Flavobacteriales bacterium | reverse complement strand
CGAGGCTGTGCTGCGCGACGATGCCTATTCGCTTAAAACTTTGCATGGGCACATTTTGTTGATTCGATAATGAAAGCAATCCACATCTTCCTCCTTTCGATTCCCGTTTGGGGTATTCTCGTCTTGTCCGGTTGTGCATCCCATTCCAATTCGGACGTATCCACCGATGCCTTCAAAAAATTCAAGCCTTTTGAGGCGGCTGCTTGGAAGTGGTCAGCTCCCGACGCCACTTGGGACGCGTGGCATGCCGCTCACGTTCTAGACGGCGTCGACCGCTGGAAGAACGACTTCACCACTAGCGCCGATGCATCGCGCACCATTGAAGGCGAATGGAGGCTGGAAGGTCCCACTAACATTGGAGGGCGATTCAATTTCATCCGACAACATCCCGAAGATCCCACGATTCTATATGCCGGGAGCAGTGCAGGTGGCCTGTGGAAGGGAACAGGCGACGGCGATTGGCAGCCGCTCACCGAAAACTTCCCGGCCATGGCCATGGGAGATTTGGCATTTTATCCGGGCAACCCCGACCGTCTGTTTCTTGCGACGGGCGACCCGCAGATCAGCAGTTTCCCCCGCATTGGAAATGGTGTTTACCGTTCTTTGGACGGTGGGGATTCCTGGGAGAACATGGGGCTCGACTCGATGGGCGTGATCAGCAAATTGTTGTTTGTTCCAGGTGCAGAAGGATCCGGTCCGGTTTTGTTCGCAGGAGCCATGGGCAATCCTGCCCAACCCAATGCTTACCGCGGTCTGTTTCGCAGCGAGGATGCGGGAGTGAATTGGGACCAGGTGTTACTCCCCAATGATTCAGCGGGCGTGACCGACATATTGTATGATCCGTCGACCGAGGCTTTGTATGCAGCGGCGTGGCAACGAACGCGCAACTCAACCGCAAGTGAAGTTTGGGGACCGCATTGCCGCATTTGGAAGTCACAGGATGCAGGTGTGAGTTGGAACGTCTTGCCAAACCCGTGGGGCGACGGCGAGCGCGGGCGCATCGGCTTGGCGCAATCGCCAAACGGCGTGTATGCGCTGGTGGTCGGCACAAATAGCCAACTCGACAACCTCTACCGCACCCCCGATGGTGGCGAAACATGGAGCGCCGTCATTCCGGAGGACAACGTTCCCGAAAACGCATTGGGTGGATTCGGATGGTATTTCTCTAAAGTGCGCATCAACCCGTTTGACGCCGACGACATCACCATCCTCGGGGTGAACCTGTGGAATTCTGCGAACGGCGGGAACAACTGGAACCTGATGGGGCCGGAATGGTGGACGTACGAGGTGCACGCGGACAAACACGACCTGCAATGGCTGGGGTCAGAGACGTGCATTTTGGCGACCGACGGCGGCCTGTACAAAACCGAGGACCACGGCGCGACTTGGACGGACATCGAGGATATTCCGGTAACGCAATTTTACCGTGCCGCGTGGAACCCGCACAACCCGGGCATGTATTCGGGCGGCGCCCAAGACAACGGCACCACGACCGGCAATTACGAAGACCTCGGCGGTTGGACGCGCGACCTCGGCGGCGACGGCTTCACGGTCATTTACCATCCCGAGGACGATGCTCTGCGCTATGCCGGCTACCAATGGGGCAATTGGCGCTTCAGCATGACGGGTGCGGACGAAGAACCCCTCTGGAACGACTTCACGACGGGCATCGACGAGGAGGACCGCGTGTGGTGGGACGCGCCTTTGATCTATCACCCGTCAAATCCCGATGAAATGTGGACAGGGACGCAGCGCGCGTACCGGATGCAGGACGCGCCGGTGAGCGTGTGGCAGCCGGTGAGCGAAGATTTGACGTATGCGACCGCCCCGGGGTTGCAGTACCGGTGCGTGAGCGCGTTGGCCGGCTCGCATTTCGATGCGGATGCCGTAGCGGCGGGCACGACCGACGGGCGCGTCTGGGTGTCGTTGGATCACGGCGATACGTGGACGCCCATGGAGGACGGTTTGCCGGGCCAATTCGTAACTGACGTCGAATTCGACCCTTTCCACCCCGATTCAATATTTTGCACCCTGAGCGGCTTCCGAAACGCGGTGTACGCGCCGTTCATTTACAAAGCGGCCATCGGCGGCGCCTGGGAATCGATTCAAGGCGACTTGCC